>JBFMGQ010000009.1:0-108322 GCA_040752515.1 Bacteroidota bacterium | reverse complement strand
AGTAACTTTTTCTTTCCCGCGCAAGGGGTACTCCCCGCTTTTTTCCATCCCCGCTCCCCCAGGCGCCGCTCTCCGTCCGAAAGCGGGTGCAAAAGTAAGCAGTCCGTTTTAATTACGCAAGCCTATTTTCTACTTTTTTTGAAAAAAATAAAAAAATAATAGCAATGTGCTGTTAGACAAGCAGAAAATTTTCAGCAAAATAATATAAAATCAAAATCGATTAAATAACTATAAAATCTATTTGGCAACAAATTGGGATGCAAGTTGCAAGCTATCAGGCTTTCCTACATCAATTACATCGGAATGGGACAAATCGACACCTTGAATCAAAAATTCCTTTGATATTTTAAGGTATGCATCAACTATAGAAAATTCACCCTTTGGGGGTAATTGCTTAAAAATTTCTGGGGAAATAACGTGTATTCCGGAAAACGCAAAAGCAGTAAGTACTTTTGATGGGTTAGTTATTATGACCTTACCGGTTACCATGTTTCGCCAACCGGAGAGTGCCATTTGTTCATCGAAAAGGAATACACGTGAGGCCTCCCTTTTACTAACGGCAAGAGAGGCGAGAGCCCCTGAGTTGAGATGATACTGATATAAGTAATGCAAGTCAATGTTCGATATTATATCGACATTATGAACCAAGAAAGGGTCGCCCTGATCGAGAAATTTACGAGCATGAACAATAGCACCGCCGGTATCGAGTAACCTTTCGGTTTCGTCAGAAATATCAATCTGAGCATCAAAACTGTTATTCTTCAAGAAATCAATAATTTGTTGGGCATGATGATGAACATTAACAACTATTTGGTTAAATCCAAAGCTAATTAAGTTGTTAATGCATATTTCAAGCAAAGTTTTTCCGTTAACCTCAATAAGGGCTTTGGGCTTATCGGCAGTTAAGGGTAACAGGCGGGTGCCTAAACCGGCGGCTAAAATCATTGCTCTCATATAGATTTACAATTTTACAGGTTTACAAAGTTTTGCCTTTTTATTAGATGACGCTCCGCACTTTGCACAGGTGTATTCCCTACCCTCAACTTTAATCCCTGCTTTACCTTTTTCACATTTCTTTTTCGACATAAAACTAGCGCTTTTCCAGTTCAATATGTTTTACCAATACCTGAATATTTGAGCTACCATAATTACTCTTCAAATACTTAATGAGCTGTTCAGCACAATACACAGAGCGGTGTTGGCCACCAGTACAACCAAAACCAACAGATAAATGTTTAAAATTTCGGGACAAATACTTATCGATTGCCGATTTTACTAATGTAAAAGCTTTATCGCAAAAAATCCTCACCTCGTCCAGTGAGTTTAAGTAATTGATAACCGGTTCATCGAGGCCTGTATAACTTTTATATTCATCAAGTTGCCCAGGATTAGGGAGAAAGCGACAATCGAACACAAACCCTCCTCCATGCTCGGGATTTAGTGGCGGGTAACCATTCTTTATGGAAAAGCTATACACCTGAACGGAGAGACCATCAAAACCATTAAAGTGTTCAACCTTAAACATTTGGGATAGCTCAAGCTGCAAATGGCTAAGGTATGATAATCGAGTATCGTCAAGCGACATCAGTAAATTGGCAAGGTTTTGTAAAGCAAGCGGAATGCTTTGAATGAAATGAGCCTTCCGCTCAACAAGACCTCTGAAGCCATAAGCTCCAAGTGTTTGCAGTATGCGGAAAATAGCCATGTATGGGAACAGGCTTATCAATGCATTCCTATCAATTGGTCTATATTTTGATATTTCATCGGTATAGTGCAATAAACACTCCTGCCGAAGGGAATCGCTAAAGTTAGCTTTAGCTTGGTATAGAAATGAAGCCAAATCGTATAGGCCTGAACCAATTCTTGCACCTTGGAAATCGATAAAGTAAGATTCCTGACCCGATATCATTATATTCCGTGATTGAAAATCGCGGAATTGTAAAAACTGATTATCGCCACTGAGTACTTTCTCCTTTAGGTAATCGAAAACCTTTTCAAGTTCTGCTTCATCGAAGGTTATACCCGATGGTTTTAGGAAACAGTACTTAAAATAGTACATGTCCCACATCACCGACTTGGCATTGAAATATGAGACCGGATATAGCTTTGCGGGGTCAATGCCATTAAAGCCCAAGACATTGAACTTGGCAAGGTTTGTTATAGAATTTCTAATCAAACCCTCGATCGCTAAACTATCAGAACCCGTATCGGTAATGATGTCGTACAGCGACAAAGTGCCTAAATCGGTTTGCAGGTAATACTTCTTGCACACCGAAATGCCCAAAATTCTTGGAACAGGGATATTTTTACAGCCGAAATGATTCGAAAGGTATATAAAGGTTTCGTTTTCCCTCACATCATCATTAAATGTTCCAATGCAGGACTTTTGATTGGATATAATTCGATAGTAAACGCGCGATGAGCCGGAGCGTGGCATCAGTACAACGTTTTCAGGGGAATGCCCATAAACCTTAATGTAGAGATTAGTGAGATTATCGATATGTGAATTCTGGTTCATGGCTAGCTGAAAAGTAGCATTAGTAAAACGATAAATAGTAATGCAGGCAGCATGTTGATTACATCAAAACGCTTTATCTCTAATATATTAAAGCCTAAGGCAACTAACAGAATGCCGCCAACCGCCGAGAGTTCGTTGAGCATGCTGTTGGTTAAGCTACTGGCTGCATATGAAGCAATTAAAGTTAACCCACCCTGGTAGATGAGCAAAGGTAGGGCCGAAAAAAGTACCCCAACCCCAAGTGTAGATGCCAAAACAATGGATGAGAAGCCATCCATCAAACTTTTAAGGTAAAAAAGTTTAGGAGTTCCACCGGTTCCTTCCTCAATGGCCCCAAGCACCGTTAACGAGCCCATGCAATAAAGAAGAAAGGCAACAACCAATCCCTCCGAGAAACGATTGCCTGAAATTTTAAAGCGATTTTTCAGCTTGCTCGAAAAATTGTCGAGCTTACTCTGCAAATCGAGTAAAGTACCCGATAGTACACCTAAAATCAAACTGAATACAACTAAAAGAGGCTCATTTGTTTTGATAGCCATCGATAGTCCCAGCACCAGAGTAAACAGCCCAACTACATGAAAAAAAACTTTGCTGTATCGGTCAGGCAAACGAGATCCTATAAGCAATCCTATTGAGCCACCAGCCAACACGGCTATGACGTTAATGATTGTTCCGGTCACTTTCTATGCATTTTTATTATACTGCTAAAATAGGATGTTTACATCAGAATAAACAATTGTTAAAAAAAAATTTAAGAGTAAATGAATAAAGTTAGTATATTTGAATTGAAAAATATGACTTATGCCTTTACCCACGAGTAGCAAAATGCGGATTAGCCTGTTAAAAAAAGACGAAATAATTGATTTCGTTGAGTTTAACATTACAGGTGATGCTGAAAACTACATTCGCTGCGATGAAGAGTCGTATTACCTTCAAACAAATGTGTTCAACATCTTTGCAGGATGCTTTGAACGTAGCCACCATTTGTTCGATTACATTTCGCCCACCATGTATAATGCCCGCCGTTTCATTCCCCTTCGAAACGAATTGCTTGTTAACCTTGAAAAACTGCTTGTAATAAAAAATGTATCGCAGTTCCAGCAGTACTTGAGCCAAGTATTTTTGGGTAAAGATTTGCTCGAAGTTCTAAAGCAAATTGACCCTGAATACGAAAAGCACTGGAAAGGGTACATTCGACGACTTATTCAAGTAAATAGGCACTTGATGAGGCTCATTGACCAGTGCATAGACGAAGAGCGGGTACTTTGGGTAATCCCCTACTAAAAATCAAAATTTATCAACCTTAAACCCAAGTTTAATCAACTTAGGGCCATCAGCGTTTGCATTCAGAATCCTATAGCCTGTAAAATCGCGTCGATATTTATAAGTATTCCGGTAATCCTCAAAAGTTAAATTTATATTTCGAATATCATCATTTTCAACCTGATACGATTTAACGATGGCATCAAAAAGATTGGCGGCGGAATCAATTACCTGCAATTCGGCAAGTGGATTTGGAATAGGCCACCATGGTTCAAGCCCAAGATTAAAGTGATGGCTAATAGCATCAATCACCATTTTGGTTGCCATTACTTTCCCCTCGAGAGAGTAACCAGCGATGTGAGGTGTTGCCACAAGGGAAAGATCTGCTAACTCCATGTTCAATTGGGGTTCTTGCTCCCAAACATCAATAGCTACATCGGCTTTGGGATTTTGCTTTAAAAAATGTATAAGAGCCGTTTCATCAATCACTCCACCCCGCGATGAGTTTAAAATGTATGCGGTTGGCTTGCAAAAGGCCAAGTTTTGGCCATTTAACATGTGGAAGGTAGGATATTTGCCCGATTTAGTAAAGGGTACATGAAAGGTAATGATATCAGAAACCTTAAGCAATTCGTTTAGGTCAACAAATGTCGATAAGTTCTCGGTTTCTGCTCTTGGGGGGTCGCAACATACCACTTTCATGCCTAAGGCATTACTAAGTTCAACCACCTTGCTACCAACATTCCCAACACCAACAATTCCAATAGTTAACGACTGTGGATTAAGTTTTTTTGACCACATCCATATAACAAGAGCAGCCCCCACCCATTGCTGAACAGCAGCAGCATTACAACCGGGAGCGGTATACCACGTTATTCCATTGGCATTGCAGTACTGGGTATCAATGTGATCGTATCCAATTGTTGCTGAAGCAATTAGCTTAACCTTTGAATCTTTAAGCAAATTGGCATTGCAAATGGTTCGGGTTCGTATAATCAGCACATCGGCATCCTTAACGCTATCCCTATCAATAAGATGCCCCGGTAAATACTGAACATCAAATAAGGGTTCAAAAACACCTTTTAGGTAAGGAATATGGCTATCGGCAACAATTTTCATGGGTAAAATTTGTGCAAAGATAGCATGGAAAAACTGTTAATCTCATTATTGCTAAACTATCAAAATAAACTATTTTTACGACAAAATTGGAAGAATGATTTTAGCCCCATTATCGGAATTTGGTACTTACCTCAAACTTCACCCCCTTTTTGGGCGGGTTGAGCAGGCACTAATAACTCTCGATTTCAGTAAACCCGGCGAAAAAATATACATCGACGGCGAAAACCTTATTGCCATTCCCTCATTTAACAAAGCCCGCAATGCCAGCGACGCTTTCTTAGAATCACATGATAGGTATATCGATATACAAATATGTTTGCAAGGAGAAGAAACAATGGGATGGCGCGACCGACAAACCTGTAATGCCATTAAAGAACCCTATAATAGCGATAACGACATAACCTTTTACTCTGACCAACCCGCATGTTTTGTTACCCTAAAACCAAACCAGTTCGCTATTTTTTTCCCTTCCGATTGCCACGCACCACTTATAGGCGAAGGATTTATTAAAAAAGTAGTTTTTAAGGTAAAAGTTGATTTCTAGTAGCATAGTTTTTGTAGTAAACAGTATTACCAAACCAAACTAACCAACCTATGAAACGCAATTTATTTAGAATTGCAGCTTTACTGGGAATGCTAGCAATGGGTGCCTGTGCAACCATCTTAAACTCCACAAAGCAAAAGGTTAGCTTAACATCGAACCCAATTGGAGCTGAAGTTTACATTAACGGCAAGAGCACCAATAAAACTACACCCTGCAATGTTTGGGTAAACCGAAAGGTAAAGAAAGGAACTATAAATGGGCGAAACCAGTATATATATGAGTTCCGTAAGGAAGGTTTTGTTCCCTACACTTATACCGATAATGCTGAGGTAAGCAGTAAAATTTGGCTAAACTTATTCCTTAACGTTGCTGCCATTCCAGCATTTGGTATCGACTTCATTTCAGGTGGGGCATACTACTACGATAACGATGTTATTGCAACCCTCCAGAAAGAATCGGCCGGTTACGTGGTGATTCGCGATACTGTGGTTAAACAGGTTTACGTTACTGCACCCGAGGCCAAAGGCTACATGTTCGAAAAACTATCGGATGTTGATGTTGATATTCCTAACAACAACCTGGAATTCCCCTTGCGCTTTGCGCTAATTATTGGTAACGAAGATTACAGCAGCAAACAGGTTGACCTGAATAAAGAGGTTAACGTTGATTTTGCCCGTAACGATGCTAGCGCGTTTAAGGAGTACGCTACTAAGATTTTAGGTATTCCTGAAAGCAACATCATCTTTTTACTCGATGCTACCGTAGGCCAAATGAACCAAGCTATAGCTAAAACAAACCTTCTTATTAAAAACGCCAAAGGGAAAGCCGAGGTATTTGTGTACTATGCAGGACATGGCCTGCCCGATGAGGCTACCCGCGAGCCATATCTCATTCCGGTTGATATCAGCGGGCAAAATGCGCGTGATGGTATTAAACTTAACGATTTATACGCTAAGCTAACCGAATACCCATCGAAAAGAGTGATTGTTTTCCTTGATGCATGTTTTTCGGGAGGTGCCCGTAATAAAGAACTGGTTGCTGCCCGTGGCGTTAAGGTACGCCCAACCGAAAGCGTGCTTCAAGGGAATATTGCCACCCTATCGGCTGTATCGGGTGAGCAAACTGCCCTTCCTTTCAAGGAAAAATATCATGGCTTTTTTACCTATTACCTGCTTAAAAAGTTGAAGGAAACCAAAGGCAATATAACATTTAAAGAGCTAAGTAGTTATCTGGATGAAATAGTACCTCTCCAATCGGTTCTTCTGAATAGCAAGGAACAAACACCTGTTCTAAGAATGGGTATTAACCCAACCGAAGATTTGGAGAATTGGGTACTTATCAAATCGAACTAATTTGGCATAAAACTTGTTAAAGCTAGGAGCCAAGCCTAGCTTTTTTTATACCATGATTAAAAAGATTTTAAGCATAGTATTCATTCTCTCAACTTCCCATCATGGATTGTGGGGACAAGTAAAGTTTAATGTTAGCGGATACCTAAAGGACGCTCAAACTGGCGAAATGCTGATTGGAGCAACAGTTATTGCAAAAGGGATAAACATTGGCACAGCCACAAATAGCTATGGGTATTTCATTATATCTCTACCCAAAGGTGAGCATGTAATATCCTTTGGCTACCTAGGCTATAAAACTGAAGAAAAAATAATTCAGGTCAACAAAGATATTAGGCTAGATATTGAACTCTCACCAAATGCACAAGAAATTCAGGAGGTAGTTGTTAGCAGGGAAAAGGGTAATAGCAATGTTCGGCGAACCGAAATGAGCCTTGTAAAACTTGACATGAGAAATGTAAAGCAAATACCTGCGCTTTTGGGCGAGGTAGATGTGATTAAAGCCATTCAACTACTCCCTGGAGTACAAAGCACCGCCGAGGGTGGTTCGGGGTTCAGTGTTAGAGGTGGAGCATCGGACCAAAACCTGATTATTCTTGATGAGGCAACGGTTTACAACGCTTCCCATCTGATGGGCTTTTTTTCGGTTTTCAACAACGATGCCATAAAAGATATCAAGCTATATAAAGGGGATATGCCCGCATCGTTTGGGGGACGGTTATCGTCGGTGCTCGATATCAAAATGAAAGAGGGGAACAGTAAGGATTTTAATATTACCGGAGGAATAGGCAGTATATCGAGTCGGCTCACAGCTGAAGGCCCAATAGTCAAAGATAAAAGCTCATTCATGGTATCGGGTCGTAGAACCTATGTGGATGTCTTCTTCCCGCTCTTCGATAACGAAGATCTTAAAAAAAGTACACTTTACTTTTACGACTTAAATGCTAAACTTAATGTGACCGTAAACCCCAACAATCGGGTCTTTATTTCGGGATACTTTGGGCGCGATATGTTTGGACGCGAAATTAACAGTTTTGGATTTGGCAATCAAACCTTCTCGGCAAGGTGGAATCATATCTTTAAGCATAACCTTTTCATGAATACCACCCTCAACACAAGTAACTACACATACTTTTTGGAATCGAATACCAACGATGCCAACGCTATTAAATGGGAATCGAATATGGAGGAGGTTAGCCTAAAACTTGATTTTAACTATGCCATTGGGCCAAAGTATCAGCTTAAATTTGGTTTATCGAGCGCATACCTAACATTTATGCCAGGTTTAATAAAGGGAACTAACCCTCAATCGTTTATTCAGCGGTGGGAAATACCCAAACAGCATACCCTTGAACACGGTATTTACTTTTCGAACGAGTTCGATTTCGGTCGGATTTCCTTTAAAGCAGGATTGAGAGTTTCAGCTTTTCAGAATATTGGAAAAGGTGAAAGCCTCGTAATTTCGCCCGATTACAGAGTTACCGATAGAATCTATCACCCTAAAGGTGAAATATACAATACCTACATAAGCCCTGAGCCCCGACTGGGAATAGTATACCGATTAAGCGATAGCAGTTCCATAAAAGCCAGTTACTCACACACCACCCAGTATGTTCAGTTGGCATCGAACTCGCAGGGTGGTAATCCCCTCGATGTTTGGTTTCCGGCTTCACCAAACATTAAACCCCAGCAGGCCGACCAGTGGGCACTGGGTTATTTCAGAAACTTTTTGAATAACCAAGTTGAAACCTCAGCGGAGGTTTACTACAAAAACGTGAAAAACTTTGTAGATTTTAAAGATTTTGCCGATGTCCTTCTCAACGATGAACTCGAAGCCGATATCAGGCAAGGAAAAGCATACTCTTACGGTTTGGAACTATTTACCCGCATCGACATAGGAAAATGGGAAGGATGGGTAAGCTATACATACGGTAGAACCTTGCGTAAAACAGAGGGAGTAAATATGGGAAAGGTTTACAGTGCAACATTCGATAAACCCCATAGTGCCACCCTTGTACTTAGCTACCGTATTAACAAGCAAATTACACTTTCGGCCAATTGGATTTACTCCACAGGTCAAACTTACACCCAGCCAACCGGACGATACGAGATTGACAACATCACCATACCAATATATTCCGATAGGAATGCAAAACGATATCCCGATTACCACAGGCTTGATTTAGCCTTAAACATAAAAACCAGGAAGAGCCTAAGCCGCAAATGGAAAAGCGAATGGAATATATCTATTTACAATCTATACAACAGGCATAATGCATGGACTATAAACTTTGTTCAGGACGAGAAGAACCCAAATATTACCTATGCCGAAAAAACCTATTTGTTCCCTATTATTCCATCGATAACCTATAATTTCAAATTTTAGCTATGAAGAGATTATTCACTATAATCGGTTTAGTTAGCCTAATGGCATTATCGTGTACTGAGCGAATTGATATCGATTTAGAAACATCGGACAGCAAGCTGATAGTTTATGGAAGCATTACTACCGATACCATGAGCCATTGTGTCAGGTTGATTCAATCGGTTCCATACTATAGCTCTACTCCTCCCCTGCCCGTTTCTAATGCCACAGTTTACATTATGGAAGGCAGCACAAAGATAGATTTAACCGAGGATATCAATAATCCGGGTTACTACTACACTGCACCAAACGTTTTCGGGAAATCGGCAACAACATATACTCTTTATATCGAAAATGTTAACATGGGTGGTACTAGTTCCTTTCGAGCCGAAACTCAAATGCCAACACTACTTGAGGGCTATCAAACTAACTATTTGGATTCAATTAACGTAAACTACAATAAAAACTGGGATGGCTGGGTGGTAAATGGATTTGCTAAAGAGCCACAAAACATGCGAAACTACTATATGTTTCGGGTTAAAATAAACGATATCCTTTACAGCGATAGTCTTACCAATTTGGTTTTAGTTGATGATAAGTTCTTTAATGGGAACAATACAGCGGGGGCAGCCTTTTACTTTATACCCGAAAAGGACACTCTGAAGGTAGGAAGCAAGGTAACTTTAGAATTATGTGCAATAACAAAGGATTACTTCCAATACCTCAACGAAACACTAACAGCCTCGCGCCCACAGTTTCCCCTGTTTAGTCCACCACCTGCTAATCCCCGAACCAATGTAAACAATGGGGCATTAGGCTATTTTACTGCATACGCTATAATTAGGGCATCGTATGTGATGAAGGAAAAGGATTTTTTAGGAATACCTTAGAAAGCATTTAATGGTGATAGGTTATAGAGCCTTGTACGCAAATCCAGAATAAAGGGTTAATGTTTGGTAACTAAATATAAAGACGTGTTAAGGATTTGGTTCATAATTCAAAGCTCTGTGCAATATTGGTGGATATTGGAAATATTGCCCCCTGCCCCATGTTTTTTAGCTATAGCAAACGTGCCAGCTGATGAAGTTTGCGAGTAAGGCTAGCGTTTTTAAACTTGTACCCCTTAGCCTTTAACTGTTCACTTCTTTTAAGTTGGTAAATACCTAGCAATGCGAGAGGTGAGCTTACGGAAGCGGAAACGCTCAACAAAGCGATTGACCACACGGAACATGTCACTTAATAGGGTTAAGTAAAATATAACCGACATAAGCCAAATAACCATAAAGTTAAACCAAAATGTTGGGATTAACTTATCCCCTAATATTTTGTAGTAAGAATAGAAATGAGACCTGCCATTGTTAGCGGTTGGGTAGGCATAAATTGGTTCGTATCGGCGAATAAGCCTATTATCGAACTCAAGAATTTTAGTAAAATCATTTTTATTGGTTACCAGTGCCTCCAAGGCATTATTGTGATGCAAGCGGCTCAACTCAAAAAGTGTTGTTTTACCTGCAAACTCTTTCTCCAACGATTTAACTAAATCGTCGCGTTTTTTGACACTTAAGCGGTACTTTGAGTTGAAATGCGATTTTAAAGTGTCAAGTTTCCCCAGTGTAACCTTTATATAATCGGTTGAAACCCTATTTATTCCTAATCGGTCAGCGTCGGGGTAGTTAAACCCTGAAATTGGGTAATTCTGCTTCAATTTCTCAATTTCGTTCTGCACAATACTTAACCTCTGCCCTGTCCGTGGGGTTTGCTTACCAACAATCAAATCGGTTTGTGCCTCATTAAGCAACGATATTAGTTTTGGTATTAGCAGGGTAGCATTGTAGCTATTGTTACTAATATCTTTATTAATAAAAAAGAAATGCTTGTTGTAAGTATTACTGCTAAACTGATGTACACAAAGTGCTTCGTATGGCCAGCGGCTCAGCGTTACATCGCCTATAACCGGAACATATTCTGGATGGGTAAGACTCTTGTGTAGCTTGTTAAAGTTAATAACCACTCCGCTGAACATCAGCTGGGGAACAATAATTAGAGGAATCATAACATAAATCGCCACAACTGAGTTCAAGGCAGCCGATAGGTTCAAACCTATCATGCTTGCGCAAAACGATGTGGAGAAAAGTATGGCCCAGTATGGCCAGAACATTCCCTGAATTTCGAGAATATAGGTTGATATCAAAACAAAAAGTAACGATTGAAATGCTGAAAATATGGATAGTACCACTAGTTTCGAATTGATGTAGCTGAAGTAGCTGAGGTTAAGAAATTTCTCACGGAAAAGAACTTTGCGGTCGCTAATTATTTCTTCAGCACTAATGGTAAGGCCTAAAAATATCATAGCCACCACACTCATGAAAATGAAACTGGGAATATTATCGTTTTCGCTAAAAATGTAGGCATTAGGATTGGTAAGCGTACCATGAATGTATTTAGAGAAGAAACTGATAATAACTGCTAATACCGGAGAAGCCAGAATGCTAATGTTCATAAATTGCGAATTGGCAATTTTGCTTCGCAAATTTCTCCTGAAATAAATCCACATCTGCTTACGTTTCGACGGGATTTTGAAGTTATTAGGAGGTAAAGGCGATGGGCAGGTTGGCTCAGCAATAATGATCTTGCTTTGGATATTTTGTAGGTATAGCTCATACCACTCCTTTGCCGACCGCTTGCGTTTACGGGTTAATCGTCCATACTCGTTTACAACCCGAGCTTCAACAATCCTAAGAATTATATCGGTGTTTACGTTGCCGCAAGTGATACACTCGCTCTCATCGGGTTTCAAGAAGTTGGCCATACGTTTAAAGTAAACCACGGAGTCCATGGGGTTTCCCTGGAATATTGGCCTTCCACCCTGGTCAAGCACAATTATTTTATCAAATATTTTAAAAACATCCGATGAGGGCTGATGGATATTGGTTATAACCAACTTTCCCTTGAAAGTTTGTTTACGCAAAATAAGCATAATACGCTCAGCATCGAGCGACGAAAGTCCAGATGTAGGCTCATCGACAAATAGTACCGATGGTTGTCGCATTAGTTCCATGGCAATGTTCAGGCGCTTACGCTGTCCACCGCTTATATATTTATTGAGTGGATTTCCTACTTTAAGGTCGCGCGCCTCAACCAAGTCGAACTCCATTAGGGTATTATCAACCAGCTCAACAATCTCCTTCTTGCTTAGATGGCTAAAACAGAAAAGAGCGTTGTAGTAAAGGTTTTGGAAAACGGTAAGTTCCTCCACCAACAAATCGTCCTGTGGGACATAGCCAATAACCCCCTCAAGCTCGCTCTTGCTACGATGCACATCGTAGCCGTTGATGTAAACCTTTCCTGACGCTGGTTTTATGTTGCCATTGAGCAGGTTGATAAGGGTTGATTTTCCAACCCCACTCCCACCCATTATGCCTACCAGTTGTCCCGAATAAGCCGAAAACGAAAATGGGTAAATGCCATTACGGCTTCCCCTGTGCTTATACTCAATACCCTTAACTACTATTGAAACAAATGGTTTCCCGGGTGTTTGTATAAAAACCGATACCACTTTGCTATAGTAAACCGGCGACATACGCGGCCCGCGAATCACTGCACCGGGTCCAAAAAGGTAGGTTCGTCCAGGTTTAAGCATTCGGCTGTTCATGAAAAGCTCCAACTCGCCAAAGTACTTTATCAGCAGGGTATTTGTACTTGCTATACGAAGCACATAAAGTTGGCCTTGAAGCCGCTCGTTTACAATATGTTTGATTTCAGGGATAGGATTATCGCGTTCAGGGCTTATAAGAAGAACCTGCTGGTTCCAAGGTATTTGGCCAGGCGACTCGCTAAGAATAAAATCGCGACCGTTGGAAAACTCAAAATCGCTAATGTTGAACTGATTTGCTACCCGACGGGCAAACTCAAGCCTATCGGAAGTACTAAGCTTACTATCGGCAAGAAATTCCAGTAACTGCAAAACCAGCCAAACCTTTTGGTGCTGTTCAAATTCGTGGTTTATGGAATCGATAATGGCATGTACCATGGGCGATTCGGTGAAGCGATCGAGGGTAACATCTTCAAGCTCCTGACGATAACTAATGCCAAAATTGGTAAACCTATCAATAAATACCTTAGCCTGCTCATCGCTAAAATCGTGATGCAAGTAATCCTCCAGAACATCAAGAGCAAAACCGCTATCGGCTTTACTCTCGATATTTACCAGAATGGCAAAAAGTTTTATGAGTGCATCGAGTAGCGACTCGCTCATGGTTTAATGTTTGGTTAAGCAAAGATAGAATTTTTCAGCTGCATAGAACCAAACCATTAAAGTCGGAAGGAATTTTTTAGCTATTTGAAAATCTTATTAGGTGCTGATTCTTTCGGAATAAGGCAAATACAAATGGTCACACTGATTGACCAGTCCTGCTTATCGGGATTGGTTTCTGAGTATTTCAAAACAAAATTCAAAATTTCAGTACTTTATAGTCTGGATTGCATGAGCTGGTATTTGAATTGGTGCCATGCCATCGTTACAAAGCAGATAATAATTTACAGGCAGGTCGGTAGTGTTAAGCACAATGGTAGCAATACTACCATCGGCATTACGGAACGATGTCGATAGCAGGTTACTGCGCGAAGGCGAGGTGCTAATCCTACGGGCACCTGGTCGAATGAATTTGGAAAAGTGACCCAGGTAGTAATATGCAGGGGTAATGAACAGTTCTCCTGAACGAGTATCGGCGTGCATAGGGGCAAAGCAGAAATTACCAACGTGGTTGGGGCCTCCTTGCTCATCGAGCAAAATATTCCAATCGGTCCAACCCGAAGCGCCACTGTTAAAATCGTAAATCATTGATGTGGCGTATTTTTCGGCATTAGGCCAATGATTGTAGTGGTTAGGCACGAAGCTTTCAACAGTACCTTCGGTGAAAATGATATACTTATCGGGATAGCTTTCATGAACATTTCTAACATTATCGTACATCTTTTTTCCACCGGACCAATCCTCATACCAATGGTAGCCAATACCCCAAGCATATTTTGATGCTTCGGGGTCGGAAAAGATAACATCGGCACGGTGAGGCATTAGGTCACGGTTGTGATCCCATACAATTATCTTTTTTTCCTTTAGCCCATTCCTCCAAAAAGTTGGGCCAAGGTAATTTTTCAGGAAATCGCGCTCCTCTTCTGCAGTAAAGATGCACGATTCCCAAACCTGTCGAGCCATTGGTTCATTCTGCACCGTAACCCCCCACACTGGCACCCCGGCCTTTTCATACTCCTGAATAAACTTTACAATGTAATTGGCCCAGGCTTGGTAATATTTGGGTAAGAGCTTGCCACCCTGCAACATATTGTTGTTGTCCTTCATAAAGGCTGGGGGACTCCATGGACTGGCAAAAAGCAATGCTTTGCTACCTGCCATTTCCATAGCCTTTTTGATAAGCGGGATGCGGTATTGCATATCGTGGGCTAAGCTAAACGATGACAAGGCGCTGTCGCCTTCCTGAATGTAAGTGTAACTACCGCTACTGAAGTCGCAACTATGAATGTTGGTGCGAATGAGAGAGTAACCAATGCCTTTTTCGGTATGGAAATATGCTTCCAGCATTTTTTTCTGATTTTCGGGACTAAGGTGGGCAAAAGTCTCGGCAGCAGCATCGGTGATGGCTCCGCCTATGCCAATTATCTCCTGAAATGTTTTATTTGGATTTACAAAAACGGCTATTTCGGTTTCAAATATTTGACGGGCAGGATTGAATACCCCGTTTGAGGTAAGCATTAATCGGGTTACCGAATCGTTTGCTGTAGTGTAAACCTCATATGTTTTCCCTACAAACAAACTTTTTGTATCGCCATTAGCCATATTTTTCCCAACTTGTGTGCATGAGTAAATAAATACCAAAACCAATATAATCAGTGTAAATGAATGAGGCTTTTTCATACCATATCAGTTTTTATGTTTGTATTGCAAAAATATACCTGAATGAATAAGAATGAACCGGAACAGGTCATAATAAAACGTAATAAATCCAAATTAATTGAAAAAAAGCACGCGTCGGTTGAGGACGCGCGCCAAAAGGTGTTTTGAGTAACTATCAATACGCAAACCTATTCAATTCAATGTAGGCTTTCAAATACTCATGTTGCACATCGAGCAAACGCTCCTTTATGGAATTGTAGCTGTTAAGCTCTGCATAGTATTCAACAATGGATATTTCTCCTTTTTCGAGAGCAAGATTTAACTTGCTAACAATATCGAGCCGGTTGATATTATCGCTAAGCTGAAGTGCTAGTTCGCGTAATGTTTTTGCCCTATTGTAAAGCCTCTCTGAACTTTGCCTATAGGCAAAAAGATAATCGTCGGTAAGTAGCTGAACATACCTCTCATTTGCCTTGGCATACTTTACGGTATTAGATTTTTCCCATAATGGAACCGACATTCCAACAACAACCCCTTGAAAACGCTCACCTACAACTTTTTCGCTTGCATAACCAGCATTAAAGGAAGGTAAACTCTCAGTTTTGGCAAGTTTACGCTTGATGCGACTATTTTCCATTTCACTTTTCAGGTAAGCCAATTCTGGATTTCGAGGCTCATTTTGGTTGTACCAAGCATCAAAACTATCGGGTAAATCAGGAACAAGTATTACCGTATCGGGAATGACAAATGGAACCGAACCATTCAGCGCTGTCAACTCATCGGAAAGGCTTTTCTGCAATAGTTTGGCTTGCGATATTCTTGAATTCAGTTCCTGGTAGACCAATTCTGCCTGGGTGTAGGGGATTATACCAATTTCACCGGCCTCATATTTTTGCTTTAGCGACTGGGCTATAACCATGGCACTTTTCTGCTGCCTTTGCACTTCAACAATAAGGGCATTATGGTAAACCAAATCGGCGTAGAGCAGTCCTGCTTTGTATAGCACCTCGCTGCGTTTCCCCCTGAAGTCATACTCCAAAGCATTAATCGTGCTTTTGGCCAGTTTTGCTCTATAAACATAGGCAGTTGGAAAATCGAACTGCTGGGTAATGCTAATTGTGGTTTTGTTGCCTATATCAACCGGACTGCCCCATTGATAAATAAGCTCTGCCTGAGGGTTAGTTGGTGTTAACCCAATCCTTGAGGATATCCTTTCAGCTTCGAGTTTCTGCCTGAGAGCTTTGAGTGTTAGGTTGTTGGTATCTACCTGCTGCAAAACCTTTTCCAGGGTGGTTTGAGCACTTACAACACCTACACAAGTAAGAGCAATCAAAACAAAAACTACCCTAATCTTGGCTATCATGTTGATCATCAATTTTGTGTTTATTAAACATGGTGAAAACTATAGGAATAATGTAAATGTTCAAAAAAGTTGATGTTAATAGACCGCCCAGAATAACCTTTGCCATTGGGCTTTGAATCTCGTTACCGGAAAGGTGTCCCTTAAAGGCGAGTGGAATTAAGGCAAGTGCAGCCGTCAGGGCAGTCATAAGTATGGCATTTAGCCGGTCGGCCGAGCCCTGTACCACCAAATCGTGAATGTTTAAACCCATTTTGCTATGACGAATATAGTTTGATATCAAAAGAATTCCATTACGGGTAGCAATTCCAAAAAGCGAGATAAAACCTATAATGGCCGGAATACTTATGACACCAGAGGTCAGCCAAATGGCAAAAACACCGCCAATAAGCGACAACGGAAGGTTCAGCAAAATTATTCCTGCCAAGCCGAAGTTACGAAATTCCACAAAGAGAAGCATAAAAATTATCAAAATTGATATTAACGAGGCAATTAGTAATGTTCGCGATGCACGTGCTTCGCTCTCGAACTGTCCGCCATACTCAATTCTGTAACCTTCGGGGAAAGTAATGCTTTCATCAACCTTGTTCCGTATATCGTTAACCACTCCGCGCAGGTCGCGCTGTGCAACGTTTGCCGAAATAACCAATTTACGCTGAACGTTCTCGCGGCTGATACTATTAGGGCCAGCAGCTGAAACCACATCGGCAACCTGGTAAAGGGGAACCTTGCCATGCGTTGGCGAATCGATAAGTATCGACTTAATCCCCTCAATACTAGATGTGTAAGTTGAATCGAGCTTTACCACCAAATCGAAGCGTTGCTGTCCCTCGTATATGTCGGCAAGTTTTTCACCACCCAGGACAACATCTATAAACTCGTTAAACTGCTCAAGGCTAATACCATATTCTGCCAGCAGAGCTCGGTTGGCTCTAATCTGAATTTGAGGCACCTCAACCTGCTGCTCAACGTTAACATCTACTAAACCTTCTATTCCAACAATTTGGTTTTTAATTTGATTGGCTAGCGAGTAAAGCCTGGTAAGGTCGTCGCCAAAGAGCTTAATGGCAATACTTGCACGCGTTCCGGTTAACATATGGTCGATGCGATGACCCAAGGGCTGGCCAACAGTTGCCGCAATGCCCGGAATGCGGGCAAGCGATGCTCGAACATCGGCTAGAAACTCATCGTTGCTTCGATCTTTTAGCTGGTAGTTAACATCAATCTCGGAGCTATTGGTAGCCTGCGAATGCTCATCGAGCTCTCCCCTGCCTGTTCGACGGGTAGTTGAGGTTACCTCCGGTATGGCAAGCAATTGCTTCTCGATATAGTTACCTACATTATTGGTCTCGTCCAACGATGTACCCGGAGGTGTAACCACCGACAGGGTTAACGAGCCCTCATTAAACTCAGGTAAAAAGCTTCGCCCCATTCCCAGCAAAAGCAAAAGGGCAACAACTAATAGTACCAGTGTGCTACCTAGAACAACTCTTTTTCGCTCTAATGCCCATTGCAACGATTTTTCATACCATTTCCTAAGCCTTGCGGCCAGCCATTTCTCGTTTTCGTTTCGGCTAAGGTACCTTTCGCTTGTAAGCAACATGCGTGAAAGCACAGGAGTAAGGGTCATTGCCACAAGCAGCGACATGAACAGTGAAACAATAAATGAAATACCCAGTGGTTTAAGCATGCGTCCCTCCATGCCACTAAGGAAGAAAAGCGGAACAAAGGCCACAATAATTATTAACGTGGCATTTAGTATTGATGCCCTAATCTCACGCGATGCCTCAAAAACTACTGTAAAACTCGATTGACGTTCGCTGTGGGGTTTTAATCGATTCTGTCGTAAGCGTTTATGAACGTTTTCCACATCGATAATGGCATCGTCAACCAGCGAGCCAATGGCAATAGCCATACCGCCAAGGCTCATGGTATTAATGTTGATGCCAAGCATTTTCATCACCACAAAAGTGGCTAGTAGCGAAATAGGTATAGCAAGCAGCGAAATGACTGTTGTTCGGAAACTGCCTAGAAAAAGGAGGAGGATAATAGTTACAAAAACCGCCCCCTCAACTAAAGCTTGCTGAACGTTTCCTACAGAGCGTTCAATGAAATCGGCCTGACGAAATATCTTGGTATTAAGCCTAACGTCGGAGGGCAACGATTTTTTTAAATTATCAAGGTTTTCCTCAATCTTTCGGGTTACCTCAAGTGTGTTGATGTTAGGCTGCTTTGAAATTGCCAGTATTACTGCCGGTTCGGCATTGCTCGATGCATACCCCATTTTAGGGGCAGCGCCAATGCGGATTTCGGCCACATCGCTAACCTTTACCGGCAATCCGTTTCGGATAGCTACAAGTGCTTGGCCAAGCTGCTCAATATCGGAAGTGCGAGCTATACCCCGAACCACATACTCATTTCCATACTCGCGAATATTTACGCCATTGGAATTCTGGCTAATATATCGGCAGGCATTTACCAGTTCACTCATACTTACACCCAAATGAAGCATGCGTGTAGGGTTAGCCATTACCTGATATTGCTTGTAATCGCCTCCAATAATGGTAACCTGCGATACACCACCCGTTGCCAGGATAAGCGGTTTAACGGTCCACTCAGCAAGGGTGCGCAATTCCATCATGCTAGTGCTATCGGCTTGGAGGCCAATAAAGAAAATCTCGCCCATAACGCTACTCTGAGGGGCAAGCATTGGCTGGCCCACTCCCATTGGCATTTGTTGGGCAACCGTGATTAGCTTTTCGCTTACAACCTGACGTGCCCTAAAAACATCAACACCCCAATCGAACTCTACCCAAACAAATGAAAAGCCCTGAGCCGAAACCGACCTTACACGCCGAACGTCGGTAGCACCATTCACGGCGGTCTCAATTGGGAATGTAACCAACCTCTCAACCTCCTCGGCTGCCATGCCGTGCGCATCGGTCATTACTACAACCGTCGGGGCTGTAAGGTCAGGGAACACATCTATATCCATATTGGACACCGTACGTAATCCTACAACAATAAGCACCAGTGTGCTAATGATTATAAGGTATTTGTTTCTCAGCGAGAAACTTATAATTCTATCGAGCATACCCAATTTTTTTTTTTAGTGGACATGACCCGAATGGGCATCAAGGGCACCCGAACTCTGCGCCATCTTAATATACAAAGCACCCCTGGAAACAACTCGATTGCCCGGCTGCAATCCAGAAATTATCTCAACCCTTTCGCCATCGGATACTCCAAGTTTTACCTCACGTTTCATAAAAGTCTCGGGTGTAACCTGTACCATCACAAAATGGTTGCCTTGCTCCTCCAAAATTGCCTTCATGGGAACAGCTAGGGCGTTTCTGATTGGTTTGCAAAGCAGATAAACTTCAACCACATCGCCAATAGGCATTTCGGCAATCTCAGGCAATTCCAAGGTAACAGGAAGTAAATGGTTATCTGTTGATATTGCTGTTCCAACCGACACAATAGTACCGCCAAACGTTTTTAGGTTAACCAGTTCGGCCGAAGGGTTTACCCTAATATTTGCATCGTAAATGGTGTTCAGGAAATTCCGAAAACGCGGTTGAACATGGCACTGAACCTGGCACATGGAGAGCTTGCTGAGTTTAACCAGCGGCTGCCCTGCGTTAACATAATCACCGTTTGATACAAAAACCTTTAAAACTTCAGCATTCGCAGGGCTAATGATTTGTTGGCCATCGTTACTATATCCTTTCTCCAATGCCTTGTAAGCGGCGTACGCAACCTCGTATTCACTTTTTGCCCGTTCGAGCTCAGCAGCCGAAATAACCTGTTCGGCAGCCAATGCCTGTTGTCGATTGTAAACCGATTTGGCAAGCTCAAACCTATTCTTTGCCTCAGCATACCGTAAGGCAAAATTATCGTCGGCCATGCCTTGGGAAGATATGCTAAATAAAACCTCCGACTTGCCAACCTGCATTCCTGGCAAAATTGACCTTCCAGAAAAGTTTACCACACCCGAAATTCCAGCTACCAAAACCACTTCGTCGGATTGTGCAGGTAGCACTCGGCCGGTAGTGCGGATAACCTGCCCTACGGGTTGCGGAATAACATTTAACGTGGCAAAATCAACAGACCACGACTGCTCCTTGGTAAATTTAATGGTATTAACTACGTGGGAATGCTCTTGCGATTCCTCCCAATCGTGCTCGCAATGGTATATTGTGAACTGTCCTAAGGAATATGACTTTTTTACCCCGTCCACGGCCACGTAGAGCAAGGCCTCGGCCTCTCCACTTACTTCAAAAAGCAAAACAAACCTGTAAATACCAGGAGTTCCTGTTTCAGTAGCGGTAAAAGAATAAAACTTGCCTCCGGCATTTACCCTTAGCGTTAAGGTATCAACCTTAACAGGTTTGAAATTATTTAAACTTGTTATGTGTGCAGCAAGTTCAATCTCTTTGCCACTGATAATTGGACTACCAACAATGTAAAACTCTAAACTATCGGCATAAAGTGTAAAGTGTGAAACCTCCTCGGCTGCATGTTCGGTCTGTTCATGCGAATGCCCTTCGTACTCGTGCTCATCGTGCTTTTGACTACCCCCACATGAAAAAAGCAAAACAGTAAGGGCTATCAGTAAAATATTTCTATTAACCATTCTAAATCAAATTAAATTACTAAACAATTGATTATAAATGTGTAAGGAGGCTAGCTACCTAACCTCATCGCCATATAAACGAAATAGATTTAGAACGGTGGTGCCCTGAATGAATGACTGCTTATTATTGGCGATCGCCAATGTTTAAATGTATCGGAAAAGAATATACTCTGCGATAATTCCAGCCTAACAGCTATATCTATCCACCTGCTTAGGTTTGTATAAAAATCCTTTACAAAATTGAAGTTTGAAATTACTTGCAAAACATTGATAAGCCTGAACTTTTCAGCTTGGGCAAGGTCGTTTAGCAGGCTACACGATGTACTGTGCGAATGGCTCTGCGGTGAACCACTGTGGTTATGCTGACTACTATTGCCATGCTGGCAGCACTCCTGTACTTGTCCAACAAAGCATATCTCTCCGTTGTGGTGATGATGAGGCACAAGCGAGTGAACAAACATCATCGCAACGCCAAGTGCAAAAAGCAATATCGATATGCCTCGTTTCATGAAGTGCTAATTGTGTGCAAAGTTATTATTTTCGATTTAAATGCACACCAATAGTTTAACCGAGATTAGTCAATAGAAACACAAGAAATATGTATACACCTTGTTTCTATTGACTTATCGATGTAACCCCAACTTATCAAAATCTATTCATTCCGTACTTTCGGAATGAATAGATTTTGTTAGTCGATTCGTCAATTGGTTTTTTCAATTGACGGATTTGGTTTTAATTATTGGTTTAGCCAAAAAGCATATATTTGTATCAAACAAATGTGCACCATGTTCATATCATCCACTCCACAATTAACCCTGCTCATCATTCACTCCATTGTTTTTGCCATTGCTTTCATCTATCTTATTATCAGCAGAAAAAAATTAAAGAAACGTATTTTGCGATACGAGCAGCAGGTATTGCTCTCGCAAATGAATCCGCATTTTGTTTTCAACTCGCTTACAGCCATTCAAAGCTACATTTTCCGAAACGAACCCCACACCGCCAGCAAGTATCTTGCCAACTTTGCAAAGCTTACCCGGCTGATTTTGGAAAACTCCCGTGCTGAACTCTGCAGCATCGAGCGGGAAATTTCAACCCTAAAACTTTACCTCGATTTGCAAAAGCTTCGATTTGAAGGTAGGTTCGATTACACCATAACCGTTGATGAGAGCATTGACCCTGACACTGTCCTTATCCCGCCAATGCTTGCGCAACCTCTTATTGAGAACGCCATTGAGCACGGTTTAAGCGGTATCGATTGGCCGGGAAAAATTGAAATTCGCTATACCCTTGCAAAGCCAAATCAGCTGGTAATAGAGGTGGAGGATAACGGAATAGGCATTGAGAAATCGCGTGAGGTGCAAATCAAAACTGGTAAACGCTATAGGTCATTAGCCACAGAAATAACCAAGGAACGCATCAAAAATCTTAAAAGGTTAGGCAATTCGGGCATAAAGCTAAATATTACTGATAAATCGACAATAAACACTAATACTTCAGGAACAATTGCGCAGATAGTAATACCTTTAAAGTAATGGTAAAGGCAGTTATAGTTGACGATGAGGTTCATGCTAGGGAAACGCTATCCCGAATGCTTGAGGTTTACTGTCCCTCTATTGCCGTTGTTGGTAAAGCCGAAAGTATAAAAAGTGCTTTCAATCTCATAAAATCGCAAAGCCCCGATATTGTATTTCTCGATATGCAGCTAACCGACGGGCATGGGTTCGACCTTCTGAAAATGTTCGACACCATACCCTTTAAGGTGATAATTGTGTCGGCATACCAAGAGTACGCAGTTAAAGCCTTTAAGTTCAGCGCTATAGACTACTTGCTTAAACCTGTTGACCCCGACGACCTTGTTAAGGCGGTGGATATTGCACTAGCGCAAGCTTTTAACGATAAGCAACAGGAAAGGCTCAACGCACTAATTGAAAATACAAGGAATATTGGGAAAAGAGACAAACTGCTTGCTCTTAGAAATTCCGATGGAGCATACATTGTTAACACATCGGAGATTGTTCGGTGCGAATCCGATAATAATGCAACCATATTCTATCTTGTTGATGGAAATAAGATTAAGGTAAGCCGAACCCTTAAAGAGTTTGACGAAATGCTTTACGAGTGCGGATTTTTGCGTTGTCATCAATCGCATCTGATAAATCAACGACATATCGAAAAGATTTCGCGCTTCCCTGAGGCGTTAATCACCATGAGCAACGGCGATGTAGTTCCTGTATCGTTTAGAAAAAGAAAATCAATTTGATTTACTGTGCTTTATAAATTCCTTAACATTAACTTAATATTGGGTTAATACAATAGTAAAGATGTTTTTTACTAAATTTAATCACTGAAAGGGTATTTTTGCCCGGCAAATTATATTACTATGGAAACATACTATTTATTTATTGTTGGTATTTTATTCTTACTTGCAATATCGGACCTAGTGGTAGGTGTGGCAAACGATGCTGTTAATTTCCTCAACTCAGCCATAGGCTCCAAGGTTGCAAAACGACATTGGATACTACTAGTAGCATCGGCTGGGGTGCTGGTGGGTTCCCTTTTCTCGAGCGGTATGATGGAAGTTGCCCGTAAGGGAGTATTCCGCCCAGAAAATTTCTATTTCTCCGAGATAATGGTAATCTTTCTTGCTGTAATGATTACCGATGTGATAGTACTTGACTTCTTTAACACTTTTGGGTTACCTACCTCAACAACCGTATCGCTAGTATTTGAACTTTTAGGCTCTGCTGTTGCCGTTTCCATTTTCAAAATAATGAAAACCGAAAATGAAACCATTGCAAACCTTGGAAACTATATAAATAGCGGAAAAGCCTTGGCTATTATTTCGGGTATATTGAGTTCAGTGATTGTAGCATTTATTGTGGGCATGGTTGTCCAGTATATAGCCCGCTTACTCTTCAGCTTTAACTATCAAAAAAGTTTGAAATTCGTGGGGGGCATCTGGGGCGGTATTGCCATGACAGCTATTACCTATTTCATTGTAATGAAAGGAGTAAAGGACACCCCATTTATCTCAAAAGATATAATTGACTACATAGGTGAACACACCTTTAGCATACTGCTATACAACTTTGTGGCTTGGACTTTGATTTTCCAAGTATTTGTAAGCCTTTTCAAATTCAATGTACTTCGTTTTATTGTGCTGATGGGTACTTTTGCCCTAGCCCTGTCGTTTGCCGGAAACGACCTTGTTAATTTCATTGGTGTTTCAATGGCAGGCCTTAAAGCCTATCAAATTCATGTTGCAAATCCAAATATTTCTCCCGATGCACTTAGAATGACTGAGTTAGCTGGTGAAGTATCCACTAATTTCATATACCTTTTTATTGCCGGATTAATCATGGTAATAACCCTTTGGACATCGCGTAAGGCTCGAACTGTTACCGATACCGAAGTAGGGCTTGCCCGTCAGGATAGCGGGGTAGAGCGATTTGGCAGCACGCAGTTTTCAAGAACCATTGTAAGAATTACCCGCCGTTTTGACGAACGAGTTGATAAGATTACTCCCCGATTTGTTCGGAAATTTGTAGCAAAACAGTTCGATACTAGCAAGGCCCCAAAATACTCCAATCCAAAGGAAGCGCCATCGTTCGACTTGGTTCGTGCTTCGGTTAACCTAGTAATGGCAAGTATTCTCATCAGCTCTGCAACCGCCCTTAAACTTCCCCTGTCAACCACCTATGTAACCTTTATGGTTGCCATGGGAACATCGCTTAGCGATAAAGCATGGGGCCGTGAAAGTGCTGTTTACCGCATTACAGGCGTTATTACCGTTATTGCCGGGTGGTTTTTCACAGCATTTATAACCTTTTCATTGGCCTTTGGTATAGCCACTGCGCTCTATTTTGGAAAAGCACCTGCACTTTTCATTCTAATTGCAATTGCTGTTGGACTTATAATAAAATCGAACCTAATACATAAAAAGAAATCTCAACAACTGGTTGAAGAGGAAGCCCTTGATGAAGCAAGCATTGTGAACCGCTGCACCAGCGAAATCCGTAAATACCTTAAGCAATCAATTAAGGTTTACAACCGGACAATTGATGGCTTAACAACTGAGAACCGACGCCTGCTCAAAGAGGTAAACGATGAGGTTGAAGTGCTGAACATGGAAGCCAAGAAGATGAAGCATAACGTTTACTCAGTCCTCAAGCAGCTCGAAGCCGATTCGGTTGAAACAGGTCATTACTACGTTCAGGTTATAGACTACCTCCGCGAGCTTGCCCACTCGCTTGAGTTTGTTTCACGCCCAAGCCTTCAGCATGTTGAAAATCAACACAGAGGGTTAACCCGTGAACAGGCAGCAGAGCTAAAAGAATTGAGTAACCAGCTATCGGACCTTTTCGACGATATCCTGGAAATGATTAAGCAAAACGATTACACCCGCGTACCTGAAGCTGTAAAGAAACAGCAGGATATTCTCGAGGAATTGAATAAAATCCGTAAGAAACAGGTTAAACGAATTAAACAAGGTGAAACCGGAACTCGCAATAGTGTTCTATACTTAGGCCTACTCAACGAGATTAAAAACCTGCTTTTACATACCATTAACATCCTAAAAGCCCAACGCGACTTTATTCTTAACAATATTGAGTAGTAGTATTGAAATCAAAACAATATAGCATAAAAAACGCTGATGACACAGATTTTAACGATTTTCCAATTTAGGTAAGTCTGTTTGGTGTCATCAGCGTTTTTTGAATATCAAACAAAAAACAAAGCTATACCACGCCGTATTTCTTAAAATGTTCCTCGTAAGCTTTATCGCAAATGGCTATATGATTCTTTAGCCAGTCGCTTAAAAAGCCTAGGACATCAGGAGCAACCATGGCTTTATTACCTAAAACATCATTCTTTAGCTCAGCAATTTTTTGTTTAAAGCATTGATGTTCCTGAATATGTTTTACACTATTGGGATAATTGGTTGCTCTAAAAAATAATTCCTCGCGGTTAAAGTGATAAACTGAATAATTCTCTAACTCATTAATAATGTTAGGAACAATGGACTTTCCTTGACCCTTGGTCATAGCCTCGAAAAGTTGGTTTAGCAAATCGAAGAGTTTCTGGTGATCTTCATCGATGCTCTTAACCGAAACACTATACTCGGGTTTCCAGTTGGCAATTGTCATTAATATCTATAAATTTATGATTCAATGTCGTTTAGTTAGGAATATTTGTCATCTTGAGTCCCGATAAATCGGGATAGTCTCCGCCGAAACATCTCAAAACAATGGATGAATAATAGAAATCCTTCGCTTCCCGCTATAAAGGAAGAGGTGCAACAGGGTTACAAAAGGTGTATTTGTTTTTGTTCTAAACCACATTGATTTATGATTTGCGTTTTAAAACATTAATACCCCAAAATCAATGAACTACGAGGTGAACTTATAGCCAACACCCTTAACCGTTTTAATGTAGTCATCGCCAAGCTTTTCTCTTAATTTTCGGATGTGGACATCAATGGTTCTATCGCCAACCACAATATCGTCGCCCCAAACGGCTTGGTAAATTTCATCGCGGGTAAATACTTTTTGGGGTTTGCTGTAAAGCAAGGCAAGCAGCTCAAACTCCTTTTTGGGAAGCGAGAGTTCTTTGCCATTCACGTAAACCGAGTATCGCTCCTTATCAATATAGATTCCTTCGGTGGGAATGGTTACGGGCTGGTCAGCATCATCTATCAAACTACCACTCCGCTTGAGCAAAGCCTTAATACGGCTTATCAAAACCTTAGGCTTTATGGGCTTGGTAATATAATCGTCGCCCCCGGCATCAAAACCGGCAATCTGGCTGTAATCCTCGCTCCGTGCTGTAAGGAATGCTATCAAAGTGCTTTTGGTGGAAGGTTGATTACGAAGTTGCTCGCAGGTTTCTATGCCGTCCATGTCGGGCATCATTACATCCAAAAGGATAAGATGTGGGCGAAAAGTCATAGCCTTATCGATAGCCTCGCGCCCATTCATTGCTGTTTGAACCTGAAATCCTTCCTTGTTTAAATTATAGCTGAGGAACTCTACTATATCGGGTTCATCGTCAACTACCAGAATTCTATACCGCGATACATTCATCCTATTATAATTTTATTATTCTACAAATATATAGAGCCTAATTGCAGTATAAAGTTAACTAATAGCTAACATTTATGCAAATAGGCTTAGGGTTAGATTAATATAACCGTAACAATTATTTAAAATTGTTGCCATATAAAGTGGCTTACTTTGTAGCGGTAAAAAAGTTGGAAATTAACTATGGTAAATCTTAGGAATAAATTGATTTTACTGCTTTTAGCAGTTTTTTTTATTGTAATTGAGGTTAAGGCACAGAAAGGAACAATTGAAGGTGTGGTTTACGACAAAACCCGTAACGAGACCCTTGTTGGGGCCAACGTAATTATTGAGGGAACCACAACGGGCACCATTACCGATTTTGATGGTCGTTTTATACTGGCAAATCTAAATCCAGGCTCTTATAATGTATTGGTTTCCTTTATATCATACCAGCCTGTTGTATTACAGAATATTAAGGTTGAGCCTAACAAGAGTACGGTAGTGAAGGTTGACCTCGAAGAAATTACTACCGCCATTGAGGGTGTAACAGTAACGGCTGCTCGGAAAACCAATACTGATGTTGCCATGATTAGCACCATCAAAGCAAGCTTAACAGTGGCTAGCGGTATTTCGGCACAACAGATAACCCGTTCGCAAGACCGCGATGCCTCGGAAGTTATTCGACGTGTACCAGGGGTATCAATAATCGATGATCGGTTTGTGGTGGTGCGAGGGTTAAACCAACGCTACAACAACGCCTGGATCAATAACGCATCTACTCCATCGAGCGAAGCTGACCAGAAAGCATTCTCGTTCGATGTTATACCCAGCGCCATGATTGATAACATGGTTATTTATAAAAGCCCATCGCCCGAACTTCCGGCCGATTTTACCGGTGGGTTCATTAAGATATTTACCAAGAATATGCCCGATGAAAACTTCCTTAGCATTGGCTATGCCACAGGGTTTAACACCAGCACCGATTATAGTAATTTTAAGCAAATCACAACCGGAAAAACAGATTGGCTTGGTATTGACGATGGCACTAGAAATTTACCATCAGATTTTCCTACCACTCTCAAAGGTTTATCAAATTCACAATTAGCAGTACTGGGTCAAAAACTCAATACTTATTGGGCTCCCCAAAATGTTCAGGCCATACCCGATCAAAAAATCAACTTATCCTTTGGAAGGAAATGGCAAAAAGGGAACACGCGATTGGGGAACATTACTTCAATAACTTACAGCAATACTTTTGAAACTCATGAAATAAACCATAATGAATATCAGGTTCAACTACAACCAGGTCAAGTTCCACCATACAACCACAGCTATAACGATAGCTCTTTTGCACGTAAGGTAAAAATTGGTTTACTCCATAATTGGTCATTCTTTACTGGCAAAGGTAGTAAGATTGAGTTCAGGAACTTATTTAACTTGATTGGTAAAGGTAATTCAGTGATTCGAAACGGATATAATGGTTACGAGGGGACAACTATTCGCTCCTATCAGGATAATTTTCAGAATCGAACAACCTATTCCACTCAGCTGGGAGGCGAACATCGATGGGGAGAGAATCAAAACAATAAACTTGATTGGTTAGGCGGATATGCGCTATCATTTAGAAATGAACCCGACCTCAAACAACTCCGAACTACCCTTCAAGATGAACCACTTATTCCGCACTTTAACGAGTACTACGCAGCGGTAGGCTTAACCCCATCGGTAAGTGATGCTGGCAGATTATTCATGAAACTAATTGAGCATGTTGGAAGCATGGGATTAAATTATGAGAAAAAAATAAAAATAGGAGATTGGCAACCTACCCTTAAAAGTGGTTTATATGGCGAATTTAAATCTCGTTTTTTTGACGCTCGAATACTGGGATTTGGTAAAAACTCATCATATACTGAATCGGTTTGGTTACCTGTTGATCAGATTTTTAGCGTTAACAATATAAATACAGGACCCGATGGATTTCTTCTCAAAGAATCTACCTCAAAATCCGATTCTTACGACGTAACATCCATTTTGGGTTCCGCTTATTTTGCCATCAATGCCAATATAACCAAAAAGCTTTCCTTTTATGGTGGTATTAGAACGGAATGGATGAACCAAATTCTAAGTAGTTATGACCGCTACGGAAGACCGGTAGAAGTTGAAGACAATGGAATAGACCTTTTCCCCTCTGCAAATATTACCTATAATTTTAATGAAAAGAACTTAATTAGGTTTGCGGCGGGGATTTCAATTAACCGTCCGGAATACCGCGAAATTGCACCCTTTTACTTCTATAACTTTACCGATGAAGCTGAATACGTTGGAAATACAAGCCTAAAAAACTGCTTCATTCAAAACTACGATCTAAGATGGGAACTTTACCCCAATACTGGGGAGACCTTCTCATTTGGTTTGTTTTACAAAAATTTTAAAAATCCAATTGAACTGGTTTTTAAACCCGCTGGGGCCCGTCCTCTATTTACCTATAGCAATGCAATGGATGCTTACAGCATTGGGGCTGAGATTGACCTTCGTAAATCGTTAAATGCATTCCCTGTATTAAAAGATTTTTATGTGGTTATGAACGCCTCGTATGTCTTAAGCCGGGTCAATTTCCCAGAAGGTAGTATTTTCAGGGACCGCCCCATGCAGGGCCAATCACCATACGTAGTTAATATTGGCCTATTTTACCAAAACGATAAGCAGCAGCTCAGCGTTTCGGTTCAATACAATGTGATTGGTGATAGAATTCTGGCTGTTGGCATTCCATTCCAAAACGAGGAACAGGACATCCCTGACTACTATGAAAAACACCAGCATTTGGTGGATATTACCATCTCAAAGGAGATTGGGAAGAAATTAGAGGTTAAAGCGGGAGTTAAAAACCTCTTAAACCAAAAGTACAATACCTACCAGCCATACAATGGCACTGGTAATACCGACATGATAATGAATAATAAACTTTACAACCCTGGAATATCTTTTTCTTTCGGACTTAATTTTAGGTTTTAGTATAGGTTTTCAATTTTCCCCTGCCGGATGTTCCCCCTTAAAAGATAACATCCGGTTTTTTCTTCAAATAATACTTATAATAACTACATTTACAACGCATTACATCAATACCAAATCGCTTTACATAAACTTAACATACAAATCATTTTAAGGTAATAATCAAGCAATATTGAAGTATTTACTTTGTAGCAGTAAAACGTGAAAATATACTGCAATGAAAAAGATACTGTCAATTTTAATCGTAAGCATGCTGGCAATGAGTGTAATGGCTGCCAACGAAGATACTAAAAAGGAATCGGCTGAAACTACCACCACAATGGTAAGCACCATTAAGGGTAAAGTGGTTGACAAGTCAACAGGCGAAGCATTAGCTGGAGTTTCAGTAAAGCTTGATGAAAATACCGTGGTTTACACCGATTTTGATGGAAACTTCACAATCAACCTGACTCAACCAAAAGCTAAAATATGTGTTAGCCTTATATCCTATGCCACAACCGAGGTTGAAGTGAAAAAAAGTTCAAACGTCGTTAAAATCGAACTAAATTCGGTAGAGTAATTTCCAACACTCACTGTACTGTTAAACCAGAGTCGGATGCCCTAATCCGGCTCTTTTTTTATACTTAACCTTAATGTAACAAACTGCTAATGTAAAGCTAAGCTGCACTTAACGATAAAGTTCGATAAGCAGAATACTTTTGGATTGTGAAAAAAGAAATTATTTAACCCTTAAATAAATTAATGTATGAATCGTAAAAAAAGTAATCTGCTTTTAATTGCAGTGGCCTTGTTAGGCTTAGCAGTAACATCGTGCGATAAAAATGACGATGAAACCCCTAAAGGAACTAAGAAAACCGTTTCGGGTGAAATATCGCAAAACACCCTTTGGGAAGCAAAGGACACCATTATTCTTGATGGTTTTGTTTATGTAAAATCAGGAGCAACGCTTACCATTGAGCCCGGAACTCTGATTAAAGGTTTAAGCGATTCAAAAGCTTGCCTAATAGTAGAACGTGGTGCTAAAATTGTAGCTGATGGTACTGCTCAAAAACCTATTGTTTTTACCAGCGATAAACCTGCTGGCGAACGTAATCCTGGCGACTGGGCTGGCATAATCATTTGCGGTAAAGCACCTATTAACCAGGTTGGAGGTGAAGCCGAAATCGAAGGGGGAACTGGAGCTGTTTATGGTGGTACCGATCCTAACGATAACTCGGGTATCCTACGTTATGTTCGTATTGAGTTTGCCGGCTACGAAGTATCGAACGGTAATGAGATTAACGGCTTAACCATGGGTGGTGTTGGTAGTGGAACTACCATTGAGTATGTGCAGGTTTCATATGGTCGCGATGACTCCTATGAATGGTTTGGTGGTAATGTTAATGCCAAGTACCTTGTTTCGTACCGTGGTGGCGATGACGATTTTGACACCGACAACGGTTACAGCGGTAGAGTTCAGTTTGGTTTAATACTTCGCGGTCCTGAAGAAGCTGATAAATCAGATGCCTCTAACGGCTTTGAATCCGATAACGATGCCAGTGGTTCATCGAACAGCCCTCTTACTTCTGTTAAATTCAGTAATATTACCATACTTGGCCCCTATGCCACTAAAACTCAGGCTAACGTTAACCCTAACCATAAGTATGGTTTAAGACTCCGCAGAAATACCCGTTTGAGCCTTTACAATTCAATTATTGCTGGTTTTAACACTGGTATCTCTCTCGAAGGCCCTTCAATGACCCTTTACAATGCCGCAAATGGCCCCGAAATTAAAAACTGCTTAATGGCTGGTATGATTAAGAACTACAACGCCAAAACCGATGGAACAAGCTTAACCCAGGAACAGTACGAAACCATGTTTACTGCTGGTAACAACACCCTTTATACCGAAAATACTGACCTTAAACTTACCAACGCATGGAACTGGGGTAACGTTAATCCAATGCCTCAGGCAGGCTCACCTGCTCTTAGCGGAGCTTCATTTACAGGGCTTACTGGTTTTGAAACAGTTACATTCCGTGGAGGTTTTGGTACCCAAAACTGGACCGAAGGCTGGTGCAACTGGGATCCCAAAAATACCAAATACTAACTTATACATTTTTTATAATCAAAAAACTTCCCGATATTCGGGAAGTTTTTTTGCACCCTTTTTGTAGTATTTTCGTAGAAAGTAAAAAAAGGATATTATGAAGGCATTTTTAGCATTTCTTTTTTCATTAAGCGCAATGGTTAGTCTTGCGCAAACCAATGTAATTGAACGTGATGGTAAGTACTATGATAGTAACGGAAATCTTTACTCCGGACGATATACCTTATACTACGATAACGGAAATATAAAGGTTGACGCTACTATTGCAAATGGCTTGCCCAATGGTGAGATGAAATTATTCTATCCAACCGGTAAAATTCAGGAAATTAGGACTTACAGCCTTGGTGAAAAGGATGGCCGCTGGGAAAAATGGAACGAAAAGGGCATTAAGGTTTCCGAGGCCAACTTTGTAAAAGGTAAGAAACACGGTAAATGGTATGTGTGGGACGAGAATGGAACACTCCGCTACGATATGACCTATGCCAATGGCGAAAAAAGCGGAACCTGGATAATTTTTGATGAAAACGGGAAGGAGACTTCGCGGAAAGAATACCAAGCTGCAAATCCCACTTTGTAAAAAAGTGTTACATTTGACATCAAAATTATTGGGTCATTTTACCCATTGCTAATTTGATGTTAAATGATTTCGTTTAAAAACCGATTAGTATGGATTACTGGTGCCTCATCGGGCATTGGTAAGGAATTAGCACTTCAACTAGCCGAAGAGGGTGCACACCTCATTATTTCATCGAACGATGCCCAGGAATTAAGCCACGTAGCCGATGAGTGCCGCGAGTTCACCTCATTTTGCCAGGAATACCCTTTCGACCTCTCGAATCCCGAAGAGGTTAAGACCACTGCCGAGACCATTATTAATACATACGAACAAATTTACCTGCTCATTAATAACGGTGGCATAAGCCAACGATCGCTTGTTAAGGATACACCTATTGATATCGACCGAAAAATAATGGAGATAGATTTCTTCTCCTACGTAATCCTAACCAAAGCGGTTCTACCCGGTATGATTGAAGCCGGTGAGGGTTTTATTGCTGCCACAAGCAGCATTTCAGGCAAGTTTGGATTTCCGCTGCGCTCATCGTACGCAGCTGCAAAACATGCCATTCAGGGCTTTTTTGAGACATTGCGAGCCGAAGTGAAACCCCACAACATATCGGTAACCATTGCCTATCCCGGTCGAATCCAAACCAATATCTCACTACGAGCCATTGACGAAAAGGGTAAAGAACATGGCGTAATGGATCCCGGTCAGCAAAATGGGCTAAGTGCAAAGGAGTGCGCCCGGCAATACATTCGAGCCATCAAAAAACGGAAACCGGAGGTTTACATAGGCAAAAGTGAGATTTTAATGGTACACATTAAGCGGCTTTTCCCCAGCATCTTTTTCAGAATTGTAACCAAAATCAAACCTACATAACCAGTATGTCGAAAATAATATACGGTATTCAGCAAGTTGGTATTGGAGTATCGAACCTAACCGAAGCATGGAAATGGTACAAGGAACACCTTGGATTCGATATTCGCATTTTTGAAGATGATACAGTTGCCGAGCTAATGCTCCCCTATACAGGTGGGCAGCCCCAACAGCGTCACGCAGCCCTTACCCTTAACATGCAAGGTGGCGGTGGTCTTGAAATTTGGCAATACAAAGGCCGTACTCCGCTAGCGCCAGATTTTCAGGTTCATCTGGGCGATCATGGAATTTTTGCAGCAAAAATCAAATGCCCTGATGTGAAAAAAGCCTTTGGATACTTTAAGAGCAAGTCTATAGCAGTGAGCCAATTGGCATTGAGGCCAAATGGCGAAGAGCATTTCTTTATAAAAGATCCTTTTGGCAACTTCTTTGAAATATACAGTCACAGCTACATCTTCAAAAACGAGAAAAAGCCAGTATCGGGGATTGGCGGAGTCATTATTGGCGTTAGCAATATGGAAAAAGCCTTAAAGGTTTATGGCGATATTCTGGGGTATGACACCATAGTTTACGACAAAACGGGAACCTTTGATGATCTGGCCGAACTACCTGGCGGTAAGGGAAATTTCCGTCGAATGCTCCTCACCCATTCCAATATCCGGAAGGGAAGCTTCAGCAACTTCTTCGGCATATCGGAAATTGAACTAGTGCAGGCCCTCGACCGTGAACCCAATAAGATTTTCAAAAATCGTTTCTGGGGCGATTTAGGTTTTATTCACCTGTGCTTCGATATGAAAAACATGAACGACCTTGAAAAGGAGTGTATTGATAAAGGATTTCCATTTACCGTGAATTCCAATGTAAAACACAACGAAAAAGGTAGTTTTGATATGGGTGAAGCAGCAGGACACTTTTCGTACATCGAAGACCCCGATGGCACTCTCATTGAGTTTGTTGAAACCCATCGGCTGCCGCTCATTAAACCCCTTGGCATTCAGCTCAACATGGATAAACGTGATCCATATAAGCCTATCCCAAACTGGATTACTAAACTGCTTAGCCTGAAAAGGGTTAAGAGTTTATAGCATGAAAGGCTATCTTACCGGTAGCCTTTATTTATGATGAATGCTTCGATTTGCAACTGAAAGACTATATCACGGCTATTAATGCAATTATCCGAGATTAGTCAATAGAAACATAAAAAAATTTTAACCAACTTGTTTCTATTGACTTATCGAGGCAATCCCGACTTATCAAAATCTTTCATTTCGAACGTTCGGAATGATTAAATTTTATTGGTCGATTCGTCATATGTATTCCTGATAAAAGAATATAATTTGACATCAACATAATTACTACAACTTTTCTTTCACTTTAGCATTTCACTTAAACCTTTTTGTATTTTTGAAGGTTAAGTTTACGTTAAATGCGAGTTAATTTTCTTCTTTTTCTTCTTTTAGCCCAAAACACCTTTTCCCAAAGTATAAATCATTGGGAAACTGCCATTTACCCAAGCGACACTTGGCGGTATAGGGTTAATGAATCACCAACGCCTAATGGTTGGAATATGCCAAACTTTGACGATAGCCAGTGGGCACAAGGCCCTGGAGGGTTTGGTTATGGCGATAACGACGATGCCACTTCTGTTACTAACTGTATTTCGGTAAGCATCAGAACAGCCTTCAATGTTGTCAACACTAATGAAATTGCAATGGCTGTTCTAAGTGTAGATTACGATGATGCTTTTATTGCATGGCTTAATGGGGTTGAAATAGCCCGTTCGGCAGGTTTGCAGGGAGCAAATGTAAACTGGGATACTCCTTCGTCGGAAAACCGTGAGGCTGTGATGTACACAGGCAGTAGTCCCACCGATTTTTTGATAAAAAAAGATTTACTTGCCAGCGCATTAAGGAATGGCACTAACGTTTTGGCCCTTGAGGTTCATAATACCGGTATTGGCTCATCGGATTTAACCATTATTCCATACCTGTCGATAGGCATTACGGTAAGTAATACATACTACCGGCCCACCCCCGATTGGTTTAACCCACCTGTGACCGCACTCAGTAGCAACCTGCCCATTGTTATTATTGATACTCATGGGCAAACCGTACAATCCGACAACGAGATAGTGGCAACCATGAAGGTTGTTGATAAACGGACTAAGCCCAACAGCATTACCGACAATGAGTTCACCTATAACGGATCAATTCATTTTGAGTATCGGGGGCAATCGTCGCTTTGGAACGACTGGCCAAAGAAAAGCTTTAATGTGGAACTGATAAATGCTCACGGTGAAAATATCGACTCGGCGCTAATGGGCATGCCCTCCGGAAACGACTGGGCGCTCTACGGCCCCTATAACGACAAGTCGCTAATTCGCAATGCATTGGCATACGAAATTGGTCGCCGTATGGGCCGCTATGCTCCCCGTACGGCTTTCTGTGAGCTTGTGCTAAACGAACAGTACGCCGGACTTTACCTGTTGATTGAAAAAATTCGCCGCGATAAAAACCGTGTGAATATTGCCAAACTTACCCAGAACGACATTTCGGGCGATGAACTAACAGGTGGTTACATTGTTAAAATTGATAAGGGCGATTATGATGAGTTTGGGTGGGCTTCGCCTTATACCCATAACGGGAAACCCATAAACTTCCTATGGCACTACCCAAAACCGGAGACCATTTTGCCGGTGCAAAAAAATTATATCCGCAGCTACATAACCACCTTCGAAAATACACTAAACTCAACCTACTGGAACGACCCTTTCCTAGGTTACTACCGCTATGTTAATGTACCTTCGGCAGTAGATTACTTTTTGGTTAACGAACTCTCCAAAAACATCGATGCCTACCGGATTAGCACCTTCCTATACAAGGATAAGGACAGCAAAGGCGGAAAGCTCACCTTTGGTCCTATGTGGGATTACGACCTAACCTTTGGCAATGCCAACTACTACGGCGGCGATTCGCCACAGGGTTGGGTCTTTAAATCGGTAAGCCCCGACGATTACTTCCAACCTCCATTTTGGTGGGATAAATTCACTACCGACAACAGGTTTAACAATATGGTTCGATGCCGTTGGGAGGAGTTGAAAAATAGCGGACTACTTACCCGAGCGGGAATCTATACCATAATTGACAGCATGACAACACTAATAAACGATGCCCGAATACGTAACTATAACACCTTTAATTCGTTTGGCATATGGGTTTGGCCTAACGCATTTGTGGGGAGCACCTACGAGCAAGAGGTAAACTACCTGAAAAACTTTATTTCCAGCAGGCTCTTGTGGCTTGATGCCAATTTACCTGGTGTTTGCACAGAATACCCTGATCCAATTATGGTCTCGGCAATTCCTAATCCTTTCAGCGAATACTTCGATTTAAGGTTAATTCTACCGACCATCGGACAAGTTACCTTAAAGCTTACATCCATTTCAGGGTTTGAGGTGTGGCAAATGAGCGAGCAGGCAAGTTTAACCTCGTTTGTGTACCGATATCAGGCACAAAACCTCCAAAAAGGGATTTACATTATTACGGCCTACCTCAACGGGAAATACCTTGGTGCGGTTAAAGTGATAAAAATATGAGCAAGCAACTACTCATTGTTACTGAGTAATCGGTTTACCTCACTAATCACATCGTCCAGGGCAAAGCCCCGCGAGGCCCCAAACCTAATTAGCTTGTTCCGCAAGTCGAACCTATTTGCCGCTTTTATATGCGGCATTTTCTTTTCCAACAGTTCAAAAAGGATAGGTTTATTGTCGGCATTGCCAAGCTCACTAAGGGCTTGATCGATAATCTCCTTGGGTATGCCCTTTGAGGCAAGCATAGCTCTTAGCTTAATTGGGCCCCATTTGTTGATGCGGCTCTTCTCCCTAACGTAAAGTTTGGCAAAACGGTTATCGTTCACATAGCCATCGGAGGTTAGCTTGCCAACTATTCTATCGATATCGGCTTGAGCGAATCCCCACTGCCTAAGCTTCTGCACCAAATCGTGAGTGCACTTCTCCTGTCGGGCACATAGGTACTGCAAACGCTCTAATGCCTTTTGGGGCGTTATAGCTTTACTGGCATCATTTTTAGCCATTGTTTTGCTTTTGTGCTTTAACAAATCGGGGTTTCCCCCTAAAATCGTATATCAACTCAACATGAACAAAGCCAATTGATTTCAGCAGGTTAATAACTTCGGATCCAAATGCTTCGTTAATCTCAAACCATAGCCAACCATGTTGAGCTAAACAGTGAACCGATTGTAAAGCAATCGCTCTGTAAAACCTCAACGGGTCGGCATCGGGAACAAACAGGGCAATGTGTGGCTCGTAGTCTAAAACATTCCTTTTCATAAATTCCTTTTCTGATTCGGTTACATAGGGAGGATTACTTACCACAATGTCGAAGTAAAGACCCTCAAGAACCGTAGGCTCAAGAATATCAACCTGAATAAAATTCACTGATAGCTTGTTGATTACTGCATTCTCCTTGGCCACAGAAAGGGCATCGGTCGAAATATCGATACCGGTTACCTTGGCATTGGCAATATGTTTTGCCAGAGCAAGTGCTATGCAACCACTACCTGTTCCAATATCAAGAATACTGGGACTATTTATTTTATTTTCCTTTACAATCAGCAATACCAGTTCCTCGGTCTCGGGGCGGGGGATCAACACCGATGGATTGACCCTAAGAACCAAATCGGAAAAGTATGTTAAACCAACAGCATACTGTAAAGGCTTACCAGCTAATAACTCGGAAATAATCCGCTCAACCTCTATTACTTTTTCGTTGTCAACCTTTTGGAGTGTGTTTAAAAAAACTTGATGGTACGGAACATTCAACACCGCTTCGGCTATGAACTTTTTAATGGTTTGAATCTCGTTAGGGTTAAAACTTCCAGTAAGCTGGTTGGAGAGATGATTAAGGATGCCGCTAAGGGTGTTACGCTCCATAAAAATTACTTAACTTTGTGATAAACAAAATTACATTTTTTATGGAGAATGCCGAAGTTCACCGTAAATACATGGCCCGATGCCTGGAACTTGCCTTAGGCGGACTGGGCAACGTTGCCCCAAACCCCATGGTAGGCGCCGTTATTGTTCATAACAACCAAATTATTGGTGAGGGGTTTCATGCCATGTACGGGCAAGCCCATGCTGAGGTGAATGCAATTAATTCGGTTCAGAATAAAGAACTTCTTAAGGAATCGACCCTATACGTGTCGCTTGAGCCCTGTTCCCATTACGGTAAAACTCCACCATGCACCGATAGGATTGTTGAACACGAAATTCCCCGCGTGGTGATTGCCACCACCGACCCTAACCCCAAGGTAGCCGGAAGAGGGATTGAAATACTCAGGCAAAGCGGAAAGGAGGTTACAGTTGGCATCCTTGAAAACGAAGCCATCGAGCTAAATAGACGGTTTATTACCTTTCACACCAAGAATCGTCCGTATGTTATCCTGAAATGGGCACAAACCATGGATGGTTTTATTGATAAAAAGCGTGAGTCCACTGAACCGGTTAGCCCCAACTGGATTACCAACGAGTTGGCACGTTCCCTTGTTCACCGCTGGCGTAGCGAAGAGCAGGCTGTACTTGTTGGCACCAACACGGTGGAAAAGGATAATCCCCAACTGAATGTCCGTAACTGGAGCGGGCGGTCGCCCATTCGGGTGGTTATCGACCGTAAGTTACGTTTACCAATCAGCGCTAATGTTTTTGATGGTAGTCAGCCCACCTTGCTTGTTACCGGTAACAATAGCAGTGCGCTGGCCCGCAAAGCCGAATTCACCGGTATCGACAACCTGGAAATTATTACCATCGATTTTGTTAAGGGGGTTGAAGCCCAAATCCTAAAGGAACTTGCCGATAGGGAAATCATTTCGGTGATTATCGAGGGCGGTGCCATGCTTATCAACAGCTTTATTCAGAAAAACCTCTGGGATGAGGCACGAATGTTTGTGGGCAATAGGTTCTTTGGCGAAGGCGTTAAAGCCCCTACCCTCAAGGGTAAAATGGTTTCGCTCGATGAAATTGGCGATAGCCGGTTGTTTATTTATAGAAATGAGTAATTACTGATAGCTAAGTCTTTAAAAAACTCATACCGCCGCAAAGTTAATTGCATCGGAATCCCAGTGGGGGGCATTCAGAATTGCTGGGATTACATCTTCCGGATTATCGACAAACTGCCAAATGGCATTATGCTCGTTGCGCATAAAGCGTTCGTCAATCATTTTCTGAAGCATTTCCTGAAGGTGGTAGTAGAAGCTATCGGTATTTAGTATTACAATGGGTTTAGTGAATTTGCCCAGCCGTTTTAGGGTAATAACCTCCATGAGCTCCTCAAGGGTACCACATCCTCCAGGCAGGGCAACCACGGCATCAGCATCCTGAATAAGTAACCTTTTACGCTCGTGCATATCCTTTACCAGTATAAGCTGGGTTAGGTTCTTATGCCCCCACTCCACCTTTTCCATGAATCGGGGTAAAATACCTATTACCCTCCCGCCTTGCTCCAGGGCCGTATCGGCAAGGCATCCCATAAGCCCATAGGAACCACCTCCGTAAACTATTGTCACATCGTTACTAACCAATTCCTTGGCTAAAACCCGGGTTGCCTCAAAGTACTTGGTATCGACCTTAGAACTTGAAGCAGCATAAACACAAATTCGCATACCAATCAATTTTAAAAAACTAAAGCCGGGTAATGACACACCCGGCTTATATAGTGGTTGTAGTGATTATAGTAAAGCCTCGAGCTTGGCAACAAGGGCGCTTTTAGGAACAGCACCAACCTGTTTATCGACCATCTGGCCATTTTTGAAGAAAAGCACAGTAGGGATATTGCGGATACCATACCGTGCAGCAATTCCGGGGTTGCTGTCAACATCAACCTTTGCTACCACTGCCTTATCCTTATACTCCTCGGCCATTTGCTCAACGTAAGGGGCAATCATGCGACAGGGGCCACACCACTCTGCCCAAAAATCAACCATTGCGGGTTTACCCGAATTGAGCACAAGCTCATCAAAGTTTGCGTCGGTTACTGCTAATGCCATAGTAAATATGTTTTAAGTTAGATTTATCGATATATAATTCGATTACAAAATTAAACCAAAATTTTAATAAAAGGTTTACTCCATGGCAACTTTATAGTTAATCTCGCTATCGTGCAGGTAATTAATGAATTCCGGGGTAATATTCACCCGGTATGCCCTGGAAAACATATCAACTGCAACCTGATACTCGGGATCGTAAACCTTAAATTTCAGAGTAATCTTTGCCTTATCGCGTTGAACGTACTTCATGATATCATCAATGAGTATATCGTTGATCTCATCGAGTGGAATGTTTAACGTAATGCTTTTAATCATCTTTTCGCGCACATCGTAAAGCATGTTAATGGACTTGATGTGCAGCTCAAGCTCCTCGGGCTTGTAGGTTTTGGGCTGAACCTTGCCCCTCACCATGATGTAGTAACCATTGAAGCAAAAGTTTCGGTAGTTCTCAAAGTCCTTCCCAAAGAGCATAATGTCCATGGAATCGGTGTAATCTTCAAGGGTTATTCGCCCGTACTGCTTGCCGTTTTTAGCCGTATCGATACGCGAGGCGATGGTCATGCCGGCAATAGCAACATCCCTGTCGCGATACTGTTCCATATTGGCTTTAAGGTCGGCAATGGAGACGTTGCAAAGGCTTTCGATTTCGAAGCGGTACTCATCGAGCGGATGTGCTGAGAGGTAGATACCTATTACCTCCTTTTCCTTGTTCAGCTTCTCAATGGTTGGCCATGGATCAACCTTAGGGGCTAAGGGTTTAGGGATTTCAAATCCGGGAGCCGTACCAAATAGCGACTGCTGGGAGCTATTCCTTTCCGATTGTATTTTAATTCCATAGCGCATGAGCTGTTCAAGATACGAAACCCCCTTGGTGTCGGTAGCAAAAAGTACGCTACGGTCAAAATCGATGAGGTTATCGAAAGCGCCTGCAACTGCAAGAACCTCGAGGTTCTTCTTATTAACGGTTTGTAGGTTGACACGCTCAAAGAAATCGAAGATACTCTTGAACTTACCACCCTTTTCCCTTACATCGATGATGTTTTGGGCAGCATTTTCGCCCATACCCTTAATGGCGCCCAAACCAAAACGGATGTCGCCGTTTGGCATAACAGCAAATTTGATTTGGCTCTCGTTCACATCGGGACCAAGAACCTGAATGCCCATCCGTCGGCATTCATCCATAAAGGTTGTAATCTTCTTGATATCGGAAAGATTACGGCTTAGCACAGCAGCCATGAACTGGCTTGGGTAGTGTGCCTTGAGGTAGGCAGTTTGGTAGGCAACGTAGGCATAACAGGTTGAGTGCGACTTGTTAAACGCATACTCGGCAAACGACTCCCAGTCGGACCATATCTTTTCCACTACCTTTTTATCATACCCCTTCTGAAGGCAACCCTCAACGAACTTCTCCTTAAGCTCATCCATCACCTTTTTGAGCTTTTTACCCATTGCCTTGCGCAGTGCGTCGGCCTGACCCTTGGTAAAACCGGCAAGTTTCTGTGATAGTAGCATCACCTGCTCCTGGTAAACGGTTATACCGTAGGTATCCTTGAGCACCTCCTCCATCTCGGGGATATCGTAAACTATGGGCTCACGACCGTGCTTGCGGTTTACGAAACTGGGAATATAATCCATTGGGCCCGGACGGTAAAGGGCGTTCATGGCTATGAGATCCTCAAAACGGTTGGGCTGAAGGGCTCGCATGTACTTTTTCATCCCGGGCGACTCGAACTGGAAAATGGCAGTGGTTTCGCCTCGCGAGAAAAGCTCAAAGGTTTTGGCATCGTCTAAAGGGATACTGCCAATATCAACCTTTTTACCTGTTGATTGCTCAATAAGCTGAAGGGTATCCTTAATGATTGAAAGGGTTTTTAACCCCAGAAAGTCCATTTTAAGCAGGCCAATATCCTCAACATGAGTACCTTCGTACTGGGTTACGTATAGTTTGGCCTCTGAGTTGGTGCAGAGCGGGATATACTCCTCAAGGTCATCGCGGCCTATGATAATACCGCAGGCATGAACGCCGGTTTGACGAACAGTTCCCTCAAGTTTCTGGGCATTGCTTAGCGTTTGACGTATTAACGGGTTATCGGATTTGGTTTCCTTTTCAAGTTCAGGAACCTCCTCAAATGCCTTTTTTAGGGTGATATTCGGACGTTCTGGAACCATCTTAGCCAACCTGTCGGCAGCTGGTAATTCAAGTTCAAGGGTACGTGCCACATCCTTAATTGACGACTTGGCGGCCATGGTACCAAAGGTAACAATATGCGCTACGCGCTTGGCCCCATACTTGTTCACAACGTACTGCAGAACATCCTCGCGCCCATCTTCATCAAAGTCGATATCTATATCGGGCATCGAAACGCGCTCGGGGTTAAGGAAACGCTCAAACAGCAGGTCGTACTTAATGGGGTCGATATCGGTAATGCGCAAACAGTAGGCTACAGCCGAACCGGCTGCTGAGCCACGTCCAGGGCCTACGGATACTCCCATTTCGCGAGCTGCCTTAATAAAGTCCCACACTATAAGGAAGTAACTGGGGTAACCCATACGGGCAATTACTCCCAGCTCAAACTCCAATCGGTCGATAATTGTGTTGCTTAGGTTTTCGCCCCAACGCTGTTTGGCACCCTCGTAGGTTAGGTAACGCAGGTACTCATTGTCATCGGTAAAGCCATCGGGCAATGGGAAATAGGGCATAATGGGATTGCTTGAGATATCGTAAAACTCAACCTTATTGTAGATTTCCATTGTATTAGTGATGGCTTCAGGGAAATTGGGGAAAAGAGCGCGCATCTCCTCCTCACTCTTGAGGTACTCCTGAAAGGTATAGCGCATTCGATTTGTCTCGCTCAACTTTTTGCCAGTATTCAGGCAAATCAGAATATCGTGAGCTGAGGCATCGTCGGCCAATACAAAATGTACATCGTTGGTGGCAATGCATTTTACCCCAGTCTTTTTCGATAGTTCAATAAGTGCCTCGTTCACCTTAACCTGATTCTCATAAACCTCATAGTCGATGCGGGGCTCACCCGATTTATGAAGCATTAGCTCAAGGTAAAAATCATCACCAAAAATTTCCTTGTACTCATAAATCAACCTTTCGGCCTCCTGTAGGTTGCCATTCAAAATGGCCTGAGGAATCTCGCCTCCCAGACATGCGCTGGAGGCTATAATACCCTTGCTATACTTGCGTAGCAACTCCTTATCGATACGGGGTTTATAGTAAAACCCTTCGGTATAGCCATAGCTAACCAGCTTCATGAGGTTGTGATAACCCTCCTTGTTCTTAGCAAGCAGTATAAGGTGAAAGTTATGCCTATCCTCCTTATCGGTTCTATCGAAACGACTTTTTTTGGCAATGTAGGTTTCGCATCCCACAATGGGTTTAAAAAGCTTGGCTTGAGCCTCCTTGAACTTCAACCTAAGCTCTGCTAACTTTTCCGGTTGTCCACCCCCGCGCTCAATTTCACTCTCAGCATTCTCAATATCACATTTCAGCTGCTTAATTTCTCCACTTACCGCGCTGTTAATCTTGCTTACCTTTGAAAGGAACTCCTTAATGCCAAACATGTTACCATGATCGGTTAGGGCAATTCCCGGCATACCCAACTCCATAGCACGCGATAACAGCTTATCGATACTCGAAGCCCCGTCGAGAATGGAGTAATGGCTATGAACGTGTAGATGTACAAACTGGCTCATTTAGCAAAAAGTATTATACCTGATTGATTACTTGAAAAATAGCATTTAATCACCCAATGCGAATTTAACCAATTAACCCCACTTACCCGAGTGGGAAAACATCTAATAATTATTTTTTATCAACAGTTTAATGGTATTAATCCCATGATACTGTTTGTCAATAAAAAAAATAATTCCTAAAACCATGAATACCATTTTGATGAATGTGAAAAACAGCTAAATTGACCTCAATTTCAATGTGTTCTTTGTACGGCATTACTCCACAATTATTCACCTAAAAAAAAATACCATGAAAAAAATGGCGTTATTTCTCATCCTATTGTTTCCTGTAACATTGCAAATCCATGCGAGTTCAAAGGACACAATACCTGCATTTATTGGGATTTGGTATACTCCTAAAATGAATTGGTACATTAATTTCATTCAGCATTCAGCCATTGGAAAACCACTTACTGTTGATTTCAAAACATCGTCGATGATGAGCGTTGAGGGGAACTTTGGCATACGACGGATTGGCTTGCGGCTGGGTTTGAATGCCCAATTCGAGAATAACGCTATTAGCAAAGCCTACCGCTGGGGAGGATACCTTGGGTTTAAGGGGTACTGGTTAAAGATTCAACGCTCTAACATCTCAGGTACGTTGTACTGGACTGGCGATTTACCACCAGGCGATTACCTGAATCAGGTTGACTTTAATAACCCCTACTTCAACATCGATATCCTGAAAACCTTCAAAAAGAAAAGGTACATCGACGGGAAATGGGTACTTGATGTTGTTGAAAACAATATGGGATTTTACTGGGGAATTGGATACACCTCAATGGGATTCCCCGTAGAAATTGCCACGCTTACCACCGAGGGTAATTTTCCGGACGACCTAAAGTTTGGCAAGCCTGCATACGATTCACTCTATAAAATTAGATCGTTCAATTTAAGTGCAGGGTTCGATTTGCTAAGGCAGCTATGCCAGGTTGGGGGCCGATATGGCCTAATACCGGGTCAACCTCCAATGAAACTGGCAGTTTACGCATCAACTGAGGACAGAATTGGTTTTGGGCCCGGTAAGCTTACCTCAAAAAGTATTCAAATGGCCGGAGCCCTAAATCCAGGGCGCACAGTTACCTCATCATCGCTTTTTAATGTAAATGTGCACTACTTCCTCTCGGTGGGTTTACGTTACCTTATCAAATCCGGCTCATCGCTTATAGTTTTTGCGGCAGGCTACGACCTTGAGGGAACTGCATTCTTTCCATTTGGGGCAAACACACGGAAGAAAGAGGATTTAGGTCTCGACTTTAGCGGAATTCTTCTAAACCACGGGTTTACCTTTAAAATGTATATTGCCTTCGATAGGCGTTGGAACGATAAGGAATAAAGTAGTGTACAGTGCGCAGTGTGCAGTGTACGGGGGCGGTTGTGTTTAGTGTTTAGTGTTTAGTGCTTGGCTGGCTGTATATCAGCATATCATTTCAATCTGTACTTTCTGCGTTCTGTTGAATTTACTATCAACAATTAAATTAATAAGTATCACAGTGTTTCACAGGGTTCACAAGGTGTTTCACAGTGTAAAGCCGCACAATCTGCGTCATCTGTGTTCCATTTAAATTCACAAATAACGAGCAACATAACTGACCCCTCTAAATCTCCCCTGAAAGGGGAGACTTTGGCTACGCAATAAAACGAACCAACAGCAATTCTTTCTCCTTTCAGGAGAGGGGCTGGGGTGAGGTTGTTTACCGCGAACCACGCCCCACGCCCCACGCCCCGTAGGGGCTAAACATTTGTAACTCCATGACTACCCCACTTGTATAGCGATGCACGCCATGCATAGAACAAAGAGCAAGAGTGAACCACTGCATCGCAACGGAAAAGCATTGCAAAGCACCATTTAAATGTTCTTTCTTGTCTTGATACCAGAAAGAACCAAAGAAAATCAAGGCCGAAAAGCCTAACCCGATGGGTGCCCCGGGGGCGGAACTGCCACGCGACACAATTCGCCCCGCCTGCGGCGTGGCTCATGTGGTATCGCTTACTAGGCCCACCGCCACGTTCCACCCCTGACCCATTGGCGGGTTAGGCTTTTATACCCCTTTTTGCTTTTACCCTTCCATTCCTTCTTAGGAAAAGGGCTGGGGTGAGGTCGTTTACCACGATCAACTTCATTCGATAGTCAAAATAGTTTGCAAATAAATTAAAAGTTCATTTGATAATTTGTAAAATTTCTTTAGTTTAGCAATTAGTATGATTAAAATCATACATATTCGTCCAATTTAGGATATATTGTATGATTTTATCATACATATAAACGAGTTAGCGGTCAGGCTACTGAGACAGCGTTAAATACAAGCAAAGAAATTAATGACAGATAAAAATTTGAAAAGCATTTGGCGAGTGCCAAAATATTTGCCTTACGTGCAACCTGCTTTGACAGAGAAAATAATTAAAGAAGCAGAAACAAAAATGGGTTACAAACTACCCAAGGAATATTTAGAACTTTTGAGAATCCAAAATGGTGGATACATTAGATACACAATTGAAGACACACCACACTCTCAAATTTCAGGTATTGGACCTTACTATCCTTCAATCACTGACTTCGAATGGTTGAAAGAATATGAAGGGCTAAGTTATGAAATTGACGGACTATTCCCTTTCGACGGAGATGGTCATTGGAATATTTGCTTAGACTATCGTAAAAATAAAGACGAACCAGAAGTAACATATATTGACACAGAAGTTGATTTTGAAAAGCCAATTGCAAAAACTTTCAAGGAGTACATTGACAAGCTAGTCATTGAGACTGAAAATCAATTCGTAATTGAAACGAATGCTTCTATAACAGAAACTTTAAACCTCATTTCCTTGTCAATAAGCAAAGACTTTGGAGAACCTGATTTATTTGCACACGGTTATCCAATTTACAGTAATAGATACAAAGACAATTGGATTTGGGTTAGTCCAAACAAAGTACCAAGTGGTTTTATAAGACAAGGAGAAGACAGGTATGAAGAGCTAAAAGGACAAATGGAAATTCAATCGGTACAATTTCCAGAAGTTGATGAAAACTTTTTATTGATTACATTTTCAGACAATGGACAGGCAACAGAATTAATAACCTTGTTCAGACAGAATGAATTAACAATAAAAGAATTAAGAGAGTACTTCAATAAAAGCCCGAACCGCTAACAGCTGCTAAAACCCAACGGGGCTGAGGCATAGACAAGTTTTTAATTGGTTTTTAAATTATATTTTAACGTGGGACAAGATTGCTGCTTCGAACTCCCCAACGGTTTTTAGCAGCAAACGTTGGCGGTCAGCTTATGACGACACAACAACCACAAACAATTTAGGAAACATAAAAATGACACTACAACAATTATTGAATTCAATTGACCAATTTGGAAACAACATTGTTCAAATAACACTAACGGACAATAGAGTTATTCGTGGTGTTTTACAAAACGCATTCGAAGTACACCCACAAGACCCAAGAGGTTACACGGAATCTTATTTTTTTGTTGTTAGAATTGACTTGGCTGACAACCCTACTGAAAAATACTATTGCGAAGAAGCACTAGAAATAATACAAGTTAATTAAATGACAAAGGATAAATACATAAGTAATACACTAGTTCACTGGACAGGACGGGGAAAGGATGACGAAAAATCTTTTGAAATTCTAAAAAGTATAATTTCAAAACAGAAAATTTATCTTTCTTACTGCCCCAACTTCGCAACACCTGTTGATCAGCCATCAACAAGAGACAACATTAACGATAGACGAACAATGATGGTTTGTTTTACAGATTTACCATTGAAATACAGTAAACAGTTTTGTGCAAAATTTGGAAAGTTTGGCGTTGGTTTTAAGAAATCAAAAATGATTGAATATGGAGCTAACCCCGTTTTATATACAACGGGAAAGCACCTAGAAAGAATTAAATCGACAAACAGTTTAATAAACAAACTACTCTCAGAGGAGGTTGACAGAGAATGGAAAGACGCAAAACTAAATAATGGTGTTGGCGACCGCTATCAGTTTACATCTGAACAATTATATGCTCTAAATGACCTTTTTGGTTTTACTCAAGAATTTTCATACAAGGAACGTGACGAAAACTATTACCAAAGAGAATGGCGATTAAACTACGACACATTACCATTTGAATCAGGGAAAGGAGCTGAAAAAATAGGATATGGAGGTATGCACGGATTAGTTGGAGGTAAATTTATATGTGAAATGAAATTCTCTCTAGACGACATTGATTACATAATTTTACCTAAATCATTTTTTAAACGAACAAAAGAAATTAGCGAATTGAGCAGCGATAAGTTTTTAATATATGAAGTTAAAGTAGAAAATAAATGGTGGAAGCGATTTATATAAAAGCCGAACCGCTAACAGGCGTTTGGCTCAATGGCGGGTGAAGTGGTTAATTGAACATTCTACCTCGCATCAACTTTTGTGGTGTATTGACAGTTTTGTGCTCCGAAATCCGCCACTGCGCCAAGCGCCAAAACGTTGGGCGTAATATTGAGAAACCGTATGACCCTTAAAATATTAACATTATGAATTACGAATCTAAATTACTTGATTTATCCTTATTAAGCGTAAATATTGAGAATCCAAGATTTGAAATGGTAGGAAATCAGAGAGAGGCAATAGCTCAGATGATTGAAGACCAAGGTCAAAAATTAGTAAAACTGGCTCAGGACATTATCGATAATGGATTGAATCCTTCTGAATTAGTTTTGGTTACACCCCATGAGAAATCAGAAAATCAATTCAACGTATTAGAAGGGAATCGAAGAATCACAGCGTTAAAGTTATTGGCCAACCCTGAGTTAATTCCAGAAAAGAACAAATCGTTATTAAATTCATTTAAAAAACTAAGTGAGACTTTTTATCAAAGTCCAATTACTGAGATTCCTTGTGTGATTTTTGCAAATGAAAACGATGCTAATAGATGGATAAAACTAAAACATACAGGTGAAAATGATGGTGTTGGTGTTGTTACGTGGGATGCTCAACAAAAGGCACGATTTGAAGAAAGAGTTGAAGGTAAGGCTTCCTATGCATTACAAGTAATTGACTTTCTAAAAAATCAAAATATTGATGCGGATTTGAAAAAGGATTTACCTAACCTTCCTTCTTCGAGCTTCCAACGATTAATCACTGACCCAGACTTTAGAAAGACTGTTGGGATTGAAATTAGTAATGGAAAAGTATATTCAAATTTACCTGCTGAGGAAGTTGTAAAACCATTAACAAAAGTTGCAAAAGATTTACTTCGTAATGATTTTACTGTTAAGGAAATATATTACAAGGATGATAGGTTGAATTATCTGGAGACTTTTAAACCGTCAGATTTGCCAAATAAAAGTATATCATTCAAGGATAATTGGGAACTTACAACTTCTAATCCACCCACTAAACAGGTTCAAGCAAGTCCCCCAGCTTCAACTTCCCCCAAATCAAAAAGTAAACCACTCTCAACTTCAAGGAATTCAATTATCCCAAAAAATTCAATAATTCATATAAATCAACCACGAGTTAATAAAATCTATAGAGAGCTAAAAGATTTGGATTTGAGGGAGTTCTGTAATGCTGGCGCAATTACTTTTAGGGTATTCATTGAATTGAGTATTGACTCATTTATTGAAGCACAAAAGATGACCTCTGTTACAAAAGATGATAAATTAAGGAAAAAGGTTGAAGAAGTTGCAAACTACCTCGAAGCAAATAAACACCTTGATAAACATAAACTGAAAGCAATTAGAAATAGTGTTGCCAATAGCAATAATATTCTTTCTATTGACACTTTTAATTCATATGTTCATAATAAACACTTAAATCCCTCTGAAAACGATTTGAAAATAGCTTGGGATAATATTGAATTATTTATCGTAAAATTGTGGGATTTAATTTAAGTATATGGATTTCTATTCACCACTAAGATACCCAGGAGGTAAAGGGAGACTGTCTGATTTTATTGAGTTACTTTTTAAAGTTAATTGTTTAAATGGTGGACATTATGTTGAGCCATATGCTGGTGGGGCTTCAATAGCATTGTCTTTGTTAATAAACGAATACGCCTCTGTAGCACATATCAATGATTTTGATTATTCAGTTTTTTGTTTCTGGGACTCAATTATAAATAAACCTGACGAATTTTGTAAAAAGATTTGGGATACTTCTATAACAGTTGAAGAATGGAAACGTCAAAAGTATATTCATAATAACAAACAAGAGTTCGATTCTTTGGAAGTGGGTTTTTCTACATTTTTTCTTAATCGAACTAATCGGTCTGGAATTCTTAAAGGTGGTATAATTGGTGGTTTAGAGCAACATGGAAAATGGAAAATTGATGCGAGATTTAATAAAACCGATTTAGCAAAACGGATTAAAAGAGTTTCACTCTACAAAAACAGAATTAAATTATACAATCAAGATGCTGTATGCTTAATACCTCAAATTGCAGCCGAACTACCTTCGAATTCTCTCATATATTTTGACCCACCATATTACAATAAAGGACGTGATTTATACATAAACTTCTATAAACACGAAGACCACGAAAAGATATTTAATGTTATCAATGGATTAAGTGATATTAATTGGATTGTTTCCTATGATAATGTTAAGCCGATTAGGGATTTATACTCAAAATTTCGGCAAACAACATTTGATATTAATTATCATGCAGGTAACGCAAGTAAAGGTTCAGAGGTATTTGTGTTCAGTGATAATTTGTGGGTTCCAGAGATTGAAAATCCAACAGACAAAGAAAAAATAAAATACTACGCCCAACAAAGTGTATACGCCATGCGGGTTTCAGGTGGTTTTCGAAGGTCGTCTCTCGCCTTGTAGTTTTATCTCGGGTGATACAGACGCAGCCCCGTAATCCCGCACGGCGCATACACTCGACCGTTATTGCAAAAAGCCGGCAACTCAGGCCGGCTTTTATTGGTATAGAATATTAAATTATTTACTTTAATGCATTGGTTTTAATAATCTCGTTTGAACGGAGCAGGATATCAACATACTGGGCGCGGCGGTAGGCAAATGGGTCGTGAAGGTTCTTTTTGGCCAGCTTACCCCTAAAATCGTCAACTGATTTATACCCCTTCTGGTTCATCCAGCTTTCAATTTGTGAGAGCATGGTGGTAATATGATCAATACCATGCTTGTATAGCGCACTAACCACCTGGAAGGCATCGGCTCCGGCTAGTATCATCTTAACGGCATCGTGACCGGTTATAATGCCTGTTGCGGCACATATATCGGCAGCAATATTGCCATAAAGCAAACCGGTGAAACGTAATGGCAACCTGTGGTCATTTGTTTCGCTCAGGATAATGGTTTGAACCAGTTCCTCCTTATCGATATCGATATCGGGCTGGAAAAGCCTGTTGAACAGAACAAAACCATCAACATCGGTCTCGTCGAAACGGCGAATCACATCCAGCGGATTGGTGTAGAATGGGCTAAGCTTCACACTGATAGGTATCTTTATTTTTTCCTTAACACTTTGCAGTATCTCAACCTGCGACTGAATGATTGTTTTCCCCTCCACCTCAAAATCCTTGGGGGTGGTGTAAAAGTTCAGCTCAAGGGCATCGACACCGGTGTCGGCAATGGCCTGCGCATACTCAGCCCAGGTATCGGGATGCATGGCGTTAAGGCTTCCGATTACCGGAATTCCAAGTGTTTCCTTAGCCTTTTTAAGCTTAGCCAGGTGATCGGCAGGACCTGCATGTTTGAGCGTAGGAAAAAGCTTAACCATCTCGGCATGGCGCTCATTGTACTCCTGCAGCTCATTCTCCAGCTCCAGCTCCTCGAGCTGGATTTGTTCCTCGAAAAGTGATTTAAAAACAACGGCACCCGCTCCGGCCTTTTCTATAGCCTTTAGGGTGTCGATGTTTGACGTGAGCGACGATGCACCCACTATTAGCGGGTTCCGAAGCTCTATTCCTAGATAATTGGTCGTGAGTTTTGACATAACATTTGGTATTAGGGGATTACTATTTTCAAATAGATGTTGCAATAGCTTTGGCTATATCAATTACCGGTTTAGGCCAGCGGTAATCGGAAAAATTTTGCGAGTTTATGGCAATTACAATCTCCTTTTCGGGAATAATAAACACGTATTGGTCGCCATAACCGGCTGCATAAAACATTAAGGGCTCGCCGGGTTGATGCTCAACCCACCAGTGTAAGCCGTATCCGGTATTCTGGTTGTAAACCGATTCAATGCTTAACGAGCAGTTAATCCAACCCTTGGAAACTAACTGTATGTTACGGTAGCTGCCATTGTTGAGCATAAGCAGCCCAATTTTGGCCATATCGATGGTTGACAACGATATTCCTCCCCAAGCAGGAAATGGATTATTGGGGTATGAATCCCAGTTATACGATTTGATATCCAATGGATTAAATATATTTTCAACCACAAATTGGTTGAACGGCATACCACTAACCCGGCTAATCACCTCAGCAATTACCTGCGACGAAAGGCTGTTGTAATTGAACTTTACGCCAGCCAGCGTATCGACAGACAGGTTAAAGAAATGGTCAATCCAATTCTCTTTACTTTCCAATAGGGCCATCAAGCTGTTCGATGCATAGTTGTATGGGAAAAACCATTCATCCCACTTTAGCCCTGTGGTTTGATTTAAAAGATGCCTTAAGGTGATATTTTTCTTGTCAGGGTTTCCGGCAAATTGCTTTTTGTATTCGGGAAAATACTTGGCAACCGGCTCGTCGATTGATGCAATCAAACCCCTATCGATACAAATGCCTAAGGCTATTGATGTGATGCTCTTGGTAACTGAGCTAATCGGGTTAAGGCTATTCCTGTTATTGTAGCCATAGTACTGCTCCACAATGGGTTTTCCACGTTTATTTAGTACCACAATACTGCTTACCTTGCCATACTGCTCCTGCCTAATCTGGTCGTTGAGCTCCGATAACCTTGTTGAAATACCTGTTAAATCGGAATTTCCGGTAAATCCAAAACCGAACGATGTGGTGAAAACTAATATCGATATAAAAGCTTTACGCATATATAAATGGCATTTACAGTATAAATATACTCAAAAAACGGCAAAATGGCAATAGTACCTACATCATAAACCGATGTAGATGCGTTTTGGTTCAATGAAACTATAAAGAATTTTAACGATGATTAACGGTTAGCCTATTACTCTATGTATTTGGCTATTCTACTGAGCCTGTTTAAAGCCAGCTCAATGGTTTGATTAGGACAGGCAATGTTGATGCGTTGAAAGCCGGTGCCCTGATGGCCATACTCAGTTCCAGGACTAAACCCTAAACCCGCTTCATGGACTAAAAGGTTGTTTAGCTGGTCATCGGTTAAATTGGTTACCCGGAAATCGGCCCAAACAAGGTAAGTGGCATCGGGTTTACGAACCTTAATCTTGCTGAACCCTGCAAGTCCGCTACTAAGCAAATTCCAGTTGGAATCAAGATGCTGCATAAGCTTTTTCAACCACTCCTCGCCTTGCGGAGTAAATGCGGCTTTTAAGGCCTCAAAACCAAAAATATTACCCATGCCTGCCCCGCTGGCCTCCAGCTCTGCTGCATACTTTGCCTTTAGCTCTGCGTTGGGTATTATGACAAATCCACTGGCTAATCCGGCAAGATTGAAGGTTTTACTTATCGAAGCAAATGTAATGGTGTTGGCTGCAAGTTTCTCCGAAAGCGAAGCAATTGAAAAATGGGTATTACCCTCAAAAACCAAATCGGAATGGATTTCGTCCGAGACAATAATTAGGTTATACTTCACACAGATTTTTCCGAGCTCAATAAGTTCATCCCTGCTCCACAGCTTTCCAACTGGATTATGTGGATTGGAAAGGATTAACATTGTGGCGCCCTGTGCCGCCTGCTTTTCCAGCAAATCGTAATCGAAGGCATATTGACCATTGATCTCAATCAGTGGGTTTAAAACGAGTTTTCGATTATTAGCTGTTACTGTAGAGAAGAAAGGTCGATAAACAGGGGGTTGAATAATTATTGCATCGCCGGGTTTTGTGAAAGCCCTAATGGCATGGCTTAACCCCGAAACCACCCCGGGACAAAAATCAATCCAAGCAGTATCAATACCCCATCCATGGCGGTGCATATACCACCAAGCAATAGCATTATGGTACTGGGTATCGCGGAAGGTATAGCCCAAAATCGGATGGTTTAACCTTTGGCGTAGGGCATCAACTATGAAATCGGGCGCAGGAATATCCATATCGGCCACCCACATGGGTAAAACATTGGGGTTCTCAAAAATAGCCTGCCGTAAATCGTACTTTACACACGAGGTGTTTTCCCTGCTGATAAACCGGTTGAAATTAAAAGTCATGCTAAAGGATTTAGAAGATGATCTGAAACCCAACTCGAACGCCAAAAGGCTCGATGTTTGGATTATCCAAATGGGTTAGACGCCAAAGGGCGTCAATGCGAACAACCTTGAAAATATTTTCGACCCCAACGCTTACCTCTACGTAAGGTTTTGAAACCTCTCCTAAGCCAGCAGGGAACTGCAGGACTTGCTTATTCTCGTTGCTGATGCTCCCAATCAGGTACTTGGCGGTGGCAACCTCGCGCCACTTTAAGCGACGCAAAAGCGGGAAGTGGTTTAGGAAGAAACCCTGAAAATGGTGCTCGTAGTAAAGGCTTACATACTGATCCGAGGCAAATTCATAGTAATTCATCATGTTAAAGGCATACCTGTCGAATGCGTAGGTTTCATTACCCTCGTGTAGTTGAAGTAAGGGGTAAGGAACTTTTCCGAATATCTTGCCAGCATCCACAATAAAGCGAGCATAGCCAATGGGGTTGACATTGAACTTATGGTAGTAGTTTAAATGTAGCTTCCAGAAATCGTAATCGGAACCAGCAACTCCTTTAAACGACTTAGTAATATCGAAATTAATCTCAGGCCAGTTGCTGCCCAGACTTACCTTCTCGAACTCGCCCGAAACATAACGCTCATCTTTTATCCAGCGGGTATTTAAAGTGATGGTGGAACTGGTAATGTTCCTAAGGTCGCTTGCTCCCGAAACGGGGGTAAACGGAATAAATACGGTTGGGTAAATAATCCTGTGACTCAAGGTAAGCTTATTCGACAGGCCAACAAACCATTCCTTTTCGTAGTAGGCAGTAAAATCCTTTACAAGCGTAAGCTTATTATTGGGATTACGACGCAGGAACGAGGTAAGAATGTTATCCTCAGTAAGTGCATAAGGGCTTTGCCCAAGCTGTTCAATGTCGCTCTTATATCTTACTCCTAGCGCTTCGCGTGGGTTTTTGTTGATCATGTATAATGTACCTACCCCCCACTTTAAACGCTCGTCCTTATCGCCGTATGCCAAAAAGGCATCGAACATAACCTTTTTGCTGAACTTATTGCTTGTACGACCCGAAACCTTAAACCGGTTACCCTCAATCTCGTTGAAGCTATAGGTTTGGTAGTATGGCCCTATTTCCCAGTATCCTACTGTATAGTAGTAGTTTACAAACATATCGATGATATCGATAAATGTTTTATACATGGGAACCTGCTGAACGGAATCGACCATTTGGTAAATTCCAGCCTCGCGCGGGGTAAGCTCAAACGGGCGCGCCTGAGCCCAAAACTCCTCCTTTTGGTTGAGAGCCCCTTCCTCAACCTTAAGGTTTGTGGGCATTTCAGTTACATCCTTGGGGAACTCATCATTCAGCTTAACATCGCTATACGAAATGGTTTTATGGCCAAAGAAACCGGTTGTTTTATCGGTTAAGTTGAAATCAACAAAAAGTGTCATTTGCTTTGGGAACCAAAGGGTGTCGTTTAGCGGCATGAACTCAGCGGTGGCCACCATATCGTTCACAAAGTTCAGGTTTACCATATCGGACAGCCGGATTTGGGCTTTAACCACGGCCCAGGTACTATCGTTAACCCAAAAATCACCGGTAAAGGTAGGCTCCATTTTACGGCGTGGTCTGAACGATATTTGGTAGCACCAACGGTTACCTATATACATGCTGTCGAGCAGGATGTACTTGTAAAACAGCAGCCCTGAGTTGGAAATTGGGCTTACCAGCCCCTGGTCAAAAATGTTGATATAGTTGTCGTAGATATTAACGCTTTGGTAAATCTTACCGGTAAACTGCGCCACGCTTTCGTTATTCACCCCCGACATCTTGGTTGCCCTGATAATCTCCTTTTCCATTTTGGGATTGGCGCTGTAGTAGTAATCCGATAACGATTCGGTTATAAATATTGGCAGGTAAGTTTTACCGGTTACAGCATTGGTATCAACATAATCCCATATAAACTGAAACTGATTGAATACCTTACGTTTTTTGATATCCTCATCGATATTATTGATATCAACCTGAATTTTATTGTAGCTTTTGCAGCTATAGGTAAAGTTTGCCGGATTGTTTCTATCCTTATTCTTAATGATGTTACGGATAATTCGATTTGCCTGGCTTTCGCCAGGTTTTACAACCACAGCTTCAAGTTCAATGGATTCAGGTTCAAGGCTAACCGAAACTTCCTGATAAACACCCTTTTTAACCTTAAGGGCAACGGGCTTATAACCCACAAACGAAACCAAAAGGGTATCGGTTGCGGTACGCGATTCAAGAAAAAACTCGCCTTTTTCAGAGGTGATGGTACCCTGCGTAGTATTTTTAAAAGTAACGTTAACGTATGGTAAGGGCTCGTTGGTTTGGGCGTCAAAAACCTTTCCCCTTACCTTGGTAATTTGCCCTTGGCTATAGGCAAGATTTGTAAAAACAAAAAATACAACGATGGCTGACAAAAGGCGTTTCATAGGTTATCACTTAATTTTAGCCCATTTAGTGGCAAAAATGCTAATCTCATAAAGCAACCAAAGTGGCACCGCTACAACTATCATGCTGAACACATCGGGCGGTGTAATTATGGCAGCTAAAGTAAGCAAAACAACGATAGCGACTGGGCGATTGCGCTTAAGTAAATCGATCTCAATGATGTGCCATTTCGTCAGAAAAAAAACTACTAAAGGCAGCTCAAAACCTATTCCCATCGCTAATACTGTTTGCGACACTGTTGCTATAAACGATTGAACGGTGATATGGTTCACGATAATTTCGCTTAGATTGTAATTTGCCAGGAAATGAACAGCAATGGGCGCTATAACATAGTAACCAAATGCAACACCAACTATAAATAGAACCAAACTTAAAAATAAAAATTTTAGTGAAAGTTTACGTTCCTTGTCTTTTAGAGCAGGCAAAATAAAGCCAGCAAGCACAGTTAAGCAATATGGTAAGGTAAGCACAACACCACCCATAACTGCCAGCTTGAGATGGAGCGTGAATTGCCCTGCAAGTTCAATGTTAACCAATCCAACCGGCGTGCTATTAATACACAACTGGGGTGAGTTTAAAAGAGTTGCCAGCCCGCAAAACCAACGATTAGTGATAAACTGTGGATTTGAAACCTGAGTAATCAGATCGAGAATATTATTGCCAAACAGAAAAGCAATTACACTCCCTAAGACAATGGCACCAGTAACCTTCAGCAAAACCATTCGTAGTTCAGCCAGGTGCTCAATAATGGTCATCTCCGACCTGCTTTTCATGGCAAAAAGGATAGGTTAGACTATGCCCTCGCGAAGTATATCGTGAATGTGAATTACACCTAAGTATTTATCGTTCTCCATTACCAGCAGCTGGGTTATTTTATGCTGTTCCATGAGGTGGAAAGCATTAATGGCCAGTTCGTTTGGATCGATTGTTTTTGGGGTTCTCGACATGATATCCTTTGCCGTAAGCCCCTCTATTGTTGAGTTATTCTGAAGCATACGGCGCAAATCGCCATCGGTAATGATACCTAAAAGCTTTTCATTATCGTCGATTACAGCGGTAGCCCCAAGCCGTTTTGATGATATTTCAATAATTACTGAGGGTATGGGGTCGTTAGGATGAACCCGGGGTGCGTTGTTCTGCGAGAAAATATCCGAAACCCGCATGTATAGCTTTTTTCCTAAGGAGCCACCCGGATGGAAACGGGCAAAGTCGGCAGGAGTAAAGCCCCTAAGTTTCAATAGGCAAACAGCCAGGGCATCGCCAATAACCAGCTGAGCTGTGGTGCTCGAGGTGGGTGCCAGATTATTGGGGCAAGCCTCACGCTCAACGGTAGCGCGTAAAACATAATCGGCCTTTTGTGCCAGGTACGAATCGGTATTGGACACAATGGCCACAACCCTGTTGCCCAAATTCTTTATCAAAGGAACTAAAACCTTGATTTCAGGCGTATTGCCACTCTTTGAAAGGCAAATGATGATGTCGTCGGGTTGTATAATCCCCAAATCGCCATGTATGGCATCGGCTGCGTGCATGAATATGGCCGGAGTACCAGTAGAATTAAAGGTTGCAACAATTTTGCTAGCAATGATAGCGCTTTTGCCAATTCCCGTAACAATAACTCTCCCTTTCCCGTTAAAAATTTCGTTAACCGTTTTTTCAAAGTTATCGTCGATGAATTCGGCAAGTTTCTCAATAGCAGCAGCTTCGGATTTAATGGTTTCGATGGCAAGACTTTTTATCATTGAGTTCATCGTGTATCAATTTTTACTACATTTGTGTCCCTTTGTTAAAAGACACTAAACTAAACCATAATTTCAATTTAAAAGCTTATCTTAGAGCAAAAGTATTGTTTTTTTTATTTGAAAGGCGAAACAAACATATTAACAAAAGTTAAATAAGTTACCAGAGGAAACACAAGGAAATGAAAGTTGACGCATCGGAAATCTCGCTGAAAGAGTACCTGAACAAGTATTTCGGGTTTACCACATTTAAAGGCAACCAAGAGGCTATTATTCATAATGTACTTGCCGGGAACGATACCTTTGTACTTATGCCTACGGGTGGAGGTAAATCGTTATGCTATCAGCTTCCGGCACTCATACTCGACGGCACCGCCATTATCATTTCGCCCCTTATCGCCCTGATGAAGAATCAGGTTGATAACATGCGAAGCTTTGTGATTGAGGATGGGGTAGCTCACTTCCTGAACTCATCGCTCAATAAAGCCCAGATACAAAAAGTTAAGGACGATATAATGGCAGGAACCACCAAAATGCTATACGTGGCTCCTGAATCGCTTACCAAGGAGGAAAATGTTCAGTTTCTTAGGCAGGTTAAAATCTCGTTTTACGCCATTGATGAGGCGCACTGTATATCGGAATGGGGGCACGATTTTAGACCCGAATACCGTCGCATACGTCCAATAATCAACGAGATAGGTCAAGCCCCAATTATTGCACTTACTGCCACGGCAACTCCAAAGGTTCAACACGATATTCAAAAGAACCTGGGCATGCTGAATGCCACAGTATTCAAATCGTCGTTTAACAGGCCAAACCTCTACTACGAGGTTCGTCCTAAGGTTAATGCCGTTAAGGAGATTATAAAGTACATCAAGAATAACCCTGGCAAATCGGGCATTATATACTGTCTAAGCCGCAAAAAGGTTGAGGAAATGGCCGAGGTTCTTAAGGTTAACGGCATAAAAGCCTTACCTTACCATGCCGGTATGGATGCCAGCACGCGCTCCGAGAACCAGGATAAATTCCTGATGGAAGAGGTTGATGTTATTGTGGCAACCATTGCCTTTGGAATGGGGATCGATAAGCCGGATGTTCGCTTTGTAATCCATTACGACATACCCAAAAGCCTTGAGGGCTACTACCAGGAAACGGGCCGTGCAGGCCGCGATGGTGGCGAAGGGCAGTGTATCACCTTTTACAGCTATAAGGATATCCAGAAACTGGAAAAGTTCATGCAGGGTAAGCCTGTTTCGGAACAGGAGATAGGTAAACAGCTACTGCTCGAAACCGTATCGTATGCCGAATCGTCGATGTGCCGTCGCAAAACCCTACTAAACTACTTTGGCGAAGAATACACTGAGGACAACTGCAACTCGTGCGATAACTGCCTGAACCCAAAAACCCAGTTCGACGGACAGGACGAACTTCAGATGGTTCTGGAAACCATACTTGCCGTTAACCAAAAGTTTAAGGGCGATCACATTGTTAACATACTCACCGGCAATGTTACCGCTGCCATTAAATCGTACAAGCACAATCAGCTCGATACCTTTGGCGAAGGCGCCGATAAAGACCCCATGTTCTGGAACTCCATTATCCGTCAGGCTTTGGTGATGAAATATATCGATAAGGATATCGAAAACTACGGCCTACTGATGGTAACCCCTAAGGGAAAGGAATTCCTTGAAAAGCCCCATGAGGTTATGTTCACCCTTGACCAGCGTTACGAGGAAGGCGATGACGATGAAGCCATAGGCCTATCGCCCGACAAGGCAGGCGGAGGAGCAGCCGATGATGAGCTGCTGAACATGCTCAAGGAACTCCGCAAGAAGATGGCCAAAAAGTTAAACCTCCCGCCTTTTGTAATTTTCCAAGACCCCTCACTGGAGGATATGGCCATTCAGTACCCTATCACTATTGATGAGCTACAGAACATATCGGGTGTTGGTGCTGGCAAAGCAAAACGCTTCGGAAAGGAATTCGTTGAGCTCATCAAGGCATATGTTGAGGAAAAGGAGATAATCCGCCCTCAGGATATGGTAGTTAAGTCGGTGGCTAACAAATCGTTGCTAAAGGTATTTATAATCCAAAGCATCGACCGCAAGTTGGACTTTGAGGATATAGCTGAGGCTAAAAACCTTGAGATGGATGAACTACTTACCGAGATTGAAGCCATTGTTAACTCGGGTACACGAATTAATATCGACTACTACATCAACAAGGTTATCGATGAGGATAAGCAGGAGGAGATATTCGACTACTTCCGTAACGAAGCCCAAACCGAGAGCATTGAGGAGGCAATGGCTGCCTTAGGCGACGACGATATTACTGAGGAGGAAATCAGGCTCATGCGTATCAAGTTCATGTCGGAAATGGGCAACTAACCCTATTCCGGAAAGGGCATGCATACACTCCTATCCATAAACAATCTGACTAAGAACTACGGTACTACCGTGGCTCTTAGTGGTTTTTCCCTTGAGGTTAAAACGGGTCAGGTTCTTGGCATTCTTGGCCCAAATGGCAGTGGTAAAACCACGCTACTATCAATAATTATGGGATTGCGCTACCCTTCTATGGGGGAGTTTAAGTGGTTCAATATGCCCTCAAACCAAGTTCCAAACACCAGAGTAGGAGCGCTAGTTGAAGTCCCTACCTTTTACCCCTACCTTTCGCTTTACGATAACATGCGCATAAGTGCCCTAGCCAAAAACGTTAACTATAGAGAAATTTTCCCATCCATCGAGATGGTTGGCCTAACACCCAACCTTAAAGCCAAGGTTGCCACCTTTTCGCTTGGTATGAAGCAACGCATGGCCATAGCTCAAGTATTACTTGGCAAACCCCAAATTATTGTACTCGATGAGCCCACCAATGGTTTAGACCCAGAAGGAATTGTAGAGGTAAGGAATCTTATTAAAAGGTTGAATGCCAGTGGCACTACCATCATTCTGGCAAGCCACAACCTCGATGAGGTACAACGCACCTGCTCACACGTGGCAATTCTTAAGAAGGGGCTTTTACAGGCCTATGGAGCGGTTAATGAGTTGCTTACTTCGGCTAAAGTTGCTATTGTTGATGTTCGTAATGCAGAGAACCTAATCGGGTATCTTAGCAGCAATCCAGACATTGAACTACTGGAAAGAAACGGTAATGCATTCAAGCTATTAGTGAATAAAAGTGAGCAGCAGGTTTCATTGATAAACGATTTTCAAAGCCATGGCATTGCCGTTAATTCGTTCGAAATTCGCAATTTAAACCTTGAGGAGCTATTCATCAAACTTATTCGAAAGTAAAAACCAACCATGATGCGAGCCATTAAAGCGGAACTGATAAAAACCTTTGGATATGCAACCTTTTGGGTTCTATTATCGCTCCATGCCATTCTTTTCCTGCTTGTTCTTATGGTTGCAAATAATGCCACTTTAAACCTCAACGGAGTTGAGACCAATATATTACTTTCAAAACCCTACACATGGGGAACAGTGGCATGGTTAGCCAGCTGGTTTAATTTGATTTTAGCACTTCTTTCAATAATTCTAAGTGGTAACGATTTTTTATTCGGCACCTTCCGCCGCGGTTTGCTCGATGGGTTTAGTCGCAATCAGCTTTTTAAAGCAAAACTGTCACTCCTACTGCTAATTGCACTATACGTAGTTGTAATTGTAACCCTCATAGCCCTTTTTGCCACACCTGTATTAAACTCGTGGCAAAACCTTTTTACCGGATACGGATACATTCTAGTACTTTTTATTCAAATGCTTGGATACTTTTCCATAGCGCTCCTAATCATTATGCTTACCCGAAATATCGCCCTAACCATAGTTATATACCTGCTTTACTTTGCTTTAATTGAGCCAATAATTCGCCTCTTTTTACCCGATTCAGTTGCCATGTTAATGCCCGTTAAGATAATATCAAACCTTACTCCCATGCCCGATTTCCTTGGCATCATGGCAAGGCAGTTCAACGTAAACGAGCAGTTAGACCCAGGCACCCTAAATACCCTCGATGCCATAAACAGTGGTACCTCGCTCACCCAGAATATAGTGATTGCTGTCATTTACATTGCCCTTTTCACGGTTCTATCGTACATTATTTTTAGAAGGAAAGATTTTTAAAAGTTAGTCCCGCAAAGTGGGGTTCAAGGTTTAAGAGTCTGTCCCGCATTAGCGGGATTCAAGGTTTTTGCTACTCATTTTCCTTCTATCTTTCTACTCCATCATCATATTAGGTTTATTCGGAATCTTTCCGAGCTATTCCGATTCATTCCGAGTAATTCCGAATCATTCCGAATCATTCCGTATCATTCCGAATCTTTTCCGCTTAGCTAACCCTTATAGCTATTCACTTCTCCCACCTAGCCATGCTAATTGTTCATTCACTATAATTTATTACCTTTACTAAACCATTTGAGTATAAAGGAATCAATATTAAAAAACAGCTATGAGACGATACCTTTTAACATTGTTCATGGCCTTGGCATTACTGCCAGCGTATGCACAAACCGAACAAAACCTTGAGAACAAGGTTAATGAGCTGCTAAAAGAGAATGAGAGTCTGAATCACAGAATCGATGTTCTTGAAAAACAGATTGACGATGTTCTTTGGTTTAATCGTTTAGGCGATGTTGCTTTCATTGATAAGGTTTTCATATATGGGCCACCATCATCAAATGTAAAGAACCCCACAGCCATGGGTGCTAACAACCCTGTTAAATTTTGGACGTATGTGTTTATACCCCGTGGTATTGACCTATCAAAAAAGTACCCACTGATTGTTCTACCCCATGGCGGTGTTCATGCCGATTTTACCACCTACCACACCCATATAGTGCGGGAAATGATTGCCCAAGGCTACGTTGTAGTTGCCCCGGAGTATCGGGGAAGTACAGGATACGGCGAGGATTTCTGGCGTAAGATTGATTATGGTGGCTTGGAAAACGAGGATGTTTTTGCAAGCCGCAACTACATGGTTGAAAACTACGATTTTATTGATGGTAGCCGGGTAGGTATTGTAGGCTGGAGCCACGGAGGCATGATTGCCCTGCACAACATTTTTGACCACCCCGACAGCTATGCCTGCGCTTTTGCCGGAGTACCCGTATCGGACTTGATTATGCGCTATGGTTACGCCACCGATGGCTACCGCAAGCTATACGACGCCGACTACCATATTGGCAAAACTCCCCGGGAAGACATTAACGAGTACCGCCGTCGTTCGCCGGCATGGCAAGCCCATAAGCTAAAAACCCCTCTGCTAATCCACACCAACACCAACGACGACGATGTGTATGTTATTGAAGTGGAAGCTCTTATAAAATCGCTTAAGGCTGAGGGGAAAAAGTTTGAGTACGAGATATTCCAGGATATGCCAGGCGGCCATTCATTCGACAGGATTGATACTAAGGCTGCACGGCAGATTAGAGTAAAAATTTACAAGTTTCTGGCTCAGTACCTTAACCCTCCCAAACCCATAAAATCTGTTGAGGATATAAATAGAGATGCATATTTGCCTATAAGGTAAACCCTTGTTATTATTCTTTACCATTAATTGATATAATATCTTGTTTTATTAAAGCGTATTCGTTTATGCTTCAGGTATTTTGTTTAGGGCGTTCGTAATTTAAGCCATTATCAAATCCCTGTCAAGATGTTTTAAAACACTAAATAAAAAAAATATAAATGAAAGAGTAAATTCTACTTTTGTAGGTAAACTATTAACCTAACTAAAATAATAAAATTATGAAAATCAAAACATTAATTTCATGTGTGTGTGTGGAATAGCTCTTGTTTCCTGTGAAAAGTATTCACTCGAAACTCAGAATCCACTAAAAGAAAATTACAAGGTACAGCTAACCAATGGCATCCTATCATTTAATAGTCCAGACGACTTTCTAAAAGTTAAACAAAAAGTTTCTGATTTAAGTGATGAAGATTATGAGTTATGGCTTGATGAGATAGGTTTTAACTCATATGAAGAAGAATATCAAACCGTACTATATGAGTTGGAGAATGCAAAAACATATGAAGAATACCTATCAATAATAAATGAAAATAAAGATATAATAAAAGTTGAAAATGATGTTATTAAACCCATTGTAAAAAGTTCTTCTCTTCGAAAGGTTATTAATAGGAATGGTGAAGTAATTATTGGCGATCAGTACTCTTACTTTGATAGTTTATATCAATATTCTATGCCAATAGAGGGTTATTTAAATAAAAAGTCAAACTTTAAGGCGTCTGAGTTGACTAAAAATAGATGGCTTATAAATGTTGATAACCATGAAAATATGAAAAATCAACCAATATGGTGCCCAATGAGTTTTCATAGTGAAGTTAAAAATAATGATAGAGATAGAATGGCTTGCTTGGACCTTAATGTAGAAAATACTTATAAATATTTTTATAGTACTCAAGAAGTAAATATATCTTCGGAGGTAAAGATTGAGGGGACTGCTCTGAAAAAAAATTTTTGGGGTAATTGGGTAATTTATAAAACAAATAACTATTTAAATTATGATTTTTCGATAGTTAAGAATGAAGTAGGATCTGTACCTAAAACCTATAAAGGCTTTATAAGTAACTCAGATAGAGTTTACTGTGGCTTCACTGAAAGGATTCAAAATGTAACAGTACATATATCACAGGATATAACAAATTCTTATTTATTCCGAAGTGTAGGTGACAATAACTATACTCACAGAGGTATGGATGGTGTATCAGCAGTTCTAAAACAATGCACATCTATTTACTAACATTTTTATATCCGGTGGTAAGGTTGAAATACCACCGGATCTTTAATCAAATTTTATATGAAGTTAAGAGTGACAATTCTTATTATTTCTTTACCATTTACATTGATTGCTCAACCTAACCTCAGAGTAAAAGCAATACTCTCGCTTACTGAAACAATTCCAGTAAGTAATAACAATTACATTTACGATAGAGATGCAAACAAGTCATTGGGAAAAGGGCTGGGAGTTGAGTATTACCAAAGTAAATTATTTTTCGATTATGGATTAAGTGCCAGCTTAGTACATGCTAACTACAATGTATCGAGCACAAATGACAAATTTTCATTATACAAGTTTGGTTTAAGCCCTTTTATTCAAATCAAACCCATAAAAGTATCGAGTATCAAAATAGGTATTAACCCTATTCTATTTTTAAGTTATTGTAGGAACGACTCATATCAGAACAGTTGGTTTGTTAAAGCAATTAAGTACTCCGTAGGTTTCGATTTAAAGAAAAAATACTCATTTGAACTTGGTCTAATAACATCCTATGACCCCTACTTAAAACATGGACGAATCCCTTCAGGTATACCTGGTGCAAGCTACCGCGATTTCTACTTTCGTGATATTGAATTAAGCTTTAAGTACAACATTGGCAGTTTCAAAAAAAATTAAGCTATGGGTTATAATAAAATAGTATCCACATTATTGTACATTATTTTTATAATTTATAAAACCAATGCACAGGTTTACTACCGTGGATGTGTTCGCGATTCAATTAGCCTAGAACCCCTTATTGGGGCAACCGTAAGGTATGGCCAAGCAGGAACATCAACCGATGTAAATGGAAATTTTATCCTAAAAGTAACGACACCTATTGGTAGTATTGAAGTTAGCTATGTTGGGTATGAAACCAAAAGCATTGAACTAGATGAAAATCAAATAGTTCAGGTATTGCTTACCCCATCGGCACTAATTGATGAAGTTGTTATAACCGGAAGGGCTCTAAAATTCGACCCAATTTCTTCAAAGGTAACCCTAAACTCAAGTTTGTTAAGCAGTTTACCTGCTATGGGAGGTGAAAAAGATTTGATGAAAAGTCTGTATGTTTTGCCTGGAATTACTGGCGCTAAAGAGGGTTCGGCAAGTTTGATAGCTAGAGGCGGAAATACCGACCAGAATCTTTTCCTTATAGATGGTGCAAACCTATACAACACAGGTCATTTTTTCAATCTCGTATCGATTTACAATACCGATGCTGTAAAAAAAGTAGATTTCTATAATGGAAACTATCCTGCCCGTTATGGTCAATCACTATCTTCAGTGGTAGATGTTACCCTTAGAGAGGGGAATAAATCAAAAAAAGAAGGACTGCTAGATATAGGTATTTTAAGCAGTAGGTTGCTCCTTGAGGGCCCTTTGGATAGCAATAAAAAATCATCATACATTATTTCAATGCGCTCCTCATACCTCGATCTACTTAAAGTTTACCAACTTGATAGGTATAATAAAAAACAAAATGAGAACTATTTTGGGTTCACTTTTTTTGATATCTCAGGAAAACTAAACTTTGAACCCAGCGCTGATAGAAAATATTTTATAAGTGGTTATTGGGGAACTGATTACAATAGAGATTTTTATAGATATGGAGAAGAGACAAAAAAATATACAATTATTAATAACGGAGCACTATCTATAAAGGGTATCCAACATCTGAATAACCGTTTAACACTAGATGAAGGCATTCACTTCACCTTCAATACATATAAAAACAAAGGGAAAGATCCCGATTACTTTAATAAATTATACTTTTCTCAAAGTAACAAGTTATTCGACTTGCAGGTTAAAGCCAATACCACATGGCAAGCAAACCCTAACCACGAAATAATAACTGGGATTTTAATTACAGGAAAAATAATTGCACCTTTCAACATTCATTTAGAGAACTATGAGTACAAAGAGCCTCTGCTTTCAAGTATTGAAACTTCGGTTTATTTAGAAGATAAATATAATATCAACCCTAAACTACTGTTAAATTCCGGACTTCGTACCACTTTATATACCCAGAATAAATTCTGGCATTCAAGTATAGAGCCCCGGCTAACTTTAACCCATTTCTTATCAAGTAATCATTCAATCAACTTATCACTCAATAAAAATACTCAGTATATACATGCACTAATACGTAACGAAGGTTTTAAAGAACATGTTATCTGGGTGTCATCAACCCAACTGGTGAAACCACAGGAAGGTTATCAAGTAAGTTCAACGTATATTGGTACAAGGCCAAGAACAAGGCTTAACTACTCAATTTCTGTGTATTACAGAGAAATGAAAAACCTAATCTGGTTCCCTTTCACAGACCAAACAGCCTCAGAAACAGAAAAGTTCCCTTATGCCAATTGGGAAACAAAAACATTATCCAATGGTAAGGGTAAGGCATATGGAATAGAAATATTCCTAAGCAAGCAGTTTCAGAAGAATACAGTGATGGTTTCATACACCTACTCAAAATCACTAAGAAGGTACGATAATATGAATAATGGAAATTACTTTAATTCCACCTTTGATAGACCGCACCAATTGACAGTATCAACAGAACACTATTTTAGTAAAAAGTTTAAGTTGGCTGCGTTATGGGAGTTTAGAAGTGGATTGCCATTAAATCTTCCCAGTTCAATGGTAGCAAACACTCCATTCTCAGATTCATATGCCCTATACAATGGTTTTAACAAATACCGACTGCCCAATTACCATAGGCTCGATATAAGTTTTACTTATACAAAACCGTATCCAGATGGCTCGAGCCTGATGTATAACTTTAGCATATATAATGCTTATAATAAATTTAATCCATACGGTGTTGAAATTGAAGAATCGGATACGGAAAGCACAAATGTTAGATTTAAAGCTGTATCGGTTTTCCCAGTCATACCTTCGTTTAATATTATTTATAAATTCTAAACTCCATGAAAAGGTTAGTAAAGTTTAATTTATTTTTTTTAGTTCTATTTTTTACCCTTACTAGCTGTGAGATTAGTAAAACTATTGATTTAGAATTGCCTTCCTATCATTCAAGATATGTATTACTTGGTTTTATAGGCGATAGTACCATTCATAATATATATTTTGGAAAAACTATTCCACCCTACTCAGAAAGTTCAGATACTATTCCCAATACTGAAATAAAATTATTTGCTGATAATCAGCTAATAGTAGCACTGGAACGTATTGATGCTAATACTTATGGAACAAATCCATATTATTTAGTGGATAGTAATAGCAATGCATTTTTTAAATTTGAAGCAAATCTAATAAATGGTGAAAAAGTTTACAATAAGCCAATACAAAGACCAAAAAAAGTTGCAATAGATAGTGTAAAAATCTTGCGCTCCCAGAACAACATGGAACGAACAATTAAAATATACTTTACAGATCCTCTTGAAAAAAACTACTATGCAACCAGAATTGAAATACAGAAAGATGACGAGTATATTCCATTAGATAATGATAGCTATGAAATTTTCTCGCCAGCAGATATTTTTGACGATGTATCATTTAATGGTAAACACACCGCTATTTCAAAGGTTGTTGAAGTTAGTTTTAATAGTAAAAATAATTTTAGAATTAAGTTATTCTCCATTACTGAAGAAACGTTCCAGTTTTATTTGAGTTTAAGATTAAACAGGTTAGGGTACAGAGATTTTTATAACCCAACCTTTGAAGTAATATCAAATATTGAAAACGGAACTGGTTGTATTGGTGCTTACCGTTCATCTACAGCATATAAAGAAGATAATTAGCAGTTTACTCAGTCACAAGCATTCCCCTAACCTCATCTATACTCCCATCGGTTTTTGCGGGTTTTAGGTTCAGGATTTTGGCAATGATAGAGTAAACGTTAACATTGTAAAACGAAGGGTGCACATACCCGCTTTTGAAAGCGGGGCCGCGGGCGTAGAAAATCCCTTGCATATCAGGGATTAGGTTATCGTAACCGTGAGTTCCGCCGGTGTAACTTTCCTTGTCGTGCGACCATGTAACACTCCAGCCTAAATCCGCTTCAACCAGGATATCGTTAATACGAGGGTTACTGCCGTAAACATATCGTTTAGGAATTTCGTTGCGCTCCCATACCTTGAGGTGAGGAATAGCTTTCAATTTGGATAGCACCTCTCGGTAATTTTCGGGTAAGGGTTGCAGTGTATAAACAGGATTCCCTCCGGAAATATACCTGAACATATCCTTATCGAAATACTCCGAAAGGTTAACTACCCTTGCTGAAGAAATCTCTGTCATACCATGATCGGACAGAATGATTATATTCAGATTACCAGTAATTGGTAAATCCGCCAAGCGATTAAGAAAATAGCCGATTAAACTATCGAGCTGCTCAACCACCTTTTGGGTTTGAGGTGAAACAGGACCAAAATCGTGACTAACCCCATCGGGCTCATGGTAATAGAAGGTGACCAAGCGTGGGCGTTGATCAAGCGGTAACGAGAACCATTTCAAAACGGTATCGACCCGTTGGGCAAAGGATACCTTTTGAGCGTATCGCTTCCAGTAGGTGGGCTGTATGCCCTGAACGGGAGCCTCTGAGCCTACCCAGTAAAACGATGCTGTTTTAACACCCTGCTTTTCGGCGGTTACCCAAATAGGTTCACCACCGTAAAACTTGCCGTTTTCAACGCTTTTCCTATCGCCTAAACGGTAGTAGCCCAACTCCTCGTCGTAGAACGAATTGTTTACAATACCGTGATGATCGGGATGCAACCCAGTTGCAATGCTGTAGTGGTTGGGAAAGGTTTTTGAGGGGTAGCAGCTAATGAGCGACTGAGCCCGAACGCCGCTTTGTCCAAAGGCATCAATATTGGGTGTACTGTAAATGGTTGGGTAGTCCCACCTGAAGCCATCGAGCGAAATGAGCAAGACATAACTATCGGTTGATTTGTTAACCTGAGCCTTGGATAGATTGCCTAGAAGTAGGAAGGCTCCAAAGGTGAAAATTGATATTAAATGAATAAATAGTTTCATCGAAAAATGGGTTTACAGTTAAACACTCTAAGCAGTTAAAGGTTTAACCAAGGTTCATCTTAATATACTTATCTACATCGAACTTACGCCTACAGCCCTCAAAGTTCATGTAACGGATTTTTCCAAATATTGGCCTTTCGGGCCAAGCCCTATCGTGCACGCCCCCTATTGACCAAGCAATGCCAGTATAACCATTGGGATCGCGGCCATCGAGGCTATACTTATCGTTCAGGTAGATGGCAAAGCGCATGGCCTCCTCAGGGCAGGTTGTCCACTCCAATATCTTTTTTGCCCAGTACATCCGCATGTAACCATGCATCTTACCGGTATTCACAAGCTGAAGCTGGGCAGCATTCCAAAGCGGATCGTGAGTGTGCGCAATCTCAAACTCCTTTAGGGTGTAAAGGTATTCCCTAACATCGAAACGGTGAATACGATGCGATTCCTTTGCCCAATCGGGAAAACCTGCAAATCGGGAATAGCCGGGGTTGTAGTAGCAAAAGTTATCGGATAGCTCACGCCTAACAATGAGCTCCTCCAGCAAAGCTTGCTTATCGGCTTCAGGTGCAGGTGCCTTAAGCACCTCAATGGCCACCCGTTGAGCCGAAATTTGCCCAAAATGGAGGTATGGCGAGAGGTTCGACTGCCCATCGAGGGTTGGATCGTTGCGCCTTTCGGCATAACCCTTAAGCCTATTGGCTATAAAATCGGCAAGCATTGCATGTGCAGCATTTTCGCCAGGTTCAAACGATTTTACAGGTTTTACCTCATCGGAGGCGTTTAGCCAAACCAAAACCTCGTGCCACCGCGTTAAATGCGGATTAGGTTCCGATTTGATTTGCAGCTTAACGTCAGGGTACTCGGTAAGAAATGTGGATAGGTGTTTTTTGATTTTAGGACGGATGGTATAGGCGCCAAACTCCAGTTTAGGCGAAGCATACCAGCAGGGAACAACATTATGGGCATCAACCTCGTGATGGAGAATGGTGATGCGTTGGTTGAGCTGCGACTTCCAGTCGCGTTTGACCCAAAGGGGATCGAAATCGCTAACAATAAGCGAGGCCTCAACCCTTTCGGCAAATTCCCAGAGCTGCTCGGCGGGTTCACCCCTAAGCAGATTGAATGGAATACCCTCGTCGGCAAGGCGCTTTTCAACCTCAGCAAGTCCCTTTAACATAAAATCGTAATGGCGAAGGTTTGCAGCCGGAAAGATGTTTGCAAGGGTGAAAACAACCCTAAGGGGAACCTTTAACTCGTTTGCTTTATACTTGGCATATACCAATGCCCAGTTATCGGCCACACGTTGGTCGCGCGACATCCAGTAAATAACCGGACCTCGACGCTTTACTTGGCCTGCGCTTAGCTCCCTAACCCTATGCTTATTGAAACTATCCCTACCGAACATCAGCTTGTGGCTTTAAGGTAAATGTAGCGAAAAAGATTGAGATTCTGAAACCACTTTAAGAATTTTTAAGGAATGCGGTAATTATCAACAAAAAAGCCGGGCAGTCCCGGCCTTTTCAAACGAAAACCTAATCTTATAGCTCTATAAGTTTACGGGTCTCTTCAACTTGACCAGCCCTCAGCTTCAATACATAAACACCACTGGTCAAACCTAATGCCTTTGCTGAGAACTCATAACGCTTAAGGCCGGCATCGAGGGTTGAATTTTCAACCTCCTTTACCACCTTACCGCTCAAATCGTAAATGCTCAGGTTAACCTGACAGCGCTCAGCGGTAGTAAACTCAATTTTTACCTTTTGTGAGTAGGGATTTGGGTAAACACTCAGATTTACATTTGATACCCCATTAAGTGGGGTTGCCGTAGTTGCATTCATCACATTACTGTTGTATGCAGCACGAGTGCTGACAACCGGTTCGGAGTTTTCGCCCCTAACCTCGCTGCGGATAAGAACCAGAACAGGAAAACGGTGTTGCGATACATACCAACGATAAGTAATATCGGTGATTAAGGCCGAACCGTTACTAAATACTTGCTTGGTTGTTCTAACTTCTTTCACTCGCAGCACGTTATCGAGCCCACGGCCATTGGGCAGTATTAACCTGCCAAATCCATCGCCTTCAACCAAAAATGTTCCAGAAATACTGCCAATTACATTATCGTTTACAATGTAGTTGCCATCGAAGTTTCCGCTATATGAGCTACCATAGGTAAACGGGTATTGCATTTTAACAAAGGGTTTGGTGTACTCAAAACGGGTAACCCCATTGCCCGACATATAGCCTATTTGTTCTAGACTAGTTGGAGTTGATTCAAATATAAAGAAATTACCGAATTCCTCGAGCACAACGTTACCCTTACTAAACTTGCTGCAACATTTGGATGTATAATAGTTTTCGATATTACCAGTAAAAGAATTCTGAACCTCCAGCCTGCTGAAATCCCAAACCACATTCTTCCCGGAAACACCGGGATCAACGTAATGGGTCAAAACCATTGGATTCTTCTGATCGGCGAAAAAACCATGAGTTTCCTGAGTAAGGATTACTTGACCCAAAAGAGAGGAAACACTAACCGTAAACGCTGCAAGTAGTAAAATCTTTTTCATACGCATATCCTTTTATGTTTAAACAAATATACGCATACCGATAGCTCAAATCAATATTCAGATATTAAATTGTTAGGGTTACATTTATAACTTTGTGTTAATTTCTCAAACGATGAAAATTACCTTTATACTTGTAGAACCGGCAGTGCCCGAGAATGTAGGCGCAGCGGCTCGAGCGCTAAAAACCATGGGATTTAGCGATTTTCGGCTGGTAAACCCGTGCGATTACTTGTCGGTAGATGCCCGTAAGCTGGCGCACGCCTCCAACGATATCCTTGAGCATGCCACTGTTTATAGAACACTTAAAGAAGCTTTGCACGGTATAGATTTTGCCTTTGCCACTTCGGCTCGCGATAGATGGGTAAAACTCGATATTATCGATAGCCACAACTTGCCCCAGTTCATTAAAGGAAAAGGCGATACCATTTCGAACGTGGCAATAGTTTTTGGGCGCGAGGAATCGGGGCTTACCAATGAGGAAATAAACCTATGCCAGAGGATTACCACAATTCCCCTTAAAACCAAGTATCCATCGCTTAATCTGGCACAGTCGGTGATGGTTTACGCATATTTACTATCGGAACTTGACCATCGTACTGAAGAGGTTCCCAAGGCTGAAAATCTATCGTTTCAGGCACTTGCGCGTAAGGTCGATTCCATTATGAGAGCCATAGAGCTTGGCCCCGATAAACTCATATACGGCAGACTGATGGAACGCCTGAGCGACCTTAACGAACAGGATATTAAGTTGCTACATTCAGTTGCTACTGAACTGATTAAAAAGTTGAGCAAGTAAAGTTTGTGGATGTATAAGAGGATAAAACTCGGCAGTCAGGGGTCACAAATCATATTAGAATTAAAGAGAAAAAATTCGTTGCGGGTTCTTGAAGTTAATCCTTTACAGTTTATCCTTCTGCACAATTTACATGGAACTCGGAAACCCAATTAACTTGGCTTAGAGAATCCGTTTTTTTAAATCTCTTGTATTCAGAAAAACAGAGGTTGATAATGCGACTAGGTAGAAAACCAATGTGGCGCGATCGACCAGTATATCATCAACCTTGAAATGCAATAACCTATTCAGTAAGTACGATATATAGGATGTTTCAAGGAGCGCTTTCCCCATTTTCTGGAGCAAGCTAAAATGCCAATCAGTTAAAGGACAATAGCCCCAACCGTAGAATATGCCAAGCCCAAACCAGCTGAGACCTGTAAGAATAAGTAAGGCCAGATTCCACCTTCGAAATCTGGCCCATATCCATCCAAAAAGATTAAAGATTACTATAAACGAGTGCAATACAACAAAGCAGTAATCGGCTATGGTGTAGAATATCGGCATTACTACTCGCTGGTCATGATAAACAACGGTTGCATCTCAAAGCTCTTGTAGAATGGACGCAAACGCTCAGTATTATAGTACCGCTCAACGTTTACAATCTTTTTCTTGCTGGTAACCACGTCGATAGGCATATTATCGTAACGGCCGTTTTTTAATACCACCAACCTACCATGAACACCTTTTAGTATGAGGTCGAGTGCAAGGTTGCCAAAAGCCATAGGAACTATGGAATCGATGGCATCGGGCTCGCCACCTCGAACCAAATAGCCAAGATTCTGACTGATGATATTAATGGTTTTGCCGTTATTGAACTTTGGGGTCAACTCCTTAATCTTGCGGGAAACAATATCACCTATACCGCCCAGCTTAGCATGTCCAAATGCATCGCGCTCGTTATTCTGGAAAACCATTTGCTCAAGCCCCTCGAAAGTGGCTCCTTCCGAAACGAGAACCGTAGAATATTTACTTGGATTCCGATTACGATCTTCGACTAAAAGTTCCGCAAGCCGCTCGATGTTGAATTTGTATTCGGGAATTACACAGCGGTTAGCCACACCAGCCATGGTAGGTAGCATGGCAGTAAATCCGGCATATCGGCCAAAAACTTCCATTACTAGTATTCGCTCATGCGAGCCAGCCGAAGTTCGTAACATATCGGTTAATGCAATGGTGCGAGTAACACAGGTACTAAATCCAATGCAATAATCGGTTCCCGGAACATCGTTATCCATGGTTTTGGGAATGGCTATCACCTTAAAACCTTCCTGGTAAAGGCGCACCCCGTAGCTTAGGGTATCGTCGCCACCAATGGGTATAAGGTAATCGATCCCTAAAAAGCTAAGATTCTTAATCACCTCGGGGGTTAAATCGTTAATCTCCTTATTGTACTTCGATTTAAGATGCTCAGGCACATTATCCTTTGCTACTTTAGCTGGGTTAGTGCGCGAGGTATGAAGGAATGTTCCTCCCGTTCTGAAAGCCTTGTTTACCCTTTCCTCGGTAAGTACCTCAAAGCAATGGCTATTATCGACATGCTTATCGCGAATGATTTCAATTAAACCCGCCCAACCCCGACGGATACCAATAACACTAAATCCTTCGCGTAACGCCCTGATGGTTATAGCGCGTATGGCGGGGTTTAGACCGGGTACATCGCCCCCACCGGTAAGTATTGCAATAATTGGAGATTTTTTTTGCTGTTCCATAGCTTTAGAGTTTAATTTAAAATCGATTAAATATAAGTTTATTCTGAATTAAAGTCAATAGAAAAAAAGAGCTACCCGTTTTGGGTAGCCCTCAAATAATAATAAGCTGAAGCAACTTAAAACTGCAATAAGCTTTCAATACTTACTTTTTCTGCTATTTTATTCGAAAGGAATACATCTTTTAAGGCATCGATAGGGTAAAGTTTCTCGTGAAATACTGTATAGAATACAGCATACATGGCACTATTTTTTGCCCCTACCCTCTCGCGGAAAGGAACTTTAACAACACGCGCTCCGGTCTCAGGTACTTCAAGGGTTTCATCAAGGTACAGGACGCCGCCTTTCATCCTGCCTGCAGCAGCACGGGCATAGCCCAAGCCATCGGTTGATGTGATAATAAGTACATCGGGAACAGGCGATCCTGTATATAGGATTTGAATAGGCGAAACTATTACCTCCGATGCCGAGAAACCTACGCCAACAGTAACGGGATAGCTACCCTTTTTGGTACTGTTTAAACCCGAAACAATGGCAGCCTTGGCCAAAAACTCGGCAGCCGATTGAACACCCTCGCCAGCAGAGCCTGAAAGCATTATGCTTATAGGCTTTTGTATATTACTAGAATACTTGGCCTGCACCTCAAACTTTTCCGATATTAAACTCTTAGGTTCGCTATTGATAGGTGTTTTGAACGAATGACCTTTGCCATCGGCAAAAACCTTTACATTCCAGCCCGAGTCCTCAACAAGCTTTGAAAGCTTCATGCCAGGGTTCGATTTAACACCGTAACTGGGACAAATCTCCATCACCTCAACCAATGAGAATCCAGGTGCTGTAAATGCCTTAACCAACGAATCGGAATAGTCGCCAATACCAATCACGCGCTCAACATACGATGCCCCAGCAGCAACCATTAATTCACAGATATCGTAACCGGGCTTGGTGCTTCCTTCAGGTAAAGTGGGTGTTTTAAACCCGCAAGGGGTAAACTCGGAAGGTTGCCCCCCAGTCATTCCATAAAGCATGTTGTTGTGAACCACAACAGTCATATCGAAACCTAAATGAGCACCGCCAATCAAATGCTGCATGCCAATAGTAGCACCCCCATCGCCGGTGAAAACTATCACCTTTTTACCAGGATTATTCAAACCTGCAGTAATACCGGCAGCCAAAGCCGATGATCGGCCATGCAGCCCATGAACGGTATGCGTTAAAAAACTCTTATCGACAATGCCATGGCAGCCAATATCGGTAACAAGCACTACGTCGAGGGGATTGAGATTAAGTTTTTGCAGAGCCTTTTCGGTATTTTGAGCTACCAGGGCATGTCCGCAACCTTTACAGAATGGTAGCTGGACATCGGTTAAAAAACGGGTGTTACTCATAACGCATAACCTCCTCAACAATTTCGGTTGGACTAATCATTTTAGCAATTCCATTAACACCGCTAACACCTTTACGTCCAGCAGCCCCAAAAAGTAATTGCCTGAGCTGACCGGTAAGATTTTCCTCAACTACAACCACTTTAGGAAAACGGTTAGCAATATCAACATATACCTGCGGTATAGGTAGCAGTGTTTTGGCCACTAGTAGAGAGACTTTTTTCCCTTGCACTCGGAGCTGAGCAACAGCCTCACGTGAAGCCTGCGATGAGATATCGTAGGTTATAATTAGACTATCGGAACCATCCTGTTCGTCAAACTCGTAAAAGGTATATTCATGTAGATGCTTACGAAGCTTATACTCCAACCGCTTGGTATTGTCTATGGCTTCAGGTAATACGTTTTGCAGTATACCCTTAGTATCGTGGGTTGAAGCGGTTATACGAACCTGATGTTTGTTTTGGCTGACAGGTAAGAAATCGGGCACAAGCGATTCATCGGCTTTGTAAGGCAAATAGGGGCCGTCAGCGGCATACTGCTTCACCTTTTTGGGTTGTATTTCAGGTAGATTTGACCAATCGAATGATTGAAGGGTCATCACCATCTCTTTGGATGTAAGCAGCACCACAGGTGTACGAAGTTGTATGGCGGTATGCACAGCTTTAGCTGATAGCTCCCAGCAATCGTGGTAATTGCTAATGGAAAAAGTTGGAATTGAGTAACCACCCGACATGGTGCCGTACACTACACTCAAATCGCCCTGAGCACCACAAGTAGCAGTTCCTGTTGCAGGTCCTAAGCGTTGAACAAGCACTATAACCATGGGCAACTCCATCATGGCAGCCATACCAATGGATTCAACCATTAATGCATAACCGGGATAGGAAGTTGCGGTAACCGGAACATGGCCGGCCACAGCAAAGCCGCTCATCCATTGTAGCGTAGTAATTTCGTCGGGTGCAGCCAGCATGGTTGGGAAACGCTTGGTTGCATAAAGATATAGCAGGTTTGCCGGCGTTATGGGATAGCCCACAAAGGTATCGGCGCCTGCCCTTACCAGGGCTTCAGTTATCAACCTTGACCCATCGATAAATGCCGGATTCTTCTTACTTTCGTGCATAAACCACCTTTTTTTCTATTAAACTATTGATATCTTCAGCAGAATATCCAAGTATCTCCTTAAGCACACTTACTGTGTGTTCGCCGTAATGGGGCGGTGCTTGAAGTTTAATGGGTTTAACATTTTCTCCCATGCTAAAGGCCACCGTTCGTAAGCCTTTAATAGGCATACCCGAGGTGGTTTTCCCATCCATAACCAGATCCTGCACTTCAGGGATTTCAAAAACCTCTTTCATATTATACACCCCACCGGCAGGAACCGAACGCTTTTCGAGCTCTGCAAGTAAGGGATCGCGATCGAACTGGGCAATCAGGCTTTGAACAGCCTCGTTACATGCAGCGCGATTCTTTACCCTATTAAAGTTAGTTGCAAAACGCTCGTCGGCAGCAAGTTCTGGTTTACCAAGAATAGAGCAAAGCTCCGCAAACTGTTTATCGCTTCCTACCGCTAAAACCAAAGGCTTACCATCGCGGGTATAGAATATCTTGCCATAAGGAACTATATTGGGATGCTCCGAACCCATACGTTCAGGGATTTTATTGCCAACTAACCAGTTTGCAGCCTGGTTAGCTAAAGCAGCCACACCTGCCTTAATTAGGCTTGTCTCAATGTAAGCCCCTTCGCCTTTTCGTTCCCTGTTAAGCAAGGCTAAGAGTATTGCCTCTTTAAGTTGATGCCCTGCAAGTAAATCCATTAGCGCAACAGGCATTTTTACAGGCTCCCCTCCAGGCTCCCCATTCATGTATGTAAATCCACTTTCGGCCTGAATAATAGCATCGTAGCCGGCACGCATATTCTTTAATCCATAGCCTGTAATATGGGCATATATTATGGATTTATTGTGCTGCATGAGGGTTTTATAATCAACCTTTAGCTTTTCAGCATCGCCAGGCTTATAGCTTACCAGCACGATATCGCACACCTTAGCCAAACGGTAAACAACATCAAGCCCTTCGGGCTTATTCAGGTCAAGGGCAATTGACTTTTTACCCCAGTTCACACAGCTGAAATAGCCCGATATGTCGGTTTTGGGATCCTCGGTTGTTAATTTCCAGGTTCGGGTTACATCGCCGTTGGTTAACAAGTTCTCAACCTTTATAACACTTGCTCCCATTTCGGCTAAAGCAACACCAACACTTGGCCCAGCCAGAACATTAGCCAACTCCAGAACTTTAATCCCAAAAAGTGGTCCTCGTTGCATTATGTGTAGGTGTTAGTTACTCCTTACAAAAAATTTTCTACGGATATAGCCAAAAATTAAAGCAGCCAACGCAAATAATACAGCGCCATAGGTTTTGTCGAGGTGGAACCAACCTAACTTATCGGCAACAATACAAAGGAACACAGCTATGGTGCCCCCAATAAAGGCTAACTTAACAGTAAACACGTCTATCCAACCCCTGAAATATATGCCGCCAATAATAACAATTGCTCCAATGGCACGAATTGCATAGCTTACATAGGCAGAATCGAGCACGCCCGCTTTAAAATAGTATGCCAGGGGAATTGTAACTAAGCTAACAATGATAACCAAACGACGGGCAATTTGCAGAACCTTTTGCTCATCGGCCTCTGGATTGATAAAGCCATGGTAGATATCCTTTGTGGCAATGGTTACCACCGCAAAATTTACCGGACCCACTGTAGATAGAATGGCTGCAAGAATACCTGCTAATGCTAACCCACCAAGTATGGGATGGATGAACTCAGGGTTCACCAAAAGATTAGTCATGGCAACCTTTGCTGAGAAATCGGGAGCGCTAGCACCTATTTCATATACACCGGTTGCAGCTATTAACCCTAAAAGAGCTGTCATAATTCCGAAAGGAGCAATATAAACACTGGATAGAAGGGATGCTTTTTTGGCAACTTCGGGTGTTCGGGCTGCAAAAATAGGCTGAATGCTTGCCTGTGCTGCCATTCCTCCAAGAACGCCACCAAGCAATAAACTAAATGCCTCGTTAAAGCTTACGCTAAAGGGATTGTAAATACTGCCAACTGCTCCCTTAGCAGCGAGTAATTCCTGCAAATGGGCAAATCCTCCAATTTTTACAACGCCAATAATCATGGCAGTGCCAAGTCCAACAAACATAACCACCAGATGAACTATTGATGTAATGGCCAAAGCATGCATGCCTCCAATGTAAGTGTAAAGGGTTATAACACCTGCGCCAATGATTACCGATGTAAACCAATCAATGTGAAAAATTGAACACATCACACTGGTAGCAGTTTGCAGCTGAACATAGGCTAAAGTTATGTAAGCTATTAAAAATGCGATTGCCGACACCCTTTTAGCATGAATGCCAAAAAGATGCTCAAGCATTTCGCTAACGGTATGAACATTATTTTTCCTGTAATGCTTTGCCACGGTAAAACCAATAATGATCATTCCTAATGAAGTTGCCACATTGTAAAGAATGGGCTGAAACGATAGCTTCTGAAAAGCCTTTTCGCTTACCCCAATGGTGCTCATACCGCCAAGCCATTCTGCGGCTACTACAATCGAACAAAGCAGAACCCCCAGGTTCCTTCCTGCAACCAAATAATCGGATACCGAACGTGATGCCACTTTCCGGGTTAAAAACGAAACTCCAATTACAATTGCAAAGTATGCAACTACAATCCAAAAGTAAATGTTTCCAAGTAAGGCTTCCATATGCAATTTCTCTTTTAAGGATTAATGTTTTTAAAATTTGGCTGCCAAATTAATCAAATATTTATCACGATATCATATATTTTTTAACATTTTTTTACCCATTTATAGGATTTTGTTTCAAACTGTAACCAAAACCACCTGATTTGGAAATTATTTCTAATTCAAAAATGTTATGCGAGCTCAAATAAATATTTGACTTACATTCCATTTTTCGTAAATTGCTTAAAATATTCATGATTATGAAAAAAGTGGTAATCCTTCTGACAGTATTAGTCATAAGCCTGAATTTGGGTTTTGCTATACAAAAAGAGCATATTAAAAACGATAGCTTATCTCAAAATCAAAAAACCGAGGTAATCTCTGAATCGAATCTGGTTCATGCAGCTGAAAGTCAAAGTGAAGTAACCGAGAATAATCATGAAGGGCATGGGTTAAACCTTGCGCCGTTCCTCTTCATTGTCCTTTCGTTGTTTATTGGAACTGCCACCCGCCACCTGTTTAGCAAAGGGCCACTGCCCTACACCATTATGCTTTTAATCATAGGACTTATTCTTGGAATATTAACCCGGTTTGATATTATGCAAACCATAGGTTTGGATATGGTTGGGCAAGCCGTTCACTGGGCAGGAAATATCGACCCCCATTTAATCTTATACCTTTTCCTGCCGACCCTGATATTTGAGGCTGCCTATGCATTGCATATCCATACCTTCAAAAAATCGCTGGTTAATGCAGTTATACTTGCCGTGCCCGGAATAATGGTTGCAATCGTTATCACTGCCTTTGCCTTGCTGCTCATCAAAGCATTGGGTATCGGCTTAAATGAATGGACAATCCTACTTGCCTTCCTATTTGGAGCAATAATTAGCGCAACCGACCCCGTGGCTGTGGTTGCCATTCTTAAAGAGGTTGGGGCAAGCAAACGCTTATCTACCATAACCGAAAGCGAGTCGATGCTTAACGATGGCACAGCTATCGTTTTCTTTATGACCATATTTGGCTTAATTACCGGCGAGGCTGGGGGTAATGCTTTCGTGGAATTTTTAAAGGTATCGTTGGGCGGCGTACTGGTAGGTGCCGTTGTGGGTTGGGGTATCATTGCGTGGCTGAAAAGGGTGTTCAACGATGCCCTAATTGAAATAACGGTAGTAATAGGAGCCGCATACCTCTCATTCTACATTGCCGAATCGGTTCTGCATGTTTCAGGGGTTATTGCTGTGGTTACACTGGGCATATCGATGGCCGGCCCCGGAAAAACGAGGGTTAGTCCGGGCGTTACCCACTTTTTGCATGAATTCTGGGAGCTGGCCGCATTTATTGCTAATACACTTATATTCATTATAGTTGGTGTGGTTATTGCTCAGCAGGTTAACTATACCTTCAGCGATCTTAAGGTTCTCATTTTGGTTTACCTTGCCATTCATGTTGCCCGTTTAGGAACCATTTATGTTTTTTACCCCCTGATGCGTCGGATTGGATACGGCATCGCCTGGAAAGATTCCATAGTCCTTTGGTGGGGTGGCTTGCGTGGTGCAGTAGCCCTAGCCTTGTCGCTAATAGTTGCTATTGATAGCAGAATTCCCCTTGAACCCCGAAGCCAATTACTTTCGCTAACAGCAGGAATCGTGATTTTGACCTCTCTCATAAATGCTACCACCGTTAGATGGCTTATCGATAAACTTGGCCTTTCTAAGATAGGCGATATCAAGGCAAGCCTTATGATGCAATCGTTACATCAAATAAGACTTAGCGGTGAAAAAGAAATTGAAAAACTCAAGGAAAATCGATACATGTCGGGAGCCGACTGGGAGAAGGTTTCAAGCTTCCTTATTGATGCTAATGTGGTAGAAGAAAAACCAAATCAGTTTAACCTGGAAGATGCAATTGCCGAAACCCGCAAGCGCCTTTTACAAAAAGAGAAAGAAAGCTACTGGCGACAGTTTAGCATGGGCATGCTCAGCTCCGAAGGGGTAAACCTACTCTCTGACCAAATAGATGCCTTGCTCGACTTCGGGGGAAAAATTCCACTTTCGGAACGACAGGATATTGAAAACATTTGGACGACTCCCAAAACAATTGCCAAGTTACAAAATCTTCCAGTAGTAGGGGCGTTCTGGAAGCGCAGATTCCAAAACCGACTAACATTAAGTTACGACTGTGCCAGAGCATTTGTTGCAGCTCAGGAGGAGAATCTAAGAACGCTCTCAAGCCTTATTATAGGTTTTTCAATCGGTTCAGCTGAGTCATCAAAAGAAACCGAACTACTTAGTATGCTCGAGGATGAACTAAATGTAAACCGAATTACAGGTCAAACATTCCTGCGAAATCTCCGTGAAAAATACCCCGACGTATGCCGAAATATTGAAACATTACTGGCATCCCGCTTGCTTTTAAACCAACAGGAAGATATGCTGGAACGCCTGAAAAAACAGGGCCGCCTGGAACCCGATGAGGTTGAGCGCATCCAGGCGTATATCCATGCGTCAATGAAGATTTTAACTGATACCTCGGTTAAGGAAAATACACAACTTAAAGTTGCAGAGGCGCTAAAAAACACCCCAGGATTGAATAATCTTTCTGAGGAGGCACAGCAGTTCCTGGTTAATAAAAGCCAGTTAAGAATTTATCCGGAGGGAAGTACTATAGCCAAGCAAAACTCTGCCCCCGACGGTGTCTTTATCATTATCAATGGCACGGCAAACTACTATAAATCGGAAAAGTTAATTGGGGTTAAAGAAATCTATGATGTTTTTGGGGCATTCGAATGGCTTTTGTCATGGAAACTTCGCTATACCTTTATTGCTGAGACTCCAGTAACTCTCATCAAAATTAACACTTCAACCATTAACCAGCTTGCAAAACGATTTGCTGAAGCCAATCAGTTGCTGAAATTCTTTGCTGCCGCCGATATTGCAATGGAATTACTTAAACAACACGAAAAATTTTCCGAACTAACCACCCGCAAGCTTAGAGCTTTAATTCGAAATTCCGAACTATTAGAATTAAAAGAAGAAGAAAAACAACGCTTGTCGGGCTCTGCATGTATTCTGGTTAAAGGTCAAGCTATAACCGATGAACAGGAAAAATTAATTTCGGCACCTACAATACTAAACGACTATAACATAAGAAGTAAGGGTGAGGCACTTTTACTGGTAATTCCCTAAGGCTTTTTGGCCTCAACCATTGGTTGAAAACGCCTATAAGTGGGTAATGCGGCAGGCCCATACCAAAAGAAATATTCAGCGTCGAATAATCCAAATTTAACAGCGGGGTTTTCGTTCATCATCTTTTGGGCCTCATCGGTTTTACTGGTGTTTAAAATGTAAAAACTCCGAAAGTTTTTATCGTTCTTCCCCAAGGGGCCAGTTACAATAAGAGTTCCATTGTTTGTCATTTCGGTAATGGCATCGATATGTCCTTTATAAAGCCACGATAGCGAGTCGCGGCTTTTAATTTGCTTTGTGCCAGTCTTTAGCATTACCATTACATACCACTTCATGCCATACTCATCGGCTCCAAGTGAATCGGCTAAAGCCTTGTTGTAGTTAGTTACAGGTGTTTGACCTTGAGCTTGTGTGGTCAATGTAAAAAAAATAAGTAGCGCTGAAAAGCAAAACAATCTCATTTTCTGCAACTTTATTCTTAGCTTTATTAAAAATCAAGCCAAGTTAATTAAAATATGTTAATTATGCAACCCTAAAACATCTAATTATTTATCAACAGTTATATCTGAAAAAATTGCTATACTTACCACCAGTTTTAAAACCCTAAAACAATGGCTCAGATTTTACTCGTACTATTCTACTTACTGGTTCCCTTTGTTATTCTTCACCTATGCCATAAGTTCCCCTTTGTCAATAAGCTTGGGGCTGTTTTTATTGCATACCTGGTGGGGTTAATAGTTGGGAATGTTGGTATTTTGCCACAGTGGGCAGCAGGAATTCAGGATTTGCTTACAACCATAACCATCCCGCTGGCAATCCCTCTACTACTCTTTTCATCCAATCTTAAGCAATGGAAAAGCATGGCTGGGAAAGCCATAGTCTCACTGGTTATTGGAATTGTTTCAGTGGTATCAGTGATAATTGCTGGGTACTTTATTTTCAGGGGAAAAGGAATGCCCGATATTTGGAAGGTTAGCGGTATGTTGATTGGCGTTTACACCGGTGGAACGCCAAACCTTGCTTCCCTTAAAATGATGCTTAACGTAGATCCTGATGTTTACATACTTACTCATACCTACGACATGATAATATCCACTGTTTTCCTTGCATTTTTAATGACTGTTGGCAAAAGGTTCTTTTCGCTTTTCCTACCTGCGTTCAATGATGAGAATATGACCGAGGTTGAGTACACCAATGGCAGCGACCCTTTCTGGGGAATTTTCAAACGCGAAATATTTTACCCGCTTCTTAAAGCATACGGTTTAACCATTCTAATTTTTGCCATTGCTGGTGCTTTATCGATGCTCGTTCCTAAAAATAGCCAGGTGGTAGTTGTGATTCTTACCATTACCACGCTAAGCATTATTGCATCAACCTTTAAAAAGATAAATACCATTGAAAAAACCTTTGAATCGGGGATGTACCTTATATTGATATTTAGTGTGGTGGTGGCATCCATGGCCGATATAAGCCGATTTGCGGGCTTAACGCCCGGGCTGTTTGGGTATATCACCCTGGCGGTATTTGGCTCGCTATTCCTTCAGGTGATTTTGGGTAAAATTTTTAAAGTTGACACCGATACTACCATTATCACCTCAACTGCACTAATATGCTCGCCTCCATTTGTTCCGGTGGTTGCTGCTGCAATAAATAACCGTAAGGTTATACTCACTGGTATTACTATCGGGATAATTGGTTACGCTGTAGGGAATTACCTGGGATTTGCCATCGCTGAAATATTGAAAACCTTGTAAGAAAAAAGCCGGTTTTAGAACCGGCTTTACTTTTTTAAAGAAAAAATATCAGAATAAAAAGTTTAGCCCGATATAGGTTCCTGATAATCCATCATCCTTAGTCATAGCTCTACCGTGATCAACTGCGATCACAAAGTTCTGGTTCATCACTATGCGTAGGCCAAGCCCCCAGCTGGTGTGCAACTTTTCCTTCTCATTACTAAAGTAATCGGTAGGACTATAACCGAGTTCGTTAATAGTTGGAACCTCTATATCAACCTTTTTAACCACCTGACCACCATCGACAAAAGCGTTAAGCGAAAGGTAAAAGTTTTGATTGATGAAATGGAAGCGAGCGAATTTCCAACGCATTTCAAAGTTGCCGTAGGCAATTCCGTCGCCAACCACTCGGTTACGAATAATACCTCTGAGGCTCTTTGCTCCACCAAGTCCCTCGTTGGTTGCACCCCTCAGGAAAATTGTGGTCATGTTAGGTTGCAGGTAGAACGGGCATGTGCCAAAGAGTGTACCCTGATAACCCAGCCTGTACACAAACGATAACCTTTCGGGGACTAATGTAAAATACTGGCGATGAATAATGCTCAACTTTGCATGCTGATATTTACTTCCTATGCCCAGAAACGATGGAGCATAGGTTATAACGGCTTCAGTCCACATGCCTTTCATAGGATTTGGCTCATTATCGCGGGTATCGAAAACAGCACCTACCTTCAGGTAGGTAACAAAGCCACCATTTTTCTCATCATCGTTAATTAAACCCCAGTTGACATATCGCTGGTAAAGCCCACCACCAACATATGGCAGTTTATCGGCTTCATCTTTTCCCTTATTCAACTTATTAACATCGACAGTATCAATTTTAAAATCATACAAGCCTATTCCAGCAACCCATCCAAACTTTTCGTTTTTAAGTTTACCTTGCAGGTCGGTGGTAAACCTCAACAATTTTCTATCGTACTTGTAGAATGCCCGGCTGCGGTAATCGGCGCTCTCATCATCGGCCCAATCTAAATTAAAAACCGACTCGTAACCGTTAAACCCGTAAAAATCATACATCTTATCGGTCAGGTACGAAAGATCGGCGGTAACCCTAAGTCCTGGAATAACATACTTTGAATCGTAAAATAATCGGTTAATGCCGCTTCCCTTAGTAAAACGTGAAACCTCTGCATAAACATTATGCTTATACTTGGGATAAATTGTTCCATCGCCATAATGGAATAGGTTTACCAATGCACCATACTCAAAGCCCAAGTCGGTATCGTAGGCTACAACGGGTAAACCACCAACATTCCAACCTGATTTAACTTTTTCGGCTTTCTTATCCTCGGCCGTTTGCTGAGCATAAACACCAGCAATGATAAGCATCATCGCTGTGAGCAGAATATATTTCCTCATAGGTTTGGTTTTAAGGTTTGCTCAAAACTAAGGAATTTTTTTGTAAGTAGGAAAACTACTAACATTTGAAATGCAAAGGAAAACTTAGGGTTCAGATGTGTGTTTGGGTTTGGGATAAGAAAGAAATTCCAAATTCAATCCCGCGTGATTGAATTTTGAACCTTGAATCCTGACCCCTGAATTCAAACCTCAATATCTCTAACTTTTCCACTTTTGCTTTAGAACCCGCTTAGCGGTATAAATAATGTTGGTAGAAGTAGCAAGAATCCCACAATAATTAAAATTATCATTAAGGGTAGGAACCACCTAAACCACTTGTTGTATGGAATTCGAGCTATACTTAACACACCAACCATTACTCCCGATGTTGGGGTAATCAGGTTTGTAAACCCACCCCCTAACTGGTAAACCGTAACCGTTGTTTGACGGCTAATACCAATTAAATCGGAAAATTGCGACATCAGGGGAATGGTTAATGCAGCCTTTGCAGAGCCCGAGGCAATAATAAGGTTCAACAGGTTGTAGAAAATGTACATAATGGCTATGGACGTTACCTTGCCATAACCCATCATGGCTTCGGCAGAGTAGTTAAGCAGCGAGTCGATAATTTTTCCTTGTTCCAGTATTACAACTATTCCACTGGCTAAACCAACTACCAGCGCTGCCGACATTATATCCTTTGCCCCAGCAATAAACGACCGGGCAAGATCGTTTGCATTTTTACCAAAGGCAATACCGGCAAGTAACCCCATTACAAGAAACAACGTGGCTATCTCCTTGATATACCAGCCATACCCCATCACACCAACAATCAAAAACACAATGGTAAACAGTAAAATGTTTACTATGAAAAGCTGAACCGAATGTCTTAGGGCTATGACCCCAACAATTATCCAAACAACAGTGGCAATTGGAATAATAGGTACTGAAATGGTACTTTGACCCACAACTAAATGGCTTACAGGGTAGTAGTAAGCAAATATGGCAAACACTACCGCCAAACCAATAAAGGTAGCCCATGCACTTTTCCCAGCCTTCGATTTGGTGCCATTTTCCTCATGGGCTGCTTTATGACGCCAGTACTCATCAATCTCGTATACGGGCGAAAGCTTTGGGTTCTTTTTAATCCGGCGGGCATACCATAACACATAGCCAATGCCAATGGTGTTAATAACCAACCAAATAATAAATCGGTACTCAATGCCCGAGAAAAGTTGAATTCCCGATAAGCCCTGAGCTATACCAATGGTAAACGGATTCAAGAGCGCACTTGCAAAGCCTAAACCTGCCCCTAAAAAACAAAGACTAATGCCAACAATGGAATCGTAACCCATGCTAATGGCCAAAGGAACAAAAATTACTACAAAGGCTATGGTCTCCTCACTCATGCCAATTACAGCTCCAAAAAAACTGAAACAAATCATTATCAACGCGATAACCAGATTATCGACACCAATGATTTTAAGCGGCTTAAACCGCTCAATTCGCTTGGTAAAGTTTAAGAATGAGAGAATAGCTACGTCCAAAGCCTTACTTTCGTTCAGTAACCAGAATGCCCCACCAATCATCAGTATGTAAAAAATGATGTCGTAGGTTCGCTTCATCCCCTGAAAAATTGATGTAAACACTTGCCAGGTTTGTGGTTGATTATCAACCTGATGGAATGAACCAGGCACTATTACCTCCCTATCGATTCCATTCACATTCTTTACTTCCCTGGCAAACTCACCTCCCGGCACAAACCAGGTTAAAATGGCTGCAAATACTATAAGAGAAAAAATAATTACATAGGTATGCGGAAATTCGCGCTTTTTCTTTTCCTGTTCCATGGTAAATGCATTTTTTAATTTAATACGGTTTCAAGGCCATCAGCCCCTAATGGCAACAAAGCTAATGTTTAACTTTCAATTGCCCAATAATCGAAGGAAAATCGCTTGGGGTTAGAATTCCCACCAGTAAGCTGTCGGGTTTCCCATTTTGGGTAACCAAAGCCGCTTGCAGGTATGCACCATTTCTAACAGATTCATTGAAAAGGGCTATCAACGATACTATATCGGTATTCTCCGATACAATACAGTAATCGTCCTCGTCGATATATTTTAAAAGTTGACTGACCGAAGTATTATCAATAACGCCGGAGCTATTTACCAACCATCGCGCAATGGTTTTTGCCGTAATTAGGCCAATAATTTTACCGTTATCAACAACCGGGCAGCGCATAAAACCCTTTTCAGCAAAAGTGGTTAACACCTCTTTAACCTTTGCACCGGGCGATACACTGTAAGGATTTAGTTTCATTACAGTTTTAACAACCGGAGGATTTTGCAGCAAGTTTTTGATATGAATTACCTCCTTCACCACATCGGGATGTGGTTCGGCTATAATGAAGTTTTGCCTGCGCGTGTGAACAATGGCATTGCGGAGCTGTGAAAATTCCTTTAAATCCGATGCATAGTAGTTAACAACCTGGTTCAAACCACGTGCCTTGCGCAGTAGTTCAGCAAAATTAGTTGTGTACTCATCTTTGCAAATCTCCTTAAGGCTTCGTTCTATCTCCGTAAAAACTTCGAGGAAGATTTCGGAATTGCGCTTACCAGCTAACTGTTCGTTTTGCATAACCTTTCGATGTATTGAATTATTTCGCTCTGGTTATCGGGGTTAAACCAAGCTATTTCCTTATCCCTCGACCACCATGTAAGTTGCCTTTTGGCGTAACGGCGTGTGTTTCGTTTAATTAACTCAATGGCCTGTTCAAGAGAAATTTCCCCATCGAGGTACTGAAATATTTCCTTGTATCCAACCGTATTCAGGGCATTATAATTTCGGAAAGGATAAAGCCCCTTTACCTCCTCCACTAAGCCCTGTTCAATCATCCGTTCAACCCTTAGGTTTATACGCTCATAAAGTTCCTCACGATGGCGAGTTAATCCAACTTTAATGGGTTTGAAAGGGCGCTCCTTTTTAGGCCCAGTAAGAAATGAGCTATAGGTTCTGCCTGTTTGCAAGCAAACCTCAACTGCTTTCAAAACCCTTTGCGGGTTTTTTAAATCAACCTGATTGTAGTAGTCAGGGTCGAGTAATTTTAGCTGATGCCTTAAACCCTCGATGCCCTCATTCTTTAACTGTTGGTGTAACGATTTCCGAAGTTCAGGGTCAGGTGTAGGAAAGTCGTCGATGCCATTGAGCAGCGCATCAATATAAAGCCCTGATCCGCCAACAAGCAATGCGAAATCATTTTTTTGGTAGATTTCTCTCAGCAAATCAAGGGCTTCTATCTCAAACATTCCGCAGCTGTATCGTTCAGTAATCGACTTGTGCCCAACAAGGTAATGCTGAGCTTGCGAGAGTTCCCAATCGGTGGGAAAGGCTGTACCTATTCGCATTTCCCGGTAAAACTGTCGGGAATCGCACGAAACTATTGGTGAATTAAAATGTTTGGCCAACTTAAGGCTCAATTCCGTTTTTCCCACACCGGTTGGTCCCAAAAGGACAATCAGGTATTTGTTGGGAACGGACATTAATTAAATCAAGTTAAAATATAGTTTGATAAACTACCATTCATCCTTATCATCAAAACCCAAACCACCAAACTCATCATCATCGTTAAATTCATCGAAAAGCTCATCAATCTCATTGGGTTCTTCCATGGGGATATTCTCCTCAAAAGCAAAATCCTCAGCAAGCTGAATGGGTGCATCGCCAACCGATGCGGTGCAAATAGGATACTTTACATCAGGATTGGGTTCTTGAATATCAATCAGTTCAATGAAAAGACTTCGTTCAGCAAAAATATCGTAAACGTAGAGCAAGCGCTCCCTGCGATTACTCATTAGCTCTTTAATCTTAACCCTATCCATGGGGATAGCAGCCATCTCGGTATCGTTCTGCATGTCAATGAGTGTCAACTCCATACCCTTATTCCACTGCTCATCGGCCAGAAAAAACGATGCCAATTGACCAGGGTCAAAGCCCAGATTTTCCTGTATGGCTTTATGGAATGTTAAAAACGTACTTTCGGCATCTACCTCAAAATCGCGCAGGAACAACTCATCCTCATCCGATAACATTCTAAACTTGTAAATCATATCAGGTAGTTTATTAATACAAAAATAGCATCAATATTGAACATTTCTATTTTTTTGGGCAAAAAACCACTCACTTCAATCTTCCTAAAAAATCAATGGTATCAATACCATCGGAATAGTCATTTAGCTTAGGTTTTTGGGTATCGCCAAATTTGACTCTTCGGCTATGGTCAATATTGGTTTTTGTGGCCACACATTGAATTTTTGAATCGTTTATGTTTATATAATCAATGGCTGAGGTTATGCTTGCATACTCCTGATAGTTAACCGTAGCAACCTGAGCATCGATATTCTCATTTGGCACTATCAGTGCAAAACCCGTATCCAGGTGTGGCGTTTGGTTCATTATCAGTATGGTTCGGTTATACTCATAATTATTGGCATACCTATGGTGATTTATTAGATGCCCCCACTTCGTCATGTTCTCAATCAAACCATTAAAGCAATAACCTTCAGGGACAAGTAATTTTGAAACATTTCTACATCCCAACCCAAAGTAGGTAAAAATATCGTCGGCAAGTAACGTTAGTTCTTCACTTGTTTCATTCCCGGTTAGCAATGCTATGCCATTCCTATGCCCCCTTATCAGTGAAGGATGGTTACGGAAGTAAAAGTTAAAGTAGCGCACGGAGCTATCGCTACCTGTTGCAATAACTGCATCGAAACCCTTTATTGGGCCATCGGCAGTCTGAATGTAATCGGCAAAAGCAGGTTCAATGTCAACCAACATCTTTGCAACAGCGCTCATTAATCCCCCATCTTTCGACGAAAGCTTGATGTTTATTTTATGGCCAGTAATGAGAACACAAAGGAAATCGTGAAACCCCACAAGGGGAATATTCCCGGCCATAACCACCCCAACCGTTTTGGCTGTCGGCGGGGTAAAATATTTTTCGGGATAAGCATTAATCCAACTCTCCAACTCAATTGTTTGAAGCCACTCATTGGCAATTGCATCTACTGCTATAACAACATTTTCAGGGGTAAACCAAGGATTTACATGCTGTGCATTTGCAGCAGCATGCCCCAAGGGGTGATTTGGATCACGAACGGCAATAGGCAATTGTTGCCCAAGTTTACTGAACGCGTTAATCCTTTTGCCTAAATCCATGTCGAATAGTCATTGAACCTGCAAACCTAATCGTTTTTTTGGTTCGATTTGTATGATTTAGCTTTTAGTAAATGAAAAAGTGTAAACTTAGACCTAAATTTGAATTTAAATTAAAAGCAAACGCATGAAACGAATCTTAACCCTATACGGCGAAATATTTCGAATTTCAATAAACTCAATACTTGCAACAAAACTTCGTTCAATACTTACCATTCTAATCATCTCGTTAGGTATAATGGCATTAGTGGGAATACTAACAGCCATTGAGTCGATTGAGGGAAGCCTCACCAGCTCCTTTACGAGCATGGGGGCTAATACCTTCACCATTGAAAGCCGCGGGTTAAATGTTAACATTGCGGGAAATAGATATCGAAAAAAAAACTACTCCTACATCTCGTTACAGCAGGCACGCCAGTTCAAGGAACAATACCGTTTCCCAGCCGATGTTTCCATATCGGTTTACGCGTCGGGAGCAAGCACCATTAAATATATGTCCAAAAAAACTAACCCCAACATTTCGGTTCGCGGGGTTGACGAACAATTCTTGAAAGTATCGGGGGTGGAGATTGAACAAGGTCGTAATTTTTCACAAATAGATATTCAGGATAGCCGTCACGTGGCTATTATTGGGCATGAAGTAGCCAGCAAGCTATTCCTGAAAAACGAAAACCCAATTGATAAATTCATTAATGTGGGTAGCGGAAAGTATAGGGTAATTGGCGTATTAAAAAATAAGGGTTCAGGATTTGGAGGAGGCCCTAACCGTTCAGTTTACCTACCCTACACCAATGTAGCAGCATTCTTTTCGCGTCCAAACATGAACTACTCCATTAGCATCCAGCCCTACGACCCTAAATTGCTTGAAGCCGCTGTGAGTGAGGCCGAAGGGGTATTCCGTATAGTGCGAAACCTCTCTGCCACCGACGAGAGCGATTTTAACATTGAAAAAAGCGATAACCTTGCCAAACTCCTTATCGAAAACCTTAAGTTTGTTTCCATTGCAGCAACCGTTATTGGTATAATTACACTTATTGGTGCAGCGGTTGGGCTTATGAATATTATGCTTGTAGCTGTAGCTGAACGCACCCGCGAAATAGGAACCCGTAAAGCCATTGGTGCAAAATCGTCGGAAATTAAGCAACAGTTCCTGTTCGAAGCCATACTGATTTGCCAACTTGGTGGTTTACTGGGTGTTATTCTCGGTATCCTTATTGGAAATCTTGTCTCAGTCCTTACCGGCAGCCCTTTCATTATTCCTTGGGGATGGATACTTGGCGGTTTGGTTATCTCATTTGTGGTTGGTTTGGCTTCGGGTTATTTCCCTGCCGTAAAGGCCTCCAAGCTCGACCCCATTGAAGCGCTAAGGTATGAATAGGTATGTGCTTGAATATATGGTTGTTAATGGTGGAGTGAATGGTTAAAAGGAATTCGTGAGACGTTAAAAGTTAGCCGTTAAATAGTAGAAGGCAGAATACGAAGAAGTTATATGGAGTTAATAAAGGGCTCTTGATTTCTGAATCCTGAATCATTCTCTAGCTACAAACAAAAAAAGGCTGCCTTAAAGCAGCCTTTTTAATTCTTATAAAGCAGATTATTTAAATAGCTTTGGAATTAGGTCAACCACGCGGTTAGAGTAACCCCACTCGTTATCGTACCACGAAAGTACCTTAACCATGTTGCCATTGACCATGGTGCTTTGAGCATCGAAAATGGATGAGTGAGGATTGTGAATAACGTCAACCGAAACAATGGGGTCTTCAGTGTATTCGAGGATACCCTTCATTGGGCCTTCGGCAGCCTTCTTGATTGCAGCATTAACCTCTTCCTTGGTAACTTCCTTTTTCAGAATGGCCACAAAGTCAACCAGTGAGCCGGTTGGGGTTGGAACACGAACAGCAATACCATCGAGTTTACCTTTTAGTTCAGGAATAACCTTGCCAACTGCTTTTGCAGCACCAGTGGTAGTAGGAATTTGTGAAACAGCGGCTGAACGAGCGCGTCGCAAATCGCTGTGTGGAGCGTCAAGAATACGCTGGTCGTTGGTGTAGGAGTGAATGGTATTCATGAAGCCACGCTCAACGCCAAAAGCATCGTTCAAAACCTTTACAACGGGGGCTAAGCAGTTGGTTGTACAGCTGGCGTTGGATACACACTGGTCGGTTGGTTGCAAGTCGTTATCGTTAACTCCAAGTACAATCATGCGATCAATTTCGTCCTTTGCGGGTACGCAAAGAATAACCTTTTTTGCGCCATTCTTAATATGATCGCCATAACCACCCTTTTCGCTTTCACGCTTGGTGAATATACCGGTTGATTCAATAACTACATCGGGGGTTTCGCTCCACTTAATATTAAGTGGTGACCTTTCAGCGGTTACTCTGTACTTCTTTCCGTTAACAATTAGATTTTCGGCATCGAATTCAACCTTGCCTTCATAGCGACCCTGAGTTGAATCGTACTTTAATAGGTGGGCAAGAGTTTTAGTATCGGTCAAATCGTTGATACCTACTACTTCAAGTTCGGGACGTTCAAGCGCAATCTTAAAAACGTTGCGTCCAATTCGTCCAAATCCGTTGATTGCAACTTTAATTTTTGTCATAGTTTATTGAAGTTAGTTATTATGAATTAGGAGCATTAATTTTAGCCAAACAAAGTTACTGAAAAATGAACAAAGTGTTAATGCAAAACATCAATATTCAACAAAATTTAACGCAAACGGTTGAAAACCAAAGCATGGTTGCAGCTTACAATTTATAGCTCCAATGCTTTTAAATCGTCAGGGGTGTTAATGTTGTAAAACCACATTCGTGTTTTAAAATCGTCAGGTAGTTGAAGGTAATGAGTATTGGCAGCATTCAAAAGGTCGGTTATGGGATGCCCTTGCATATCGGAAAGTATGTTTCTCACTTTGGGCTCAAGTGCAGTGCTATACAATCCGAAAAGTGGTTCAAGCAGATTACCATGCATAGGGACTACCACCTCGGCATTAGCCTGAAAGTATAAATTTAGTAGTTGATGGAACACATTGTTGTTTACAAAAGGCATATCAACGGAAACTACAAAAACTACCGGATTATTTGCATGGGTTAAAGCGCTATGGATTCCACCTAAAGGCCCACAGTTCTTTATTATATCAGGAAAAATCTTTGCTTCAATCGGATAACCATTGTTACCGTTTGAGATGACAATTACCTCCGAAACATCATTCTTAAAAGTATTGTAAATTCGATTTATCAAAGGAATACCATCGACGGCAATTAGTGCCTTATCGATTCCCCCTAAGCGGCTCGATTTGCCTCCAGCTAAAATTGCAAGTGTTACCTGCTGCATGGTAGTCTATAGCGCCAGTTCGCCAAGTCCCTCACGGATAATTACCGGCTCATCACCGGAACAATCGACTATGGTTGAAGGTATGTTTCCGCCAATACCACCATCAATAACAACATCAACAAGGTGCTTGTAGTTTTCGTAAATGAGTTCCGGATCGGTTGTGTATTCTATAACCTCATCGCTATCCTTTAATGATGTTGTTAGGATTGGATTGCCTAACCTATCAACAAGTTCCAATGGAATTTGATGGTTGGGTATTCTTATACCAACCGTTTTACGCTTACTTAAAAAATAATCGGGAACTCTATGCAAACCTGGGAGAATGAAAGTAAATGGCCCAGGTAGATTTTTTTTCATCAACTTAAACGTAGGATTGCTCACCTTGGCAAAGTCGGCAATGTTGCTTAAATCTTTACAAATAAATGAGAAATGGGCATCCTTGGGCTTTAACCCTTTGAGCTTGATGACACGTTCAACCGCCTTTACATTTGTAATATCGCAACCTATACCGTAAACCGTATCGGTGGGATAGATTACAACACCACCCCTTTGCAGAACCGCAACCACCCGATCTAAATCGCGAGGGTTGGGGTTCTGGGGATGCATTGCTATGTAGAGGCATTCAGGCATTAGCCATTAACCTTTTTGTAATCATCTAAAAATTTTTGTAACCCGATGTCAGTTAGGGGATGGTTAAGCAATCCGAGGATTGCACTTAGGGGACAGGTAGCAACATCGGCACCAGCCTCAAGGCACTGGATAATGTGCATGGTATGGCGTATTGAGGCGGCTAAAACCTGGGTGCTAAACTCGTAGTAGTTGTAAACATCAACAATTTTGCGGATTAACTCTACTCCATCGGTCGATACATCATCGAGCCTACCAATGAATGGCGAAACGTATGTTGCACCGGCTTTTGCCGCTAGCAAAGCTTGTCCTACCGAAAAAACAAGGGTACAGTTAGTGCGTATCCCATTATCGGTAAAATACTTTATGGCTTTTATACCATCCTTAGTACATGGAACCTTTACCACGATTTGAGGGTGCAATGCCGCTAACTCCTTCCCTTCACGTATCATGCCCTCGTAATCGGTGGCAATAACCTCTGCGCTAACGTCACCCTTTACAATATTGCAAATATCAACGTAATGCTTTTTGATGTTTTCAGCACCACGAATGTTCTCCTTTGCCATCAACGAAGGGTTGGTAGTAACACCATCGAGAACACCAAGATCATTTGCCTCACGGATTTGGTCAAGGTTTGCTGTGTCAATAAAAAATTTCATACCTTTTTGTTTTAGCTTGATTTACTGCCGCAAAACTAATCAATTTAGTCGGATGTGGCAATTAAAAATGGGAATTTAGTAGAGTTTAGAATTTTGTGAATAGTTAAGAGGAAGTGCATGAAACCGTTAGCCGTAAAACGCAAAGCGTAAAACGTTAAACGAAGTCGAACAACTATCTCCGCCCCCTGTCATTCCGAGCATCTGCGAAGAATCCATTAAAAGGTTAAAGAGCCTGTCCCGCATTAGCGGGAATAAAGGATAAAGAGCCCTCCGTCCTGATAAAGCGGGATTCAAAATTCAATGTCGTTTAATCATGGTTATTTGTCATGTTGAGTCCCGATATATCGGGGTAGACTTCGCCGAAACATCTCAAAACGATAGATAAATATAGATCCTTAGCTTCATTCAGGATGACAAAAGGAGTGCCTGTTTTGTTATCTAAACGGCATTGTTTTAAGATTCAAAATTCAAGATTGAATGTAATTTCTTTTACTATCAACCATCAACTAATCCAAATAAATCGAATCTAATCCTTGCATAAATTCCAAAAAAGTTTTATATCTTTGATATAAACAGTGAAATTTACGGTAATGCTCTAAATACCTGTGATAAATTATATCAAATGGCTAATACGATAAAGACAATCATTGTTGACGATGAGCCCAACTCAAGGGATATGATTGATTTCCTGCTTAAAGCAAGCAAGGACGTTCAGGTGTTGGACAAGTGCGATAACATTACCCAAGCATTTGAATCAATTAAACTCTACAATCCCGATATTGTTTTTTTAGATATTGAGATGCCTGGTGGTTCAGGTTTTGACCTCTTACATATGCTCAGGAATACACCCTACAACCCAACCATTGTCTTTGTTACTGCCTATAACCAGTTTGCCATTAAAGCCATAAAGCATGCCGCTTTCGATTACCTGCTTAAACCAATTGACATCGATGATATTAGCGACACTTTAGACCGGTACCGCGAGAAACGTCGCAGTGGAATTAAGGTAGATAAATCCAAAGCCGAACTTCTTTTCGAACATCTTGACGAGTTTCCAAAACTAAAGTTTAATATGCGAAATGGGGTTCTATTTGTTGACCCTGACGATATAATCTGGTGCGAGGCGAGCGGTAGCTACACTGTTCTTCACTTTCATTCCCGAAAGGATGAGGTGGTATCGGTTTCATTGAAAGAGGTTGAGCAACTACTAATGCAGTATCCCTTTTTCCGTATTAGTCGCTCGGCCATTATCAATCTGAAGTACCTCACTAAGATCGATCGCCGCAATAAAGTTTGTATTGTTCAAAAAAACGATATGGTTTTTAAAATTACCGGCTCACCCCAACAGCTAAAACTACTGGAGAACCGATAATCAATTTCAAATATTTGCAATTCATTGCCAGAATAAATAGTTTCATAAACCAAAATTCATATTTCACACATTATCCCCATTAGCTATTCTTTTTAATTTATCAAAACAATAAATTGCCTTGAAATTTGTAAGGTAACAGAAATGAGTATTTTTGAGCAATTCAACTGGAAAGGGAAGCAAATATTAATAGTAGAAGACGACAAGCCAAGCGCAATTCTTCTTCAAGCCCTTTTGAGCCGCACCGGTGCTAAACTTATTTTTGCCACCAATGGCCAGCAAGCGGTTGAAATTGTCAAAAACAATTACCCCATCGATGTCATTCTAATGGATATCAAGCTGGAAGGCATGAACGGTATTCAAGCCGCCACCATCATTCACGAACACAACCCTAAAATTCCAATTATTGCCCAAACTGCCTGCGTAATGAGCGGCGACCGTGAAAATTGCATATCGGCAGGGTGCATTGCATACGTATCAAAACCCATCGATGCCTATGAACTACTCCTTGTTATTGATAAGTACATCAACGGCATTAAGATTGAAAACACGATAGAAACCTTCTCCTAATCAATAGGCGTTGCCTTTGGAATTTAGAAGTCAGAAAACACAGTAATCCCCCATCATAGGTGACGCTCTTAAATAATCTTGAATCGTGAATCAATGTCGTTTAACTAAGGTTATTTGTCATTTTGAGTCCCGATATATCGCGATAGACTCCGCCGAAACATCTCTTTGGAGCAAATTAGAGATACTTCGCTGCGCTCATGATGACAAGCGGAGTTGACAGTTGATGGTTGATAGTGAAAAAAAAGCCTTTCACTAAACACTAAACACCAAACACCAAAAACCCCTATACACTGTACACTGCATACTGTACACTATTCAAGAGATCCTTCGTTTCACTCAGGATGACAAAAGGAGTGTCTGTTTTGTTATCTAAACGACATTGAATCTTGAATCTGAAATCTTGAATTTTGAATCTTGAATTTTGAATCTTGAATCTCTCACCCCTATAAATAAATACTTCACCCTTTACCCTTTATCCTTTATCCTTTACCCTTTATCCTTTACCCTTTACCCTTTATCCTTTATACCTGCTTCGCGTGACAAGATCCCTCTTTTCACTGCACACGGCATACTTTTACACTATTTTTTTTACTTTTGTCTATTATGGAATTCAAGCTAATCTCCGATTTTAAGCCGGCCGGCGATCAACCCGAGGCTATAAAACAGCTTACCGAGGGGTTGATTCGTGGCGACAGGTATCAAACCCTGCTGGGGGTAACTGGATCGGGTAAAACATTTACCATTGCCAATGTAATTGCCAACCTAAACCGCCCTGTTTTGGTGCTTAGCCATAACAAAACATTGGCAGCTCAGCTTTACGGAGAGTTTAAAGCCTTTTTCCCTGAAAACGCCGTTGAATACTTTGTTTCCTACTACGATTACTACCAGCCCGAAGCCTACTTGCCTGTAACAGACACATACATCGAAAAAGACCTATCCATAAACGATGAGATTGAAAAGCTGCGACTCAGCGCCACCTCATCGTTACTTTCTGGCAGACGCGATGTAATTGTTGTTTCTTCGGTTTCGTGCCTATATGGCATTGGTAATCCTCAGGATTTTTATGATAGTAAGATAAACCTTAAGGCTGGACAAAAAGTAACCCGCAACTACTTTCTTCGTCAATTAGTCGATAGCCTTTACTCGCGCAACGAGGTTGAATTTAAACGAGGAACTTTCAGGGTTAAGGGCGATAGTGTTGATGTTTACTTAGCCTATGGCGACAGGGGTATTCGTATCATTTTTTGGGGCGACGAAATTGAAACCATTGAGGAGTTTGACCATATTTCCGGCCGGTTTATTGCAACGTTAGAGGAAACCGTTATTTATCCGGCAAACATCTTTATCGCAGGCAAAGAGCGAATAAATGAAGCTATCAGGCAAATTCAGGACGATTTGGTAAAACAAATCGATTTTTTCCAGAGCCAAGGCCGCTTGCTTGAGGCAAAGCGAATAAAAGAACGTGTAGAGTATGACCTGGAGATGATACGCGAACTGGGATACTGCCCTGGCATCGAGAACTACTCGCGTTACTTCGATGGTCGCCCGCCGGGTATGCGCCCTTTCTGTCTGCTCGACTACTTCCCCGACGATTTTATTACGGTTATTGATGAAAGCCACGTTACCATCCCCCAAATCAGGGCAATGTATGGTGGCGACAACTCCCGCAAGCAAACCCTTGTTGAGTACGGGTTCCGCTTACCTGCTGCAATTGATAATCGCCCACTCCGGTTCGAGGAGTTTGAACAGCTAGTTGGCCAAACCATTTTTGTTAGCGCTACCCCTGCCGACTATGAACTATCCAAGTGCCAAGGCGTTGTGGTTGACCAGGTGGTTAGGCCTACCGGCCTACTCGACCCGCCTATTATTGTTCGTCCCTGCCAAACCCAGGTTGACGACTTGATTGGGGAGATAAACCAATGCGTTGCCCGCGACGAGCGCGTTTTAGTTACAACCCTAACCAAACGTATGGCTGAGGAACTCACAAAATACCTTACCCGGCTGGATATCCGATGTAGGTATATTCACTCCGATGTCGATACCCTTGAGCGTGTGCAAATCATGGAAGATTTGCGCAAAGGATTGTTCGATGTTTTGGTTGGCGTTAACCTGCTACGCGAGGGACTCGATTTACCGGAGGTCTCGCTGGTTGCCATTCTCGACGCCGATAAGGAAGGCTTTTTGCGATCAGCGCGTTCCCTTACCCAAACAGCAGGTAGAGCGGCACGCAACATCAATGGCCGTGTAATAATGTATGCCGATAAGATTACTGATTCCATGCGCTTTACTATCGACGAAACCAATCGCCGACGCGAAAAGCAATTGCGGTATAACGAGAAACATGGCATTACTCCAACCCAAATTATAAAAGCCCATAAATCCATACTGGGAGGTAAGCAAACCGACGCAAAGGTTTACGTGGAACCCGAAAAGGTTGATTATGCAGCCGACCCAGTAGTTAAATACATGACCCGTAACCAGTTGCTTGATGCCATTGAGCATGCGCGCAAAGCCATGGAAGCCGAAGCTAAGCAACTTAACTTCATTGAAGCCGCCCGTTACCGCGACGAGATGTTCGCCCTACAGAAAATGCTTGAAAGCAAAATTTAAGTTGATGGTTGTTTGTTGATTGGTGATAGTTTGAGAATGCCTCGTCCTCTCTCATGTCATGCTGAGCACCGTCGAAGCATCTCTTTGCACCTTCAATCCTTTTTCTTTTGAGATTTCTCGCAGTTGCTCGGAATGACAAAATAAGTTGTTCGTTGTTTGTGAATTAGAATAACGCAAGTTTCAGAAGACGCGCGCTAACGAGGGGGATTACCCTGCTTGCTGATAATATGACGTTCCTAAGGGGCTGGAAACGTTGTTCGTCGTTCGTGGAACTATTGTCATGCTGAGTCCCGATATATCGGGATAGACTTAGCCGAAGCATCTCTTTGTACATTCTATCCTTTTTCTTTTGAGATTCCTCGCAGATGCTCGGAATGACAAAATAAGTTGTTTGTGAATCAGAATAATGCACGCGTCAGGAGACGCGCGCTAACGGGGGATTTAGCTGATAGTTGGCAGTTGATGGATTGATAGTTAAAAAGGTCAACGCTTTCTTTTTATCCCCTATCCTTGATTCCCGCTAATGCAGGACAGGCTCTTTAACCTTTTAATGGATTCCTCGCAGATGCTCGGAATGACAAGGAGCGTAGATAGTTATTCGACTTCGTTTAACGGTTCACGAACCTCTTTTAACTCTTCACTTTTAACTTCCCCTCCCCTTTCCCTAAGCCTAACCACCTTTTTATCCCCACAAACAAAGATTTTATCAACAAAATTTGCATGTGAAAAAAAAAATATATTATTTTTAAAAAATATTTCAATTGACTGGAACTAAATTTTCTAAACACTATTTATTAACTTAACACTTACAGCTATGAGAAAACTATTTTACGCAGCAGCGCTGTTGCTTCTTAGCCAGGCCGGCTTTGGGCAAGCAGTAAATGATCAGGCTATTATTCCTGTGTCAGTTACATTGAACTCAATTTTACGCCTAACCGTTGTTTCGGGTGGTAATATTGATTTTGTTGTAAATACTATTGGCCAGTACACCTCTGGTATTAACAGCGGTGGTGGTGATGCACGTTATCAAACTAACTTTACTGTATCGGCATCACAAGATTTTGATGTTACTATTAGAGCCGAAGACGCTACATTTATAGGTCAGGACAATGCAGCTAACACTATGCCTCTTAACAATGTAGGGTTAAATCTTACTGAGTCAGGTTCTGGAAGTGCTCCAGCAAACTGGGCCTTACCCGCAGCAGTTTTAGCACTTACCAATGCTGCCCAAAACATTGTTACCGGAGTAGCAGGTGCTGCCGCAGGTGGAGCCGACAAGAATAATTTCACTATTCAATGGAGACTAGGCACCGCTGAAGGAGCAATGAATGCAAGTTCACTACTTGCACAAAGTTTAACCCCCGATAGGTATATTACCAACGTATTCTTAGAACTAGTTCCAAAATAGTAGGATAGGGCTAAAGCCCTATCCTTTTCATTTCAAATTACCGGTAATGGCCTGTTTGAGGTTATTTATTAAAGGTTTTACATTACATTTTCTAACAATACTGGTTTGTACTACCCTTATCCCCGGTAGGGTGTTAGCACAGAATATTACCAAAAGAATTTGGGTTTCATCGGGTGGATCAGTTGCTTTTAATTTTAAATCCCTTACCGAGTACACCGCAGGGAAAACCCTGAGTAACTGGACCCGATTAAACATACATTACAGGGACACCTCAGATGCAGGTGGCGATGGTACTAGTATTGGTTGGAAAGTAATGGTTAGGGCTGGCGCTGCAACTATTCAATCCGATGGGGCAGCCCCTGATTTGCCTTTATCATCTATACAAATAAAACCCACTAGCACCATTCCAGGCGTTATTATTACCAATATTACACTTACTGCAGCAGATCAAAATATTGTTGAAGGCAACGATCCTGGTGCATTACCGGTTACTGGAGAAATTGTTATTACCTACGAATGTGGTACTGCTACCCCTTTACTTGGAAAGCAGCCCGATTACTACTTTGTTGATTTAATTTTTACATTGGTAGAAGTAAATCCCTAGAAATTTGAAAAATAAATTAAAAAATATAATACTACTACCATTTATTCTGATTGCCCATAATATTATGGGACAATACCTTTTTTTTAACACCTACGAACCCCAGAAAATCGATATAAAATTTGTTAAGCATAGCGTTGAGGCAAGCAAAGGCAAAACTATTTTTAACGTTGTTAAAATAGTGAATCAATCGTCGCAATCACAAACATTTACCTTTCAACTTACTGTTCCATCAGGCTGGCAAGTACTAGGCTACGAAAAACAAGAGTTAACACTTCCTCCACTCGACTCCACCCTTATACCTGTTCGAGTGGCTGTTGGTGAAAATGTAAGAGGCGATATTGGATATTCAATAATTGCCGCTATCTCTGATTCGCGCGGGAATCTGATTAAAAATGAGTACAGCTTTGTAAAAGTGCCTCGCGAGGTTGATCTCAAAGTAAAATTCCTAACACGATTTGATTATTTGGACCAACAAACTGGATATGCACCCATTAAGGTTAAAGTTGAAAATAGAGGGAATAGGGAAGAACTGGTAAGTATTAACCTTGAGGCTGATAACTATTTAGGCATTGGTTCGGCACGCCTGAAAAATTATATTCGCGATATAAATATCCCTCCCTATACCGATTCAACCTTAGTTTTTGACGTTTATCTTGATAAGCAAATCCAAACCTCGCGCGATTTATTTAAGTTAAACATCCAAGCTAAAACTATTGATAGCACATTTCGTTCAACTAGCTGGTTGAAAAATTTATCGTATTCATACTCTAACTATATACCCGAATCACGTAGGGTTCTTATTGCAGAGCTATTTGCCCGTGGCCTTTTTTCAAATTATGCAAAACCTGCCTATGCTTCAATAATTCAGGGAAACATCTTACTTCGAAAACAAAGGGAAGTATTCTTTTTTTACAATAACGATAATACTACACCTACAGAAAATCTCTATCGCTATAACAGAATGTGGCTTGGATATAGAAATGGTAAATACTTTATTCAAGCCGGCGATATCAATAAGAGTATTGAAAGTAGTCTATATGGACGAGGCGGAAGCGTCGGTATAAGTATTAAAAAAATTAAATTTGAGGCAATAGCTACACAGAGAGTTTTAAACCCACAAAATAATTTTGGTGCGGAATTTGAGGTATCTCCAACTCAAAAATATGGTTTTAAAATTGGCGGCGTTTATACTGAATCGCTTAACGAGAACTTCATCTCAAAATTAGGTGTTGCTGGTTTTAGAATAGCCCCTTTTAAAAATTTTAGACTTGGTTATGAAATTGCATACAACCAGGTTAATTTTGGTAATCAGAACGACACTATATATAATAAAGTTGCATACGGAAATACAGCCTATGCCAACTACAATACACGTAAACTGAGTACCTCAGTACGTTTTAAATCGGGGCAGCCCTTTCTTAATTCTAGCTATAATGGACGCTCTGAACTAATGGCCCAAGTTATTTATACTTTTAATGATAAAAATCATTTACAGTTTTATGCTATAGATAATCGAAATAATCCTGGCGATTATCGTACTTACAATCTTATTAAGCAACCATTTACTAATTTTCATAAACAAATGGTTACATGGGGATACTTCCCTAACAATAAGGTGCATTTCTTTACCGGTCCAGGTTTCGAAATTAATTCTTCAGATATTTTTCCTGTAATCAAAAGAGGTGAAGATTATTTTACCTCATTGGTTTACAACTATAATATTGGTTTCCGCTTTAAGGGTGAAAAGCCTGGGAGTTCATTAACCACCCAAGTTTTTACAGGATTTGTAAATGTAATACATAAACCCATCTATTTTGTGGATTCAACTTTTTCTATTCCATCTACTCGTGCAAAATTTAATTATCAGTACTTTTCTGTAAACTTACGGCAGCCGCGTTGGGGATTTCAAGCCATGTACACCAATGGTCCCCGTTCTATTTATGAGCAGTTTAGTTGGTACTACGCATCAAGACCTAATCGTCTATTAAGAGTTATGCCTTACTTTGATTCTTATATCTATAAGGAAATTCTTCGTTTACAAATAAATATTTCTTACTCTAACGATCTTGTATCAAAATCGAGTTACTCAAACATTACCTCACAAATATTCTGGTATTTACCAAAAGACTGGCAACTGAGGTTCCTTAATGTTTATACCATACAATCGAGAGTAACCCCAACTGAGGCAGTTGAACGATTCCAGAACATGTACTTCGAGGCTAGTGTTCGAAAAGAATTTGGCATACAGCAACCCTATTTAAAGTACCACACCCTAAAGCTCGTATTTTTCAAAGATTTCAATGGTAATAGGATAATGAATGAGAACGAACCCGGTATCAAAAATGTCCTGGTTAACATTCAACGGGTTGACAGCGAAAATATGGAAGTTGCCGATTTTACTTCCGGTGAATTACTTTCAAACCAGTTTGGAGAGGTAATATATGAAAAAATCCCGGCTGGTATCTACGAATTGTCTTACAATCCGGTTGGTAACGAGGCAGGTACATTCTCCAAAGCAGATATTGACATCAACTTTACCCTTAATAAAGACATGACCCTATACATCCCCTTTGTTGAAAAGAACAAGGTATTTGGCCGTATCATCCTAAACCGTAGCAAACTTTCCGGCTTAGGAAAGGTTGACGTTTCCAATGTAAGGGTAACAGCTATTGATAGCCGAGGTAATACCTATTCGACCCTTACCGATAAAAATGGCGAGTTTGTTATATACGCACCTGTAACCGATGAATATATAGTTAGTGTTAACAATATTTACTACGAAAACTTTGACCTCCGCCAGAATAACTTCCGCGTGCAGTTTAATGGCTATAAGCAGTTTGAGGTGAACTTTGTTTTTGACGAAAAGATTCGCCGCATTAACTTCAGCCCATCGGCACAGGACTTGGCCAATGTGGGTGTTACTCAAATACGTCGTACAAATCTTAGTGGTACCGTAAAAGATGCCACAACACTTAAACCCCTCCGAGCCAGGGTTAACCTGATAAATACCAAGAATAACAGTATTGTGGCTTCGGTTTACTCTAACCCACAAACTGGCGATTACGGGCTATCGTTCATGGCCGATGATATTTACGCCCTCGAAGTAGTAGCCGATGACTACTGGTACTATGCCGAAAATCTCAATTTGAATCAGGTTACTACCTTTATGAATGTTACCCGTGATGTGATGCTCAAGCCAATTGCCATTGGCTCAAAACTTGAACTCAATATCCGTTTCGATATAAACAAGGCCGATCTGGGACCAGAAACCGTTGCTGAGCTAAACCGTTTAATAAACATTCTCCGTCAAAATCCAGGCATCAAGATTGAGGTTCAGGGCCACGCCGATGACCTTGAGGCCATCAATAACGACAAGATTGCTGAAGAAAGAGCCAAGAGGGTAGCCCAATACCTCATCGAGAATGGCTTTAGTAATTTGCAGGTGCGCGGTTTTGGTAATACCGTACCGGTAGCACCTAACGATACCGAAGAGAACCGTGCATTGAACCGAAGGGTTGAAATTGAGGTTATAGGGAAGTAGGTAAGGAAGGATAAAGACCAAAAGGTAAAAGTTAAAAGAAGGGACATTTAAAACTGATACACTTTTTGAACACTCCCAAAATTATCTACGCCTCCTGTCATCCTGAGCGCAGCGAAGGATCTCTTGAATAGTGTACAGTATGCAGTGTACAGTGTATAGTGGTGTTTAGTGTTTAGTGTTTGGTGTTTAGTGTTTGGTGTTTGGTGTTTAGTGTTTGGTGTTTAGTGTTTAGTGAAAGGCTTTTTTTTCACTATCAACCATCAACTGTCAACTCCGCTTGTCATCCTGAGCGCAGCGAAGGATCTCATGAATGGTGTTCAGTGTTCAGTGTTCAGTTTGCAGAGGCTTTTGTTTTTTGATATAATCTTTGATAACTAATAACCAACAACCATCAACTATCATCTAAATATGTTTCACAGAGTAACATAGTGTTAACCACAGTGTTTCACAGTGCAAATCAGCCCAATCTGCGTCATCAGAGTTCTATTTCAATTCACGAATAAAGAACAACGTTTCCAGCCCCTTAGGGACGTCATATTAGCAGCAGGCAGGGTATTCCAGTACGATAAGCGATGCACGCCATGCATAACCCAAAGAGCCAGGGGAAAGCGTTGCATCGCAAAGGGGAACAATCCAAAGAGCCATTTAAATGTTCTTTCTTGTCTTGATACAAGAAAGAACCAAAGAAAATCAAGGCCGAAAAGCCTAACCCGATGGGTGCCCCGGGGGTGGAACAGCCACGCGATACTATTCGCCACGCCTGCAGCGTGGCTCATGTGGTATCGCTTACTAAGCCCACCGCCACGTTCCACCCCCGACCCATTGGCGGGTCAGGCTTTTATGCCACTGCTTCCTTCTTCCACATCATTCCCTCTCAGGTGGGGTTATCATTGACCCGTCCTGAAAAATGTCTACACAAACTTATGTGTATGGACAAAAATAATTACGTGACAAAACGCTACAGCGAGGGCTTCAAACTAAAAATTTTATCCGAACTTAGCAGCGGGAAGTATTCC
>JBFMGQ010000008.1:0-117697 GCA_040752515.1 Bacteroidota bacterium | reverse complement strand
CAGGCCGTGAAAATTTACAACTCTAAAAGATTACACGTATCTTTGGGCTATAAAACCCCTGACGATGTTTTTACGAGTGTTGCATAAATCTATTTACTAACCTGTAGACTTATTTCAGGACTAGACAGTAATGTCAAGTTGACCGTTAGCGAAAAATCACTTTAGGGCCGATTAGAGTTCCTTCGCTGCACTCAGAATGACAAGCGTAGTTTGTTGGTAGTTGTTTGTTGATCGAGGGAATATGTTAATATTTTTGTGTTTCAGTTAACTAATCATGGTTTAATCGGGTTCCATCAATGAAAAGTACTTATCCAGTACCATTAAAGAGATAATTTTTTCAACCTTTTTATTCTTAAATTGGTTAACGTACTGATGGGCATTATCAATAATTTTAATTGATTTATCGGGGTTTTGAATGTAGTATTTTATTTTTTCCTCCAAATCAGAAAAATCGTCGGCTACCTCAATGTAGTGGTAATCGGGAATAAGGGTTCCTTCCATAAACCAAGTTTCGTATTTGGGCTTTGTTGATACAGCAATGGAATTGGAAGACATTACCCATTTTAAATTGGTAGCAACATCAACACCCTCGAGGCAAAGAATAAATTTAAAACGGAGCTGCTGGGCAATTGTCATCCACTCCTTTTTCCATTTTGGGTTGCCATTCCAATTGTTAGTGTATCCAACATCGCATAACGGATTATTGGAAAATAGGGATAAGAAATCAATTCTATTCTGCTTTTGCTCTGAAACATGACCTCTCCAAACCAACATGTCTATCTTTTGGTTATAGGCCAACGAATCGTTTATAAAATTGAAATGGCGATACTTGTCAAGATTAAGTAAAACGGAATTAGCATTATTCCCGTTTACTGGTCGGCTTTTTACAATACTTGGGGTTTCGGGTATGTATGTTATATCACCAAAAAGAGGCTTAAATTTAAATGATTTGTTGAAATATCGGATGTATTCAAGCGTATCGAAAAAATAAGCACTTTTATGATTTCGTAATTTAAAGTCTTTTATGGAGATGAATTCGTTGGTAATTTTAAACTTGGATACTAGCTTGTTGTAATAGGATACCCTTTTTATGACTTCGTCAGATTTAGCGAGGGGATCGCTAAGTAAATTTTTAAGTTTAGATCGATAAATAGAGTAAGGGAACACCAACATCCATACTGATTCCAAAAAGTAGAATAGTTTTACCTTTTCGTATCTTTTCATGAGATATTTTATGAATTAACGTTAATTGGCTTAATTACCATTATTACAACACATTCTTTCGTCAAACCATACAAGTTTATCACTAATTTCTTTAACCTGTTGATTAACCTGGTTTACAAGTTTGCTATAGGTGTCGGGGGTTATGCTTTTGCCATCGAGTAGACTGATGGCAACTTTCAGCTCCTCGAGCTGCTGTGCTAATCTATCAGCTTCAATTAGGAGTTCATCGTTTTTGGCAGTCCTTATAGCCTCACGGAGATGCCTCAACTGGTAATTGAAAATGGAGTAAAAGATTTCGGTTTGGCGTGCAACGGAATCGGAGCGGGCAAAAAGGTTTAAAAGATCATAATTCTGCAGGGTTTGATTTGATTGTGCTTGCCTGGAGCAGAGCTCCGGGCGTAGCTTGCAAATGAGGTCGATATTTGCATCGGCCTGTCGGCGGATTGCGAGAAGTTTTTCGTTAAAGTTTTTAACCACAGAGAGTTCTTTTCCTGTTAAATCGACTTTCAGGAAATCGCGAATGTTGAAAATATCGCGTTCAATTTCGGAAATCTTACCGTTAAGGAATCGGGCACTTTCAAGGTTTGAGTTGCCTGCATACATCACCTCAAAATTTTGGCGCACGAGCTGAATAAGTTCAATACGTTGAAAAATCCAAGGTTGAAAGATATTTGCAATGCTATCGTAGCGTTGTAATTCCAGTTTAAGGTAGTAGGCATCGAGTTTTTGGGTAAACTCGGCTACAGCATTTAGGGCTTTGTCGCGACAAAGACTACACGACGTAGCACGAGCCAGTTTGAGAATGTTATCGGCTGCGGTTTTATTCTTGCTGTTCGCCTCGGTATTTTTTAACTTTTCAATTTCGGATTCAAATTGCCACTTGTATAGCTGTTCCTCGAGCCTCGATAGATGGTTGGCAATAATTTGGCCTTCGAGGTTTTGGTTCATTAGTTCCGGCTTGAAAACATTGGAAAACCTAAGGTCGGTAATGAATTTTTCTAGGTCGATATTTGGTACATTGGGATTGGCCTCGAGGCGGACAAGGGTATTCACAAGATTTTTTAACGATTTAAGGTTATGGTCATCGTCCATGTAAAGTGAGGCAAAACCCAGAATTGATTCATACTCACGGTTAAAGATGGTTGAAAAGGTATTGTTGCCGCGATACTTAAACTTCATCTCCTCGTAGGCCTTTTGCAGTTGGCGGTAGTATTGCATTACACGGAAAAGGCTAACCGAAATGGCATCGTTGTTTCCGGTTCGGTAATTGAGGTTGTAAACATCGAGGTGATTTTTTAGCTGAGCAAAGAGATTCAAAAAATTGAGTAAATCCTTTTCCTGGCGGTAGGTTTCGGCGTTGATAAGCCCTTGCCGAAAATCGTTTTCAACCTTGAGCTTACGCTTTTCGATATTGGCAAAGGTTACCTCATCACCGGTTAACTGCTCGGTGCGGTAAAGTGATTTGTAGTTTGCCACAACAATAACCGGGTAACTGCGGATATTAATAAGTTCCCTAAGCTGGTTGCGATTGATGCGGCCATTTGTGACAGTATCGAGGAATTGACGAAGGGGTGTGTTATTGAACTCCAATTGTGGGGTATTTGCAGTTGTTAAGAGGTATAGCCTGATAGAATGCAAGCGGGTGTCGAAGTTCTTCTGCTCAAACAGTCTGATGGTAGAGCTAAACCGGTACTCCTTTTTCTTGGTATTAGCCTCAATAAAATTGCCAAACTCGCCAATAATGCTCATAACCGCATCGGTAGGGGTAGTAATCTTCGAAAGGTTTTTCAGCTGCGAGGCAACAAGGGCAAGCATTTGATCGCGGTCGTTATTGGTAATGGCGCGAACACGTATTTCGGCATCAATGTAATCGCGGGCCGAGTATAGTGGCAGGTTATCGATTATGCGGACATAATCAATATTATCGCTCACAAAGGTTTGGTACTTGCTATCCTTATCGCGTGAAATCTGGAAATTGTATAGGGGGTAGGTAATATCGTTATCGCCAAAAAACTTTACGTTTTTAAGGCTAGCGGTGATAAAGAGATACTCAAGTTGCTCCTCCTCCACGCCCAACTTTTTCCGTCGATTTTTCTTAGGTTCAACACGGGCAAAATCGAGTTCGTTGATGAGCGTGCTAAACTTATCGCCGTTAAGCAAAAAGATATCGGTGGTTAGGTACTGCCATTCCCCGGTAAAGTTGAAGTTAGCAGTATCGCTGTAAAGCAATCGCGGCTCTATATCGCGCTGTGCAAATGCGCATGATACTGTTAGCCAAAGCAAGCTAATTAGAGCAATAGATTTGGTGTTCATACTTAATTGAAAAGGAAAAAGGATAAAGGTTAAAAGATATATTCAAAAAACCATAAAATCAATCAATTACTATAACCAACCATCAACTATCAACCAAACCTACCTAGCTAACCCTGCGGGGAGGGACAACCGCCTTGGAGGGGTCGAACATGTAGCGGTAGGTTATATGGGTTTTACGAACCCTGGCACCAATTTGTTCGGCCACCCGCCGCATGGTTGGGTTGAAATCGCCTATCCAGTTTAACTCCAATTCGGTATATCGAAAACCTGGTGCCAATGCGCGTTTAGCAAACTCATTTACCAAGGCCCCCTCAACTCCCTTTCCCTGATGCTTTGGAACTATTCCAAAAATCAGGCCAATGGCCTTGGTGCAAACCTTTTTAACTTTAAGTAGATATAAGAAGTAAAGCTTGGAAAAGATATCAAATTTGCCGTTCAGATGACGAACAACCTGGTTAAGGTCGGGAACCATGATAAAAAATCCAATGGGCTCACCCTCATAGTAGGCAAAGTACATCAAATCGGGATCAATGATGGGTTTCATGGTTTTCATTAGAGCCATGGCGTGAGCCTCCGTAATCTTTTTAACACCTGTGTAACGGCCCCAAGCATTGTTGTAAATGGTTCGGAAATCCTCGGCAAACTTTTTCAAATTCTTTTTCGATATGGTTGTAATGGTGTACGAAGGATTTCGGGCAATACGTTCGGCTTTTTCCCAAACAATGGGGTCAACATTCTCAGAATTAACAAGCCGATGGTAGGTGAACTGATGGAAGTAAGGTTTAAAACCATAATTTTCGAATAGATTACGGTAGTAAGGCAAATGGTAATCCATGCAATAATTAGGTGGGAAATCGCCATCGACCAAAAGCCCCCACCAGCGGTCGCGGTCACCAAAGTTTATGGGACCATCCATAGCCTCCATACCCCTAGTCTTCAACCATTCCTTTGCAGTATCGAACAAGAGGTTGGCTGCTTGCTGGTTATTGATACACTCAAAAAAACCTACCCCCCCAGTGGGCTGTTCTGAGTTCCTGGCTATCTCTCTATCGTAAAAAGCAGCAATCCTACCTATAGGTTTGTCGTTTTGGTATAAGACCCAGCGAATAGCCTCACCATGTCGGAAATGCTTGTTTACCTTTGGGTTAAAGACATTCTCAATGTCAACGTCCAACGGGCGAATCCAGTTGGGATAATCGCTGTAAAGCGAAACGGGAAATTCAAGAAAATCGCGACGGGTGGGGTTGCTATTAACCTCTTTAAGTAAGTAATTGGCCATATGGAATAGAGTTATTTTTTACCAATCAACATTTCTGCAATAAGCAAATCGAAAGGGGTTGTAATTTTAATATTTTCCCTGTTACCCTCGACAGTGTGGATTGCAAATCCCTGGTACTCAAAAACCGAGGCATCGTCGGTAAAGAAAGGCTGCTCGGGAACACTATAGCAATCTTTTATTAGCTTGGACTGGAAAACCTGAGGGGTTTGCACCAGCAAAACACTATTGCGATCGAAGGCCTTTGATGTGTTACCCTCAACCAGTCGCACCGACTCAACCGGTTTAATTACCGGGATTGCGCTACCCTTTTGGGCAGCAGTATCATAGCATTGCTCAATAACCTGGGTGGAGACAAACGGGCGAACACCATCGTGAATGGCCACAAGGGAGTTGTTGGAAGGAATATGGGTAAGGCCGTTTTTAACCGACTGAAAACGAGTATCGCCACCTGCTACGAGGGTTAGTTTAATATTAAAATCATGCTCTTCGCAAAGGTTCTTCCAGCGATCCATTTGGCTTTGTGGCAGAACAAGCACTATATCGGGCATGGGCACGATAGAAGCAAAGCGCTCAATGGTATGCATTAGAATGGGTTTACCGTTTAGCTTTAGAAACTGTTTTGGAGTATCGGAACCCATGCGCAGTCCCGAACCGCCAGCAACAACTACCACATATCGCTTTATATTCATAAGTGATGGATATTGGTTCCGAAAGTTACCAAAATTTATCCCAAGTGCATGGGGAGGCTGTAACATTTTTAGAGGAATGGGGCGGGATGAATCGGAATGAATCAGAATAGGTCGAAATAGACGGAATGAGATGGAGTTAGAGGAAGTTAGAGGAAAAGTGAAAAGTTAACAGTTGAATCGAAGTGCCATGAATTAACAAATTTAACCAAACTAAAAAATGGCGATGCTGAAACATTTTTAGAGGAAAGGGTCGGAATGGTAGAATAGGAGGGAATTAGACGTGGTGAGAATAAGGCTAAAGCAATTTTCCGAAAACGTTTGCGGGTTATTAATTCATAATAAATAACCTAAAAGGTTGAAATTCATTTGAATTATATAGATATTTGCGACGATGCATGGTAATAACTACATATATGGTTAAATACAACTATGTAAAGGAGTTCATTGAGAAGCCTATAAGGACTCACTGGGAACTCAATGCGCTATCGGATTTTAAGGGTGAAACTTTCACCTATGCCGATGTTGCTCGGAAAATTTATTACCTCCATAAGCTGTATCAGCTATGGGGAGTGAAACAAGGCGACAAGATTGCACTTATAGGGCGCAACAACGCTGAGTGGGGAATGGTTTACCTCTCGGTAATATCGTATGGCGCCGTTATAGTGCCCATACTACCGGATTTTTCGCCTACCGAAATCCACAACATTGTTAACCATTCCGATTCAGTAATGCTATTTGCCGGGGATATGGTATGGGGTGATTTGAACCAAGCCGAGATGCCAAACCTGAAGGCAATATTCAGCATTGCTAACTTTAACTTGCTGGTTTCCAACGACGAGGAAAGCCGAAAACTATTCGAATCGGCAAAGCCAAGTATAGCCGACGATATGAGTAAACTTACTCCCGAAAAGGTTAACTACCCCGAAGCTTCAAACAGTGAGTTAGGCGTAATAAGTTATACCTCTGGAACTACCGGATTCTCAAAAGGTGTGATGCTTCCGCTTAACAGTTTAGCTGCAAATATTGACTATGCCCGCAACAACATGCACCTGGTAAAAGGCGATAATATTGTATCGTTCCTGCCTCTTGCACACGCTTTTGGTTGTGCCTTTGAGTTCCTTTTCCCTTTTGCCATGGGATGCCATATTACCTTTTTAACCAAAATACCTTCACCGCCTATAATCCTTGAGGCTTTTGCTAAAATCCGTCCACGGTTAGTATTAACCGTTCCGTTGGTTATTGAGAAAATTTTCAAGAAACAGGTGCAGCCTAAGATTGAAAAGCCTGTGATGAAAGTTTTACTCAATATTCCTTTATTGAATAAGTTGATATTTAAGAAGATAAACGAGAAGCTATCGAACGCCTTTGGTGGCAACTTCCATGAGATTGTAATAGGCGGTGCTGCCCTTAACCCAGATGTTGAACGCTTTTTACGCCGAATCAAATTCAAATATACCGTTGGCTATGGGATGACCGAGTGTGGCCCACTTATTTCATATTCAAGCTGGAAAACCAATCCCATGGGTTCGTGCGGCAGGGTAATTAACTACCTTGAAATGAAAATCGATTCGGCTGATCCCTATAATGAAGTTGGCGAAATCCTTGTAAGGGGTGAGAATGTGATGGTGGGTTACTACAAAAATCCCGAAGCAACAGAAAAGACATTGGTTGATGGCTGGCTGCATACAGGCGATTTAGGAGCTCTTGATAAAAACGGGTTTATCTACATTAAGGGGAGAAGTAAGAGTATGATACTTGGCCCAAGCGGGCAAAATATTTACCCCGAAGAAATCGAGGCACGGTTGAATAATATTCCATTTGTTCAGGAATCGCTTGTTATAGAGCAAAAGGGAAAACTGGTAGGTTTGGTTTATCCCGATTACGAATCGGTTCAGCAGCATGGTATCGATCCCAATGAACTCGAACCTGTGCTTGAGCAGCATCGTATTGAGGTAAACAAGCATTTACCACAGTATAGCCAAATAGCTAAACTGATTGTTCATAATCAGGAGTTTGAAAAAACCCCTAAAAAAAGCATCAAGCGGTTTAAATACCAGTATTCCGATAACTAGTTGTGTTCCGAAATGAGCATAACCCTGAGCATAATGAGATAAAGAACGGGAAGAAGAACGGTTTGTAAAAACCTAAAGAAAAAAAAGTTAAGTATATCGCGGTAAATAAGAATTCCTAGTAAGGTAATAATTGAACAATCGAGCAGGGCCAGAAAAACCCTGCTTGTTTTTTTATGGAAAGCCTTTGGAAGTAAATGTTGCAGGCTGACACCCGACATATGGTAAAGGCAAATGGTAAGGATAATAGGGGTAATGATTCCGAAAACCAAAAGTATAAAAGGTGATTGTAAAACCTTGAAAGAGTAAAGGATACCAAAGGATAATAAAAGAAATAGGTTGAACGTAAAAGCTCCGGGACTTTCAACCAGGTTACGCGTCCAGAAATGGAGTAAATGTTCTTTGGGTTGCTGGTTCATACACATTTTAAGCATTTACAATTTGATAGGAAAGATATGCTATGTAGATAAGCACAAGCAACACCCCTTCGCGGCGGTCGAATTTACGACCGGGCCCACTTATGGCAAAGATTAACATTAAAATTCCTGCAAGAACGTTTAGCGCAAAATCGAGATTGGCACCGCTGTATACTTTTATTGGATTGATGCCTGCAGTTATGCCTAAAATAAATAAAATATTAAAGATATTGGACCCTACCACATTACCAATGGCAATATCGGGTTTATTACGGTAGGCAGCCACAACCGAAGTGGCTAATTCCGGCAACGATGTTCCGGCTGCTACAATGGTTAAACCAATAATGGATTGGCTAACGCCAAGCTTAATAGCCATATTTACTGCGCCAAGTACAATTAACTTTCCACCGCCCACCAGAAAGGCTAAACCGCCTACTACCATTAGAATTGATAACCATATGTTGCGGGTTTCAACTTGAGGTGATGCATTGGCAGGGTCTTCTTTTCCCACCAGAAAGTTGTAGTACATGAAAACGCAAAAGAGTAAAAGTAATACCAAGCCTGCCGAGCGAGATATAACGTTTACGGATGCCGAATCGAGAAGAATGCCATTGGAAAGCACCCACAATGCAAGAGCCGACAGTAAAAAGAAGGGAATCTCGACTTTAACAGTGCTATTCTGAACCCCTACCGGTTTAACTAACGCAGCCAGGCCAAGTATAATAAAGGTGTTGAAAATATTACTACCCAAAATATTTCCCAGAGCAATATCAGAATTTTTCTCTAGGGCAGAAATAATGTTAACCGAAAGTTCTGGAGCCGAAGTACCAAAAGCAACCACTGTTAGCCCTATGGTTAGTGCGGAGATTCCTAAACGTTTGGCAATGCTCGATGCTCCTTCAACAAGCCAAGTTGCACCAAAGACCAGAATAACTATTCCTAAAATGATAAATAGTAAATTCATTGCTTATCCTATCGATTTTAAAAAGTTTGCCAATAAAAAAAGTTAATCGTCGCAAAGATACAACAGATTAGGTTAACTTTGCTCGAAGATTAATTCATAAACCAATAGAATTGAAAAGGGTAATTTTTTTGTTATCGGCAGCAGGAATAGTTTTGCTATTATTTCCTCGATGTGCCAAGGTTGTTACGCCAACCGGCGGACCTAAGGATACCATTCCGCCTGTTTTAGTAAATAGTAATCCTAAGATGAACGCCACGGGCTTTAATGGCCAAAATATTTTGTTGGAATTTGATGAGTTTATCCAATTAAAGGAATTGCAGCAGAAACTGCTGGTATCGCCTCCGCTAAAAAATATGCCTCAACCCAAGCAGAAAGGTAAACGGCTGGAGCTTGAGTTTACCGATACCCTAAAATCTAATACCACATATACCTTTTACTTTTCCGATGCCATAAGGGATAACAACGAGGGGAATCCAATTAAAAACTTCATTTTTTCTTTCTCAACCGGGCAAACAATTGACACCCTATCGCTTTCGGGGAGGGTAAAAAATGCCTTTACTGACGAGGCGGTTGAAAATGCATTGGTAATGCTTTACGATACTTTTACCGATACTCTACCCTACACTACCCTACCCAACCATATTGCTAAAACCGATAAGGAAGGTAAGTTTACCCTGGTAAACCTCAAGCCCATAAAGTATAAACTTGTGGTTATAACCGATAAGAACAATAACTACCGCTACAATCAAGGAACTGAGGATATCGGTTTTAGCTCATCGGGAATTAACCTGTCAGAAAAATTACAAAAAGATATCGAAATAAGGTTGTTCCGTGAACAAATCCCTAGTCAAATCGTAACGGGATACGACCGTCCTGAACGAAACCTACTAACCATTGGTTTCTCAAGAAATCCGGTAGGAGGTTTTAAGCTAAAACCGATTGATGACGCCAATGCTAAAAATTGGTTCATCGTTGAGCCCGATAACAATGGCGATACAGTAAGGATTTGGATAACGAAGCCCGAAATAGCCAATCGTGATACCCTATTGGCGGTTTTAGAATACCAAAAAACCGACTCACTTTATAGGCTAAATTCTCAGACCGATACATTAAGATTTTTATTCTACAGGGAAGAGGTTCAGCAAACAAAGCGCAAAGGCAAAAAGGATGAAAAAGCCGAAGAGAAAAAGGGATTTGCCATTAACACATCGTTATCGGGCGACAAGAGCCTAATTCCAAATATACCATTTGAACTTGCAATACCTGCGCCCATTAAGAAGGTTGATGTCTCAAAAATATCGATATATAACACTACCGACAGCATTGCCGAAGAACCCGTAAAGTTAAAAGCCGATAGCCTTAACCCAAGAATTTATCGATTCACAAAGGACTGGAAGGCCAATGTTGCCTATAAAATGACAGTTTTGCCAGGAGCCTTTCAAGATTACTATGGCCAAACTAACGATACCCTTAAGCTTGAAATGGTAGGCGCAGACCCCGAAAAGTATGGTGTTTTAAAAATCAACCTTAGCGGTGTAAACAAATCGGCCGTTGTTGAATTGTTGAGCGAAAAAGGCGCACCTGTTGATACCAAAACCATTGCAGGCAATGGGTTGGTAGAATTCACCTTCATCAAACCGGGCAAGTATAAGTTACGTTTCATTGACGATGCTAACGGAAATGGGAAATGGGATTCGGGCAACTACATGAAGCGCATTCAGCCCGAAAGGATCATCTACTATAGCGATGAAAAAACCAAGGGAGTAATTAACATAAGAGCAAACTGGGACAGCGAATTACAGTTCTCGTTTAAATAAAACAGGTATGTCGGTGTTAATGAATTTTGCCATGTTTCCAACCGATAAAGGGGCTAGTGTTAGCCCCTATGTGGCTAAAATTATTGCAATGATAAGCGAGTTGGGCTATGAATACAGGCTTACAGCCATGGGCACCATAGTTGAAACCCCTACCCTACAGCAAGCACTCGATGTGGTTGATAGCGCATATAAACTGCTTGAACCCGATTGCGAGAGAGTTTATGTTTCCATTAACCTCGATATCCGTAAGGGCGATCTGGGAAGAATTGACAGCAAAATAAAATCGGTAACCGATAAGTTAAAAAAGTAACAAGAAGTTCAGCATGAGAAGATTCATTCCCATACTATTTTCTTTTTTAGCCCTAGCGGGCTTTGGTCAAACCTATGTAGGCATAAAAGGAGGCTACACCGTGAGCGATGTAGCATTTTCGCCGGTTCAAAATACCAGTATGCTTTTTGCCGACGGCCTGGATTACGGTGTGGTGTTCAAGTATTTTAACCTAAAATATTTTGGATTTCAGGCTGAACTTTACAAGGTAAACAGGGGATACCGTAAACCTATTGATATTGCTGAACTGGGCGATACCCTATACAAACGCGTTAACTCTTACGTAGAACTGCCAATAATGATGCAGCTCCGGTTTAACCTAAAATTGTTAACCCTTCATTTTAATGCAGGGCCATACATCGCATACTTGACCGAGGTGCGCGAAGGCGATAACTCATCGGGCGATTACCAATTGAGCAAAATGTCGATTAATATTTTACGAGATAATCGTATCGATTACGGTTTAATTGGTGGTGTTGGTTTGAGCCGCGATTTTAAGTGGGGAACCCTTTATGCCGAAGGGCGCGTTGGATACGGTTATGGCGATATACAAAAGCACACCTACCCCACCATGCCAAAGCAATCAAAAGCTGTATTCCAAAGCGTTAATTTTGGCTACATGTTCCATTTCGGGAGGTTGGAAAATAAGAACTAAACATGCGAACCTTTTTCTCCCTCAGCATGTTTAGGTTAAAAAAACTATTTAGATGAAGAATTGGAACCAAATATCTTACGATATACAACGGGTTATTTCGAATACCGCCATAGCACCCGGTGCATATATTTTGAAGTTCAAAAAAAATAATCCCTTTACTGCGGGGCAGGTTTTAGCCCTAGGCGTTTCAAAGGAGATAGAGCCTCGCTATTACAGCATTGCATCGGCCGAAAACGAGGATTTGATATCGGTACTTTACACCGAAAGGATTGAAGGCAAGCTTACACCCATGCTATCACTTTTAAAACCTGGCGATAATCTTATGGTTTCAAAACCATTTGGAACCTTTACACAGGTTAAGCCCTCGCCTGTTTTCATTGCTGCAGGAACAGGAATAGCTCCGTTTGTTTCGATGTTACTATCGGGAAAAGCAAAGGGAGCCACCCTAATTCATGGCGCACCTTACCCCGAATACTTTTACTATTCCGATATTCTTTTGAATATGCTTGGCGAAAACTATATCCGATGCTGCTCGCGCTGTGAGCCAGGATGCCTTTTTGTTGGGCGAGTAACTGATTTTGTTAAGCAGTGGAACGAACTTGATCCCAATAGGCCCTATTACCTTTGCGGTAGTGCCGAGATGGTTGTTGAAACACGCGATTTACTTATTGTTCGGGGAGTACCTGTAAATAACATCAATTCCGAGATATACTTTTAGACCATGGTTCCTCTTTACGGAAAGACACTAGATGAACTTAAAGCGATAGTGATTGCCGAAGGTTTACAGCCCTTTACGGCCAATCAAATTGCCGATTGGCTTTACCATCACCATGCCGAAAGCATTGATGAAATGACCAATCTATCGAAAAAGGCCAGGGAAATGCTTTCGGCCAAATACACCGTAGGACTAACAAAACCCGAAAGGGTTTCGGAATCGGTCGATGGAACCAAAAAGTATTTATTCCCGGTGGCCAATAACCGCTATGTTGAAGCCGCCTACATACCCGAAACCGATAGGGCAACACTTTGCGTATCGTCGCAGTCGGGGTGTAAGATGGGATGCCTCTTTTGCATGACTGCCAAGCAGGGATTTCAGGGAAATCTTACTGCCGGCGAGATACTGAACCAGCTGCGCAGCCTCCCTGAGTTTAGCAATGTTACCAACATTGTTTACATGGGAATGGGCGAGCCACTCGATAATCTGGATAATGTATTGAAAAGCCTTGAAATACTTACTTCTAAGTGGGGCATGGGCTGGAGCACCAAACGCATTACGGTTTCCACCATTGGTCTTATCCCTGCCATTAAGCAGTTCCTTGAAAAATCCAATTGTCATCTTGCTATTAGCCTCCACACCCCATTTGATGATGAGCGTCGCATGCTGATGCCTATCCAAAACGTTTACCCCATTTCCGAAGTAATTGCAGAACTCAAGAACTATAGGTTTACCGACCATCGCAGGGTATCGTTTGAGTATATAATGTTCGATGGGATGAACGACACTCCCCGCCATGTTAAGGAGCTGGTTAAACTGCTCAATGGCCTTACATGTCGAATAAATCTAATTCGTTTCCATCCCATACCCGATTCACCACTCCGCAACTCACCCGATGAGCGCATTATTCAGTTCCGCGATTCGCTAACAGCCAAGGGCATATTTACTACCATTCGTGCTTCGCGTGGGCAAGATATTCAGGCTGCATGTGGGCTACTATCAACAAAGGCACTGCAGGAAAAACGTTAAACGTGAGCCGTGAACCGTGAGTCGATAAATGGAATCTAATTATTACCTATTGTCATTCCGAGCACCTGCGAGGAATCTCATTAAGAGTTAAAGGTAAAAGAGATGCTTCGGCTCAGCTCAGCATGACATGAAAGGACGGGTCATTCTCAAACTATCAACAATCACCTTACAACCATTAACTAAATATTTATCACAGTGTTACACAGTGTTTGCAGGGAGTTGCACAGCGTGAATCAGCATAATCTGCGTCATCTGTGTTCTATTCCAAATCACGAACTACTATCAACTCAAATAAAAAAGGCGCCTTAAGGCGCCCTTTCTATTTTGTTAGCCTGATTTATTTCAGGTTATGGGTTTTAACGAATTTTTCAAGAACACCCTTGAGGTCGGGTAAGCCTATCTCTGCCAAATCGTAGAATACACGGGTAGTAGGTTTCTTGATATTGATGATACGGCTCAAATCGATTGGGGTACCAATGATAACGGTGTCGCAATCGGTGTTGTTGATGGTAGCTTCAAGGTCTTTGAGCTGCTGTTCACCGTAACCCATGGCAGGCAGAACGCGGCCAATGTTGGGGTAAATACGGTAGGTTTCCTTCAGTTTACCAACCAGGTATGGGCGTGCATCAACCTCTTCGCTTGCCCCAAACTTGCGTGCAGCAATGGTACCAGCGCCAATTTTCATTTCGCCGTGGGTTAAGGTTGGGCCGTCCTCAACAATTAGGCAACGCTTACCATCGATGAGTTCAGGCTTGTCGACCTTAATGGGCGAAGCGCCGTCAACCACAATGGCTTTGGGGTTGGTTTTACGGATGTTCTCGCGAACAATCTGAATGCCTTCGGGCGAAGCCGAATCCATCTTGTTGATAACAACAACATCGGCCAGGCGAAGGTTAACCTCACCGGGATAGTAGCTAACCTCGTTACCGGCACGGTGTGGGTCAACCACGGTAATGGTTAAATCGGGTTTGAAGAAAGCAAAGTCGTTATTACCGCCGTCCCAAAGGATAACATCGCAGCCACTGGGATCTTTTTCGGCTTCGCGGAGAATGGCCTCGTAGTCAACACCGGCGTAGATAACGTTACCGCGAACTACGTGTGGTTCGTACTCTTCCATCTCCTCAACGGTACATTTATGTTTCTTAAGGTCCTCAACGGTAGCAAAGCGCTGAACCTTTTGGGCAACCAAATCGCCGTAAGGCATAGGGTGACGAACGGCAACCACCTTAAGGCCTAGGCCCATGAGGTACTCAATAACCTTACGCGAGGTTTGCGATTTACCGCAACCGGTACGGGTAGCCACCACTGCAATAACGGGCTTGGTGCTCTTAAGCATGGTTTCGTTAGGGCCAAGTAGCATGAAGTTGGCACCGGCAGCGTTAACTATTGAGCTTAGACGCATTACATGCTCATACTTAACATCGCTGTAAGCAAATACGCAGTCGTGAACGTTCTTTTCCTTAATAATTTTAGCAAGATTTTCTTCAGCCTCAATGGGAATACCATTTGGGTAAAGTTTTCCGGCCAATTCGGTAGGATATTTACGACCATCGATGTCGGGAATTTGAGCAGCAGTAAAGGCAACTACATTGTACTCCTCTTTATCGCGGAAGAAAGTGTTGAAGTTGTGGAAATCTCTTCCGGCTGCTCCAATAATTACTACATTACGTCTCATAAGACCTCCTTAGATATTTTTGTTTAGATTTAGGTTTTACAGTTCTCAAAATTAGTTTTTTAAAATTCAAAATGTTCTCGCCAAAAATTTTGTCAGCATTAGGTTTAGGCCTATTGTTGTTTAAACAACAGAATATCAATATATTAATATATTATTCGACAAAATATGTTAAGAAACATATTTTTTGGATTAAGGGATAAAAAAGCCCCGATTCAAATAATCGGGGCTCAAAAAAGTGCATCTTTGTTAGTAAACTTCGATATCGTAGGGCATGCGAGCCTGAACGCCTTGATTGTTCAACATGCTCTTAATGCGGTTGTAGGTTTTAAACGACGAGCCAAGTTCATCCTTTAGAATCCAAGCCTTTGCTTCGGTCGACATATCTTCCATAAGCTGTTCGAAGAACTTTTTCTGCTTGGGCATTTCAACCAGTCGGTAGTTCTCCAGTTTAGCCTTTTGAGCAGCAAGCTGAATGGCATCGTTCAGGCCGCCAAACTCATCGATGAGTTTAATATCCTTGGCGTTAACGCCACTCCAAACACGGCCTTGGCCAATGGCATCGACCTGTTCAATGGGAATACCACGGCCTGCCGAAACATGACCGATAAAGGTTTGATAGGTTTGTTCAATGAACATCTGGCCTACGGCTTTTTCTTCAGCGGTCATTGGGCGGAAAACGCTAAAGAAATCGGCGTGGTCGTTGGTTTTAACAACATCAACGGTAATACCGACTTTATTATCCAGTGCTTTTTGTAGGTTGAAAAACAGACCAAAAACGCCAATGGAACCGGTGATAGTAGTTGGGTTTGCCATGATGGTTGTGGCGGGTGCAGCAATGTAGTAGCCACCCGATGCAGCCACATCGCCCATTGATACAATTACGGGCTTAACCTTTGCAGCTAAATCAACCTCGCGCCAAATAACTTCCGAAGCAAGTGCGCTGCCACCAGGCGAGTTGATGCGGAACACAATGGCCTTGATGGAACTATCGCGACGTGCTTTCCGAATGGTGCGCGAAAGGCCTTCGGAACCTATCTGGTCATCGCCTCCTTCGCCCATTCCTATCTCGCCACTTGCATAAATAACGGCAATCTTATCCTTTGTAAACTTGCGTTTAGTAACCTCCGGTGCGTTGAAATATTTTTTCAGTTCAATGCTGCTGATGTCCTTCTTTTCCTCAACGCCAAGCTTTGACTTTAAAGTTGCGATAAGTTCGTCCTTATAGATAAGGCCATCGACCAGCTTATTTTCTAGAGCTTTTTTGGCATTGAAGATTTCCATGTTGTTGGCCATGCTGTTAAGTTTATCGGTAGGTATACCGCGGGTTTCGGAAATACCTTTAACCCAATGGTTCCAAATGGATGAGATGTAGGTTAAGGTTTGCTCGCGGTTTTCGGGGCTCATCTTGTCGAGCATGAAAGGCTCAACGGCACTTTTAAACTTGCCATGGCGAAGTATTTGAGGCTCAACGCCCAACTTTTCCAAGGCTTTTTTAAAGAACATAATCTCGCTGCGCAAGCCAAGCCATTCAATCATACCTTCGGGGTTGAGGAATACGCTATCGGCAACCGATGCCAGGTAATATGCTTTTTGGCTGTAGGTATCGCTGTATGCATAGATAAACTTACCCGACGACTTAAAATCGATAAGAGCATTGCGAATTTCCTCGGTGGTTGCAGCACCAGCATTCACAGCATCGAGCTCCAAAAGAATACCCTTGATGTTGGAATCCTCTTTGGCATTGGCAATAGCTTTTAGGATTTGGTTCAAGCCGATTGGGCTATTAGGCTGAAATGTAGCAAAATCAAATCCCTTGAAAGGATCTTCACTACCACGGTCAACTATTTCCTGTTTTAGATCGACATAAAGGATTGAGTTGGGCTCAACCTTAACCTCCTTTTTATCGGCCGAGGAGACGATTGCGCCAACAATCCCAAGGAACATCAAAAAAATTACAATTGATGATAGAACTATACCAACTATTGTGGCCAGAACATACTTGAAAAATTGCTTCATATTGATTGAAATTTAGGTTTTATATATGACTAATTTGTGTTGATAAAGTTACACAAAAAGATTGAATATTTTAAGGAGGAGGAAATCAGAAGAACGAAGACAGAATTCAGGACAGATAACGATAAGAGCGACAGGATTGTGAAATATTAACCAAAACCCAAGAACTGCGTTGCCCAATAAATCGAGATTAGCCCACCAAAACTCAAGGAGTGTAACAAAAATTGCCTAATAATGATTAATTTGGGTTTAAATTATTTTCTACCTTAGCAAAACCATAATTGGCGCATATTTTGCAAAAGGGAGGTATGAGATTTGGTAAATTAGTATTAACCTTTTCGGCAATGGCTTTACTGCTTACCGCAAGGGCACAGGAGATTTTGCCCGGTGCTCGTGTAATGAGCAGCTACCTTCCTGTATTGCAAGGCAAGCGTGTGGCAGTTGTGGCAAACCACACCACGCTGGTTGGATCAAAGCATCTGGTCGATACACTGCTTACGGTTGGCGTTAACATTAAAAAGATTTTTTGTCCCGAGCATGGTTTTCGTGGCGATTTTGAGGCAGGAGAGCAAATTGGAAACTATACCGATAAAACGACAGGATTACCGGTAATATCGTTGTATGGTGGAAGCAAAAAACCAAAGCCAACCGATTTAAGCGATATTGACGTAGTGATTTTTGACTTGCAGGATGTGGGCGTTCGGTTTTACACCTACATCTCAACCATGCACTACGTGATGGAGGCCTGCGCCGAAAACGGTAAGCCCCTAATTATACTCGACAGGCCTAACCCCAATGGGTTTTATGTTGATGGCCCTGTGCTCGACACGGCTTTCCGGTCGTTTGTGGGTATGCATCCCGTTCCTTTGGTGCATGGAATGACCATTGGCGAGTATGCACAGATGATAAACGGTGAGGGTTGGCTGAAAGGGAAAATCAAATGCCAGCTAACCATTATTCCATGTAAGGGTTACACCCATAGCATGACCACTGCCCTTCCTGTTCGTCCATCGCCAAACCTGCCTAACCATCTTTCTGTATTGCTTTACCCATCGCTTGGGTTGTTTGAGGGAACCGTGGTGAGCGTTGGCCGGGGAACCGACTACCCCTTTCAGGTTTTTGGCTACCCCAATTTCCCCGATAAGGGATTTAGGTATATCCCCGTTGAGAAACGAGGGGCAAGCGTTAATCCTCCCTATAAGGGTAAACCTGTTTATGGAATCGACCTTAGGGATTACTCGGTCAATTACTTCCTTGACCGCCGCGAGATTATACTCGATTGGCTTATCTACTCCTACAGCAATTATCCCGAAAAGGAGAAGTTTTTCAATAACTTCTTTAACCTGCTTGCCGGCACAAGTGAGTTACGCCAGCAAATTGAAAGCGGATTATCCCCTTCGGAAATCAGAGCCACCTGGCAGCCTGCACTTGAGCAATACAAGCAAATCAGAAAAAAGTACCTGCTATACCCCGATTTTGAATAACTTTGAAGCAAATCAATTTTACGGCTGTGGCAAAAAAGAATACTCATTACGTGGTTTGGGAAGGGCAACACCCGGGCATTTATGAAAGTTGGGAGGTGTGCCAGAAGCAGATTAAGGGTTACCCAGGAGCTAAGTTTAAGGGCTTTCCCAGCAAATTGGCTGCACAGCGTGCTTTTGATATGGGCTACGAGGCCTTTAAGACCATGAGCCCGGAGCAGGAGATGCTATTCAATACCAATGAGAGCACCCCAAAACCGATATACCCTTCGCTTGCTGTTGATGCAGCCTGGAATACCTCTACGCTTGAAATGGAGTATCGGGGTGTTGATTGCCAAACCGGTAAGCTGATTTTCCATCAAGGGCCTTTTCCCGATTCCACCAATAACATAGGTGAGTTCCTTGCCATTGTTCATGGGTTGGCTCATCTGAAAAAGTTAGGTAGCAATATTCCCATCTATACCGATTCCATGACTGCCATTAGCTGGGTTAGAGCAAAAAAGGCTAATACCAAGTTGGTACAAACCGAAAGGAATAAAATACTTTTTGAGTTGATCCGACGCGCCGAAAAATGGTTAAAGGAAAATACATGGAAAAACCCATTGCTTAAGTGGGAAACCCAATACTGGGGTGAAATTCCTGCCGATTTTGGACGAAAGTAAACCAATACCCATTACCAGTGAGTTTTGAGCAATACATAGCAAAGCGTTTTCTGAGTGGTTCCGATAGGTTAAGCCTTTCGCGACCTTTTATTCGTATTACCATTGCGTCGGTGGCGCTGAGCGTGGCTGTGATGATTGTGGCCATAGCGGTTATTACCGGTTTTAAAAAGGAGATAAAGCAAAAGGTTGTTGGCTTTGGCAGCCATATTCAGATTACCAACTACGATAGCAATCAGTCGCTCGAAACCAATCCCATACCAACAAACCTACCGGTTATAAAGGACATACTGAAAATAAAGGGAATTAGGCATATACAGCGATTTGCCATTAAAGCGGGCATCATTAAAACCGATACCGATATACAGGGAGTAGTGCTAAAGGGAATAACCCCCGATTTCGATTGGACGTTTTTCCACAAGAATTTGGTAGAGGGTCAAATATTTGCGCTTACCGATTCGGCCATTACCAACGCAACGCTTATTTCCAAAACACTGGCAAACCTGCTTAAGCTTAAAGTAGGCGATACCTACGATATGTTTTTTGTTCAGGAACCACCTCGTTACCGCCGTTTTACCGTTGCTGGTATTTACGATACCAAAATGGTGGAGTTCGACAAGATGTTTGTGCTATGCGATATTAAGCACATTCAGAGGCTCAACGGCTGGAACGAAAATCAGGCCACAGGTTTTGAGATTTTGGTTGATGATATCGAAAGGATAGATGACTTGTGGGTTGAGGTTGACGACATAGCCGGTTTTGTTTTCCTTGACGATGGCTCGCGGTTAAAGGTGCAAAGCATTATCGATAAGTACCCGAACATCTTCGATTGGTTAAACCTACAGGATGTAAACGCCGCAGTGCTCATTGTTTTGATGATGATGGTGGCTGCCATTAACATGATATCGGGGTTGCTGATTGTTATCCTTGAAAAAACACCAACAATAGGATTGCTAAAATCTATGGGAGCATCGAACCGAAGTGTTAGAAAGATTTTTTTGATACAATCGGCATTTATTATGTTTCGCGGGCTAATTATTGGAACCTTCGCTGGATTGCTAATCTGCATCGTGCAAAAGCAATTTGGTATAGTTAAGCTCGATGAGGCTTTCTACTTCCTTTCCGAGGTACCCATCAATATTGTATGGTGGCATGTTATAGCATTAAACCTTTTGGCCTTTGCGGTAGGGGTGGCCATGCTCGTGGTTCCGTCGATGGTTATTTCGCGTATTAGCCCCGATAAAACTTTGAAGTTTGAATAAAAACCAACGCAATTATACCATGCAAAAGTTTCGACTCCTACTGTTGCCCTTTTCGTGGCTCTACTGGTTAGCTGTTAAAATAAGGAATTTCCTTTTCGATATCAACATTTTGCGCAGCTTTGAGTTTGACTTGCCAATCATTTGCGTGGGTAACATTACAGTAGGTGGCACTGGAAAAACGCCGCATACCGATTATATTATCAATCTACTTAAAAAAAATTACCGAACAGCCCTACTCAGCCGTGGCTATGGTCGGAAGAGTAAAGGGTTCAGAGTTGTAGACCACTCTTCGCAGGCCGTTGAGGTGGGCGATGAGCCCCTGCAGCTAAAGCTGAAACATCCCGATATTGCCTGTGCCGTGCACGAGGATAGGCTGAACGGTGTGGTAGAGCTGGTGGGTGCTTTCCCTGATATTGAGGTAGTTGTTCAGGACGATGCCTTCCAGCACCGCTGGATAAGGGCCGGGCTTAACATTTTGATGGTTGACTACTACCGACCGGTTTACAACGATTTTTTTCTTCCGGCAGGCAACCTGCGCGATAGCGTTGCTGAAATACGAAGAGCCAACATCATTATAGTGAGCAAATGTCCGCCAAACCTTTCGGCTAATGTACAACAAGACATGGCCAAAAGGCTAAAAATCAAGCCAAATCAAAGTATTTACTTTACATCGGTGCGATACGGAGAACCCAAATCGGTTTTCGGGGTAAACGAAGACTATGATTTTAATCCAAATTCAAACGTCTTCGCATTAGCAGGGATAGCAAACCCTAAGCCATTTATCAATCAACTTGATGAAAATTATAAATTGATAGGCAGTAAGACCTTTGCCGACCATCACCATTTTTCGGTTAAGGAAATTCTATCTATTTTTGGGGGTACCTCAAACGATGTAATACTGGTAACCACGGAGAAAGATGCAGCTCGGATTCGCGGGCTTAATCTGCCTAGGGACATTAAGGGACGGATTTACTTTTTACCGCTTGAGGTTTACTTTATCAATAACGACGAAAACAGGTTTAACAGTCAAATATTAGATTATGTTGGAAAAAATAAACCAAACGGTAACCTATATTAAGGGTAAGGTTACCATTGAGCCCGAAGTGGGGATTATACTTGGAACCGGTTTGGGTGGCTTAGTACGTGAAATTGAAAATCCGCAGGCGCTGGACTATAAGGAGATACCAAACTTTCCTGTTTCCACAGTTGAGGGGCACTCGGGTCGTTTGATTTTTGGTACCCTGGGTGGGAAAAAGGTGGTAGCCATGCAGGGCCGTTTCCACTTCTATGAGGGCTATGACATGAAGCAGGTAACTTTTCCGGTTAGGGTTATGAAGTTCCTGGGCATCAAATACCTTTTTGTATCGAATGCCAGCGGCGGTGTAAACCCCGACTTTGAGATTGGCGATTTGATGATTATAAATGACCACATCAACCTGATGCCCAATCCGCTTATTGGCCCTAACATAAACCAGCTAGGTCCACGCTTCCCTGATATGCATAAGCCTTACGACCATGATCTTATTACCATGGCCCAAAAGATTGGTGCAGAGCTGGGCTATAAGCTACAGCAGGGCTGCTATGTTGGAACCACTGGGCCAACCTTCGAAACGCCTAAGGAATACCAGTACTTCCGCATTATTGGTGGCGATGCCGTAGGTATGTCAACCGTCCCTGAGGTTATTGTAGCCCGTCACATGAACCTGCCTGTTTTTGCTATATCCATTATAACCGATTTGGGTGTGCCTGGAAAAATTGTGGAGGTATCGCACGAGGAGGTGCAAAAGGTGGGCGCCATGGCCGAGCAAAAAATGACAAAAATATTCAAGGAGATGCTTACAAGGCTATAATCCTTAATGCCATTTACAAGGGAAAGGCTGCCTGTTTAGGGTGGCCTTTTTTAATAATTTGATGGTTGACGGTTGATGGTTGTTTGTGAATTGAAATGGAACACAGATGACGCAGATTATGCTGATTCACACTGTGTAACTCCGTGCAAACACTGTTTAACACTGTGATACCATATAAAGGGAGATCCTTCGACAGGCTCAGGATGACAAGCGTAGTAGTTTGCTGTTCTACTTCGCTTAACGGCTCACGGTTAACGATTTAACTCAATTGAGATTCCTCGGCAAGCTCGGAATGACAATAGGTAATAATTAGATTTTGTTTAACGGCTCACGGCTAACGTTTCACGTTTTTAAATTCCTCTAACTTCTTCTAACTCCCTCATATTCTCGATAGAACCGTTTAACGATTCATGCTCTTCCTTTAACCTTCTCTTGCCTTTTTCTCCCAAAAAAATTGTAGGTTTGCAATCGTTTTAAACAGAAACACAATGGCAAAAACAAAACCAAGCATTCCCAAGGGAACGCGCGATTTTAGCCCAGAGCAAATGGTGCGCCGCAACTATATTTTCGACACCATCCGTTCGGTTTTTAGCAAGTATGGTTTTATGCCCATCGAAACACCGGCCATGGAGAATCTCTCAACCCTGCTGGGGAAGTATGGCGACGAGGGCGATAAGCTGCTTTTCAAGATACTCAACTCAGGCGATTTTCTCGACAAGGTTGACCCAAATGTTCTGAAGCCGGGCAACTCGAATGCTGCATCGCTGGCAATTTGCGAAAAGGGCCTGCGCTACGACCTTACCGTTCCGTTTGCCCGTTTTGTGGTACAATACCAGAACGAGATAGTTTTTCCTTTTAAACGTTACCAAATACAGCCTGTTTGGCGTGCCGATAGGCCTCAAAAAGGTCGATACCGTGAATTTTATCAGTGCGATGTTGATGTGATTGGCTCAAACTCGCTACTCAACGAGGCTGAACTGGTGCTTATTATAAATGAGGTTTTTGAAAAGCTAAAGGTTCGCACCCTGCTCAAGGTGAATAATCGTAAGATATTAAGCGGCATTGCCGAGGTTATTGGTCATGCCGATAAGCTGGTTGATATTACTGTAGCCATCGATAAAATAGAGAAAATAGGCATTGATGCGGTTAACGCCGAGCTGATGGAGCGCGGAATTGATGATGCAGCCATTCAGAAGCTGCAACCCATCATTCTACTCCAGGGTAGTAATGCAGCTAAGTTGTCAACTTTACGAAATGTATTGCAGACAAGCCCAGTTGGTCTGAAAGGCATCGAGGAGATGGAAGAGCTTTTCCGATACATTGAGGCTTGGGGAGATTTATCAACCCAGGTTGAATTAGACCTTTCGCTTGCACGAGGCCTCAACTACTACACCGGTGCAATCTTTGAGGTTAAGGCTTTGGATACCGAGATGGGGAGCATCTGCGGTGGTGGACGCTACGACGATTTAACCGGAATATTTGGTTTACCCAATGTTAGTGGGGTAGGGGTGTCGTTTGGAGCCGACCGTATTTACGATGTGATGTTGCAGCTCAACCTATTCCCTGAAAGCCTGACATCTACCACACAGGTTATGTTTGCAAACTTTGGCGCAACCGAGGTAGCATACTGCATGCCAGCAGCCCGCAGGCTCCGCGATGCAGGAATCAGTGTCGAAATTTACCCCGATTCCGCTAAGGTGAAAAAGCAATTTGAGTATGCCAATAAACGTAACATCCGTTTTATGGTAATAGCTGGGGAAGCCGAGGTGCAGAATCGACAGTTTTCGGTTAAAAACATGGGAACCGGTGAGCAGACTACTATTCCTTTCGATAGTTTAGAAAAACACATCAAGTCGAACCTATAAAAAACCTAAACCATGGTAAATGTTCATACCATATCGCCCAAGCCTTTAAACTGGGATGTAATTGAAAATTTGATAGATGAGCCACACAAACTTCAACTTTCCGATGAATCGCGCCAGCTCATTGTCAAGTGCCGCGATTACCTTGACCGCAAGATGGAGAACGAGGAGACACCCATTTACGGCATAACCACCGGATTTGGATCGCTTTGTAACAAAACCATATCGAAGGCTGAACTATCGCAGCTGCAGAAGAACCTGGTTATGTCGCATGCATGCAGCACAGGCGAAATGGTTAATCGCGAGATTGTGAAGCTTATGCTTTTCCTTAAAGCCCATGCCTTATCGCTAGGCCATTCGGGTGTTCAGGTCGAAACGGTTGAGCGCATCATCGATTTTTACAATAACGATGTTATTCCTGTGGTTTACGATCGAGGATCGTTAGGCGCCTCAGGCGATTTAGCTCCGCTTTCGAACCTTTTTCTTCCTTTAATCGGGATGGGAGAGGTTCACTTTGAAGGTCAGATACATCCGGCAGCCGATGTGCTTAAAAAATTTGGATGGCAGCCCATTGAGCTAAAATCGAAGGAAGGGCTTGCCCTGCTGAACGGAACACAGTTCATGAGCGCTCATGGAGTTTACGCCATGGTTAAGGCTTTTAAATTAGCTAAGCTAGCCGATATAATCGGCGCTGTATCGTTGGAAGCATTTGATGGACGTATTGACCCATTCCACCAAAATATTCAAAATGTTAGGCCGCATCAGGGACAAATAGAAACAGCCCGCAACTTCCGTAAAATTCTTGAAGGGAGTGAGCTGATAAGGCGACCCAAAAAGCATGTTCAGGACCCATACTCGTTCCGATGCATACCCCAGGTGCATGGGGCATCTAAAGATGCTATTAATTACGTGGCCGGAGTGTTACTTACCGAAGTAAACTCTGTAACCGACAACCCAACCATTTGGCCCGATGAGGATTTAGTAATATCGGGAGGTAATTTCCACGGACAGCCGCTGGCCTTAGCCTACGATTTTCTTGCCATTGCTCTTGCCGAGCTTGGTAACATCTCGGAACGCCGGACAGCTCAGCTCATTTTGGGCTTACGCGGGTTACCCGAGTTTTTGGTTGCCAACCCGGGCTTAAACTCAGGCTTTATGATACCGCAGTATGCTGCAGCGGCCATGGTAAGCCAGAACAAGCAGCTATGCACACCCGCCTCGGTCGATTCCATTGTTTCCTCGAACGGGCAGGAGGATCATGTGAGCATGGGTGCCAATGCTGCCACAAAACTGCTTAGGGTGGTTGATAACCTTGAGCGCATACTAGCCATTGAACTATTCAACGCAGCGCAGGCTCTCGAATTCCGCCGTCCAGCAAAATCATCACCTTACATCGAGGAGTTTATTGCCAGCTACCGCTCGGTGGTAGGTTTTATTGAGCAGGATAGGATAATGTATAAGGAGATGGATAAAACCATTGAGTTCTTGAGGCAGGGGAAGTTCCAGAGGGAACTTGATGAAAAGTGAGAATATGAGGAATTTAAAACGTTAAGCGTGAACAGGTAAACGGGTCTTTGGAGAATATGAGGAAGTTAGAGGAAATTATGGGAAGTTAGAGGAATATAAAGCGTTAAAGGTGAACCGTGAGCCGTCAAGAATAGAAATAATAAGCAATGACCCCTGTCATTCCGAGCAAATGCGAGGAATCTCAGGATAAGGTTAAAGAGCCTGTCCCGCGAAGCGGGAATAAAGGATAATGGATAAGGAAGCCTGCTCTGCTCTGCGGAGTTCAAGGTTCTAATACTATCAACTATCAACTAAAACAGTATCACAGTGTTTCACTGTGTAAATCAGCCTAATCTGCCGCATCAGCGTTCAATTTCAATTCACGAACAACTATCAACGAACAACTAAATCTTCTGCGTCATCTGCGTTTAATTCCTAAAGACAAAACCCCAAACGCTAAAGGCCAGACAATTCATCAAGGTATTTATCAACCAAAATATCATTTAAATGGCTGTAAGGGATAAGCAGTTCTATATCGCCACGGGCAAAGCTGGCAATTTCGTAAACGTTGTAGTGGAGAAGCAAACCCTTATCGGTTAGGCCGAACTCCTTAGGAAGAACAAATGAACCATCGTCGGCCATCCAGTATTCGGTAGCATCGGCAGGATTTTTCAAAAACTTCTCCGTAAAAGTTTCTTGGGCAATTGCTTTAAAGCGGTCCATGTCGGAAAATAGATCATTTAAACCCAACTTCTTGGAATTTTTTAGGTCGATATTCAGGTAGTGATAGCCATACAAATCATGGGCACCGCCAAGGTAGCTGGAATGTTCGTATCGGAAAGTTACCAATCGGTTTGTACGCAATATCTGTGTAAAATCCATATCGATATACCATTCCAAGTTGCGACCAAACTGTTTCACAAATTCAACGTATGAGCTGTCGAAGCCCATAGAACTTTTTACCAGCATATCTTTTAGGTGATCAAAATCCTTCCGATTGATATCCTCGTCCATGAAGTCGGTTAAATCGGTTACAATAATTTTTTCAATACGTGAACTGCCCCTACCTATAGGTACGGGGAAATGATAAACTACCCTAAAACACGACGAATCGGGTTGCAGGCAACCATGCTTGTAAACAACCGAGTCGGCAGCAAAGGTTAAACTACTGGAACTGCTTGCTACTATGTATGAGTAGGTATAGTAGGCAAGAGCAACTATTGCCACCAGCATGGCAGTGCGAACTATATTTTTATTCTGCATAGGGTTTAATCTATTTGCAACATCAAATATACCGCTATTTATATCTTTTTTGTTAAAAATCATTTGCTTTTTATGCCTGTTCTCTCTAACTTATGTAAGTTGTTCAAAACCATTTGTATGGAAAATGCCGAAAAACGATTAACCATAAAAGATTTGGCCGAGGACGACCGTCCACGCGAAAAGATGGAGCGAAAGGGTGCAGCCAGCCTTAGCGATGCTGAGCTAATAGCCATACTACTCAGGGTTGGTAATGCTAACGAAACCGCTGTTGAGGTTGCCCAACGGTTGCTCGGGCAGGTAAACAACAGCCTGAACGAGTTAGCGCGCCTTAGTTTACCTCAATTAACCAAGATAAAAGGGATAGGCATTACCAAAGCTATTACCATACTTGCAGCGCTTGAGCTTGGGCGTAGGCGAAATGCTGAAGGTCCCATGAATCGGGAGCGAATTTTCTCGAGCCGAAGCGTTATTGAACTCTTTCAACCCACTCTTGCCGATTTGCCGTACGAGGAGTTCTGGGTTCTGCTGCTAAATAAGTCGAACAAGATAATTGACCGAATTAAGGTGAGTCAGGGAGGCGTAGGAGGCACGGTAGTGGACCCTAAACTTGTGCTAAAACATGCTGTAGAGAGGCTAGCCTCGGCAGTAATAGTGATTCACAACCACCCATCGGGAAACCCCCAGCCCAGCGATAAGGATATCGCCCTGACCGAAAAGCTAAAAAATGCCGCCCAGCTCTTCGACATCACCCTGCTCGACCATGTAATAATAACCGATGGCGAATGCTATTCCTTTGCAGATAATGGGAAAATCTAATTAAAGTTGATTATTGATAGTTGTTTGTTGATGGTTGTCTAGTGTCCCGTCCTGTCTAGTCCTGTATTAAGTCTATAGAATAATACTATTTTAAGCGTCACCCCAAAAACCAAAACCATTTCAGAATACTGAACTTTATCATTGACTATCTTTACCTCACCATAAATTAAGTGTAAAATGAAAAAGTTAATCACTTCAGCAGTCATGGCTATACTTGCTTTTACTGCCTTTGCGCAGGTAAACGAAAAGTTTCAGGCTAAAACCTTTAGCTCAACAGGCATTCAATTGCCCTATCGTATACTGTATCCCAAAAACTTTGATACCGCCCAACAGTATCCTTTAGTTTTGTTCCTGCATGGATCTGGTGAGCGGGGTTCCGATAATCAGAAGCAGCTCACCCATGGGGCCAAACTTTTTGCAGCCGATTCGGTTATGGAAAACTACCCGGCCATAGTTGTTTTTCCGCAATGCCCGGCCGATAGCTATTGGGCTAATATAAACGAACAAAAGCACCCCGATGGCAGTCGTACTTTCGATTTTCCCGCACGCAGCAAACCAACACCTGCCATGAGTGCCGTTATGCAGCTAATCGATTCACTGGTATGGTTAAAATATGTTGATAGAAATCGGATATACGTGGGAGGTTTATCAATGGGAGGAATGGGAACCTTTGAGCTACTTGCACGTAGGCCAAAGCTGTTTGCTGCAGCGTTCCCCATTTGTGGAGGAGGAAATCCTAAAAATGCAAAGCGATACGCTCAAAGGGTAAACCTCTGGGTATTCCATGGTGCTGCCGACAATGTGGTTCCGCTATACCACTCACAGCGCATGGTCGATGCCATAAAGCAGGCCAAGGGCAATGTGCGCTTTACGGTTTACCCTGGTGTAGGGCATAATAGCTGGGATAATGCCTTTGCCGAATCCGAATTGCTACCATGGTTATTTAGCAACCGTAAAAAGTAAAAAGCAAAAAAGGCTGCCATCGGGCAGCCTTTTACTTTGTGGAAGTGACTATTTCTTATTGCGTTGCAAAACCTCGTCAATCATGCCGTATTCGAGTGCCTCCTGGGCAGTCATCCAGTAGTCGCGGTCGGAGTCCTTGCGTATGCGTTCAATGGGGTTGCCCGAGTGGGTGGCAATAATCTCATAGAGTTCCTCGCGCAGTTTTAGTATCTCGCGGGTAACAATCTCGATGTCCGATGCTTGACCTTCGGCGCCTCCCATGGGTTGGTGAATCATAACACGCGAGTGGGGTAGGGCGGTTCGTTTTCCCTTTTCACCTGCCGTGAGCAGAACGGCAGCCATCGATGCCGCCATACCGGTGCAAATGGTGGCCACATCGGAGCTGATGTACTGCATGGTATCGTAAATACCTAAACCGGCGTAAACGCCACCACCGGGTGAATTTATGTAGATTTGGATATCCTTTGAGGGATCGGTCGACTCAAGGAATAGCAGCTGCGCCTGAATGATATTGGCCACATCATCGTTGATGGGAACACCAAGGAAAATAATCCTATCCATCATAAGGCGCGAGAATACGTCCATGGTGGCAATGTTAAGCTGGCGCTCCTCGATGATGGTTGGTGAGATGTATCCGTTCGACATCGATGTGTACTGATGTAGCGTGAGGCTGTTGATTCCTCGATGCTTTATTGCATATCTTTCAAATTCTTTCATGGCTTCAATTTTTATGGTATTAGTAACGCAAAATAATCACATTTGTTAAAACAAAAAAGTGGAAGTGCTATAATTTACCAACAAGTAGCAAAATAAAAGCCGGCTTAAAACCGGCTTTACTATGTTTGCTTTACTTACTTAAGCTTGTTGAACTCGTCGAGGGTTATTTCCTTGGTGTCGAGGTTCACATTGGCCTTGAACCAGTCAATTACCTTCTTGTCGAGAATGCGCTCCTGAATCTTGCGAACCTCATCGCGGTTCTTTAGGATATCGGTTGCGTAACGCTTGATGTATTCATCGGGTAGGAAACTCATGCCGTAGGCAGCAAACTGGCTGCGAGCGTATCCCATGGCAAATTCTTCGAGTTCCTCGTTAGTAACGGCAAAGTTTTGTTCCTCAGCAACCTTATTGCTGATGAGTTGCCATTTAAGATCCTTTTCAAACATGGGGAATTCGCTTTCAATCTGCTCACGGGTAAACTTACCCTCGTTAATAGCAACCAGCCAACGGATTAGGAAATCCTTGGGCAGTTCGATTTTAAGCTTTTCGAGCAGCTTTTCCTTAAGATCGATACCAAAGCGGTATTCGCTTTCGTGGGCAAGGTTGCGTTCAATCTCCTCGTCAATCTTCTTGTTGAATTCCTCCTCGCTGGTAACAACGCCCTCACCGTAAACGGCATCGAAAAACTCCTGGTTAAGCTCAGCCGGAGAAAAGGTTAAGGTTTCAGTAATTGTTAATTGGAATAAGGGGTTGATACCATCCAGTTCCTCTTTCTTTACACGGAGTAACGCTGCCCTATCGGCTAGGTTTGGGAAAGCCTTATGGGTATCAATTACAAGCACATCGCCAACCTTTACGCCGATAAGTTTCTTTTGCTCATCCTTGTCGGCAACAAGGGCAATGGAAATTGAAGCCCCCTCAACGGTAACGCCATTTTCGCGTGGCGACTCATCGTCGTTGAGTTCGGTTAGGGTAGCCTTAACAAGCCCTTTCTCATCGGTTACCTCAACGTTAACATACTTACCGTTTCGGTTGCGGTAGCTATCGATGTAGCTCTTTCGTATCTCGTCGTTCGGAAGAATCTTGTAGAATGGAAATTTATCTTTTTTGGTAAACTTGATATCAATCTCGGGGGCAAGACCTAGATCCCAGGCAAGTTCAAAGGTTTCGTCTGTTTCCCAGTTGATGGGTGTTTGTTTTTCGCTGGGAATAGGCTCACCAAGGGTACGGATGTTATTTTCCTTTAAAAAGTCGAATAGCTTATCGGAGGCCAGTTTGGTAACCTCGTCGGCCAAAATATAACGGTAGTACATTTTGCGGATAAGCGACATGGGTGCCATGCCGGGGCGAAACCCATTGATGTTTGCCTTCTTGCGGTAGTCCTTTAGGCTTTTTTCAACATTGGCGGTGTAGTCGTCTTTTTCAACCTTTACCCGAATGGTTGTGTTTAACGAATCGATATCTTCCCTAACTATGTTCATACTATCTGAAATGATTTAGTTGCTTGATTTATTTTACTTTACGCTGATTGTTCCTTTTAATTTAAGGCCACAAAGGTAGCTAAATGCGGAATAATGAGCAAACCACTAAACGAAGTTTAACTAAAATAACAGCGTGATTGTCAGGTTTGAGCGAAAGAGTACCGGTTAATCGCGTTTTTTACCGCTCTTGTAGAACCACACCTCAACGGGTTCGGCTGTTACCATACAGCCGTAACGCATATCTTGGAGGTAGGGTTGAATTATTTCGTAGAATTTACGGATTTTTTCTTCCTCATCAACAATTTCGATGGTAACAGGCAATTTTTCGGTTATTTCCCAAAACTTGTAGGAATGGATTACTGAGCTGGCACCATACCCCATAATGCCTTTGCAAACGGTGGCGCCCGCTAAACCGTATCGTTTGGCTTGGTAAACAATGGTCTCGAAAAGAAGCGAATGCTTCAACTTGTCGGTAGAGCTAATGTATATTCGCAATCGCAGGGCTTTACTTGAATTTTCCATAGCTTTAGATGATTTGGATGATATAACGACCGGCAAAAACTGCAAGCAGACCGAGAAAGAAGCTGGCTGCTGTGTATATCGAAAGGTAAAAAAACTCACGACCTTGCAGCAATATAAAGGCATCGTTAGCCAGCGACGAGAAGGTGGTAAACCCTCCACAGAATCCTACTGCCAGGAATAATCGCCACTCGGGGGTTATGAGGTTGCTCCGTTCCGATAGCCCAAAAACCAAGCCAATAATAAAACTACCGATGATGTTAACGGTAAAGGTTCCCCAAGGAAAGTTGCTGAGCGTGTAAAGCTGAAAGTAGCGGCTAACCAGAAAACGAGAAACGCTTCCCAAAAAACCTCCAATTCCAACTATTAAAATTGACCTAAGCATGCCAAATTTTTTGCAAAGATAAGGAACATTCTAAATTCTTGCAGCATTCTGCTTTTTGCTGTTAACGTATGCCCAAATCAGCCTAGTGCCCCAGGTGCGGTAGGGCTTCCATTTTTGTGCTATTTCAAACAAGTCGTGCCTTAGTTGCTTTCCTGCACTTGGCAAGCCATATAATTCAGCCATTCCCTGGCGGATGGCCAGATCGTCAGCGGGGAATACGTCGTTACGGCCAAGCGAAAATATCAGAAGCATCTGCGCTGTCCACACCCCAACACCTTTTACCTGAGTTAGCAACTTAATGATTTCATGGTCGGATAGCTGCTGAATGGTTTCAATGGCTAAATCATGATTGAGTGCAAAGTCGGCCATAGCCTTCACGGAAATGGTTTTGGCACCCGATAGCCCAACTTGGCGCAGCGAGGAATCATCAAGTTTTAGCAAGAGGTTGGGGTTTGGGTAGCCGTTTGGGAAAAGCTGTAAAAATCGGTTAAAAATAGTTTTTGCCACTTTACCCGAAAGCTGCTGGCTTACTATGTTCTCGAGCATATCCAAATAGACATCATTTGTAACCGGAAGAGGCTTAACCTCAAGTTTTTCTGTTAGTTGCGCCAAAACCCTATCGTGCTGCAATACCTCTTTTATGGCTTTATCCATGGTTTAAACTTCAAAATTGTGTTGCGATGTAGGTTGATATTTTTGTAACTTTGCTAAGATAAAACAATTCCGATGATACACGAACTTGGCAAACAGAACTCAATTCTTAACCAATTTATAGCAGAGTTAAGAGATGTAAATGTTCAGACCGACTCTATGCGTTTTCGCCGCAACCTTGAACGATGCGGCGAAATTTTTGCCTATGAGCTGAGCAAGGTGTTAAGTTATCATACCGTTGCAGTTCAAACCCCCCTTGGTACGGCTGATGTTTCGGTTCCAACCGAAAATATTGTTTTAGCTACCATCCTAAGGGCTGGATTACCCCTGCATCAGGGAATGCTAAACTATTTCGATAAGGCACAAAACGCCTTTATTTCGGCCTACCGCAAGTACGATAAGGATGGTACATTTCGCATCCAGTTCGAGTATATCTCGTGCCCCAGCATCGAGGGGAAAACCTTAGTGCTTATCGATCCCATGTTGGCCACAGGCGCATCGATGTTGTTGGCCCATAAGGCCTTGCTTGAGCATGGTAAACCCTCGCATACCCACATAGTTTCAGTTATTGGCTCAAAGGAGGGTGTTAACTACATGAAACGCAACCTTTCGCCCAGCGAGGCAACCATTTGGGTTGGCGCCATCGACGATGAGCTAACCGTAAAATCGTATATCGTTCCCGGCCTTGGCGACGCAGGCGATTTGGCCTATGGGAAGAAGGATTAGTGGTTGGTTTTTGGGGTTTATGTAACAGGAATAAAATTTTCCAATCATTGTAAACTCTTAATTACGAATATTCCTCATTAACTAACATGTTAACAATGAGACTAAAAGCCATGGTAATCGTTTCGATGTTGTTTGGCACATCCTGTAAATCGCAGGATTTGCAGACAGTACCGGCACTCGACCTCCAACGCTATGCCGGTACATGGTATGAGATTGCAAGGCTGCCCAACAGCTTTGAAAAGAACTTGGATTGTATTACTGCAACCTACACCATTCGTCCCGATGGACGTGTAACCGTTGAAAACAAGGGAGTAAAGGCCGATGGACGTGTGAGCCGTGTTAGAGGGGTGGCCTGGGTACCCAATAGCCAAGAGCCGGCTAAGCTAAAAGTACGATTCTTTTGGCCTTTTGCCGGAAAATACTGGGTTATTTACATAGATCAAGATTACCGATATGCGCTTGTAGGTGAGCCCAAACGAAAGTACTTCTGGATTTTATCGCGAACCCCCATTGTTGATCCTGCTGTTTATGAAAAACTGGTGAGTGTTGCGACTGAGAAAGGTTTTGATACAGCTAAGCTGATAACCGTAAATCAAAAATGCCCCGAGTAGGGGCATTTTTCTTATTTGTAAGAGCTTTTAAGCATTAACCGCTTCGTATTTCCAGACCCTTCCGTTATCGGAGCAGGTAAGGGCAATTTCGTTTATGGTAATGGAAAAAAGCGGATGGATAAAATCGGGGGCTATTTCCTTTAAAGGCTCAATGATGAACCTACGCTTGTGCAACTGCTTATGGGGTACAATAAGCTCAGGTGTGTAAAGAATCAGATGGTCATAGAACAAAACATCAATGTCCATGGTACGTGAGGTGTATCCTTTGCCGTTACGTTCACGTCCTAATTTCGATTCAATGTACGAAATTTCAAGCATGATGGCTGCAGGGCTTAGGCTTGTTTCCACCAGTAAAACCTGGTTCAGGAAATTGTTTTCGCTTTCAAATCCCCAGGGTTCCGATTCGTATATGGATGATGATTTCTTGATAGTTCCAATTCGAGCAGCTATTGCTTCGCGGGCTGTGTTAATTAGTTGCTCTCTGTCGCCTAAATTACCACCTATTGAAAGGTAAACTTTTGCCATAACTTTTTTGGTTAGCATAGCAAACATATTGCTTTTTTTAAAACCATATGCCTCTTAAGTAAAAATTTTTTAAACCGCTATTAACATGTTGTTAACAGGCAATGGGTTATGAATAGATTTTTTAAAAAATTTTGGTTTATTAAAGCAAAACTATAAGTCATTTAGATTGTTTAAATTAGTTGATATCGGATGTCTTTTTGGTATTGATTAGTAGCTGGGGTTTAATTCTTTTTTGTAAATTGTGAAATTGTTAGTAGCATTATAGGGTATGTTTCGGAAGGCATTAATTTCACTTTTACTTTTACTAGGCTTTTTGCGGCTTAACGCAAATGAAGCGCCTTACAGGGTTCTGATAATTAACTCTTACCACACCGGTTTAAGTTGGACCGATAGCCTTAACAAAGGCTTTACCGATGCCATCAATAAATTTGAAAAGCATGTAGAGATATATGTTGAGAATCTCGATACCAAGCGTCATCCTGAAAATCTATTGAGCGCTGACTACAAGAGGTTCATGATTAACCGCATTAAGCAGATAAATCCCTTGCTAATTGCCATTACCGACGATGATGCCTCAATTTTATTGGAAGAACTTGTAAAGGAGGTTCAAGGTTTAGATACAGTTCCGCTGGTTTTTATGGGGGTGAACCAGAAAAGAAGTTTTCCAAAAAACTTTACGGGCATTTATGAGATAGTTGATATCAAATCAAACCTCGAATTAATAAAGCAACTCCAGCCTGATGTAAAAACTGTTTACGCCATAACCGACAACACAACCACAGGGCAAGTTATTCATGATAGAATCAGAAATACACTTTTGAAATACAACCCGGGCTTTGACATTAGGATAATTGACAACGCAAGTTACCAAGAGCTTATCGATACATTGTCTGCAATAACCAGTAACGATGCCATTCTATTTTTACTTTTTAATAGGGACAACAAAGGAAATTACTTTTCCTTTGAAGCAATTCTCGATTCTTTAAATCGGTATGTAAAAGTTCCCATATACGGTACATGGTCGTTTTACCTAAACCATGGTATAGTTGGCGGAGGAATTATATCGGGATATAACCATGGTTTCCGGGCAGGTGAGCTAGCCCGTTTAATGCTTAAAGGTGTTTCGCCATCAACAATTCCACCTGCTGAAGGCCCGTGTAGTATGATGTTCGATTACTCCGAGTTGGTTAGACATTCACTAAGTGAAAAGCTAATTCCTCAAGGAGCCATATTAATTAACAAGCACGAAGGTTTGTTTAAGGTAAGTAAGGGACTGCTATTTTCAGCCATGGGCGTTGTAATAGTATTACTAGCAATCCTGTTTTTTATTTTGATTCTTGCCCGAGCACGTCAAAAACGGTTACGATTGCAGGGGTACTATAATTCCCTGTTGGAACAGAAAAACCAAGAGATAGAGTTGAGCTTAAGGCGAGCCGAGGAGGCCAATGAGCTCAAGACCGCATTTTTGGCAAATATGAGCCATGAGATTCGTACTCCCATGAACTCAATAGTTGGTTTTTCAAAGCTGGTAAAGGGAATCCCAAACCTTACCCCCGAAGAAGTAAGCGGATATTTAGATATTATTTCCGACAACGCCCAGCGATTGATGCGGTTAATAAACGATATAATCGATATATCAAAAATCGACTCAAAACAGCTTACCATATATAAACGTCCGGTTCAGTTAGGCTCCCTCTTTGCCAATTGCTATCGTTCGGCCGAGTTTGAGCTCGATAGGGTTAATAAAAACCAAATCACCATTGAAATGTCGTTTAGCCCTGCCGATGCAGCTCTTGAAGTGGTAACCGACCCCGATAGGCTTCATCAAATTGTAATGAACCTGTTAAACAATGCCATTAAGTTTACCAACAGTGGACGCATAGTTTTAGGCTACACTGTTGTTCACGATTTACTCCGTGTTAGCGTGGAGGATACTGGAATTGGAATCGATCCGGAATACCACGATGCGGTATTTGATCGATTCCGGCAGATAGACGGGTCGCTTACGCGTGAGTATGGCGGTTCAGGATTGGGATTATCTATCTGTAAGGGTATAGTTGAGGCTATGGGTGGCAGAATTGGCCTTGATTCCAGACCCAATGTAGGGTCAACCTTTTGGTTCGAAATACCCATAAGCTTATCCTCCCCTGGCCAACACGTGGAGATGCCTGTTAAGCCATCAAAATCAAAGCTGAAAAATAAGGTTTTACTGATTGTTGAGGATAATGAACCCTCGGCTCTGCTTTTAAGGGAGATGCTCAAGGGTACAGGTGCTGTTCTGCTGCAGGCCGCAAGTGGGAAAGATGTTACAACAATCCTAAACGACAAGGTTAAAATTGATATTGCACTGGTTGATGTTTACCTACCCGACATGTCGGGTTACGAGGTGGTATCGAAAATTAAGCATGCCCAGCCCCAAGTTAAGGTGATAGCACAAACCGCAAATGCCATGGATACCGATAGACAGAAATCGATGGATGCGGGTTGCGACGATCACATCACCAAGCCAATTGATAAAGAAAAGCTTATTGAATTACTATCCCGACTGCTTTCGTAAAATTGCTAAAGGAAGAATATTGCTACACCTACCACGGTAACTATTGCGCCAACTAGTTCCTTTGCCGTAATTTTTTCCTTGAATACAATTACAGCCGGAGCGATGATTAGAACGGGAACAATGGACATCAAGGCTGATGCAACACCTGTTGAAGTATATTTTACTGCTAAAAGCGAAAACGATACACCCAGAAAAGGCCCAAAGAATGCACCAACCAGCAGTCTTTTCATGGCTTTCCCGTTTTGCATAGCTTCAATTAAATTTCGCCATTTGTTGGAAAGGGTAAAAAAGAGAGTAAAGCCAGCGATTCCGGTTATAACGCGAATCTGCACCGAAGGGATAACATCATAACCGGCCATGCCATACTTACTGAGGACTAATCCTCCGGCTTGTCCCAATGCTCCTCCAAATGCCAGCAGAATACCAGTTATAGGATATGAGAACCTCACACGCTTGCCGTTCCCGTTTTCATCGGGCGCTTGCCGTTCCAGTACAACAAGCACAATACCAGCCAAAACCACAGCCATGGCAATGGCCTGTTTTAGGGTAAGGGTTTCACCCATGGTTATCCAACCAATAATTGCTGCCATGGGTGGCGCTAACGACATGATCAGCATCGATATCCTTGAGCCTATAACAACGTACGATTGGAACAGGAAAAGATCGCCTAGTACAAATCCAACCAAGCCTGAGAGCGAGAGCCAAATCCACTGATGCATTCCGGCATCAACCGGGAACGCTTTGCCCCGGCTAACCCACGCAAAAACCGAAAGGAAGACAAACGCGGTTGCTAACCTCAACAGGTTTACCGAAAGCGAACCCACCTTTCGGCTTGCCGATTCGAATGCCAATGCGGTAACTGTCCAAAACACAGCCGTAAGAAGTGCGGCGAGTTCACCGTAGTACTGTTCCATAAAACACTCTTAATAAGTTCCCCAATTGGAGTAAAAATGTATAGTAAGGTTTAACCGAGATTAGTCAATAGAAACACAAAAAATAATACACACCTTGTTTCAATTGACGGATTTGGGTTTAATTCGCTGTAAAACAAATTGGGCTGTCCCCTTTTATGAGACAGCCCATATGTATATTGTGGAATAATTTACTACAAAGCGTTAACGTGCTTTTGAATAGAACTCTTGAGGTTAGCAGCTTTATTCTTGTGAATGATGTTGCGTTTAGCCAACTTATCGAGCATAGCCGATACCTTAGGAAGAAGTTCCATAGCAGCAGCCTTATCGGTAGTGTTACGCAAAGCCTTTAAAGCGTTACGAGTAGTTTTGGCATAGTAACGGTTGTGCTCCCTACGAACTTCCGACTGCCTGATTCTTTTTTCTGCTGATTTATGATTTGCCATCGCTAATAAAGTATTTTCATGTTTAGTAGCCCGTAGGGGAATCGAACCCCTGTTACCAGGATGAAAACCTGACGTCCTAACCCCTAGACGAACGGGCCATTGTTTACTTTGCTATGAGTATTAACTCATGAAAGCGGGTGCAAAGGTAAACGATAAATTTTTTTCTACAAAATTTTTCAAAAAAAATTTTATTTAAACGTGTATCGAATTGATAAACCTGCATTAAACCACAAACCTGGTGATTCAATGATATTCAGAATTGGTAGAACATCGAGGCCTAAGCAGATAGGGGCATCTTTAAACGTGTATTCTAAACCTATAATCCCATCGGCTCCAAGAAATAGCTTGCTTCCGTAAGTATTTTCAAAAGGATTCTTTTTCTCGGCATTGGCCGTAGCAAAGTGTGCGCCAAAACCATAGTACCACTTTAGGCCAGGAGCATCGGGAATAGGATTATGCAGCTGATAAAGTCCAGTAATGCCAATACCACCCCAACCAAAGGAAAGGATGCCTTCAACTGCCGATTTCTTGGCAAAGAAATGTTTAACAGTAACTCCTGAGGGATAACCACCTCTTAACCCAAGGCCTGTTTTGTAGTCTTGAGCATTTGCTGCTGTAGTCAATACCAGCAGTACTGTAAGAATGGTAAGAACTCTTTTCATATTCAAGGTGTTTAGTTTTTGCAAATATATTTATTAGTATCTAATAAGGTCATCTACTCAACAATCATATTAGCTAAATGTTGCAAATCGACTCCGGCAAAGTTGCCCGAAGTCATAATCAAAAGATTTGTATTGCTCCAGCTGAGGTTTAAAAGGGCATTAACAAGCTCGTTGGAATTGGTAAAGACTCGTGGTGCAGGGTTTCCAAAACCGTGTACCACATCGTTTGGTTCAATTGGTGGTAATTTTTTCATTTCCACCGTGTGAGGATTATAGAAAACAAAGGGAATATCGGCACCCTTTAGGGTTCCATGATATTGATTTAAAAACTCCTTGGTGAGGCTACTAAACGTATGCAGCTCGAAGCAAACGACCAACTCCCTGCTGGGGCTCTGCTCTTTCACAGCCTCAATGGTTGCTTTAACCTTTGAAGGGGAATGGGCAAAATCCAGATAGACGGTGGTACTTGTGTTATGTGCAAGCAGCTGTAAGCGCTTGGCAGCTCCCTCAAACGATGATATTGCATTGTAGAATTGGGCATTGGTAATACCAATGGCATTGCAGGCAGCCATGGCTGCCGAAACATTTTGCATGTTATGCTTGCCAAATATTTTAAGGTTGATATAGGTGCCGTTATTAATAAGCCTACATGTACCGTTGTAAATATCGTGATGATGGGTGTAGTATGGTATCTTCTTGATATCTTCGCGAGGGCTTGAATTTACCACGCTACAAACTTCAGGGTCTTCGGCGCAGTAGATTATAGAGCCTTTAGGCTCAATGCATTCAATAAACTTAGCAAATTGTTGACGGTAAACCTCAAAGGTTGGAAAAACGTTGATATGATCCCACGAAATGCCCGATAATATGGCAATATTAGGACGGTAAACATGAAATTTTGGGCGTGGATCGATGGGCGAAGTAAGGTACTCATCGCCCTCGAAAACGGCAAAGGGAGCATCATCGGAAAACGAGACCATGTTATCGAACCCGTTTAGCTGAGCGCCCACCATGTAATCGAATTTGTAGTTCAAATGCTTTAGCACGTGCATGATCATCGATGTAATGGTTGTTTTGCCATGGCTTCCGCCCACTACAATCCTCGTTTTATTCCTCGATTGCTCAAAAAGGTATTCGGGGTATGAGTAAATTTTTATTCCCAGTTCCTTTGCGCGGAGCAGTTCGGGATTATCGGCACGGGCATGCATACCCAGCACAATGGCATCAACCTCGGGGGTGATAACATTGGGGTTCCAGCCTTGGTATTCGGGCAAAAGCCCATGTTTTTTGAGACGCGTGAGCGAAGGCTCAAAAATTTCGTCGTCCGATCCGGTTACGTGGTAACCTTTGAGCTTCATGGCTATGGCTAGGTTGTGCATTGCACTGCCGCCGATGGCTATAAAGTGAACTCGCATTTCAATGAAAGGTTGAGTTAGAGTTAGGTAGCTATCGTTTCTTATCGCTTAAGTATTGATTCCATTCAATGGTGTTGCCGTAAAATACATTAAAATCGACTTTTCCTTGAACGCCTTTAAGTCGCCCCTCGTGGTGGTACTGCCAGAAAGTCCATTGCTTATCAATTTCAGGGGTATGGTCAAAAGAGCAAATCCAGATATCGTTCTCGGGGAAAACTTCGCTGATGTACCATTTAAAAGTGTCCTTGTTGGTGTAAATTAAAACCTTTTGCCCTGTAGTTTTTTCGACGAGTTGAACAAAATCGACTAGATCGGCAATAATTTGTTTGCGGGGACGGCGAACCACATTACCCCACTCCTCAACATCAACCACCGGGGGCAAGTCGAGTTCAAGACCCTGGATTGCTTTCAAAAAGTTTTGCGCCTGTGCAATCCCCCTGCGATTAAAGTTAAAAAAGTGGTAAGCCCCCACAGGAATGCCCACCTGCCTTGCTCGTTTAACATTATCCCTAAACGATTTATCCTTAAGGGTTGCCCCTTCGCTGGCTTTGATAAAAGCAAAATCAACCTTGTGATTTTTTACCTTTTCCCAATCAATTTTTCCGGTGTGAGCCGAAACGTCAATACCCCAAATCAGGTAGCGATGATGTGGGTCGGAAATGAAACGTACAACAATCCACACGGTAAGCGCACCAATGAATAAGGCAACAGGTAAAAGCCATTGATTATTTCGTTTTTTCTTTTTCATAGCATTGGTGCAAATATATCGAATTGTTTCTAACTCAAAGTAATGGTCGAACAGTATCAAACTTTAGAATCTAATAACCAATGAATTCAATATTGGTTTTTACAGGAAAATTGCAGTATATTTAGAAAAATTTTTGTATGAATGCCCATCGTATGGTTAAGGCGATAGTTGTAAACCTTTTACTTTTATTGATTTTTTCATTTTCCACGCCCATTTCCATTACCGCCCAGGAGGAAATGTTGGGGGGTGTAAAGCCTTCGTCGCTCGAAGCTTTGGCAAAGGTGCTCGAGAGACCTGACGATTCAATAAAGGTGGTTACCCTAAAGCTATTATGCTGGGAAAACAGGAATAGCGATCCCGATAAAGCCATAGAGTACGGCCAAATGGCTGTTTCGCTTGCAAGATCATTAAACCTTCGGATGGAACTATCCGATTCCTACAATCGTTTAGGTATAGCCTACCGCAACAAGGGGCGATACGCACAGGCCCTTGAGTGTTACTTCAGTGGCTTAGAAATATCACGCACTTATGGTTTCGATAAACATTTAGCCTTTCAGTATAATAACCTGGCCGACTTGTACAATCGGCTTGGATTATACAACCGTGCAGTTGAGTTTGGTAACCGTGCCATGGAGTATGCCAAAAAGGTGAATGACGATTATACGCTTGCCTACATTTACAACATCATGGGGACCATTTACAAGAATAAAAACGAACCCGACTCAGCCCTTGCCTGCTTTAAACACTCATTGGAGTTACGACAAAAAATTGGATATAACCAGGGCATTGCAACATCGTACCTTAACATAGGTTCCATTGAGCTGCTAATGGGGCAGTACGAAAAAAGCATGCAAAGCATTCAAGCGGCTATCGATTTGTATTCGCCCAAAAACGATTTGCAAGGAATTGCTATAGCATGCTTCTACAAAGGGCAATTATACAATAAGCTACACAAGTACGACGATGCGATACTTTGTTTTGAAAAAAGTTTAAGGAATAATGAGAGTTTTAAAAACTTAACAGTATCGCGCGATTGCCATAATGGTTTAGCATTGGCATTTGCACAAAAAAAACAGTTCGAAAAGGCATACTACCATAGCAACCAGGCTATGGTATTGAACGATAGCATTGCCTTGAGCCAATTCGTTGAACGATTAACACAGCTAACTGAGGCTTTGAAGTACGAGGAAAAACTAAATATTCAAAAAGAGCGAGAGAAAGCTTTGGCTGAGCGGTTAAACTTTCAACGTAACATTATCAAGCTTTACGTAGCAATTATTATCCTTCTTGTTTTGATTATTGGGCTTACAATCTATTTTTACCTAAAACGATCAAAAGATGTAAGGTTATTACAAGCCCAACGTGATGAGATTAATAAGCTTAATATCTCAAAGGATCGATTTTTCTCCATACTAACACACGACCTTAAGAATCAGCTAACATCAATTGTAACCATTGCCCAAATGGTTAAAGAGAAAAGCCTTACCATTGGCGACGATGAGCTGATAGAGCTGTCGCGACGGTTATACGTCTTAGGCTTTGCCACCAACGATTTGCTTGAGAATGTGCTTAGCTGGATTAAATCGCAGGGCAAACAGATTACAATCCGAAAAAACAATATCGATTTAAAAGAGCTTGTTGACCGAATTATTTTAACCCAAAAACCTGCAGCCGAAATCAAAAGTTTAGCTATTAACAACAGGGTTGAACCAGGCTTAAACATCTACTCCGATGCCGATATATTAAGTACTGTATTAAGGAATTTAATATCGAATGCCATAAAGTTTTCAAATCCAGGGAGTAGGGTTGATGTTTACGCATTGCCTAAAGGGAATCAAATGGAAATTACCGTTACCGATTATGGAGTTGGCATGCCCCGTGAAATAAGCGATAGATTATTTAGTTCCCTTGAGACCTTGTCGCAGCCGGGCACCATGAATGAACAGGGTAGCGGTTTAGGTTTAATAATCTGCAATCAATTGGTAACCGAAGTAGGCGGAAGCATAAGAGTAACCAGCGAACCCCAAAAGGGGAGTTCATTCATAGTAAGCATTCCTGTGTTTAGTTAAAGTATTTACCAACCTTATTGATAGCAGTTGGGAGAGCAAATACCACTACGCGGTCGTAGGGTTTAATCTCGGTGTCGCCTTTAGCAATAAAGGCGTTATCGCCACGAACCACTCCGCCAACAATAGCATCTTTAGGGAAACCAATATCTTTAAGTTTACCTTTGGTAATGGGGGCGCCAGGCTTAACTATAAACTCAAGCACTTCGGCATCGGATCCCGTAAGGCACTTGATGGTTGATACATCGGTGCTCATGGTATAGCGGAAAATGCGGCTGGCCGTTATCAACTTCTTGTTAATAACTGTGTCAACCCCAATACTTTCGGCTAACCGGATATAGTTGATGTTTTCAATCTCGGCAATGGTCTTTTTAACGCCCATTCGTTTAGCTATGATACACGATAGGATATTGGTTTCGGAATTGCCGGTAACGGCAACAAAAGCATCCATGTACTGTAAACCCTCCTCCATTAACAGGTCGGTATCGCGGCCATCGCCATTAATCACCAGGGCATTCTTGAACTGGGCTGCCAGTTTCTCGCTTTTTTCGGGATTAACCTCTATGATTTTAACGTTCATCGACCGTTCTAACTCGGTGGCAAGGTGAATGGCAATACGGCTTCCGCCCAGAATCATAAGGTTGTTTACATCGATATTCTTTTTGCCGGAATACTCCAGCATTTCCTTTATTCCATTTTGGTTGGCAATCACATATACAAGGTCGTTGACCTTGAATTGGTCGTTTCCGCGGGGAATAATAGTTTCGCCTTCGCGCGATATGGCAACGGCACGGTAATCAAGATTTTGGGTATTCTTGGTTGCCTGAAGCAAGGTGTAGTCAACAACCGGGGAGTCCTCCTCGAGCTTGAACACAACGAGCGAGAGTTTACCTCCCGAGAAATCGACAAACTCGGTTGAGCTGGTTTGCCCCAGGAGGGTGATAATTTCGCGGGCAGCCAACCTCTCGGGGTAGATTAGTGAATCGATGCCAAGGTTCAGAAAAATTTCCTTATTGTTTGGCTGTAGGTATTCCCATTTATCGATTCGGGCAATTACCTTTTTTGCGCCAAGTTTTTTGGCAAGGGTTGCTGAAACAATGTTTGTTTCCTCGGAATGGGCTACAGCAATAAACAAATCGGCTTTTTTAATATTGGCCTCTTTGAGGACCTTTATAGATGTTGCTGAACCCTGTATGGTAAGTACATCGGCGCTGGCTGTTACGTGGCTAAGCATCTCCTCATCGGGGTCAATCACTGTAACGTCGTGGTACTCCTTGGCTAACATTTTGGCCAAGTGCGTTCCTACTTCGCCTGCACCAACAACTATTATATTCATAGGTTACGTATGAAAAATAAGTTGCAAAGTAACATCATTTTTAATCAAAATGTACATGGGTTTAAATAAATATTATCTATTGAACTGCAAAGGTTTTCGGATTGCTTCCGTTCAAGTTGTAAACAAAAAAGCCAGAACTATGCATGGTATGAAACGGAATGTTATCCTTTATCAGATTCGATATTAACCTGTTGGTTTGGGTAACCGATACGCTTGGGTCAATAACAACCTTTTGGGGTTTGAGAACACTGAATATATTGCTGCTGCAATACCGGTTAGCCAATAGCAAATTAACGGTAAAGGGGTAGTTGCTGTTTATATTTCTCACGCTATCGTTGTATGCCAACGCAATGGTATTGTTGCCCGCAATAAGTAGTGCTAAGCCCGATTTCTTGATAATTTTCAAATGGCTAGGAATTTCAAATGCTTTTAAATGGTTAAGGTTGATTTCGTTTGGTTTTTCGAGTGAACAACGTCTTAGGTATCCACTGGTTGCATTTTTTATGGAGATTGAATCGTAATGGACAATCAATGGTTTACCACCAGTATTCATACAAATAGCAGAGCTTTTGGGCATTACGAATACAACCAGCTCCGATTGGTTTTTCACAGCGATTAAATGAATAGCCCATAATGACAGTACGCCAAAAAGCGAGTAAAAGGATAGCTTTAAAAATGGCTTTTTCCGGTTTACAAGATAAACTGACAGCATTAGTAATGATAATGAAAGTAGCAATGCTTGCCATACGGAAAAGTAGATGGAGTTGATATTGGAGTAAGGAATGGTTTCAATGAATTTTAATCCAGAATTTAACAACCAAGTGGTAAGTCCAAGTAGCTTAGCAAGAATTAGGCCTAACGGTTTAATGAATGAAAAAGTAATCGTAATTAACGATAGGTATAGAACAAGGGTTGCCAAAGGTATTGCCATTAGGTTAGTGATTAAAAATACTACAGGGAATTGCCCAAAGTTGAATAATGATATGGGAAGAGTAAAAATTTGAGCAGCGGCCGATACAGCAATAAGTGACCAAACATAATCGAGTAATCGGTTATTAGGACTAAAAACATTGTAAATGAAAGGATGGAAGAAAACGATAGATAGAACAGCTGCAAACGAAAGCTGAAAGCCCACGTTGAATAGCATAAACGGATTGCTAACCAAAAGCACAAATGCTGCTGCCGCCAGGGTATTGTAGCTATTGGTTTTCAAGCCAGCCGTTTGTCCAATGGCAAAGAGCGAAAACATAATGGTGGCCCTGCATACCGATGGTGAAAGGCCTGTAATAAGAGCATAGCCCCATAGTACAGCAAGAGCAAAGCACAATCGTATTCCTAACCAGTAACGTCGCTTGGGTAAAAGGGTGAGAATTATTACTACCACGCCAAAAACCAACCCCACATGCAAACCCGATACGGCAAGAATATGCATGGCCCCTACCGATGAGTAAACCTGTCGGATTTCATCGTCGAGCAGCGATTTATAACCCAGCATTAATGCTGAAATTACTGCCAGTTCCTGCCCTTTAATTCCAAAGCGCTTTAATGTTTCAATCACATAGGTTTGAGCATTGTAGGCCAGCTTAATAATCTTATTCGGATTACTGCCAACTTTTTCCCAGCATCCTTGGGTTACTTTGGCATTGTACACTATACCCAAAAGATACATATAATGCTTCATGTCAAACTGGTATGGGTTGGGTGGTGCTGAAAACTCCCTGAGTATAGCCGATACGGCTAAGATATCGCCATAACCTAACCCATAGCAGGCACTATCCGATACCAAGAAGTAAAGCAAAACGGGCTTAGGTGTGCTAAAATCAGAAGCCTCCTGAGCATCAATTATTTCGGCTTTAACCTTAACCGCATTGCTCCCAATGGTAGGCGGTTCGGTAAGCCTTACCAGCATGTTATACCTTTTATTTGGTTTAAGGGTTGTTTCAGGATTATGTTGGGTTACCAGCAAACAACCAAAAAGAACGAGAAAAAAATTTAAAATCAATCCATAGATCCAACGTTTTTCCCAGGAGTTGATAAATATTCGGGCAAAAACCAGCAGTAAAAGTAAAATCATTATTGAGGCTATTGCCAGATTGGCATTGATAGGATTTAGGTAATACTGTATAAGTATACCAGCTGTTAACGGTATAACCAAGCGGAAAAACGGAACCTCGTGGATATTAGCGGGAACTCGTGCCATACTGGTTGTAACAACAATTCAAGTTACAACTTTTTAAGGCAAAGGTCAATACGTTTTTTTTGACTATTTAAGATTTAGTTTCTCAGCCCAGCTGTAGGCTTCATCCTTTGAATTGAAAAATTTTAGGGGCAAACCATAAACGTTAGCCACCTGAAGGATAAGGTTAAGATAGTAACGTTTGAATGTGCTTCCGTCAAATACAACTGTAGCCCATTTTAAGCCCTGATTTACAGCAGTAGGGAGAACCACCTGCTCAAACCATTTTCGGCTGTTTGGGTTTACCACTCCCTGATCTCTGATATCGGAAAGATATCCTTTTACCTCCATACCGGAGTTGCGCTGGAATTCCAGAAGTGCATTAAAAACATCTTTGTATTCTTCAATGGTTTGGTTACCGTGCCACGTAACCTCAACGCATTTCAGCGTGGGGTTATAGATAGCCACTGCGTAGGAACTACTAAAGATCTGAATTGATGACATATCCTATAAACTCAATACTTGCAAGATAAGCATACTGGATGCTGAAGTCAATACACTTTCTACAAACAACACGATATAATGGATATAATCACAATATTTAGCCACAAAATACATTGTTTTAAAAACAAATGGATAATTTTGCTGTAACAAACCCTGTAATTATATGTCACTCTCGTTCGATCCAAAGGATTTTGACAGCATCATAGTGGTAGGCGATAGGGTTTTGATTAAACCCAAGAATCCCGATGAGCGTACCAAGGCAGGACTTTTACTACCCCCTGGTGTGCAGGAAAAGCAGAAAGCCCATAGCGGCTATGTGGTTAAGGTAGGCCCTGGATACCCAATCCCCATGTTTACTGATGCCGACGAACCCTGGAAAAAAAGTAGAAACGAAGCTAAATATTTTCCCTTGCAGGCCCAGGTTGGCGATTTGGCTGTTTACCTTCACGAGAATGCCATTGAGGTTGAGTTCAACAGCGAGAAGTATGTTGTTGTTCCTTTTTCATCAATTTTATTACTCTTCCGCGACGAGGGGCTGCTGGAATAATCGTTTTAAATCGGAAAAAATTGGCATAAATATTTTGTTATGTTGCATTTTCATTTATATTTGCGTCAGTATGTTTGTAGATGTTAGAAATAGTGTGCGTTTTGAATAACTTGAAATATACTAATCAGTAATATCAATCAATTATGAAGAAAACAAACCTAATAATCAACATTCTGTTTGGCGTTGCCATTGTTGTTCTTTTTGTTCTCCATTTCACCTCTGGTGGGAAAAAAGATGTTAAAGGAACCGAAGGGAAAGGCGCAATATCGGAGCAGTTTACCGCAGCGTGGGTTAACATGGATACCCTTTTGAATAACTATGACATGTACTTCGACATGAAACGTGAACTTGAAGAGAGCGGTAAAAAGAAAGAGGCTGATCTTAATGCAAAATCGCGTAGCTTTGAGAAAGAAGCTTACGATTTTCAGGATAAGGTTCAAAAGGGTTTGTTAACACGCTCCGAAGCGCAACAGCTTCAAAGCAATCTGGCAGCCAAAGAGCAGCAACTATACCAGCTTCGCGATGAAATGCGCATGCAGCTTGCCGAAGAGGAACAGGTTAAGCTTCGCCAAATTCACAACAGTATTACTGAATACCTGAAAGAGTACAATGCCGATAAGGGTTACCATTTAATACTCAGCAATACCTTTGGTGGCCCACTTCTATACGGGCATCCTGCCAACGATATCACCAATGAGGTGCTTGATGGTCTGAACAAAAAGTACGCAGCAAATAAAAAGAAATAAACACCCACCTATACTAAACCTAAACCAACCCGAAACCCTTTCGAATGTTTTTCATAAGAAAGGGTTTCGCTATTTTTGTTACGCCATGTGGGAATATTACTTTGCAAAAAAGAATTTTTCACCCCAAATTGATGTTAACCCTTCGGTTAACCTGGGGATTTGCGTTGTTATTCCCTGTTACAATGAACCTAACTTAATAAAATCGTTGGAGTCGATTGCAGGTTGCACTTTACCAGCTTGCGATGTTGAGGTAATTGTTGTGGTAAATCACCCCGAGGGGGCTAATCACGATGTGTTGGAAAATTCCAACAAAGCAGTTAAAGACATCGATGAGGCAAACCGTTTATGGGGTAGCGAGAATTTGTATTTTCGTACCATAAGGGCATTTGACCTGCCCCGAAAACAGGCTGGAGTAGGATACGCCCGGCAAATTGGCATGGACGAAGCAGCCTATCGCCTGCTTAGCGTTGGTCGGCAATCGGGGGTTATTGCCTGTTTCGATGCCGATTCGCAATGCATGCCCAACTACCTTTGTGAGCTTTACCATTTATGGGATAAGCACCCTGAGACCCATGCATGCTCCGTTCGATTTGAACATCCTCTGTCGGGCGAGGAGTTTCCCAATTCAGTTTACAAAGGCATAGCTGACTATGAGCTGCACCTGCGTTACTATAACCAAGCCTCCCGCTTTGTGGGTTTCCCTTTTGCCTACCATACCGTTGGCTCATCAATGGCTTGTAGCGCAGGGGCTTACGTAAAGTTTGGCGGTATGAACCGCCATCAGGCAGGTGAAGATTTTTACTTTCTTCAAAAAATAATACCACATGGTGGTTTCAGGGAGTTAAATACCACGTGCGTTTTCCCTTCGCCAAGGCCATCGAACAGGGTGCCTTTTGGCACGGGACGAGCCATGAGCAAGCTGGTTTACAGTAATGAACCCATATCGACCTACCACCTGGAATCGTTTATTAACCTTGAACCGCTGTTTCAGAATGTAACTACTCTTTACGACCATGGTAGTGATCAAACCAAAAAGTTTATTGAATCGCTGGCAGAGCCTTTAAGTGACTTTCTTTTTCAGGTTGATGCCATTAAAGCCATTGAAAACGTAAGGGCTAATGCCTCTTCGCCAAAATCTTTCAAAAAGCGATTCTTCCTTTGGTTCGATGCCTTTATGCTACTAAAGTATATGAACTTTGCAGCGGAGAAATACTATGGCAGGCAGCCGGTTGAGAAGCAGGCAAAAAACCTGCTTATCAGCATGGGTAAATTCCAAGCAGAAAAACTTGATGCAAAGGAGTTGCTGCTAATTTATAGGGAGATGGAGAGATCGGAATGGTCAATTAAACTCTAAACCCGATAATCAGGATATCGTCAACCTGGTCGTTTTCTTCGCCCCGCCAATCCATGTGAATACTGTGCAGAATTTCCTTTTGTTCAGCCATTGGCTTTTCCCAGATGCTTAGCAGGGTTTCCTTCAGGCGTTTTAGCATGAATTTTCTACCATCGGTACCACCAAACTGGTCGGCGTAACCATCGGAGAACATGTAAAAGGCGTCGCCGGGCTGGTATTCAATTTCGTGATTGGTGAACGAGTTAAAGTCGTTGATATGAACGGCAACGGGCATTTTATCGGCTTTGTACTCAATAAGCTCGCCATTGCGTATTTGGTAAAGTGGATTATAGGCGCCAGCCCACTCCAACTTTTGGTTTTGCTTATCGATTACGCAAAGCGAGATGTCCATTCCGTCCTTTTGCTCCTCAATCTTACCGGTTTGGCTGAGGGTTGTTTTGATATGGTTACGAAGATTATCGAGGATTTCCGAAGGTTGAAGAATGCTCTCCTTGTTAACAATCTCGTAAAGGAACGAAACGCCAAGCATGCTCATGAATGCACCAGGAACGCCATGGCCAGTACAGTCGGCAGCAACCAGTACAATTTTATCATTTTTACGGGTCATCCAGTAAAAGTCACCGCTAACTATATCGCGGGGTAGGAAAAGCACAAAGTGATCGGGTAACACATCGGAAATTAGTGCCGAGGTGGGTAACACCGCCGTTTGTATTCGGCTGGCATACTTTATACTATCGGTTATTTCCTGTTTCTGGCGGGTAATCAAAGCATTTTTCTCCTCCAGAATGATGTTGGCGCGCTGCTTATCGCGGAACATCTTGAACATCAGAACGGCAACCATAAGTATAAGGAACGAACCGGCAATTGCGCCTATAATCATCAACTTTTGACGTTGGATTATCGATTTTTGGAGTTCATCCTTATTCTTCATGAGCACAAGTTGGTGCTCTTTCTTTTCGGTTTCGTATTTGGTTTGCATTTCGGCCATCACCCGCTGGCTCTTTTCGCTGAAAATCTCATCCTTAATCTTAACGGCTTGCTTAAAGTAGGTGTAGGCGCGTACTAAATCACCTCGTTGCTCGTAAAGCCGCGACAGGCGTTCGTAGCTGTAGCGTAACGTTTCCTTTAACCCAAGTTTTTCCGAGAGCCTTGAGCATTCAACAAAGGCCAGTTCGGCCTCATCGAATCGTCCCTGACGGAACAAGCTTTCACCTTTTGCGTAGAGGGCAGCGGTGGTCTCGTAAAGCAAGTTGTTTTTGCGTGCCAGCTGTAAGGCGCGGTTAATATAGGTGTTAGCCTTATCCCAATCGCGAGCCCAGCTGTAAATGCTTCCAATATTGGTGTTTACCTTGGCAATTTCGCCTTCCTCGTGAAGCTCATCAAAAATACTTAGCGCCTTTCCGTAGTAATTCCTTGCGCTGTCGAACGAAGCAAGTATTTCGGTTTGCCTGATCTTGTACAGTGAGTCTTCCCACATCTCACCAAAGCGTGCAACAAACCGGTTGGTGGCTAAGCGGGTAAAAACATTTCCGATATTCTGTAGGGTTTGTCCTTCTTCCTTTTTCTTTTGAAGTTTGCGGAACAGGTCAAGGGCTGTCATATGGTAGCCCAGCGCCTTAAGGTAGTTAGCCTCGTTTTGTTCGGTTGCCAGATCGCTTTGTGATAGGTTTTCGTAGATCATCCCCAGCCCCGAGTTACAGGTGGCAATACCCTCCTGATGGTTAATGCCTTCAAAGGTTTTTAGAGCCTTTTGGTATTGCTCAAGGGCAAGCTGAAAATTGCTTTTTGCAATGTGTGTGCGGCCAATGTTAAGGTATGCAATGGCAAGGTAAGCGGGCTGGTCGCCCATTCGCTCTTTAAGTTCAACCTCTTTGCCATAGCACCCGATGGCGCTATCGTACTGGGCAAGGTCAAAGTATATGCGGCCAAGCCCATTGTAGGTTTGCGCAATCTCTTTCCAATCGCCAAGTTTTTCCCGCAATGCCAAGGAGCGTCGGATGTAATGTAAAGCAGAATCGTTTTGGCCTTGCTCCTGAAATATTTTACCAAGCCTGAAGTAGGCGTATGCCTGATGCCTGATGCTATCCAACTCCAATGCTTGCTGCAGCAAAAGGTTAGCATACCTTTGCGATTGCTCAAACGAGTCGATGTAGAAGTATGCTGAGGAAATCCCTTTGTAGGCTTCGAGAATCGAATTTTTATATCCATTCTTTTGGGCAAGTTCAAGGGCTTTGCGGTAAAAATCAATGGCTTCGTTATCAAGATAGTTTTCCGATAGGGCAAATCCCTTGTTCAGATAGGCCTTAGCAAGGAGTTCATCGCTTATTTTTCGTGCCGCCGATATGGCCTCATCGGCATACTTAATGGCCTGGTCGGTACCTGAGGTAACCTCGGTAAGCTTAATCAAAATCTCAACTTTGTCCTTACCCTTTGAGGCCGAAAGAAGGTTAAGTAAGCTATCGCGCTCACTTGCATTTACCGTAAAAAATGCAAAGATTAGCGCTAATAGTGTGATTGATACGATTTTTGCCCTCATGGTAACACAATGATTCGAGAGCAAATTACTAAAGATTACAGCATTATGCAAAGGAATTTGATAAAAATACAGTTTCTGTTGAGTAAATCCATTTTACCTAAATGATTTATAATAGTATCTTCAAAAAAACCTGCTGAATTAGAGAAAATTTTAATAATCAAAACCATAGTCAATGATTAACAAAAAAATTGAAATATTTAAGAACAAAAACGCCACCTGAAATGTTACAATAAGTTTGGATTTTCTAACTTTATCAAATAATTTTTGGGTATGAAAAAAGTATTCTTTTTATCGGTTCTATCCTTTTCCCTGTTGGCATTATTTGGCTGTAAGGGTAAGTTGGCTAAGAGCAGTTCAAACACAGTGTTTGTGAGTATTCAACCGCTCAAGTATTTTGTTCGGTTCATAGCCGATTCGGCTGTTGAGGTTAAGGTGCTCGTTCCACCGGGCAGCAGCCCCGAGATGTTTGAACCAACCCCCCAGCAGATGGCTGAACTTACCCAGGCCAAAGCTTACTTTTCCATAGGGCTACTCGATTTTGAGAAGGGAATGGAGCAAAAGCTTAAGGATAATGCCCAATTCAAATATGTTGACCTGTCGCAAGGGATTGATTTGATTAAGGGTGAATGCGAGGGCGATCACGACCATGAAAACGAAAGCCACCAAGGGCATCACCATGCCGTTGATCCGCATATATGGATGTCGGCGGTTAACGCCAAGGTTATGGCCAAAACCATTGCCCAAAACCTTACCGACCTTTTCCCTGAAAGGGAAAGTGAGTTCAACGCTAACCTTAACCGCTTGTTAGTTCATATCGACTCGGTTGATACTAAGGTTCGGGCTATTTTGGCTGGCTCAGGCCAAAAAACTTTTGTAATATACCATCCCGCCCTGGGTTACTATGCCCGCGATTACGGGTTAACCCAGTTAAGCGTTGAGCAGGAAGGAAAAAGTCCATCGGCTAAGGGAGTGGTGGAGCTGGTGGAGCGCTGCCGTGCCAAGGGTATCAAAACCATCCTCTCGCAGAGCCAATTCGACACCCACAACACTCAAACCATTGCCAACGAATTTGGAGCCTCGGTGGTTAAGGTCGATCAGCTACAGGAAAACTGGGCTGAAAGTATGATTTTTATTGCTAACGCCATTGCAGGTAATGTAAAATGATAAACCAACCCGAAAAGCTGATTGAGGTAGTTAATGTTACCGCCGGATACGGCAAAAACATTGTTTTACGTAACGTTAGCCTTACCATCAACACTAACGATTTTATAGGAATAATTGGCCCTAATGGTGGTGGTAAAACCACCCTGATTAAACTGATAATAGGTCAGCTGAAGCCCTTTAGTGGCGAGGTTATTTTTCACACCAAGGGTAATGGTTCTCTTATAGGCTACCTGCCCCAGGCAAGCCAGATCGATAAAAATTTTCCCGTATCGGTAAAAGAGGTTGTGCTATCGGGTCTTTTGGAGAAAAAAGGACTTTTTGGTGGCTACAGCCGTCAACAGAAAGGAATTGCCCTTGACCTAATGAAACGGGTGGGGATCGATCATCTTCAAAATAAAAGCATTGGACAGCTTTCGGGTGGGCAGCTGCAACGGGCGTTGCTTTGCCGCGCGCTGATATCGGACCCGCAGGTACTTATTTTGGATGAGCCCAATACCTATGTTGATAGTAAATTTGAGGGCGAACTTTACGAAATGCTCCGTAAGCTGAACGAGCAAATGGCCATTCTTATGGTATCGCACGATTTGGGCACCATTACTACGTATGTTAAAACTATAGCATGCGTGAATGGAACACTTTTTTACCATCAATCGAACCAAATAACCAATGAGCAACTGGCTGCATACAACTGCCCAATTCAGATAATTGCCCATGGGCCAATACCCCACACCGTTTTGCTCGATCACAGTAAGGAAAACCAACACAACCATCAACATTAATAAACCTGTTATGCTTGAGACCGTTACACAGTTCTTTCGGTACACCTTTATTCAAAATGCTTTATTGGCAGCAGTTTTACTATCGGTAATAACCGGATTTATAGGATCATATATTGTGGTGAGGCGGTTGGTCTTTTTGAGCGGAGGTATAACTCACGCATCGTTTGGAGGCATAGGCATTGCTTGGTATCTTGGATTAAATCCAATACTGGGAGCCTCGGTTTTTTCCGTATTATCAGCTTTGGGGCTTGAGTATTTATCGCAGGGACGAACACTGCGAGAGGACTCCGCAATTGGCATGCTATGGTCATTTGGCATGGCTGTGGGTATTCTTTTTGTATTCCTTACCCCGGGCTACGCTCCAAATCTGATGTCGTTCCTGTTTGGCAGTATCCTAACCATTTCAAAAACCGATATTTTGCTATTACTAATCCTTGCCGGATTAACCCTTTTGTTTTTTGTAGCTTTCTATTACCCTATTCTTTTTGTGGCTTTCGATAGCGATTTTGCCAAAACTCAAAATGTTCCAGTAAAGTTTATTGGTTATTCATTGGCCATTCTCATCGCTCTATCGATAGTTTTTGCCATAAGGGCGGTGGGAATCATTCTTATCATTTCATTGCTTACCATTCCAGCTAATATTGCCAATATTGTATCGCATAGGTTTAAAAAGATAATTTTACTATCAACGCTCATAAGTTTAATTTCGATTGTTGCAGGAATAGCCATTTCGTTTAAGTTGAATGTTCCCTCGGGAGCAACTATCATTATTACCATGATGGCCTTTTACCTTATAGCCAAATCGATCCAAATCATCAGGCAACGGATTTTTACCATGCAGGTATAGTTGAACCGAAGGGTTACTCTATCCGGTAATCATTTTCGAGCAGCTGGCAAACAGTTTTAATGGCTTTGCCACAAACCATATCGAACAGGCCGGCATCGCGGGCCTTTTGCTTTGCTATGGAATCGTTCAAATCAACTCCAAGAATTTTACAGCAATCGGTTGAACCTAAACTTTGAGCACATTTATCCATGTATTCGGCCACAAGCGCGGTTGCCCTTTGTTTGGCATCGGTATCGCTTGGGTTACTGTTGCCGAATCTAAGGCCAATAATCATTGCCCCGGCATTTATGGCTCCGCAAATGTGCTGCTTTTGCCCAACACCGCCACCCAGTCCGGATCCCAACATTAGGCATTGCTCGGCAGTTAACCCTTCATCAATAGCAAATGCAAGCAAAACAGATTGAGCGCAATTGGCATTCCCCTGAAAACTCGACAGGGCAAGGGATGTCTTATCTTCCATTGGTTCTATTTTTTAGTTCGTTTACGTTCAGGTTCGATTAATTGTTTCTTATTGTCATTGAACTGTGATCTTCAGGTTATCAGGTTTTGTTTTTTATATACGGTTGTTTAAGTTCAAATACCAATTCAGAGCAAACACTTGAAATCCTAATTCAATATGAACAGGGCTGCCAGTAAACGATTAATGACAAGTATTACATCTAACATTTTCCCATTCCATTTGTTATTGTAATTTTGACAAACAAAAATTTGAAACTATGAATTTCGACCTAATAGTAATCGGAAGTGGCCCCGGTGGCTACGTTGCTGCCATACGCGCCAGTCAGCTTGGAATGAAGGTAGCCGTGGTTGAAAAAGAGAACCTTGGCGGTATCTGTTTGAATTGGGGATGTATTCCCACCAAAGCATTGCTGAAAAGTGCCCAGGTTTTCGAGTATGCTTCGCATGCTTCCGAATACGGTGTGGTAGCCGCCGATGTAAAACCCGATTTTGAGAAGATGATTGCTCGCAGCCGTGGTGTAGCCGATGCCATGAGCAAGGGCATTCAGTTCCTTTTTAAAAAGAACAACATCACCGTTATTAACGGGTTTGGCAAGCTAAAGGATAACCATACCGTAACGGTTACCGCTGCCGATGGCACCCAAGCCGATTACACAGCTAAACACATCATTATTGCCACTGGTGCGCGTTCGCGCGAACTGCCAAACCTTAAACAGGATGGGGTAAAGGTAATAGGATACCGTCAGGCTCTTACCTTACCCAAGCAGCCCGCATCGATGGTTGTTGTTGGTTCAGGTGCCATTGGAAGTGAGTTTGCTTACTTTTACAATGCAATTGGCACCAAGGTAACCCTGGTTGAGTACATGCCCAATATTGTTCCTTTGGAGGACGAGGAGGTAAGTAAAACCCTTGAGCGTGCCTTCAAAAAGGCTGGCATAACAGTTAAAACCGAAGCATCGGTCGAGGCGGTTGACACCTCGGGCGATTTGTGTAAGGTTACTATCCAAACCAAAAAGGGAGCCGAGGTGGTTGAGGCCGAAGTGGTGTTATCGGCAGTGGGCATTACCCCCAACCTTGAGGGTATTGGAATTGAGGAATTAGGTATTGCTGTTGATAAGGGTAAGGTAAAGGTTGATGAGTTCTACCGCACCAATGTTGAGGGTGTTTACGCCATTGGCGATATAGTACCAGGTCCAGCCTTAGCCCACGTTGCATCGGCCGAGGGTATTGTTTGTGTTGAAAAGATTGCCGGGCTTAACCCACATCCTGTAAACTATAAGAACATTCCCGGTTGCACCTACACCACGCCTGAGGTATCGAGCGTTGGCATGAGTGAGAAGGCTGCTCGCGATGCAGGCCATGAAATTAAGGTGGGTAAATTTCCCTTTACAGCCTCGGGCAAAGCTACTGCAGCCGGAAACCGCGATGGTTTTGTTAAGTTGATATTTGATGCCAAGTATGGCGAATTGCTTGGCGCCCACATGGTGGGCGGTAATGTTACCGAGATGATAGCCGAACTGGTAGTGGCTCGCAACCTCGAAACCACAGGCCATGAGCTAATCAAGAGCATACACCCGCATCCTACCATGAGCGAGGCAATTATGGAAGCCGCTGCCGCTGCATACGGCGAGGCAATTCATATATAATATAATTGGTATTGCAAGGGAATAAAAAAACCGCCTTTTTAAGGCGGTTTTTTTATCAGAGGTTTGTCAATAGGAACACCAACTGCCATTTCCACTATCAACCACTTATTAACACCTTTGGTTAATCAATTTAGCGCGGTTGTTCATAAACACATACATAAAATATCGAGTTATAAAATCATCTTACACTATCTTTACAAATGAATAGGGCAAAAAACGTGGTGTTAAATGATTGATCAGCATACAGTTGATAAAATAATAGCTGCAGCCGATATTGTTGAGGTGGTTAAGGAGTATGTTACCCTCCGGAAACGTGGGGTAAACTACTTGGGGCTTTGCCCTTTTCATAACGAGAAAACCCCTTCGTTTACTGTTAGCCAGTCGAAGGGCATATTCAAATGCTTTGGATGCGGTAAGGGGGGCAATGTGGTTAACTTCATAATGGAGCATGAGCGCCTTAACTACGTGGAGGCGCTAAAATTCCTGGCCAAGAAGTATCACATCGAAATTGAAGAGAAAGAGGTTACCCCCGAGGAGATAGAGAAACGGAACGAGCGCGAGAGCCTTATGGTAATCAACTCGTATGCCCAGCGCTACTTTTCCGACATGCTGCATAAGCACTCCGATGGCAAAACCATTGCCATGGCCTACTTCCGCGAGCGAGGGTTCAAGGATCATATCATCGAAAAATTTCAGCTGGGCTACTGCCTCGATCAGCGCGACGCCTTTACCCAAAGCGCCCTCCGCGATGGATTTAAGCTTGATTACCTTGTTAAAACAGGCCTTACCATAAAACGCGACGATGGCACTACTTTCGATCGCTTTGCGGGAAGGGTGATGTTTCCCATTCATAGCATTAGCGGCAGGGTTATAGGATTTGGCGGGCGAATACTCAAAGCCGATAAAAAAACAGCCAAGTATCTTAACAGTCCCGAAAGCGAGGTTTACCACAAAAGCGAAGTGCTTTACGGTATTTACCATGCCAAAAAAGCCATCACCCAGGAAAATAAATGCTTTCTGGTTGAGGGGTACACCGATGTTATCTCATTACACCAAACTGGTATCGAGAATGTGGTGGCCAGCTCAGGAACCTCGCTCACGCAGGATCAAATCAAGTTGATTAAGCGTTTTACGCCAAACGTTACCGTACTCTACGATGGCGATGCTGCAGGTATCAAGGCCTCGCTCAGGGGTATCGATATGATTCTGGAGGAAGGGCTTAACGTAAAGGTGGTGCTCTTGCCCGAGGGCGAAGACCCCGATAGTTTTGCCCGTACCCATAGTGCAACGGAGGTGCTCGATTATATCATCCAGAACGAAACCGATTTCATCAAATTTAAAACCCGCCTACTTCTCGACGAAGCCAAGAACGATCCCATAAAGCGTGCCAGTCTTATTACCGATATAGTGCGCTCAATAAGCGCAATCCCCGATCAGGTTATTCGGGCGGTTTACATCAAGGAGTGTGCCCGCTTAATGGATATTGGCGAGGATGTGCTTTACTCTGAGGTTGGTAAGCTACGCAGAAGTCGAATGGAGCAATTGCTCCAACGTGAACGAACCGAGATAGTTCGGGAGCACGAAACCCCCAAAATACCCTCTTATGTTAAGGGCATTAATTGCGAGGAACAGGAAAAAGAAATAGTGCGTTTTTTGCTTAATAATGGGAATGAGGTGCTATTCAGCCAGGAGGTTGACGATTCCAATGAGATTATCACAATAACCGTTGCACACTTCATCATTGATGAGATTTTAAACGATGATTTAGAGTTTCAGAATTTGGTTTACAAAAAGATTTTTGATGAATACGTGCGTTTGCTGGAAACGCATGTAGAGGTGGACAACAGGTATTTTATTAACCATAGCGACCCTGAGATTAGCCAGATGGCAGTAGATTTACTTACGGAGAAATACGTGCTTAGCCGTATTTGGGAGAAGCATAAGGCCGAGGTAACTGAGGGTGCCGATTTCCTTCAAACAGCCATCCCCAAAGCCATTATGGTTTATAAAAGCAAGGTTCTTAAGCTGGCCATTGGCAAGTTAACGGATGAACTTAGCAAACTCAAGTCCGACCAGGTAGAGGAAACCAATCAGTTGCTCCTGAGGCTTAAGGATCTTTATGCCATTATGAATAGGATGTCGAAAGATTTGGATAGAGTTATACTTTAAGGGGTTGTTAAACCAATCAGTTTAAGCAAAAGTTAGGTTATTAAAGCAACAGAACAACAAATGCTTTAAACTTTTTAGTGTTAGACTCTTTTTTTATTGTGAATTTTTGTAAATTTACACAAAACAACATCAACTTTAAACCTTTACAGTAATCCCTATTCAAACAATAAACATTATATTGGGTTTATTTGTAATTGAGGATCGAAAGGTAACTTATAACTAAACCAGTTTAACCATTAAAACAGATACAAACATGAAAAACTACACCAACACCCTACGAATTCTATCATTGGCCATGCTGGCAGCCATTATCTTCGGTTGTGGTAATAAGCAGGCAAAGCAGGCCGAAGAATTACAGGCTGAATCAAAGGAGCAAGCCTTTCAGGAGGTAACCAATTATCCTATTCCTACTTCATTTGAGGTTATTCAGATGATTAATAAGGCCGGGGCAAGTTTCATTATTGGTATTTGCAACCCGGTTGATAATGTTGGGAAATACATGACCGAAAAGGCCAAGGCCGTTAACCTGGGTATTTACGGTGCCGACCTTGCCTACTCAACAACCTATCAAATGAAACAGGAAACCATGAATTTCCTAAAGGTATGCAAACAGCTTGTTGAGGAACTCAATATCAACGCTGGCTTTACCCCCGAGTTGGCTGTAAATGTTGAAAAGAATATCGACAATAAGGATTCGTTGATAGTTATTTTCACCAACTCGTATTACGAAACCTATCGAACCCTTGTTCAAAACCAAAAGGAAAGCCTTTCGCTTATGGTTGTTGCCGGTAGCTGGATTGAGGGGGTTTACATCACTTCGCAGATTGCCTTAACCAGTCGCGATAACACCGAGTTCATCAAAATACTTGCCAACCAAAAGGCTCCCCTTTCCAAGCTTATGGAGCTTATGACTCCCCGAGCCGATGTTCCAGAGGTTAAGGAGTTGATGGATATGCTTGCACCCATTCAGGCTATTTACAACAAAGTAGAAGGCGAAAAATTAACCAATGACCAGTTCCAGAAAATAATGGAAGAAATTACCAAGGTACGCAATGCATTGGTATAGTTGCTTTCTTTAAAATAATTCCAAAAACGCACCCCATAAAGGTGCGTTTTTTTATTTTTTGCTGTAACTTTTAACTGTTTAAACTATCTAATTAAACGGAGCTTTAAAAACGTAAAGTTTGGATAAGAATATCGCCATTGGACTTGTCGATACACTGGCAGACTTAACCCGCAGGGACTGGGATGTTGAGCAATGTCGGGAGATTATCCTTAGCTTCATTTCTTCGCCCGATTCTGAGGTAAGTGGACAAGAACTTCTCAAACAGTTTGATAGAATCATAAACTCAACAAGTTTTTCAAAAGACAAGGCTATTCAAGATAGCGATTTGCCTTGTCAATCGTTTACTGCAGATCAGCGTATTGAATTAGCCATTGCCTTTTACCGTGCGCTTACAAATCACGCCAATGATTTAACCGATAAGCTTTTTACTGCATGGAATGCCATTGGCATACAACCCGATGATGCCATTTGCCTTTACCTTTTTCTTAGTTTCAGTCAATCGCAGGATAGTTTACAATTACCCAGTAGTTCAGTATATTCTCAAAACGATTTCGAAAGGTGGATATCGAGCAATAGAAACAGGTTAATACTACTTTACGACGATAAGAATAATATTGATGGGCAGAACATAATAATAGGCGAGAAACGCATAGGAATAGGTGGAGCTATGCTTTTTGCCTATTTCCATAAAATAGGTTGTTACCTGGTGCGGTACGATGGCGACAGAAAAATGACTATTGAAGATGAAAATTTAGCCTCAAACCGCTATTACTGTTTTAAGCCAGGCACTACAATATTGTTAGGTACCGGCGAGCAAATACAATACAACGATATTACCCAAATCAGGTTAATACACTCCGGTGTTCAACCTGTAAAACTGGTTGTTCAGGGCATTGAGTTTACTTTTCCCGGAAGCAGCCAGGGTATTAAACCATTTAGCACCGTTGAGGAATCGGGGAGGGTAGTGGGCATACTTGGTGGCAGTGGTGTTGGCAAATCCACCCTTCTTAATCTTTTATCGGGCAAGTTAGTTCCCCATAAAGGAAAAGTATTAATTAACGGATACGATGTGCACAACGAGCCCCACAAACTGATGGGTGTAATAGGTTTTGTACCGCAGGACGACTTGCTTATTGAGAACCTAACCGTTTACCAGAACATGCTCTTTAACGCACGTTTATGCTTTGGCAATTATAGCCGGAAACAGGTGCGGGAGCTTGTAGATTCTACCCTTAAAAGTTTAGATTTATGGGAAATCCGAAACCTGAGGGTAGGGAATGCCCTTGATAAGGTAATAAGCGGGGGTCAGCGCAAAAGGCTAAATATTGGTCTTGAACTTCTCCGTGAGCCAGCAGTTCTTTTCCTCGATGAACCCACAAGTGGCCTTTCGTCAAACGATTCGGTTATGGTATTAGGCTTGCTCCGCAACCTTGCCGATGCCGGAAAGCTGATAGTGGTAAATATCCACCAGCCTTCCGAAAGGCTTTTCAGGATGTTCGATAGACTTTGGGTTTTGGATAAGGGTGGCTATCCTGTTTATGTGGGCAACCCAACCGAAGCCATAACTTACTTCAGGGAAAAGTCAGTTAAGGTTGGTCATTTGGTAGTTTCGCAGGCTCAAAAGAAAAGGGTAAACCCTGAGGATATACTCGATATCATTGAGCAGCGGCAGGTTGATAGGAGCGGATTATACACCATTAACCGCAAGGTATCGCCCGAGGAGTGGTATAGGCTTTACTGCGAATCGATACAGCCCAAAGTGGTTGAGGTTGAGGGTAAAACACCCTTACCCCAAAGTAAATTCCAATTACCCGATGTGGTGAAGCAGCTGAAAGTATTCAGCAAGCGAAACCTATTGGCAAAGCTGGCGAACAGACAATACATGCTGCTCAATATACTTGAGCCAATAGTTTTAGGACTTATACTTTCGTTTTTCATAAAGTACTCGCCGGGTAACGAGTATATTTTTGCGGCTAACCGCAATATCCCTGCATTCATTTTTATGAGCGTTATTGTATCGCTGTTTTTAGGGTTGAGCGTTAGCGCCGAGGAAATCATTGGCGACCGCCGAATACTTGAACGCGAGTCGTTTCTCAGCTTAAGCCGGTTCAGCTACATCAACTCAAAAGTTCTTTACCTGTTTGGATTATCGGCTCTGCAAATGCTTCTGTTTGTTGGTGTAAGTGTAACAATAATCGGCATAAAGGGTTTAACCCTAAAGTACTGGTTGGTTCTTTTCAGCTCGGCATGTTTTGCAAACATGCTCGGACTAATTATCAGCTCGGTGATGAAATCGGTTGTAGCCATATACATTACCATTCCGCTTTTGCTTGTTCCGCAAATCCTTTTGAGCGGCACGGTGGTTGATTTCGATAACCTAAACTCGTCGCTTACTCGCAGGGTATATGTTCCGGTTATAGGTGATATCATGACATCGCGCTGGGCTTACGAGGCGCTTGCGGTAACGCAGTTCATGGACAACCGCTACGAGAAAAATATTTTTGATGCCGAAATGCAGCTGAGCCGTGCGGCTTTTCGAGCGTCGTTTCTGATACCCCGCTTGCAGGTTAAGCTGGAGGAGTGTCTAAGGCTCGATGGTTTAGAGGAGGATAGGAGTACCGATATATCGCGACACTTACGCTTTATTGCCAATGAGATTGAGCATCTTGCTCAAACCGATGATGTGCCCCAGTTTGAGTTACTTGAGGATCTTAAAAAGGGGCAGCTATACGATCAACTGGCATTTGAGCTGAACGGCTACCTGCTTTATATCAAAAAGCTGTTTCAGGAGCAACAGCGATTTGCCACTGCTAAACGCGATAGCGTTTATGTTGCGTTAAAGGGCAAGCTTGGCGACGAGGGGGTTTACCGCTTAAAGCTTAATAACCATAACAATGCCTTAGCCGAATGGGTTTTACGTAGCAATGAGGTAACCAAATACCTTGAAACGGAAAACAGGCTGATTCAAAAGGCCGAACCCATATACATGCTACCCGACCATCCTTTTGGCCGCGCACATTTGTATGCACCCTATAAGCTCTTCAACGGTCAGTATATCAAAACCATATGGTTCAATATTATTGCCATTTGGATTTTCACCATTTTTCTATACACCCTGTTAAATCTTATCAATAATAAAAAAACCGGCAAGGTGCCGGTTTTATGGGGATTTTTCAAAAAGGTTACTCGGTAACTGTTTTGTTTTCAAGCTCCTTAACCGAATCCCAGTTGTTGAATACAACAATTAAATCCGATTCAGTAAGTTTGCCGCTGGTGATTGACTGTATGGCAGCATTTTTAAGCATCTCATCAACCTTGAAGTCTCCCGCTGCTTTTTTCTCTTTTTCAGTGGCGTTAAGCAATTGTTCCATGGCATTTAAACTCGACACCGCTGTTATACCGGAAATAACTACAGTATAATCGTTGGTATACTCTGTCATATCGGTGTAACCATACTCCTTAATCAGAGCTATTATCTTGTCGTTGTCGATGTCGTTTTCGTACTCGTCGAGTTCTTGGGTTAATTTTAATAACCTATCAAGTTTTTCCTTGGTAATAACGCCGTTACCAGTTGAAAGGTGAACCCTAACAAGCTCCAGGGCTTTACTTGGGAACTTATCGGGTTTTTCGTTGTTATAGTAATTGTAATCGGCGTTTTGTTCGTTGCCCTCTTTATTGCCATAAGCCTCTTCAAACCGTGATAAATCGCTGGTAAGATTTCTGGCAGCTCGCCGGCTAAAGAAACCTATAACTTGAGCAAGCACTAAAAGTGCTATTAAAACATACATGATAATACGTGCTGTTTCCTCTTTGCCTTTTAGGGTTTTAGTAAGGGCAAGGTAAAGCAGGTATAAGCCATATAAGTTAATGGCTAACGATACTATTACCCCAAGGTAACCGCTTAAAAAGGAAAAAACATTAAGCAGTGAGTTGATGGGCATTAGAACCATTAACGATGCGCTTACCCTTAAGTTAGCTTCAAAATCGGTATTACCACCACTAATGCTTGAGAGTAATAGAATAATAACCGCACCAATAAACAATCCGATAATGGCGCCAATGATTGTCATTATAAATGCTCCAACTCCAAATGCGCCGCCAAACGCACCTAAAGTAACTACGCTATCCAAAGCAAAAAACCAAATGGCATTGATTATTGCAGCAACTAAACCGTAAATGAGTGCCTTAAGGAGGGGTTCTACCATACCGCCAGCGGTGCTCATCGACTCAAAATATCCCTTGGGATTAATAAGGGTATTCTTTGAATCGGCCATAAACTTATTAAAGTCGAAAGCATTCTCGTTCATAGTTAATAAATTTTAGGGTTCAATAACGAAAGTTCCGTTAAAAAAATGAGAAAGTCAACTTTTAGCGAATATTTATCAAATTAGGGTTCTAATCGGTATCAATGCCGTACTGCTTGAGTTTGTTGTAGAGTGTTTTCCTGTCGATATTGAGCAGTTTGGCTGCCTTGGTTTTGTTGTATTTAACCTTTTCCAGCGTTGAAAGAATAAGTTCCTGCTCTGCCTTTTCCTTGGTGTTCTTAAGGTTCTCGGACTTACCGGCTAAGTTCTTAGGGATAGGTGAGGCAATTTCCGAAGGTAGCGAATCAATAGTTATTGCATTGGATTGTTCAAGAAGAACAGCCCTACGGATGGCATTTTTGAGTTCCCGAAGGTTTCCGGGCCAGCTGTATTGCATGAGGGCATCGATGGCTTGGGGTGTAAAGTCATGTATGTTTTTTCCCATTTCCCTATTGGCATTTTTCAGGAACCATTGGGCGTAAACCATTAAATCGTCCTTTCGCTCGGCAAGGGGAGCCACCCTAATGGTAAACTCGTTAAGCCTGTGGTAAAGGTCCTCGCGGAAGGTTCCGCGGTTCACCATCTCAAGCAGGTCCTCGTTGGTGGCAACAATTATTCGCACATCCACGGGTATCTCCTTGCTGCTGCCAATGCGCTTAATTTTACGCTCCTGAATGGCACGGAGCAGGTTAACCTGAACATCATAGGGTAGGTTGCCAATTTCATCGAGGAATAGAGTGCCGCCGTTGGCCACCTCAAACTGGCCAACCTTATCGGCAATGGCACCCGTAAATGAACCCTTGATATGGCCAAAGAACTCGCTGGCAGCCAACTCGCGCGGTAAAGCACCGCAGTCGATAGCCACAAAGGGCTTGCTGCTCCGTTTGCTGGCGCGGTGTATTTGGCGGGCAACAAATTCCTTGCCTGTACCGCTATCGCCCTGAATAATGACCGATAAATTGGTAGGTGCAACAATGTTGATGTAGCGCATAACCTCCTGGCTATACTTGCTTTTGCCCTCAATAAAGGTATCGGTTTCGCTTTCATGTGATTTACTATCCGAACCAGGTAGGGCATTGTTTATGGTGGCAAGTATTTCCTCGGGGTTAACGGGCTTGGTAACATAGTCGTATGCGCCTTGCTTTATAGCTTTAACCGCCATGCGTATATCGCCATAGCCAGTCATTACTATTACTATGGTGTCGCGGTTTTTGCGTTTTGCATCGGTAAGCACATCCATGCCCGATTTTTCGGGAAGGCGGAAATCGGTAAGCACCACATCGAAGGTTTTGGCCTGAATGGCACGCAGTGCCTCATTGTACGAAAAAGCCTCGGTTACCTTATGCCCATTCCGCGTAAGGAAGGTTTTGAGCATAAGGCAAAAGGTTGAATCATCGTCAACTACAAGAATTTTAGCCATTTGCATCAGTCCCGTTCATCAGAGCTAAGGTAGAAACTATTTTGCAGAAATAGAAATTTAGGTGAGTTGTGAAAAGCCAAAAAAGAAGTTCGTTAACAGTTGGTGGTTAAACGGTTTATGAAGAATGTGAGGAAGTTAGAGCCAGTTAAACGGGAATCGGTAGCCGTTAAACGAAATCGGAAACCCAAAACGTCTCCTGTCGTTCCGAGTATCTGCACGGAATCTCAGGATAAGGATAAAGGTTAAGAAGCCTGCTCCGCTCTGCGGAGTTCAAGAGCCTGTCCCGTGCTAGCGGGATTCTGAATTTAGTGTACAGTGTACAGAAAGATTTAAGAATCCAAATTCAAGATTTCAAATTCAAGATTAAATGTGAATTCTTTCCACTAAAAACCATCAACAGTCAACCAACAACTAAATAAGTATCACAGGGTTTCACAGAGTTCCTACAGTGTTACACAGTGATAATCTGCATTATCAGCGGTATCTGTGTTCTATTTCAAATCACGAACAACTACCCAAGTTCCTTTTACTTTTATGCAATAGCGAGAAATCTCATTGAAAAGGAAAGATTTGAAGGTAAAAAGCAATGCTTCGGTGAAACTCAGCATGGCAAGAGAGAGCGGGAATACTGGTTTATCATTCCTGATTCCTATTACTACCATCAAAATCAAATGAATATGCTTGAATTGTCCCTCTACAATGTCGAGGGGTAAGATTAACCTTTCGGATTTTTTCAAAAAAGTTGACAAATAGTATTTCGGGATTAAGCTTGATTGAATAATTTGCGCCACCAAAACTTTTGTGATGGTTTACCTGAATGTTAGATGTATAGTTGAATTTAAATGGCGCCATTTATTGCTTGGCCTAATTTTTCTGCTGCCTATTAGTTCACTAAAAGCCCAAAAAGATACAGTCATTACTGAGGATACTTTATTAGTTACATCGCCCGATTCGGTTTCGATAACCGATTCGCTCCCTTTTTTCGATAGTTTAGGGCCTTTCTGCAGTCCTGTTCGCGGAAAGGTGATTAGCCATTTTGGCCCTCGGCATAAACGATTTCATGCTGGAACGGACATAAAACTTCAGCTGGGCGATAGTGTTAGAGCTGCATTTAGTGGTATAGTAACCCGTGCAAAGAAATACTACGGCTATGGGCTTCTTGTTGTACTCAAACATCAATCCGACATTGAAACCTACTATGGGCATTTGAGTAAGATTCTAGTTAAGGTAGGCGATACCATTCAGGTTGGCAAGGCAGTAGGGCTTGGTGGCAGGACTGGTCGGGCAACCACTACTCATCTGCATTTTGAGTTCAGGGTAAAGGGTATTGCCTATGATTCCGAGAAACTTTTCGATTTTGAAAAACAGCTGGTTCTTAATGACTCTATTCCAGCTTTTAGCATGCCTGTGCAAAATACTTTAGGGTCAGCTGATAATGCTATAGGTGGTTCCATTCCGGATCGCGATAGGACTTTGGGGGCAAGTATAATTAATTCCACAGATGTTCAGAACGAGGAGCTAATACATACGGTAAAGAAAAAGGATACACTTTATTCACTTGCCCGGCGCTATGGGACAACGGTTGATAGGCTCTGTGCTTTGAATAACCTTAAACCCAATGGAATTCTTCGTATAGGTCAGAGGATAAAGGTAAGATAAATGGTTTAGGATACGAGAGCTGCTAAAAGGGAGTACTAGTTAACAAGTACAGAATGTGCTTTGGCTGGTTAATGTTAATCGTGAACCGTTAGCCATTAATCGAAATCGAACAACGAACAACAATCAACTAAGAACTGATAAGTACCACAGGGTTTCTCAGAGTTTTACACAGAGTATCACAGCGTAACTCCGCCCAATCTGCGTCATCTGTGTTCCATTAAAAACCTCGAACAACGAACAACTAACAATTTTTTTGTCATTCCGAGCAACTGCGAGGAATCTCATTAAGGGTTGAAGATAAAAAGTGATGCTTCGGCTGAGCTCAGCATGACATGAGAGGACGGGTCAACCATCAGCTATCAACCAAAGATGTATCACCGTGTTACGCAGAGTTTACAGGGTGTTTCACTGTGTAAATCTGTCTAATCTGCGTCATCTGTGTTCCATTAAAATCCTCGAACAACGAACAACTAACAATTTTTTGTCATTCCGAGCAACTGCGAGGAATCTCATTAAGGGTTGAAGGTAAAAAGTGATGCTTCGGCTGAGCTCAGCATGACATGAGAGGACGGGTCAGGCTAATCCAATATATGGGAGCAATCCCATTTTTTCAAGCTTGTAATCCCAAAAATCTTTAGCGGATGTTGCTATTTTGCGGTGTGTTATGGTTATATTTGCGTGAGGGATACGGAGGGTGCGCAGCAGCACAGACACGCCATAGGCGTGACTTGCCGGAGCAGAGCGAAGCCCGGAGTAGCCCGACCCCGTTAGGGGGCACGCCCAAATACCTAAAATATGGATATCACATTAAATAGTTTGCCTGAGCATATCGATACCCATAAGGCAGCTATCACGATTAATGAGCTGCTGGCCATTAAGCGCTTCACCTTTAAAATGCTTGTGGTGAAAGTGAATGGAAAGCTTGTTAAAAAAGACGAGTATAGCACTGCTACCGTTAAGGATGGCGATGATGTGCAGGTTATTCACCTGATTAGTGGAGGTTGATATGCCGGTTAGCGAAATTACTTTCTGGAAATGGTTTTTACCCAAGCTTAGGAATAAGTTTTTCCTAACCGCTTTTATTTTTTTAATCTGGATGCTGATTTTTGATAGTAGCAACTGGATAGAGATGGTAGCCACACGTCGCCGCATTAAGAGCCTTGAGAACGAAAAGGAATACTACCTGCGAAAGATTGAGGACGATAAGAAAAAAATTAAGGAGTTGCGAACAAGCCCCGAAAATCTGGAAAAGTTTGCACGCGAGCAATACCTGATGAAAAAACCTAACGAGGATATTTTTATTGTTGACGAAAACGATTTGTAAGGTATGGATTTTTTTGCCAGTCAATGGGGAACCATCGATAATCAGGATGTAATGATTTACACCATATCCACTGAGGGTGGCATGGAGGTTACACTTTCGAACCTGGGAGCAGCTATGGTAGGCCTGCGGTTGCTTAACGATGAGAACCAAAAGTTTAACTTGGCCTATGGCCTTTTAAGCCCATCGGATTACCTGAAGGCCGATTACTACCCAGGAGTAATTGTGGGGCGGTATGCCAACCGCATAGCAGGCGCTAGGTTTGCTATCAATAACGAGGAGTTTAGCCTGAACGCCAACGAGGGCAAAAATATACTGCATGGGGGCAAAGTAGGTTTTAGCCACAGGGTTTGGGAAACTGCCATTTTTGAGGAGCATAACGGTGTTTGCCTATTGGAGTTTCAGCTGAGCAGCCCACATGGCGACCAGGGGTTCCCCGGGAATGTTGAGGTTTGGGTGATATACCAGGTAACTGACGACAACCAGGTGAGTATCAGCTACCGTGCTGTAACCGATAGGCCTACCCACCTAAACCTTACCACTCACGGATATTTTAACCTGAGCGGTTTTGAAACCGATGTGCTTGACCACATGCTGCGCATAGATGCAGACCATTACCTGCCGGTTAACAACGAGCTTATCCCTACCGGCGAAATCCGCGAGGTTAATGGCTCACCCTTCGATTTCAGAAGGTTTAAGGCCGTTGGGGCCGATATCGACCTGGTGGGGACTTGCTACGACCATTGCTATGTGCTGAACAACCCCACAATTGATAATCCGTCGGTGGCGCTGTACAACCCCAAAACCCATATTGGGTTAACCATTTACACCACACAACCCGGCATTCAACTTTACACCCCCATGAATAGACCAAATGTTGCCAACCCCATGATAAAACTACCCGAAAAAGGTAACTGGGCGGTATGCATGGAACCCCAACACTTCCCCAACTCGCCCAACGAGGGGAGGTTCCCCTTAACACTGCTGCTGCCCGGTCAGGAGTACGACCACACAACAATCCTTTCAGTAACCGTTGGTGGGGTTGATTGGTAGGAGTCCGAATGACAAGGGAAATGATGGAGTTAGAGGAAGTTGAACCGTGAACCGTTAAACGTTAAAAGTTAAACGTGGAAATAAAAGTCGGAATGATTCAGAATGATTCGGAATAGACAGAACATGATTGAGTTAGAGGAAGTTAGAGAAATAGTGAAAAGATAAAAGCGAAAAGTGAACAACTAAACCGAAGTGCCTTGGATTAACAAATTCATCCAGGCTAATAAAAATGGGGTGCGGATAAATTTTAGAGGAGATTAGTCAATAGTAACAAAAAAATTCAATAACTTGTTTGTATTGACTCTTAAAATTAAAAAAAGGGGCATTAAAGCCCCTTTTTCATTATTTGCATGAGGGTTAATCGAAAAAGTAATCTTCAATAGTCCACATACAGGCAGTAACCAGCTCGTTATCGTTAAAGGCATTGCGGTTAAACTCACGTATTTTTTCCATTACCATTTTGGCTTTTTCGTCCTCAGTGATTTGGATGAATACGGTTGAGTTGTAACCGGGCCATACCGGGTTGTTGAAACGGTGGTCGCCTTTCTTATTCTTGGCTGTAACCTGCTCCACAACCTGAAAGTCGCGAACGTTGTTCTCGTCAAGCATCTTGAGCAGCGGCTCAAGAACAGCAACGTTGCAGGTGCAATATATCATCTTCATGGCTATGCTTCTTTTTTAGTTAAACAGAATGGATTTATTACCCTCGGCTTCTTTTTTTCGCTCTTTACCATGGAAAATAGCGTAAATAGTTGGAACCAGCAGCAGGGTGATAAGGGTTGAAACCAGTAGTCCACCAATCATGGTGATGCCCAGGGGTGAGTATGCCTCGCGTCCCATACCGCTGCTGGTAGCCATGGGTACCATGCCCAAGAGCGTTGTAAGCGTAGTCATAAGCACCGGACGTAAACGGCTTCGGCCTGCTTCGGCAATGGCATCGTAAAGCTTGTAACCGCGCTTACGGAGCAGGTTGGTGTAGTCAACAAGCACTATACCGTTGTTTACCACTATACCCATAAGCATAATCAAACCCACAAAAGTTGTGATACTTAGGGTTAAGCCGGTTATCTTGAATGCCCAAACCACTCCAATAAAGGTTACCGGCACAGCAAACATGATGATGAATGGGTCGCGGAAACTCTCAAACTGAGCGGCCATAACCATGTAAACCAGTAAGATACCAAGTACAAGGATTAGGTATAGGTCGCTAAACGACTCTCCTTGCTCAGTGGTTTGACCGGCAACCTCAACGGTAACATCGCTGGGAATGTCAAGATTGGCAATAATACGCTTGGCCTCCTTTTGGGCTTCGCCCAGCGACACATCGTTTAGTTCAGCCATAACCTTAACCACACGTTGTTGCCCTTTACGGTTAATCTGCAGGGGGCTGGTTCCCATTTCCACCTCGGCCACAGCCAATAGCGGTATGGTTTGGTTCAGCAGGTTTTTAAGCTGTATGTTGCGGATTTGGCTGATATCGTTACGGTACTCGGGTGAGTAGCGCAGGGTTATATCGTACTCATCGCCCCCCTCCTTGAACTCGCCAGCTTCAGTACCATATATACTCTGGCGAACCTGTAGGCCAATCATGGCTGAGTTCAGACCCATGGCCGAAGCCTTGCGCTTATCAACCCTGATTTGTACCTCAAGCTTACCCTTATCAACGTTGTTGATAACATCGCTAAAGTATTTGGATTGGCGCATGCGGGCAGTAATGGCCTCGGCCGTGCTGTTTATAGTACCAAAGCTGTTGCCTGAAACCTCAATCTCAATAGGTTTTTTATTTCCTGTAACAGCAGCTGAGAGGATACTACCCCCAAGCAAGCGAAAGTTCTCCACTTCGGGTATGGCTGCAATGCGTGGGCGAATTCTGTCGGCAATCTGTTTTGCTGAATGCTTTCGCTCGTTGGGTTTTGAAAGGTGACACATCACAGTAGCAATATTTTTACCCTCACTAAACCCTACCGACGACAAGAGCCCCTCCTCGGTTTGTCCGGAAACCGATGCCAATGAGCCGGGAACCATCTCAGGAATCTCATCCTGGAAGATTTGCATAACCAATTGAGCCACGCTATCGGTTTTGGTGGTTGATGTTCCCACCTCGGTTTCAATTACTGCAACCACATCGCCAGCATCGAACTCAGGGATGTAATCGGTTCCCAAGCCCTTACCAACCCAAAGGCTGAATGCCAGCAGGGCAACCGTTACTATAACAGTAAATGTTTTGTGGTGAATAACCCATGCCAATGCTTTCTTATAGCCATTTTCAAGTTTCTGAAACATACGTTCACTCCACTCGAATAGCTTTCCGTGGCGGCGTTTATCACCTTTTTTCATGCCCTCAAGCATTTGCGACGATGCCATTGGGGTTAGGGTAAGCGCTGTGAATAACGAAGCTATTAAGGTTACTGAAGTTAGTATGGCCAGCTGCTTGAACATGATACCCACAATGCCACCCATGAATATCATGGGCAGGAATACCACAATGGTGGTAAGGGTTGATGCTGAAATTGCCATACCCATCTCACTACTACCGAAAATTGCTGCCTGCTTGGGCTTAGCCCCTTTCTCAATATGCTGGGTGATATTCTCAAGCACCACAATGGCATTATCCACTACCATACCCGATGCCACCACCAACGACATCAAGCTGAAGATGTTGATTGTCCACCCTGAAGCAAACATCACAATGAATGCTACAATCAGCGAGAAGGGTATTGTTATGAAAATGATAAAGCTTTGCTTCCAGTTACGCAGAAATGCCATAACCACAAGCACCACAAAGAACAGAGCATACCAGAGCGATTCGGAAAGGTTGTTGATGGATTCAGTGATAAGCTCATCGCTCTTCATTACCTCGGTAATGCTAACATCCGATGGCAGGGCGGGTTTAATTTCAGCAACCTTTTTGCGAATTTTCTTAACCACCTCAAGGGTGTTCTCGCCCGATTGCTTTTGCACCATCAGGGTGACCCCTTTCCCGTTTGTGGTTCTTCCCACATCGTCCTTCTCCTTATACTCATCGCGCACCTCGGCCACATCGCTAAGGCGAATAACCTTACCGTTGAAGCTGATGAGCGCCAAGTCACGAAGCTCATCAACGCTGGCAATATCGCCGGGAATGCGAACCGAGTAGTCATCGTTGCCCACCTTGATATTTCCACCGGGGATAGAAATATTCTGTGCCTTTAGCACGGTTGCCACCTGGTTGAGCGACAGGTTGTAGGCGTGTAGCTTAACGGGGTCGATATCAACCTTAATCTCCCGTTCGGGTGCGCCTATTACAATTACTGAGCCCACTCCCGGCACCTTGCGTAGCTTGCTGGCCACCTCATCGTCAACAATCTTGTAAAGCCCGTTATAGCTCTCATTGGCGGTAACGCCATACACCAGAACAGGCATCAGTGAGCTGTTTACCTTGAAAATAATTGGGTTATGAGCATCACGGGGTAGCTTATTCTTTACCAGCTCAATAAGGTCGCGGGCATTATTGGCTGCCGAAGTAATATCGGTTCCCCACTCAAACTGAAGCTGAACAAACGATACGTTCTCCTTGCTTTGCGATGTTATCTCCTTTAGGTGTTCCGTTCCCGATAGGATTTTTTCCAACTTTTTGGATACCTGCTCTTCCACCTCATCGGCGCTGGCGCCCGGATATACGGTAATTACCGTAAGAGTGGGTAACTCCATTTCGGGCATAATGTCGAGCGGTAGCCTGGTAAGCGATACCACGCCAAAGAGCAGGATTGCCACAAACAACATGGCTGTGAATACAGGCCTTTTTACGGCAACTTGTGGTAGTTTCATTTTCTTCCGTTTTTTTAGGATTTTTACCTGTTGCTCACCTTAACCTTTAAACCGTCGTTCACGCGGTTTTTGCCTTCGAGGATAATTTCGGTACCTGCATCGATACCCCTAACGGCAACGTGCTCACCAATGGTTTGCAGGCGCTCAACCTTAACACGGTGAACGGTATCGTTAACCACAGTAAATACAAAATCGTCCGATGTGCCAGGCATACGGTATATGCTACGCAGGGGCACCACTGCCGATTTCACCTCGGGTAGCATTACATCAACAAAGGCAAACATCCCCGGTTTAACCTCCATGTTTGAGTTGGGAATGGTAACCTCAACCGATGTGGAACGGGTTGTGGTTGAGAGCATGGGCTTAATTCTATCAACCTTCCCCTGAAAGGTTTTTCCGGGCATACCATCGAGCTTAACCACCACCGGTAGGCCTTTACGGATATGGATTAAATCCTTTTCGTTCACATCGAACTTTACAGTAGCAGGGTCAATTTGCATCAGCCTAACAATGCCCGAACGCATGGAATAGCCGGGCTCCAGACCGGGGTTAAGGAAGTAAACTTCTCCTTCCCCCATCATTCGCTCGGCAATTATGCCGCTGAAGGGAGCGTAAACCTGTGTGTTCTTTTTAACCATTTCGACCTTTGCGGTTGAAGCATCGTATTTAGCCTTAACATGGTCGTACTCCATCTCGCTTATGCTTCCCTTCTCGCGTAAGCGCGATACACGCTCAAAATCCTTCTTGATGGTTTCGTGCTCAATCATTGCCTGGGTAAGCATCTCATCGGAAAGTTCCACAATGAGATCGCCCTTTTTAACCATCTGGCCCTCCTCAAAGTAGATTTTTTCAACCTTTCCGGGTAGGGTAGCGCCTAAGTTTGCCTCCTTGTTGGCAAATACTGTACCTGTAAAGGTTAGAATCGGATTGAAAGTGCGCTCCTCAACCCTGATGGTGGATACAAGCGGAACATTCACTTCGCTTTGGGCTTGTTCCTGCTTATTGCCACTGCACGATACAAAAACCAACGCAGCAGCTGCTGTAAATAGTAAAATTAATCGTTTCATGGTTTAATATTTTGTAGTTTTAATTAGTTCAAAGTTTAAGGTTTAAGGTTCAAGGTTCAAGGTTTAAAGTAACAGCTGTAAACTGTACACTGAACACTATTATCTATTTCAAACTTCCCGTAACCCGTTTCAGGTTAACCACATTCAGCCTGTATTCCATGCGAGCATCAATCAGGTCGCTGAAAGCATTCTGCCACATGGCTTGAGCCTCAAGCACGTCGGAAGTTTTTTGACGACCACTCTCAAAGGCATCGCGGGTAACCTTTAGGTTTTCCTCGGCCTGTTTTAGGTTTACCTGAGCCATCTCAACCTTCTTGATTGACTCGTTGAGCTGAAAAATGGCCTGCTGCACCTGAAGGCTGATTAGCTCCTTAGCTTCGTCCATCTTAAGTTCAGCTACGCGCTGTTCGCTTCGGGCTGCCTTAAGGGTATGGCCACGGTCGTTCCAGTGGAAAATGGGAACGTTTATAGCAACACCTACGCTCCAGTCGCCACCAAAGTTCTCGGTGAGCCCGTTGTAGGGGTTGGGGTTAAAGAACATGTAGTTGGCAGTTAAACCAATGTTTGGCATGTAGCGCGATTTCATCAGGTTAACACCGGACTTGGCAATATTGATGGTTTGGTTAAGCGCCTCAATCTCAGGACGGCGGGCCAAAGCCGAGTCGGTGTAGTTCATTTGGGCTATGGGCTCCATTAGAGCTGGTAATGAGTCAGCTATAACTATATCGGTATTAAGGGGTAATCCTACCTGCTGGCAAAGAGCCATTTTGGATAGGGTAAGTCCGTTCTGCGCTTTCAGCAGGTTTAGCTCGGCTTCGTTTTTCTTTACCTTTACCTTAAGCAGGTCATTCTTTATGATTATGCCCTCGGCATAGTAGTTTTCCAGGTCGGTATTGAGCTTATCGAGCAGGGCAATGTAAGCCTGAACCAGCTTAACCTTTTCGGCCACTGCTGCAACACGCCAGTACGATTCCTCTGTTTTGTATAGTACCTCGGTACGTTCAGCTTCGCTTTGAGCCTGGGCAAGTTTCTCGCCGTATTTAGTAATACGATAGGTTTCTCTAATCTTACCACCCGTGAAAATGGGCTGAGTAAGGTTTATGCCAGCCGCGTAAACATTCTTCTCGCCAAACTCGGCCTTGTCCTTAGGAAGCCATGTGTATTTCTGAAAGAGTGGATTTCCTTCGCTATCGGTATAGGGCTTCCCAGTGCTTGGGTTGATGGCAAATGTGCTGCCAAATACAGATGGATTGAAGTTTGGATTGGGTGTTCCATCGGGGAGGGTAGGGCTAAGAATTGCACTGTTCAGTCCTCCCGTGGCAGGGTCAATGGCCGTGTAGGGTATCACCGGAAGCATCAAATCCTTGTCGAGAAGGCTAAACTTCTTGTTGGTACGGGTATAAAGCCCATTTGCGCTAATACTTGGCAGGAATTGTGTTTGTGCAGAACGCTTCAATGCACCTGCCGCTTCAACATGCTCATCGGCAATTAAAACCTTTTGGTTATGCTCCAGCGCCATTTGCCGGCACTGTTCCAGAGTTAGAACTTGCTGACCCGAAACATAGCCAATACCAATTAGCCATGCCCCGAAAAAAGAAACCAATCTTAAAATCTTCATAGCTGTTGTATGTTAACGTTTTACAATTCCGTAAAAAAGAATATCGAGCATATCGTCAATAACCATATTAAGGCTCTCCACACCCATGGTTGAGGTAACCAGTGGAATCTCCAATCCTTTCATGGCCGTAACTATGGCCAATGCCGATAGGTTTAAATCCTTTACCTTGAGCTCATTCCTATTTATACCCTCCTCAAGCATCTGTTTTACAATGGTTATCTCCTCGTCGTCGTACTTTTTCCTGAACTTTTCGGTTAGCTCCAGGTTCATTAGGTCGTCGTTCTTAAGGATTTCCATGTAGTTTGATAGCTGCTTGATTAAATCCATTCGCATCTTAACGTAGGAGCGAAGCTTTTCGGTAACGGGCAGCCCACTCTCAAGTATCTCCTTAACCTTAACCCTAAGCAGGTTGGCTTCCCGGTCAACCACTGCCTGAAAAATCTCCTCCTTACCCTTAAAGTAGTAGTAAATGGAGCTTTTACCCATTCGTAGTGCCCGGGCAATATCCTCCATCGATGTTTTCTTAAAGCCATACCGGCTGAAAACTTCGGTAGCCGCGCTAACAATATTCTCGCGCATTCCCTTGTGGCTATCTTCTAACTGGTTCATATTTAGAGTATTTAAACTTTCGAACATTTTAGTTTAACGTTCCAAAAATACAACATAGGCTTAAACGGTGAATAAAATATTCGACTAATTTGTGTTAAATTTCGAATAATTTTTTAAGTGATAGAATTTCAGAGGAATAACAATTCGAATAAAAAATTGAAAAATCGCTATAAAAATGATAGTTTGCACATGGCTTTCGCGGCAATATTCCAATATGCAAACGATTTCATATTGATAGAAGTCATTTTTTATTGATAACTTTACGGGTACTTTTATAGCTGCGAATACTATAACAGAACTAAAAATTAAACCAAAACATAAACACTATGGACGTTAAGGAAATGGCTAAGCAGCACAAGATGCTGAACCAGTGGAAGTACGAGTGGAAACCGCTTTACCGCGGCTACACCGATAAAACCTTGTACATAAACGTTGGAACCAACGAGGTTAAGGAAAAACCCGTACCCCCAATCATGAAGGAGAAATTCATTGGCGGTAAGGGTTACGACCTGCGCCTTTTGTGGGATGCAACCAAACCCAATACCAAATGGAACGACCCCGAGAACGAGATTGTTATCTCTTCGGGTCCCATTGGCGGTATCACCCAGTACTCTGGTACTGGTAAATCGATAGTTTGTACCATCTCGCCCCAAACCGATATTGTTATCGACTCAAACGTAGGTGGTTTCTTTGGTCCTTTCCTCAAGTTCTCAGGTTTTGATGCCCTTGAGATTCAGGGAAAGGCTAAAAACGATGTGATCATTTACATCGACGGCGTTGAGCATAAGGTTGAGATTTTTGAAGCTCCCGCCGAGCCGCTCGACAGCCATATTCTTGGCGAGGTGCTAAGCGAGATGTTTGCCAACGACGAAGCCGATAAGAAGAATATCGGTATAGTATCAACTGGCGCTGCTGCCGACCATAGCCTTATTGGCATGCTAAACTTCACCTTCTACGATCCCAAACGTAAGTGCATCCGCCTAAAGCAAGCCGGCCGTGGTGGTATTGGTACCGTTTTCCGCGATAAGAAGATTAAGGCTATTGTTTGCAAGATTCCCGGCGTTAAGGGTAACCTTAACAACGTGGCCGACCTTGAAGCCATTGCTGAGCGTGGCCGCCGCTTTAACCGCGAAATACGTGAGCTCGACGATAAGCAGTGCCAGATGCGCAGCAAGGGTACCGCCCACCTGGTTGAAATCATGAACGATTACGACCTGCTCCCAACCCACAACTTCCAGTACGGCTCGCATAAGGATGCTCACAAGATTCATTCCGATGTATGGAAGAGCTACTTCACCCAGGGTGTTCCCGATGGTTGCTGGATTGGTTGCAACATGAGCTGCGCCAAGGGTGTGGATAAGTTCGAGATTAAAACCGGCCCCTACAAGGGACAGAAAGTGATTGTTGATGGTCCCGAGTACGAAACCGCTGCCGGATTAGGCTCCAACTGCGGAATTTTTGATCCTGAATACGTTATTGAGGCCAACTTCTACTGCGATACCTACGGCATTTGCACCATCACCTGGGGCACCACCATGGCATTCATCATGGAGTGCTATGAGCGCGGTATTCTTAATAAGGAGCGTACCGGTGGTCTGGAACTCAGGTTTGGCAACAAGGATGCTGCCCTTGAGCTGCTGCACCAGGTTGCCCGAGGCGAAGGCTTTGGTAAACTTGCCGGGATGGGCGTTAAAAAGCTTAAGGAACACTTTGTTAAGGAGTACGGTGCCGATGAGAAATTCCTGAACGACATTGCCATGGTTAACAAAGGCCTGGAGTACAGCCAGTACGTTTCAAAGGAATCGTTGGCACAGCAGGGTGGCTACGCCATGACCAACAAGGGCCCACAACACGACGAGGCTTGGCTCATTTTCATGGATATGGTTAACAACCACATACCAACCTTTGAGGATAAGGCCGAGGCGCTGCACTACTTCCCCATGTTCCGTACATGGTTTGGGCTTCAGGGTCTTTGCAAGCTCCCCTGGAACGATGTTGAGCCCGAAAACAACGCCGAGACCGATGAGCCAGCTAAGGTTCCCGAGCACGTTGACAACTACGTTACCATATACAACGCCGTAACCGGCAGCAATATCGATAAGCATGAGCTTATCCGCCAGAGCGAACGCGTTTACAACTTCCAGCGCATCTTCAACATTCGCCGGGGCTATGGTACCCGCAAGTACGACGCTCAACCCTACCGCGCTGCTGGTCCTGTTACCAAGGAGGAGTACCTCAGCCGCGAGGAGCGCTACGATAAGCAGCTTAAGGAGCAGGTGGGAGTTGATCCTACCAAGATGACCCTTGAGGAGAAGATGGCCGCCCTACGCAAGTACCGCGAGGATCGCTACGAGAAACTGCTCGATGCCGTTTACGAGCGCCGTGGCTGGAATAAGAATGGCGTGCCCACCATTGAGCACCTCAAGAAAATTGGCATGGATTTACCCGAGCTCATCGAAGTAGTAAAACCATTGCAGTAATACACTCACCTAACCAAACCTAACCAAATCCCCCGGTACCTAAACAGTCCGGGGGATTTTATTTAGTGTGTTTTAACGCAGAGCTATGAAGAAAAAGTCAAGGAGTAAGGGAGGGATTTAACGGCTGGGGGGGGTGACCAGTTTGGAGGTGCGGGGCTTAAGATATATCCTACGTTAAGAAGCTCCTGCGTGCCAACCCGCTTGCCTAATCCATTTAACCCAAAATGGTTACATCCCTTGTTGAACCCTAGCGTTTTTTCTTAAAGTTTAAATTTAACCTGTTTACTTTATCACAAATTATTTCAAGTGTCGTTTAGTTAAGGATATTTATCAAGTTGAGCGATGCGAAGCATCTCAAAACAATAAAAATAGAAAACCCTCGATTCACTAAGAATAATAAAAGGAGTATCCGGTTTGTTAACTATACTATATTGATTATTAATCCTTAAAGAAATAGATTTCTTTCAAGGATTTAACACTCCTATCTGCAAAAAAGTCAGTTGGCAAGTATATTCTATAATATCCACCATCTTCAACATTCTCTGGAATAGAAAGGATAGGAATTACTTGGTCGCTTCTATTAAACAACTCACTATAGCTATAAATTGCTCTGTATCCGTCAATTGATGAAAAGCAAACTAATCCATTCATTATCCATTCCCTATCAAATAAATTGTTAGGTTTTTTCATAAGCGACTTCAAAGGTATTCCCTTAAATTCGGGATTGGGGTGATAGCCCATCCCCATACCAACAAATATTGAAGTGTATTTAATAATTCTTGAAGTATCTGAAATTGTTGGAATAGAAAAATCGAAACCATTGTCAAATACAACATTTACAGCTGGGCTATACATAGGTTTAATTTCTCTGTTGATTGGATATTCTTTTTTGTCGAAAGATTTGATTGTAATAGAAGTTGGGTTTTCTATTGTTCTATAAGAAAAAAGATCATTTGCTGCTACAACCTTCCAACAATTGCCCGTGAGGTAGTTTACTTCTTTTTTATGTGGCTTTATTTGAGCCACTTCAGTGGCAATAATAATCTGATGTGGGTTAATAGTATGAAAAATTTCTGACCAACTGAACGAAACGTGCTCCCCTTTATCATTTGAAATAACAACATACACATCAATCGAAGGTCTAAAAAACTTTTCATTCTTTTTGTCAAGATTATAAGAGTTCAAAAGGTCAAAAAGAGAATACCCAATGTAACGAAAAGCACCAATAAATTTAGGATCATTGCTTTCGTCAAGAATAGCTTCTTTGACAAAAACTTCCCGCTTGTAGAATTTTCTTAAATCAACCACTCCTGTTTTTTTCACCTCCCCCTGAATGCTAATCTCTGAAATATTCAGTTTTTTTGCATCAGTTTGGTGGAATAAACTATTACCATTCTGGGATAATGTAATGGATGCACCCGATAATGCATCAATCCAAGTTCTTGGCAAATAGCTACAAGCAGCAGAAATCGTAATAAACCCGAGTGCACTTAAAATTTTTGTAATATTTTTTCTCATATACCAATCTTTTGTTATTTTTGCGTTATGCAAATATATGCATATCGCAAAAGTGCAAAAAAAATTCCAGAAGCAAATGATACATACTGAAAAAATTTTTTTCGCTTAGGGTTGCCTATTAACATTAGTGTTGCTTCAATTTTAAGTCAGATATTCAGTTGTTTAAATTTCACCTTTTAAAAACAATTTTAAATGAAAAAGACCTTTTTATTTTTTGCAATGGCGTTTTTTAGCCTAAACACCTTTTCGCAGGTTAGCCTCAGCGGAAAAGTAATTGATAAGGAAACGGGAAATGGAATCCCATTTGCAATTGTTGAAGTAAAGGATTCTGATATCAAAACAGTATCACAGAGTAACGGGGCATTTTTACTCCAAATTACAGGTAACAATACAATTGAAATTACAGCTAAAAGTTTAGGATACTCATCCAAGTCACTTGTTATAAGCCCCGATTCATTTAATAAAGAAATTACAATAATGCTTGATGCTGAAATATATGAGTTAAAAACCGTAGTTGTAACAGCAACCCGAAGCGAGAGAAAAATTTTAGATGTACCCCAAAGGGTCGAGGTTATTGGTAACAACAAGATTCAGGGAATCCCTGCTCTTTCGGCTGATAATTACTTGTACTCCATCCCAGGCGTTTCCATAAGTAGAGGTGCATCAATTTTTGGAGCAGCTGATATTTCGTTGCGTGGTATGGGCAACGAAGCAGGTCGAACATTGGTAATGATTGATGGTGCACCCATAAATAAGAATGATGGGGGAACAGTTAACTGGAATTCTATTAATACGGCTAATTTAAAACAAATAGAAGTTTTAAAAGGCTCTGGGTCAACAATACATGGTGGAAATGCAATGGGCGGAGTTATAAATTTAATTACTCCTACGCCAAGCGAACCGCTACAGGGTGACGTTTCACTAAGTTATGGTAGCTTTTCAACACTTCAAACACAAGCTAACGTTTCAGGTATAAAAGATAGATTATACTGGTCAATAAATGGAAGTCACAGGAAAAGCGATGGATATATTACTAGCCAAGCGGATGAGGTTGATGAGTTTTCAATTCCTTCATTCTTAACTGAGTACAATGTTGGAGCAAAAGTTGGATTTCAACTTTCTGCAAAACATAAAATTGAATGTTCAGGTGGGTACTATTCAGGGCAACGTGGTACTGGTTCAAACTTCACAGGTTATGGTTTTACAAATGAAAATTTAGCCTCTAGCAAAGGTGCTTATAACTGGTACACTGACATAAACAGCAGGGTTTCTTATCAGGGTATATTTAATGACAACAGCAACCTAAAGGTTAATTTTTATACTCAACGTGAGTACTATAAGAACATAAGAGAAAGTTTAAAGAATAATGAAATAAAAAGATATGACGTGCTTTCAACTCGTGATGACATTGGCTTACTTTCTGGTTACAGTTTTTCATTGGGCAAATACAACAAATTAACTTCAGGTATTGATATGCGTTATGGTGCTGTTGATGGTGCCGACACTTACATTACATCTACCGATAAAGTTTTAAACTTAGGGAAAATGAATTTAGTAGGTGTTTACCTGCTTGATGAGATAAAAATCGGAGAAACACCGCTTAGCATATTAGCTGGCATTAGATATGATTACGCAATGTTCTACGATGGTAAATTTTTAGTTGAAAATCCAACAAGTGAAACTGCTTTCTTACAGAATTTCTCGGGAGATTTGAACAATGCAAATTTTTCTGCTTTTAGTCCAAGGGTCTCATTTCAGTATTACCAACCCCAAAAATTCAGAACCTACCTTGGCTATAGCAGAGGTTACAGAGCTCCTGTACTTGATGATTTGTGCCGTACAGGTCGTATTTCAGGCGGAATGAAAATTGCTAATCCTTTGCTAAAACCTGAATATATAGATAACTACGAAATTGGTGCAGATATTTTGTATTTTAAAAAGGTAAGTTTTTCAACATCATTTTTCTACTCTATTGGGCAAGATTATCACGCATATATTGCAACTGGCGATTCAATTATTTTGAATAATAAGCTTCGCCCAATTATGACTAAAAGCAATATCGGAAAAGTTGAAATTTATGGAGCAGAATTTAATGTAAATTTCACGTTAAGCAATAGTTTTATTTGGTCTTTAGCATACAGTCATATTGTTACTAATATTCTAGATTATAAGAGACTTAACTCTGAAATTGAAGATAACTTAGTTGGGAAAGAACTAGTTTATCAACCAAGTGATATATTCAATACGACTTTAATTTGGAAAAATTCTATAATCAATTCATCAGTTGTTTTCAACTATAAAGGAGCGCAATGGATTAATGATATTAATACAGAAAAAATTAATAGTTATTATTTCATTGACTTACAGCTATGGAGGCCTATATATAAAGGCTTGCAAGCTTCACTAATGATTCATAATTTACTTAATAATCATTATATTGATTCACGAAATATGATTTCACCTGGTCGTATGCTGTCATTGCAAATAAAATATGAATTCTAGGTGCGTTAAAATGAATGATAAAGTCAAGTTTTTCTTGCTTTTAATCAAATAGGTTTAAGTATTAACGTTTACAAGACGATTTATTCGTCGTTTAATACTCTTGTGTCCAACGGTTGGGGTGTGACCAGTTTGGGGGTACGGGGCTTGAGATATATTCCACTTTAAGGAGTTCCTGCGTGCCAACCCGCTTGCCTATCCATTCAACCCAAAATGGTTACATCCCTTGTTGGGCTCCATTATTATTTTCTATTATTAATTCAATCTGTTCTTCTATTAGCCATTATTCGTATCCAATCCATTTTTGAATAATAATACCTTTTTTGTTAATAAGGCAAAATGTAGGTATTCCCTTTATCCCGTAATTCTCCCAAGTATTACTATACATTCCTCTTCCGTTACATAATGTTAGCCAAGGAATTTTTTCCTTTTCAACATGCTTTAACCAGTCATATACACTTACGTCAGAGTAAAATCAACTATTTCAAGTGATTTATGATATTTTTCATATACCCTTCTGAGTTCAGGTATAGATTTTACGCAAGCACCACAACCAGATCCTGTAAATTTCAATAGAATATATTTCCCTTTAATATCTGAAATCTTCATAAATTCGCCATTACTATTTACTCCACTAAAATCATGATATTTATCGCCAATTTCAGGGGGTAGCAAATTTTGTAATTGTTCTACAGAATTGTGCTGCTTTGCTATTTCTTTTTCAATTATTAATGATTTTTCAATTATTCTATTATTTATACTAATCTATTTTATGCTTTTTTTAATCCTTTATCATTACCTGAAATAGTATTCGTGTTGCATCTATATTCATGGTTTTTACATGATAAAATGATATAATTATAAACAATAGGGTGAAGTAAATATGCTTATTCATTTTAATAAAATCGTTTTATAGTCGAAATATGAACTAAAGTAATTTTTATATTCTAAAATCCTGTTAACCTTCAGAGCAATCTTCTGAAAACTTTCAAAAAATTTATCGATATCTCTTACTATAAACCTAAATTCATTGCATTTCTTTAATTACAACGGTCGGTGGTTTGGGCTGCTGGGGAGTTAAGAGCCAGCGGCGTCATCCCACGTTAAAACGAAACTAAATTACTAAAAACTTTCGTATCTGCATCATCAGCCCTAGTGAAAGCAACTGCTTGTTATGCTGCGTTTATTTTCTCTGTTTTTTCAGTCTATATGTCATATTCATTCCAAAACCAACACTCAGTTCTGTATAAGAGTCTAATTTGTAGAATTTGATGAATGCGGCTATTTTTCGATAATCAAATCGGAATAGACCTTGATATTCAATCATATCTTTGAAGAGTCCAACTTTAGCAGATATCTCGGAACCGTAAAGTTTCCCCAATTCAGCCCTTAAACCTAACACAGGACCATTAAAAACTTGTTTGTTAGAAAAACCAAACTCTTGATAAGAAAGTTCTCCATACCCAACAATAAGTCCAGGGCTATATATATAAATTGGATTTAAAAAGTCAAACATTAAAACAGATTCAAACGAATATGCATTTGCATTAAAGTCTTTATCATACGAAACTTTTCTGTAATGCCATTTTAAGTCCATTTCATAGTCGCATTCAAATATAATATGGTCTAATTCTACTTCAGAATTTAGAAATTCATTTTCTTTAAAATTTGTTTGGTAACTAAGAGCAGTTTTTAATGTTGTAGACCTGAAAAAGGCAGGGAACGAAAATTCAAATTGTCCGCCAATTGGAGTATTTAGCAATCCACTATTAGCTAATAAACCTATATGCTGATGGTCAAAAAGGTCTTTAATGCAGTCTGATTTCATTAGCACTTTTATATTATTTTGACCTTTCAGTTTGAACTCTTTTTCAACCATTCCAATAAAAGCAAATACTAAAATTGCATCAGGATTTGATACTATTATTGAAAACGTACCGTTCATATCAGTTACCGTTTCATTTTCTGTTCCTTTTTCAGTAACTCTTACTCCTGGAATTTCTAGTTTATCTTCCTTCGCAAGAACAATTCCAGAAATACTTATCTGACAAATTCCAATAAAAGAACTTATCAAAAAAAACAGAATTAGTGTCAACCTTTTATTCATTCGTAAAGTCGTTCGAGTAAATGCAGCATAACTCGTTTATAGGTATGACAAAATCATACAATATCTCCTAAATTGGCCGGATATGTATGACTAGAATCATACTAATTTCAAACTTAGTAAAGTTTTGCAAATCATCAAAGCGGTTTTTAATTTTTTTGCCTTCAATTTTTGCTAACATGTGATGGTATCAATCACTTGGCGAGGTTTGTGACTTAGTGGCGTATTAAAGACGGCATAAGACCGCATTCAATGACTAGATATAGTTGTTCGTTGTTCGATTTCGTTTAACGTTTAACGGCTCACGGTTCACATTTGTCGTTTTAACTTCCTCTAACTTCTTCTATGTCCTCTTGATAATGAGATTCCTCGCATTTGCTCGGAATGAAAAAAAGCGTTGTTAGTTGTTCGCGGAAAGCGACCTCACCCCAGTCCCCCTCCTGAAAGAAGAGGGGATTGCAGTTGTTTAGTTTTATTACGGAGCCAAAGTCTCCCCTTTCAGGGGAGATTTAGAGGGGTCGGGTTGGTTGATGGTTGTCCGATTTTGTTTAACGGCTCACGGTTCACGATCAACGAACCTCATTGAACTTTCACTCTAACTATTCACTTACCTCCCCCCGTACTGCTGTTCGTAGTATTTTAGGTAATCGCCGCTTACCACGTTGTTGAGCCATTGCTCATTGGCCAAGTACCAGTCCACCGTTTTTTCGAGGCCTACCTCAAAGGTTAGCGATGGCTTCCAGCCAAGTTCACGTTGTATTTTACTTGAGTCGATGGCGTAACGCAGGTCGTGGCCGGCCCTGTCTTTTACAAAGGTTATCAGCCTTTCCGATTCGCCCTGGGTTCTGCCCAGTTTCTTATCCATTATTCGGCAAAGCAGCCTGATGAGGTCGATATTTTTCCACTCGTTGTTTCCACCAATATTGTAGGTTGTTCCGGGCTTTGCCCTATGGAAAATCAGGTCGATGGCGGCAGCATGGTCTTCAACGTAAAGCCAGTCGCGAACGTTCTCCCCTTTCCCGTAAATGGGTATGGGCTTGTTGTTCTTAATGTTATGGATTGAGAGCGGAATTAGCTTCTCGGGGAACTGGTTTGGCCCGTAGTTATTGGAGCAGTTCGATATTACTGCGGGGAGGCCATAGGTATGATGGTAAGCCCTAACCAGATGATCGGACGATGCCTTTGAGGCGGAGTATGGACTGCGGGGATCGTAGGCTGTTTCCTCGGTGAAGAAACCCTCCGAGCCCAGACTGCCATAAACCTCATCGGTGGATATATGGTAGAAAAGCTTGTTATCCCAGTTGCCATTCCAGAACTTACGGGTAGCGTTAAGCAGAACGGTGGTACCAACTATGTTTGTGCGAATGAACGCCATCGGATCGGTAATCGACCTATCAACATGCGACTCGGCGGCTAAATGGATAACGCCATCAATGGCAAATTGGCTAAAAACCCTATCAACGTCGGCCTCGTTGGCAATATCGCCCTTAAAAAACCTGTAGTTGGGCTTGTTCTCGATATCAGTTAGGTTTTGCAGGTTCCCTGCATAGGTTAGCTTATCAAAGTTGATAATCAGGTAATCGGGGTAGTTTTTTACAAACCTGCGAACCACATGTGAGCCAATGAAGCCTGCACCTCCGGTAATAAGAATTGTTCTGCGTACCATTCTTGCGTCCTGCTTTTAAGTTGTTTAACAAAAATTTTCCGTAAAGAAAGTAAATTTTTAGATGACATTTTGCGTTGGTTAAAAAAGATACTAAATTTGCAGCCACAAAAATAACGGCTCGTAGCTCAGCTGGTAGAGCACGTGACTCTTAATCATGGGGTCGTGGGTTCGATCCCCACCGAGCCGACAGGAAGCCACCTTTTAGGGTGGCTTTTTTTATTATCGGCATAAAATATTTTAGTAAATTTGTTAGTAAACCCAAACCCCAATGCCCGGACTAAAGAAGGAAACAGTTGATTTTCTGGTTAACCTGTCAAAGAACAATAACCGCGAGTGGTTTCAGGCAAACCGCAATAGCTACGAGCTGGCAAATGCCGATTTTCAGCAGTTTATTTTCACATTGATAGCGGGCATTAGCCGATTCGATAAATCGATAGGCGCTCTTGAGCCCCGCGATTGCACTTTCCGCATATACCGTGATGTTCGTTTTTCGGCCAATAAAAATCCGTACAAGGAGAACTTTGGGGCTTTTATTGCCCCAGGTGGAAGGAAGAGCAACAGCTGCGGGTACTACATCCATATCCAGCCCGGGAGTTCGTTTGCTTCGGGAGGACTGTATATGGCTCCTACTCCCGTTATGAAAGAGGTACGCATGGCCATGGTTGATAACCGTACCGAGTTCCTTTCAATTATCAACAATCCCAAGTTTAAATCAACCTTTACCTGGGAGGGCGTTGAACAGGCTAAACGCACACCTGCTGGGTTTGAGTTCGATTCGGAGTTAGATCATTTTCTCCGATTGAAACATATAACACCCTCGTGCGATTTTACCGATCAGGAGCTTATACATCCCGATTTTGATCGCAGGACAATTGAGGTGTTTGAAACGTTGAGCCCATTGATAAAGTTCTTAAACCAAGCTATACAGTAATGCGCAACGCGGTAGTAATTCTTTTTTGGGTGTTTCCCTTGCTTACTTCAGCACAGGTAGGTTATGTTCAGGAAGGGAATGCATCAATTTACGACGATAGCTTTGAGGGCAGGGTAACAGCATCGGGTGAGCGATACAGCCACTTAAAGGCAACCTGTGCCCATGTTTCCATCCCATTCGGTTCACTGGTTAAAATCACCAATTTGGATAACAACCAATCGGCCATAGCCCGGGTAAACGATAGGGGTCCATTTGTGCCTGGCAGAATAACTGATGTTTCAAAATCGGTAGCCGAGAGGCTTGGAATGATAGGCAAAGGGATTGCAAGGGTAAGAATAGAGGTGATAGATAACCAGGGGGTAAAACTTGAGTCAAAGGTGGAGGTACCCAAAAGCCAGCCAACCGATGCAGGTAAGGTAGTAGCTGGTGCTCAAGCCAATGAAACAAAGAGCAATCCACAAGCTGGTGTATCCGAATCGGTTGAGTATTTTTTGGTTGAGGTTCAAAAACAAAACAAAAAGGGATTTTACCTACAGCTAGGCAGCTTCAAGGAGCAGGCCAATATTTTCACGCTTTTAGCCGATGCCCAGGTTCAATTTGGGAAGAGGGCTTGCGTTCAGGTTGTTACGGTTTACAACGAGCGTCTTTTTAAGGTACTTATTGGCCCATTTACCTCCCGTGCCGATGCCGAAAAGGTAAAGCAAAGCGCTCAAACCAAGTATCAGGGATGTTTTATTGTTGAAATTAGGTAATTGATAAAAATTCGCTAATATTGAAACTTATAACCAACCTAAATAAACTATGAAGAAGTTATTATTGCTTGCGTTTGCATTGATGTTACTGGTGCCGGTGATGGCACAGCATCAGGACAAGGTTCTTGGTACATGGCTAACCCAGTACGGCGATTCCAAGGTTACCATTAAGAAGGATTCCAAGGGAAAATTCTACGGTGAGATTACCTGGCTTAAGGAGCCCAATAAGGATGGGAAACCTAAGGTTGACGATAAGAATCCCGATCCCAAGTTACAAAATCGCCCCATCATGGGTTTGAGAATGCTCGATGGCTTTGTTTACAAGGATAGCCAGTGGGTTGATGGCACAATCTATAATCCCAAGGAGGGAAAAACCTACAAGTGTTACATGTGGTTCGACGATGGGAACTATAATTTACTCCATGTCAAGGGTTATATAGGTTTCTCATTCATTGGGAAAGAGGTGGAGTGGACCCGAAGCAACTAAACTTTATGGGGTAAAACGTATTACATACGATTTTATCAACCTTTTTTATCCTAACGTTTGCTCCGTTTGTCACGATGGGCTTTCGCTATACGAGGAGGTGCTATGCACCTCCTGTTTGTATCATATTCCCCGAACACGATTCTGGAATTGGACCGATAATCCTGTATCGCAAATCTTTTGGGGTAGGGTTAACGTGGAACATGCCTGTTCATTCTTCTTCTTCCGTAAGGGTAGTCGTTACCGCAAGCTGTTGCATATGCTGAAATATCAGGGACGCGATGATATTGGCGTATTCCTTGGCAGGCAGTTTGGGCTGGAGTTGAGAAACTCTGACCTATATAAGCCCATAACGGCAATAGTTCCCGTACCGTTGCATCCCAAGCGGTTAAAGGAACGTGGGTACAACCAGGCAGAGGTTATCGCAAAAGGGCTGTCGGAGGCTATGGGGGTACCTGTTGTAACCGATGTTCTGCTTAGAAACGTTTACACGCAAACTCAAACAAAAAAGTCGCGTATTGAGCGTATGCAAAACATTGCTGGGGCTTTCACCATCAAAAATGCCGAGAAGATTGAAAAGGGACATGTGCTCCTGGTTGATGATGTTATAACTACCGGGGCAACTCTTGAAACCTGTGCCCAAACCCTTTTAGACTCTGTTGACGTTAAGGTTAGCGTTGGAACAATTGCCTATGCAACTAATGTTTAAGATTTAAGGATAAAGGATAAAGGATAAAGTGTTTGGTTTTAGTTGCCTCTCGTTAGCGCGCGTCTTCTGACGCGTGCGTTCTTCTAATTCGACTGGGCTCAGCATGACATAAGGGGACGGGTCAACGAACAACAATCAACTAAAAACGAACAACTTTACTTATACCTGTAGGCAGCTTTACGCAGCCTATCCATAATGGCTATGCCAATACCGGTTTCTGGTACAGGATCAATTAGGATGTACTCGACATCTGAGTCCTCAAGGGCGTGTATTTTTTCAAAAAGATGTGCAGCCGCTTCTACCAAGTCGCCTTTTTCCGATAGATACTCCACCCGTTTGTAGTTACCATGGGGCTTTTGGCCAAAGGCTATGTAGCCAGCTTTTGATGGATCAAACTGCTTGTTGGTTTCGCCGAGTATGTAAAGTGGTTTGTTAGGGCTATAGTGCGATTTTAGCAGCCCAGGCGATGCCAATCCCTTTTTGGGCAGATGGGCGGTCGATGGTTTAACAACCTGCGCCAAGTGTTTATGCGTAATTGCGCCATGGCGCAATATAATGAACCCTTCGTTGTCGAGTGTTACCACAGTCGATTCAATGCCAACAGTGGTTTTACCACCATCGAGTATGTAATCCACTTGGGGTAATTGTTTTAACACGTGCTCAGCACGTGTAGGGCTAACCCGACCAAACTTATTGGCGCTGGGGGCAGCAATTACACACCCCGATTTCTTTATGAGCTCAAGAGCGATGGGGTGGTTGGGCATGCGGATGCCAACCGTTTCGAGGTCGGAAGTTACAATACCCGGAACAATGTTGCTTTTAGGAACAACTATGGTAAGCGGACCCGGCCAAAAGCGCTCGGCTAGCTGAAGAATTCTGGAATCGGTGCTTGGGGTAAGAAGGCCAATGCTATCGACCGATGCTATATGAACAATTAACGGATCGAATGAAGGCCGTTCCTTTAGTGCAAAAACCTTGGCTACAGCATTAGGATTAAGGGCATTTGCACCTAATCCGTACACCGTTTCAGTAGGGAAAGCCACAACCCCACCGTTGGCTATAATTGATGCAGCACGGTCAATGTCAACCCCAACTAATCCCATTTATTTTACTGCAGATTTTTATCGGCTTCTTCAATCTCCATTCGCTTCTTCTCCTGGTATTCAGCAATTTTTTTCTGAATATCGGGGTTCGATAGCCCAATAATTTTTGCGGCAGCCAGAGCCGCATTTTCGGGGCTAAGAATGGTGAGCGGGGCAACCCCCGAAGGCATTCGTAGGCTTGAGTAAATATCGGCCCCTCCAAATTTATCGCTGTATGGGGGGCAGGCAATTACCGGACAGTGGGTTTGGGCATCAGTAAAACCGCTTAATGCATTGCTCATGCCGGCAATGGTTATAAACACCACGTTTTCTTTCTCGTAATGTTTAATCAGTTCATAGCACTTGAGCGGCACCTTATGGGCCGATGCAATACGCATTACGGTTTCGATTCCAAAACCTTTAAGCACTGTTACTATTTGGTTGGCCCAGTCAAGGTCAGCCTTTGAGCCCATAATGATTACAACTTTGCGGTTCATAGCCTCTGTGATTTTTGGTTTTCGTGTTGGCCAAAAAGCGTGTTTCGGTGGAAAAGTAGTAGGTATATAACCCCTACAGTTATGGATGAGTCGGCAATATTGAATACGGGCCTGAAGAACACAAAGTGTTCACCGCCTATGAAAGGGATCCACGATGGTAAAACGGTATCAATTATTGGGAAGTAAAACATATCGACCACGCAACCCTGAAGGAATCCTGCGTATCCACCAAAATTCAATTTTGAAATGCCATAGTACGATACCCACTGGTTGAACTGGTCGTTGTAAACTGTTCCGCTATCGAAAAGGTAACCGTAGAATGCGCTATCGATAATATTTCCAATGGCACCGGCAAGGATAAGTGAAAGGCCAACAATAATACCTGTTTTTACCTGTTGCTTGATAAGGTGATTAAGATACCAGGCAATAGCTATAATTGCAGCAATACGGAATATGCTTAACCCAATTTTCCCCCAAATACCCCAAAACTTTAAACCAAAGGCCATGCCCGGATTTTCGGTAAAGTGCAGAATAAACCAATTCCCAATCACACTCATCTCATCGCCAATGGCAAAGTTGGTTTTAATCCAGATCTTTAGGGCTTGATCAATTACCAGGATAAGAAGGATTATTAGAAAGGCTAAGTGTTTCTTATTGAATTTCATCCGTACTAAATATTTATATTATTAATTACTAACACATTGCTGTCTTGCTTTTAACAGTCTTTGTCTAACGGATGGAACACCCATAGTTTGTTCATCTGTGTTTACCTTCGGTGAACTCGCAAGTTTGGTTGTGCAAGCTTCCTTAGATGGGTGTTTCATAGGCTAACCATTTAAGGTGTAAAACTAATATAAAAAGTAAAAGCGACCAAACGGTCGCTTTGTTAAGAAATAAATATTAACACTTTCAGCTATCGTTGACTGTTCTTAGCTTCAATGCTAAGCGTTGCATGCGGAACGGCACGTAGGCGTTCTTTTGAAATCAGTTTACCGGTTTCGCGGCAAATACCATAGGTTTTGTTCTCGATACGCACCAGGGCAGCCTCAAGGTGTTGGATAAATTTGAGTTGGCGCTGAGCCAATCGGCCGGCTTCCTCCTTGGAGAGGGTCGAAGCGCCTTCCTCCAAAACCTTAAAGGTTGGCGAGGTGTCCTCGGTATCGTTACTCTCATCCATGGTAATGGCACTCTTCAGGATTTCGTAATCCCGGCGTGCCTTTTCGAGTTTTTGCAGAATAATTTCCTTGAATTCTGCCAACTCCTCGTCCGAGTATCTGGTCTTCTCTCCCATGGCTATATAAATTTTGCTAAAGATATAAAAAAATCATAGTAAAAAACCAACTCAACTATTCAATCTTTTCAACAATAATAGCGGTAGTTAGTTCATCGTCTAACTCTACTACGTTAGAATTTCCATTTAGTTCCCCATCAACCAAAATAATTTCACGGGCAAGTGTTTGGGTAGAGATGTAGTTTCTATGAAACTCAATGGCTTTGTTCAACTTATCGTGTTTCTGAATTTTGATGCGGATCTTATCGGTTACCTCAAAGCCTGAATCCTTTCGCATGTTTTGAACCCTATTGATTAGCTCGCGGGCAATACCTTCCATGCGAAGTTCTTCGGTAATGGTAATATCCAGGGCAACTGTATAACGGCCCTCGTTAGCTACCAGCCAACCTGGAATATCTTCGGAAAGTATTTCTACATCTTCGAGGGTTAGATTGATGTTCCCGTCGGGGGTGTTAATGGTAAATTGTCCATTACGCTCAAAGGCTGCAATATCTTCCTGTGTCATTTTTGCTATGGCTTCGGAAATAGCCTTCATTGCCTTGCCGTATCGTGGACCCAGGGTTTTGAAGTTTGGTTTGATTTTCTTAACCAGAATTCCCGATGAATCGCTAAGGTATTCAAGTTCCTTTACGTTAACCTCACTTAGTATTAGGTTCTCAACGGCAGCAAGTTGCTCCCTGAACTTTTCATCAAGGATGGGAATCATGATTTTTTGCAAAGGCTGACGAACCTTGATGTTAACCTTACGGCGCAAGCCAAGCACAAGCGAGCAAATTGATTGCGCCATTTCCATCTTCTCCTCAAGGTTCTTATCAATCAATGCAGAGTTGTATTTAGGGAAATAAGCAAGGTGAACGCTTTCGGCGTTATGGCGATGTGTTACACGGTTCAAATCGGTGAACAGCTGATCCATGTAAAACGGTGCGATAGGTGCAGCCAGCATGGCAACAGTTTCCAAACAGGTATAAAGGGTTTGGAATGCGGCTATCTTGTCGGTATTATACTCACCACCCCAGAAACGTTTGCGGTTCAACCTTACATACCAGTTGCTGAGCTGCTCAATTACAAAATCCTGAATTGCACGCCCGGCGCGTGTAGGCTCATAGTCCTCGTATGCCTCCTCTACCTCTTTGACCAGGCTGTTCAGCAACGAGAGTATCCAGCGGTCAATTTCGGGGCGTTGGCTTACAGGAACTTCCTCTTCGGCGTAGGTAAACCCATCTACGTTGGCGTAAAGGGCAAAGAACGAATAGGTGTTATAAAGCGTACCAAAGAATTTACGCTTAACCTCATCAACGCCATCGATATCGAACTTTAGGTTATCCCAGGGTTGTGCGTTGGTAATCATGTACCAGCGAAGCGGGTCGGAACCGTACTTTTCAATTACCTCCCACGGATCAACGGCATTGCCAAGGCGTTTGCTCATCTTGTTGCCGTTTTTGTCGAGAACCAATCCGTTGGAAATGATATTCTTGTAGGCTACCGAATCGAACAGTAGGGTTGAAAGCGCATGAAGGGTGTAGAACCATCCACGGGTTTGGTCAACACCTTCGGCAATGAAATCGGCGGGGAAAAGCTCGTTAAAATTATCCTTATTCTCAAAGGGATAATGAACCTGAGCGTAAGGCATGGCGCCTGAATCGAACCACACGTCAATGAGGTCGGGTTCGCGGAACATACGCTTTCCGCTAGGTGATACCAGCACAATATTATCTACAAATGGGCGATGTAGGTCGAAGGTATCGTAGTTTTCCTTACTGAAATCGCCCTCCTTGTAGTTGGCCAAAGGGTTTTTGTCCATGAAGCCGGCCTTAATAGCCTTTTCAATTTCAGTCTTTAGCTGGGCAACCGATCCTATGCATATCATCTCGGTTCTATCTTCCGATACCCAAATGGGTAGGGGTGTTCCCCAGAAGCGCGAACGCGAAAGGTTCCAATCCAGCAGATTTTCGAGCCACTTGCCAAAACGACCGGTACCAGTGCTTGCCGGTTTCCAGTTGATGGTTTTGTTTAGCTCAATCATTCTATCCTTCAATGCGGTAACGCGAATAAACCAGCTATCGAGCGGATAGTAAAGTACAGGTTTATCGGTACGCCAGCAGTGCGGGTAGTTGTGAACGTGTTTTTCAATTCTAAATGCCTTATTATCCTTTTTCAGGGCAACGGCAAGGTCAACATCGAGCGATGGGGCATCCTCGGGTAGAGTTGGGTCGTAATCGTTTTTGACGAATCTACCGGCAAATTCCTTGTATAGTTCAACGTTCACATTGTTTTTTACAAAGTCGGGGTCAAGGTCTTCGATTGGGTAAAACCTACCGCGCCTATCCACCATGGGCTCGGCATTACGGTATTTATCGCGCAGGATAAGTGGGGCAATACCCGACGCCTTAGCCACACGGTCGTCATCGGCACCAAAGGTTGGAGCTATATGAACTACCCCAGTACCATCTTCGGTGGTAACAAAATCACCGGCAATTACCCTAAAGGCATCGCCTTCAGGTTTTACCCAGGGGAATAGTTGTTCGTATCGAATTCCTATCAGCTTAGAGCCTTCTACCTCCGATAGAACCTTAAACGGAACCTTCTTATCGCCAGGTTGATACTCATCGAACGGAAGTTCGGCATTGGCTGCAGGGAAATAGTAATCCTGCCTGTCCTTTGCCAGAACAACCGTTAACGGTTCGCCGCTATACGGGTTAAAGGTTCTGATAATACTATACTTGATGTGGGCATTAATTGCCAGGGCTGTATTTGAGGGAAGAGTCCACGGTGTGGTTGTCCATGCCAGGATGTAAACATCGGGAGTATCGGTAAGGCTGAAAAGGAATTGGTTACTGTCGTTTTTGATAACCTTAAACTGGGCAACCACAGTGGTATCCTTAACATCGCGGTAGCATCCGGGTTGGTTAAGCTCATGGGTACTCAAGCCGGTACCAGCTGCAGGCGAGTAGGGTTGTATGGTTTTTCCCTTGTAAAGCAATCCCTTCTCAAAAAGTTTTTGAAGTAGATACCAAAGCGATTCAATGTATCGGTTATCGTAGGTGATGTAAGGGTCGTCCATATCGACCCAGTAGCCCATTTTTTGGGTAAGATCCTCCCAGTGGTCGGTGTACTTCATTACCTCCTTACGGCAGGTTTTGTTATACTCCTCAACCGATATCTTGGTGCCAATGTCTTCCTTGGTTATGCCAAGCATTTTTTCAACGCCAAGCTCCACGGGTAAACCATGGGTGTCCCATCCTGCCTTGCGCTCAACCAAAAATCCTTTTTGAGTTTTATAGCGACAGAAAATATCCTTAATGGTACGAGCCATTACGTGGTGAATACCGGGCATGCCATTGGCCGAAGGAGGCCCTTCATAAAAAATAAACTTGGGATGTCCCTTGCGAGTTTCTAAACTTTTCCTAAAGGTGTTCTGTTCCTCCCAGGTTTTAAGAACATCTTTATTCACTTGAGGTAAATCAAGCCCCTTGTACTCTTTGAATTTTAGGTTACCCATATAAAACGCTGTTAAATACTAATTTCCCAAAAAATTACTTCCTAAAAAAATCCCACAAAATTAGAGTTTTTTTCAGACAATCAAAAGTTTAGATTCAGTTATTAAGAGCCGTATTGGTGTTTGGTGTTTAGTGTTTGGGTTTTCGTGAATGCAAGTTGTATTAACCCCCTTTAAACTGGACTAATTTCCAAAGGGTTTACACGGAGTCTCACAGTGTAAATCTGTTCAATCAGCGTTCTTTCCTAAATACCATACACTAAACACCTATTCCCAGCGCTCCCTTCCCAAATTAGTTGTAACTTTATCACGCCAAACTGTTACAAACATGAAGCGCACCATACTAACAATTGTTTTTCTTACGGTTGCTATTGCCGGATTGGTATTTTTATTTTACAAGTGGGTAAACAAGAATGATTCCAAGCAATTCAATCCCATTGATGCTATTCCATTGAATTCGACAATGATTTTAAACTTTGACGATTTTGAAACCTTTGCTGGTTCAGTTAAAGCCAATAGCTGGTGGAACAGCGTTAAAGGGAGTGAAATGTTTAAATGCTTTGCCACCGTAGTTAATTTTATTGATAGCGCTGCAAAATCGGACGATACGGTACGTAAAATTACCAGGGGTTCGAACACCATTGTTGCTTTTTACAGCCAAACTCCCCAACGTAGCGAATTCCTTTTCTCCCATAAAATACCAAAGGATGTCAACCGGAGTGATATTATTGAGCTGATAAAACTTCAAAGTTTAGGTTTGGCAAAGGCCGAAGAGATATCGGTTGCAGGGAATACCGCAATTTATGTTGAAGCTCCAATGCCCGGAAGTACAAGCTTTACTTTCACTACATTCGGGAATCTTTTACTTGTAAGCAATAGCCAAGAGTTACTGGTAGAATCAATTGGAAAGCTAAAAAAAGGCTTTGGTACAAGAACGGATGAACAGTTTCAGGCTGTCTTCCAAACAGCAGCAAGCGGAGTTGCTGCAAATATATTTTTAAATACCAATGAGCTCTCAAATGTTTTCTCGCTTGAGCAAAACGCCAACGCTTTTAAAGGAATTGCCCACTGGGTGGGGCTCGATGTTCAGGTATCGCCAAGTATGGTCATAGCCAATGGTCTTGTTTTGAATTCGCCCGATGGTAGCGATTATTACAAGATTTTTACCCGTCAAACCCCAGTTCAGTTTACATTACTAAACTACATGCCCTCTTCAACATCATTCTTTACCTGGTATGGGCTGCCTAATATTTCTAACTTCATGACCGACTATAGCGATTATATCGATAACATTGGCCTAACAGAACCATACAATAAAAATCTTTCAGAATTTTTAAGGCTTACGGGGATATCGGTTGATGAGTTTTTAGCCAAAAACGTCGACAACGAAATTGCAGCCATATCCTCAAGATTGGCTAACGATAGCACGGAGTGGTATATACTCGTTAATACCAGAAGCGGATCGGCAACCCTGCAGCAACTCCAAAATTTTGCCAAAGCTAAAGGCTTCTCTAAGCATGAGTATAAACCCAGTAAACAGAATAGTTTTTTGATTGTTCCTAATCCCATTAAATTGTATTTGCCAACATTGCTTGGTAATAGTTTCTTGATGGTAAACGATAGCTATGTTACTGCTATAGATAATGTGATAGTTTTTGGTTCAAGTGTCAGCGCACTTGAAAAGATCGTTAACGAGTATTTGCGTAACAACACCTTATCGGGAAGTGCTGTTTTTAGGGATATACAGCAACGCATATCAACATCATCAAATTTTATATTATACACCAACGGAATGGATTCCTACCCAATAAATGGGTTACGCTTACATGGCAAACCTTTCCGTTTATGCAAATCCAATCCGGCAGACTCTCATAGTTTAGTTTGGCAGGTTGTAGGTGGCAGCCAAAAACTTTTTGCCATGCTTGCCATTACTAGCAATCAAGATGGTTTAACCGAAACCGCTGGTTTGCCTGAGAATGTCAAGTGGGTTTGTAAGTTAAATTCAGTACCCGTTGGCAAACCTCACCGGTTAGTTAACCATATCAACGGCCAAACCGAGATTCTGGTTCAGGATTCCAACAACCAGATATACCTCATAAGTAACGATGGACATATACTGTGGCAACGAAGGATTGATGCACCCATTCAGGGCGATGTTATTCAGGTAGATGTTTTCCGTAACCGAAAGCTACAAATGGTTTTTACAGCGGGCAATGCCATCTATTTAATTGACCGAAACGGAAAAGATGTTCAGGGGTTTCCGGTTCGCTTGCCAGCTAATGCCACATCGCCATTATCGGCATTTGATTATGATAAAAACCGCAACTACCGTTTTGTTGTTGCTTGCGCCGATAAAAGGATTTACTGCTACGATACAAACGGTAAACCCGTGAAAGGCTGGTTTAACTTTAAAACCGAAACTGTAGTTCGCAATCGAATAGGCTATGTTAGCTACCAGGGTAAAGATTTTATAGTAATTTTTGACCAAAATAGGCCTTACCTACTTAACCGCCGCGGCGAGGAACGTGTAAAACCACAAACGTTGTTTGCAAAAGCACCCAATGCCGAATTTTACTTAATTACCAATTCACGCAAGGGTGCTTACCTTGTTACAACCGATACCCTTGGTATTATCAATAGGCTATATTTCGATGGTAAGGTTGAAAGCATGGTGCTTGAGCCTTTTTCGCTAAACCATACCTTCCGAATGGCCGGAAAGAACTATTTAATCCTCGATAAGAATAGGATAAGTATATATGGTGAGGCACAGTTGAAAAATGTGATACTATCGCCAAAAGGCAATTTTGACTCAGGCAGCCTAGATATTGTTGCTCATAACCGATACCTTCTGGCATCGCAGAATGGGAATGTTGTTGGTTTCGATTTAAACGGCAAACCTCTTAATCAGTTTCCTATATCAGGCACTATACCTATGGTTGAGGTTGATGCAAAAAACAATTTTTTTGTTACACTATCAAAACAGAATGGGGTTACTTGCTTTGCCATTAAATAAATAACTATCTTTGCGCACCGTTTCAGTTTAGTAATGATTGCATTTTTAAAATTCATTTTTTACTTCTTCCTGACCCTTTTCTTATTGGGTTTGATAGGTCGCATTGCCTTGCGTTTATGGTTAAGGCGATTGTATAAAAAGATGAACCAGGAAGCAGGACAACAATCGTCCGATAGTACAAGACAAAGCAGCTTTTCGTTCACCCGACGAAAAAAGATTATCGATAAAAATCAGGGTGAATATGTCGATTACGAGGAGTTAGATTAGCAATAATTTAATTTTACCAGGTATGGCTGAGGTTGTAGCAGGAATCGATATTGGTGGAACAAATACAGTAGTAGGGATAGTAAATAGGAATGGCAATATCCTTGCCGAAAGCACACTTCCCACTCGCTGTAATTCAACTTTTGATGTTTTTGTAAAAAACCTAACGGGTGAGATTGAGCGCCTGCTCATGGAGCTTGGGCACGAACACCAGTTGCTTGGGGTTGGTGTGGGTTCACCCAATGGTTCATACAACCTTGGTGCAATTGTAGATGCACCAAACCTTGAGTGGAAGGGTATACTACCCTTGTGCAAGGAGATTACCGCTTTAACCGGAGTACCCAGCGTGGTTACCAACGACGCCAATGCTGCCGCATTGGGCGAACTGCTATACGGTGCAGCCAAGGGAATGAAAAACTTTATTGTAATCACTTTAGGTACTGGACTAGGGAGCGGTATTGTGGTTGATGGCAAACTGGTTGTTGGCCACGATGGTTTTGCTGGCGAGTTTGGTCATGTGGTAGCTAAGGCCAATGGCCGTCAATGTGGATGCGGGAAGAAGGGCTGCCTTGAGACCTACGCATCGGCTACCGGCCTAAGGCGAACCGCGTTCAAAATGATTGCCGATAGCAATCAGCCCAGTATGCTTCGCAATATCACCTACGATAAGCTCACGGCTAAAATGATTACCGAGGCCGCCAAAACCGGTGACCCGCTTGCAAGGGCAGCCTTTGAGTACACGGGACTGATTTTAGGAACACGCCTTGCCGATATAACGGCTATTCTTAACCCTGAAGCCATTTTCTTCTTTGGTGGTTTAGCTAATGCCGGTGAGCTATTGTTAGATCCGGTTCGCCGATACATGGAAGAATACATGTTTCCGGTGTTTAAGGGAAAGGTTAAACTTTTAATATCTGGTTTACAGGATAAGAATGCGGCTGTATTAGGGGCTGCTGCCTTAATTTGGGAAGAGCTTGACAAAGCCAAGCACTAACCAAACGCCTCCCAGTTCTTAGCAAGGCCCCCAATTCCAGTTTCACGGTAGGCTACCTGTATATCGCGGCCGGTTTCGGCCATGGTTTCCACCGCTCTATCAAACGATATCTTATGTCCGCCATCGGACGAAAGGGCGTAAACAGCGCAGGAATAGGCTTTAGCTGCTGCAATGGCATTCCGCTCAATACAGGGTATTTGAACGTATCCCATAACCGGGTCGCAGGTTAGCCCCAGGTTATGCTCCATGGCCATCTCTGCAGCGTACTCAATTTGGGTTGGCGACCCTCCCATGATTTGGGTCATTGCAGCAGCAGCCATAGCACATGCTGTACCGATTTCACCCTGGCAACCAACCTCCGCTCCCGATATAGATGCATTATGCTTTACCAGGTTTCCAATTAGCCCTGCAGTAGCCAAAGCACGAAGCATTTTTTGCTCAGTAATGTGTTCCTCGCTACTCAGGTAGAATAGTACACCCGGAAGCACTCCCGACGAACCACATGTGGGTGCTGTGATTATTTTTCCACCCGCAGCATTTTCTTCAGCCACAGCAAGGGAAAAAGCAAAAAGCAGCCCAACCTGTTTCATGGTTCCATGCGAGTTTAGCGCTTTGGTATACTGTGCCGATGCCCTGCGGGCTAACTTTATTGGACCAGGCAGAACACCCTCATTATCGATACCGCGCTTAACGGTTTCGCGCATGGTTTGCCATATTTTAGCAAGAAAGTCCCAAATTTCTTTACCCTCATTGTCTTCAACAAATTCCCAAAGGGTTTTGCCTTCACTTTTACACCAGGCCAATATTTCGGTCATGGTGGTCAACCGGTAAACATGGCTGCTATTTAAAACTCCAGTTTTATCCTTTAAATCGCCCCCGCCAATGCTGTAAACCTCCCAGAGGTCGATTAGTTCACCATCTGGGTCGGTAAAGGCCTCAATTATCATTCCGTTAGGATGCAGAGGAAGTGTTTCCTCGGGACGCCAAATGATTTCTACCTGTTTAGGGAGAAAACTCTTTCGTAAGGCGCTGTCGGTATGGTGACCTTTCCCGGTAAGCGCCAAACTTCCGTATAACGATACCCGAAAAAAATTAGCCTCGGGATGACGTTGTTTCATGATTTCGGCGGCACGAGCAGGCCCTATGGTATGGCTGCTCGATGGCCCGTACCCTTCCTTGAATATCTCCCTTATCGATAACATGCCCTAATGTATTTTTGGCAAAGCAACATCATTTTTATATCTGTTGCAAGCATTTAGAGTTAATTAACACCTTACATTTATGCTTCCATTGTGTGTGTTGTTCCCAAAAAAGTTTTAACTTTAAACAATATTTGGCAGGTTAAGCAAAAATGAACAGGCGAGTATCTATTCTGATATTTTTGGATGTTTTCCTTATTGGGATTTCCTTTTGGATTGCGACGTTACTTAAAGGGGTTTCTTTTACGGTATATTTGAACAACTATCAGAATGGTTTTCTAATTTTCACGCTAATATGGGTATTAGCTTCGCTCATTTACAATAAATACACCTTTACATCCTACTCGCTTAGGCATTTAAGCAAAAACATAATCACTTCAAATCTTATTGCACTAGCAATAATATCGGTACTTATTTTCTTAACCCGTAACGATTATTATTCACGTTTCATTGTTTTTAGCATCATTGCCCTCACCACCCTTGTGGAACTGGTGATATATAATTTGTGGGGTATTTTAAAGCGCACCCAGGTAATACCCGACGATGTATTGGGGAAAGTTGAGCGTTCGCTCCGTCGTTCTCGGCCCTTACCTAAAATTAGCGAGGAGCCCATTGATCCTACGAGGGTAAAAACTGTTCAAAAGGCAATTCTTTCCGACTTCAGTCGCGATGTTTACTGTTTTCTGGAACAACATACCAATTTGTTCAGCGATAAAACCTTAATCATCTCCACAACTACCAGCTTTAATATACTTAATCAGCCTAACAATACCTTTAAAACCATAATTAACCTTAAACGGGTTAACGACATTAGGCGAATCAACAAGTTTTTTGAGGCGGTTAATGAGAAAATTCCTGTTGGAGGAATGTTTGTTTGTATGGCCGAAACGCAGGAGCAGCGAAAGAAACGAATACTCGGTAAGTTCCCGCCAATACTGAATTACATATACTACTTTTTCGATTTCATTTTAAAACGTGTTTTTCCAAAATTTTCGTTTACCAAGGGTGTTTACTTTTTACTTACCCGCGGCGAAAATAGGGTGATTAGCCGTGCTGAACTTTTAGGAAGGCTTTACTCATGCGGCTTCGATGTAATTGAGGAGCAGGAAATCGACAAGGTGCATTACGTTGTTGCCCAAAAAATTCGAAAACCTTACTTCGACATGGAGCCTACCTATGGACCTCTCATCAAGCTTCGTCGCATTGGGAAAGGAGGCAAGTTCATTAAGGTTTATAAGTTCCGAACTATGCATCCATACTCGGAATACCTGCAGGAATATATTTACCGGAAACATAGCCTGCAGGAGGGTGGTAAGTTCAAGGATGATTTCAGGGTCTCAACCCTGGGGCGTTTTATGCGTAAGCTTTGGATCGATGAATTGCCTATGATTATTAATCTACTACGAGGTGAGCTGAAAATTGTTGGAGTAAGACCTTTGAGCCAGCATTACTTTAATCTTTATACCAAGGAGCTACAGGAACGACGAATAAAGTATAAACCAGGTCTCATTCCGCCTTTCTATGTTGATAATCCCAAAACCCTTGAGGAAATAATGGCCTCGGAAATTAAATACCTCGATGCTTACGATAAACACCCGCTACTAACCGATTTAAGATACTTTTTTGTAGCTGTTTATAACATTGTTTTCAAGCGGTATAGGAGTAACTAAAAACCCCAGCAAATACCGCTTTCAATTTGTACTTGCTTTCCCAGCATAAAGTCGGGCGTGTAATTGTAGCTTGTGTGGTTCCTAATATCGTTTACTCCACCTGAAATGTAGATATACCCATCGTTTATTATTTGGTAACGAGCGCCCACCTGCCAGTTGGTTTGTTCCCAGTCAACCTGTTCCATAAAAGGTAGGCCGAGCCTTTCGGTAGTAATTTTTGTGTAATCGGGTCCCTTGCGGCTTTTGGTAAAACTCCCGTAAAGTTGTAACCCTCTGATTGGGTAGTAGCTTATGGCAACGTGCACCTCATCGGCATTGTCGGTTAAGTAGTGACCAAGGTTAAACCTATTGCTTTCATAGGTGGTGGTTTCAATAATATGCTTAAAGGCTAAAGGGTTTGTACGAGTGTATTCAGCGGTTAAGGTAAGGTTGCTCAAAGGGAAGTCCCATAACCTAAATCCTGCCTTAAGGCTATAGAAGTTACTATGCTTGTCGGGGTTAAGCATGTTTTTCATCGAAAGCTCATCGAGGAAAAGCGTAGCGTAAAGGTGCAGGTGTTGGATATTAAACGACGAAACATCAAAGAACATCTGCGAGTTTTGCCCCACCTGATTGCTCATACCGTTTAAATGATGGTCGATTGATTTATAAAAGAAAAATGGGATTAGGTATGCAGGTTGAACCTCCAGGTCGGAGTAAATTATGGAGTTTCCAACAGAAAGGTTTAAACCCCTAAAGGGTTTAAAGGTTATAAGGTTAGCAGCAATGTACTTATTATGGTAAACCTTTCGGGTTTCACCTAAACTGGTGTAGGTTCTTGCCGAATCGATTACCTGCGAAACTAGCCAACCGTGAATGTAGTTCAGTTCAATCCAATTGGCTGGTTTGACATTGAGTTTAAGCATGGCAAATGATGGTGTGCGGCCACCAAGAATATTGGTACCGTTGTAGCCTGAACCCCACTGGATATGATCTTTAACAACACCTACGCTGCCCCACCGCCAGGCGTAGGTTACTCCTCCCCGCATTTCGCTAAATTCTCCACCCTTGTCGTTAACCTTATAGTTTCCCCCCTGTTCATGGGTCAAATAGGTAGGCATGGCAAGCCTATAGTTTTGAGCATAATCGCGCAGGCTTGCGTAAAAACCGAATTTAGAAACATTTCCGTAAACCTCTGCTCCTACCCAACGGTTATAGGCAAAAGCACTATCGTTTTTAATGGTATTAACACCCAGCAAGGGATTTATGGTAATGGAGTAAACCGAATCGGAGCGATGCAAAACATCAAATCGTTTCTTCCCATTGGCAGCATTATCCTTATCAAAATCGGCAAGGTAAAAGGCCAATTCTCTCTTTTGCCGATTATTTAACATATCCTTTTTATCGTTAGCCTGTAATAGCAATAACTTAATAATTGCCCTGCTATAGGGTTTTACACTGGTATTGGCATCAACAATGCCAAGAGTGCTTAGCTCATCAATGAATTCATAGACACCGGTGTTTGATATATGGTGATATGTTTCCTGAGAGTATAATAACAATGTTGTAAGCGATAGGGCAATTACCATTATCTGTTTTTTCATAGCTGTGTCGGTTTTATGTAAAGTTACAATATTAACCAAATTTGTTCCCATATTGTTACATTTGCAGCAACTAAAATGGTTGATGATGATTAAAAAGTTAAGACTTACAGTTTCGCTTGCAATGTTAGCAGCAATGCTATTGTCATGCGCTGTGACCAGTAAGAACAAGGAGTTAACCGATGATGCTAGGCGAGCATTCGAGATGAACGACTACCAAGCAGCACTTGCCTCATATGAGCAAATTATTGCCTCGGGTAAAGGGATAACAGGTGATATTTGGAACAAAGCAGGTATTGCTGCATGGGAGGTTGGCCAAACCGAAAAAGCAATTGATTACCTCGAGAGAGCAAAAAAGCAAAACGCTGCCGATGCAAAGGGCTTTTTTACCCTTGCAAAGGCTTACCGTAAAATCGATAACCTATCGCGCGAAATAGTAAACCTGAAGTTTTGCGTTGAGCTAAATGAATCCGAGCTATTACCCCAGGCAAGGGCCACCCTTTTTGATGCCTATGTAAGAAGCGAAAACTGGAATCTTGCCGATTCGCTTTGGAATACATTAACCCCAAACTATCAAGGTGATATTAATTTTAAAACGGGTTACCTTATAGTAAACCGCAAGTTGAAGAACGACTCCAAGGCAGAGTTGCTAGCCAAGGAAATACTGAAGGTTGATAGGAATAATACCGAAGCGCTTGAATTTCTTGGTGAGTATTACTTTAATCGTGCCGATGAGCTATACGTTAGCGAGATGAACGCTTACGAAAAGAATAAAACCACTAAGCAGTACAAGCAACTCACCGAGGCTTTAAAAAGGGTTAATGCCGATTATAAAGCCTCGCGCGATTACTTTGAGGCGCTCTATAAGCTGAAACCCGAAAAAAAGTATGCCCGTTACTTGGGGAATATCTATACGCGTTTCGAGAATAAGCAAAAAGCCGATTACTGGTATAAGCTGGCAAAGTAGATACAAAAAAGCGCGTTTAACGCGCTTTTTTATTAAATATTTATTAAGGCTTATTTTATTCCACAGTAACCGACTTAGCCAGATTTCGTGGTTGGTCAACGTTGCAACCCCTCATAACAGCAATATGGTAAGCCAAGAGCTGCAATGGAATTACCGTAAGGAGAGCACCAACAATCTCACCAGCTTCAGGTATCTCAATGGTGTAGTCGGCCATTTCCTTAATTGTGGTATCGCCCTCGGTAACAATAGCAATAACAACACCTTTGCGTGCCTTTACTTCCTGAACGTTGCTAACAATTTTTTCGTAGCTGCTATCCTTGGTGGCAATTACAACCACTGGCATGGTATCGTCGATAAGCGCAATTGGGCCGTGTTTCATTTCGGCAGCAGGGTAGCCTTCGGCGTGGATATAGGATATTTCCTTTAGTTTCAAAGCGCCTTCCAGGGCAACGGGGAAATAGTAACCTCTACCAAGGTAAAGGAAGTTACGCGAATCCTTAAAGCGTTCCGATATCTCTTTAACTAAACCCTCGCTTTCCAGTATTTTTTCTATTTTATCGGGCACCAGGGTAACCTCTCTGATCAGTTCGCGATAGCGTTCTTCGGTTAGGGTGCCTCGTTTACGGCCAAGTAAAATGGCCATCATTATCAGAACGGTTACCTGAGCGGTAAAGGCTTTTGTTGATGCAACGCCAATCTCAGGGCCGGCATGGGTGTAAACACCGGCATGGGTCTCCCTGGGTATGCTTGATCCAACTACGTTGCAAATCCCTAAGACCAATGCACCGGCCTCTTTGGCAAGCCTTATTGCTGCAAGTGTGTCTGCTGTTTCACCGCTTTGGCTAATGGCAATTACTACATCATCCTTATTGATAATGGGATTGCGGTATCGAAACTCCGAGGCATACTCAACCTCAACGGGTATTCGGGCTAAATCCTCAATCAGATACTCACCAACAAGGGCTGCGTGCCACGAAGTGCCACAGCCAATCAGTATTATCCGTTTGGCTTCGGTCAGATTGGGCATTACGCTGTATAAACCACCAAGGTGAATTTCGTATGGGTCGCTTGAAATACGACCGCGATAGGTATCGTGAATACTACGCGGTTGCTCGTATATCTCCTTAAGCATGAAGTGATCATAGCCTCCCTTTTCAATGGCTTCAATGTCGATATCAAGCTGTTGAATGTTGGGTTCTAGGGCTTGGTTGTAAATGGTTTTCAGAACCATTTGGTTGCGTTGGAGTACAGCAACATCATTATCGTTCAGGAAAATTACGCTCTTGGTAAACTCAACAATTGGAGTAGCATCGGAGGCAATAAAGTATTCACCCTCACCAACACCAATAACCAGAGGGCTACCTTTACGGGCTGCGATTAGTGTATCGGGTTCATCGCGGTTAATCACAACAATACCGTAAGCTCCAACCACTTTTGTGAGCGCTAAACGAACAGCTATTTCGGGGGTAACATTGCCTTTGAGGTAAATGTATTCAATCAGGTTTACCAGAACCTCGGTATCGGTTTCCGATTTAAAAGTGTATCCCCTTTTTTCTAGCTTGCTACGGAGCAAGCTGTAGTTTTCAATAATGCCATTGTGTATAAGGATGAACTTGCCGTTCATCGATTCATGCGGATGGGCGTTAGTATCGTTGGGTTCACCGTGTGTAGCCCATCGGGTGTGGCCAATTCCAATGGTGCCGGGTAAAGGACGGTTACCAATGAATTCTTCCAGATCGCTAACCTTGCCCTTTTGTTTTGCCAGAAATGGTTCCCCATTCACAATGCAAATACCAGCTGAATCGTATCCCCTATACTCTAAACGTTTTAGGCCGTTTATTACAATAGGATACGCTTGCCTAAATCCAATATATCCAACAATTCCGCACATACTATTTCAACTTGGTGTAAGTGATTTTAAGCTTAATGGGGTTGCTATTTTGCCCCGATTTTAATACTCCCCGTTTTATAGTTGTATTTGAGTTGGGGAAAACGTAAAGGCTATTGTCGGTGTATTCCCCTTTCAGTAGCTTTTGAAAATGGTATGTGATGTCAACACTATAGCCATTCCTGAAAGTTCGGAACGATCCATTTGTATTTATGCCAGAGCTGGCAAGCTGGTCCTTAATTAAGCCAATCCATTGCCCTTGATCCTTGTAGTAAAAAAGGAGCTGACTTATAGTTGAATCGGGGGTTGATATGTTAGGGGTTTCACGGCCAATAACTAGCTCGGCACGGTGAATGATAATGGGCATGGAATCGCGCCATTGCTCCAAATCGGGGAAACAGATTTTTCCGTAAACACCTCCAAGACTTTGGATATAGAAAACGGTATCTTCAACTATTGTATCGTTGAGGTGTTGTATCTTTTTTGTCGGATCGGCTTTTGATTGGTCGTGCAGGTACTGGTAAAATCTTGAAGAAAAAGTAAAGGTTTTATTGGCTTTAAAGGTTGAATCCTTGCCATCCACTTGTTTTACGTAGTGGTAGTAAAGCCTTACATACATGTTTGAGGTGGAAATGTTATAGGCAACACCTCCAAATCCTGGAAGGTCGTCAAAGGTTACATAGAACCCTTTATACTTGGTGTAAAAGATTTTTGAGTCGGTAAGAGCTACTGAATCCATTAACGATTGCCCAAAGGCTAAGGGTAACGGTAGTTTTAAACTTCCTTTACCCGACAGCGTTGTTGTTATTAGTGGAGTTGGATTGTAGTACTTTGGATCAACAGGGCTAAGGGCGTTTTGCTTGTCCCAGAAAATAGTGGTATCGGTTATTTCATGGATACGCATATTCAGCTCGGTTGTGGAATCGCCATAAAACCCGCTGGCTGTAAAGTAGAAGAAAATAGAATCGGCAGTTGCGGTAGGGCCTCCGTAACCATCGGTCGATTTCCCAGGCAAATAACGCCCTACAAAACTACCTTTGGTTGAACCAAAAACCTCGCTGTTCAAGTAACCCATTACTCCTTCCGAGGCAAGGAATGAATTCAACGAATCCTTGGTAAGGGTAAAAGCGCTTACCCTGAACGATGAGTCAACCTTTACTTTATAAATATCCTCGTCGGGCAGGAGATTATTCCCTAAAAAGCCAGGTTCGTTGTAGCACGATGTAAGCAAAAATATCGAAAGGGAAAGGCCTATGATATAAAAACCGAAATGCCTGATTCCAATACTACTTCTTCTTTGAAACATTTGAATTGCCATTTAGTATCTGGTTATAAAATTCGTCGTAAATATCAATATAATTTTCGCTATCCTGATAGGGTAGCAAAGGTTTTTTAGCTGTATTTATATGTTCAAGAACTTGATCGTTGACTGTAGGGCTGCCTAAAACAATCCCATCGGAAAAGTTTACCGCAAGCTTTAGAAGGTTTTCGTAGGTGGGTTCACGCAAAATCTCCACGTCTTTCTTGGAAATCCCTTCCATTAGTACTTTTTTCCGAACATTTTCGTTCATGGGCTTACTGAAGCCCTCGTTGTAAAGTGAAAAAACCACTTTTGAATGGGCAAATAGGGGATCATCGGCGTAGGCTTTTTTGATCATTAGTGGGGCAAATGCGGTAAACCAGCCATGACAATGAATTAAATCGGGCGACCAGCGTAACTTTTTGACAGTTTCAAGTACTCCCTTACTGAAAAAGATTGCTCTTTCGTCGTTATCTTCAAAAGCCTCACCGTTTTCGTCGGTTAAAGTGTATTTCCTTTGAAAGTAATCCTCGTTATCGATAAAGTAAACCTGCATTCGTGCACTTTGAATTGATGCCACCTTGATGATAAGGGGGTGATCCATGTCATTTATTATCAGGTTCATCCCCGAGAGTCGGATCACCTCGTGGAGTTGGTTTCGGCGTTCATTTACACATCCATACCTTGGCATAAAAGTTCTTATCTCTCGCCCCTTTTCCTGGATCCCTTGAGGTAAAAATCTACTGATTTTCGAAACCTCACTCTCAGGTAGGTATGGGAAAATCTCCTGAGAGATAAAGAGTATCTTCGCCTTTTTTTCTTTCATTTTGGATTATTCTTTTGCCGAATTTGATTAAATAGCTAAAACTTCAACCACTAAGGCGTAATTATTAAAAAATATAATAGGCTACAAAGTTACAACTTTTTTTTGGATATAGATTATTTTGATATATGGTTGATTATCAATAGCCAATCTCTTTTTACAATTTAGTAGGTCGGTTTTTTAATTTAAATTCACACTTACTTGTTATGTTTTATGGCATTATTGGAAAAATCAACATACATGTTATTCAAAAAATTGCAACCTTTGCAAGTTCAATTGAACCGCAATAGAAAAAGATAAATGCCTATGGGTGTGATTGTTGACAAGGTAGCCGACCTAAAAAAGATCATCCAGAACTTTAAGGATGAGGGGAAGAGCATTGGATTTGTTCCCACCATGGGAGCTCTCCACAAAGGACATATCTCACTCGTAGAGCGTTGTGTAGCCGAGAACGATATCACGGTTGTGAGCATTTTTGTTAATCCTACCCAGTTTAACGATAAGAACGACCTGAAAAACTATCCCCGAATGCCCGAAAAGGATATTCCCATGCTTGAGGCTGCGGGTGTTGATATAGTTTTTATGCCCACCGAGCAAGAGATATACCCTGAGCCCGACACCCGCGTATTCGATTTTGGGATGCTCGATAAGGTTATGGAGGGAAAATTTCGCCCGGGACACTTCAACGGGGTTGCCCAAGTGGTTAGTAAGCTTTTCGATATAGTTGCACCGCACCGCGCATACTTTGGGCAAAAGGATTACCAGCAGTTGGCCATTATCAGGGCAATGGTTCGCTTGCTTGGCTATGGTATTGAGATAATTGGCTGCCCAATAGTCCGCGAACCCGATGGGTTAGCCATGAGCAGCCGGAACCTGTTGCTTACACCAGAGCATCGCAAAAGTGCACCTCTCATTCATAAAACATTAGCCGAAGCACGAAACAAAACCCATGAGTTATCCGTTAAAGAAATGATAGCATGGGTGGTAAATCAGGTTAACGCAGACCCAAATCTTAAGGTTGAGTACTTTGAGCTGGCCGATGCCGATACTCTTTTACCCGTTGAGAGTTGGGATCACCCAAATGGAATCATTGGGTGTATAGCCGTTTGGGCAGGCAATATCAGGCTTATTGATAATATGATGTTTAAATAGTCATAAAAAACCGTATAAGGCGATGATGATTGAAGTTTGCAAGTCGAAAATCCACAGGGTTACTATCACAGAGGCTAACCTTAACTATATTGGTAGCATTACCATTGACGAGGACCTTATGGATGCAGCAAACATTATTGAAAACGAGAAGGTTCAGATTGTCAATATAAACAACGGCGAACGCCTTGAAACCTACGTTATAAAAGGTGAACGTGGTAGTGGGCAGGTTTGTCTTAATGGGCCAGCAGCCCGTAAATGCGTTGTGGGCGATGTGGTAATTATCATTTCCTATGCAACCATGGATTTTGAGGAGGCTAAAAAGTTCAAGCCTACCGTCATTTTCCCCGATACTGCAACCAATAAACTTGTATAACAAATCATCCTACTACATTGAAAAGCATAGTAAAATCAAGGCTTTTTAATTTTGCCGTATTCTTTGCTCTTGCCCTTGTTCTACTCTATTACGCTTTTCGTAGTGTCAATTTTACCCATATAGCCCAAGGCTTTAGGGATGTTAACTTTTTCTGGATTGCGTTATCGCTTTTACTTGCCCTCGTAGCCCATGCACTCAGGGCTATTCGCTGGGGTTTCCTGATGCAACCCCTTGGCGAGAAACCGCCATTCAGCAATCTGTTTGCTGCAGTAATGTTTGGTTACTTGGCCAACCTCGCTTTGCCTCGTTTTGGGGAGGTGGCTAAGTGCGGTAGCGTTAGCAAGAGTTCCAGAATCCGATTCGACTCGTTGGTGGGTACAGTGGTGGTTGAACGCGCCGCCGATGTGGCCATGCTTTTAATCTCAACGGTTATAGTTGTTCTTATCCAGATAGATACCTTTGGTGAGTATATCTACACCAAAATAGTTCAGCCCATTGAGCAAAAGGCTATTCATGTTGAAGGTTACAAGATTGTGATTCTGCTGGTAATGGCCATTGCCTTTTTACTTCTTATCCGTTTTATTTTTAAGAGCGATTTTTTGGGCGAAAAGCTAAACGGTAAAATCAAAAAATCAATACAAGGGGTTATCGATGGTTTGAAAAGCGTTTACAGAACGCCAAAGGTTTGGGGTTTCGTTCTGCTTTCGGTTCTAATTTGGGCTTGTTACTGGCTAATGACCTGGGCTTTACTTTGGTCAACCCCAATTACATCGCACTTAACCGCATGGGATGCCCTTTTCATTATGGTAATTGGCTCCTATGGTATGACCGTTCCCGTTCAGGGAGGCTTTGGGGCCTACCACATAGTAACCGCATCGGCCCTTGGCATTTTTGGCATTACTTACGAAAATGGGTTAATTTTTGCTGTTATCTCGCATGAGTCGCAAACACTTCTTTTAATTATTGTTGGGTTACTATCGTTGGCCTACCTCTACTTCACTCAGCACAGGCAATCGGCATAACCCATTTCAATAAGTTGGACGGAAAGTTGTTATATACATGTTAATCGTTTACATTTGTGGGCTGAATGTGGAAAGATTTGGCTGATTGCAACCACAGTAATAAATGCTAAAACAGCGATTATTCGCGCAATCGTTCAAACCTTCCCCATAGATATTTGTTTAACTTTTAAAGATTTTATACTATGGGATATTTATTTACTTCGGAAAGTGTATCGGAAGGGCATCCCGATAAGCTAGCCGATCAAATTTCCGATGCTCTTCTCGATGAATTTCTTCGTCGCGATCCTAACTCAAAGGTAGCCTGCGAAACGCTGGTCACAACCGGATTAGTTGTTCTAAGCGGTGAGGTTAAAACCCATGCATATGTTGATGTTCAGGAGGTTGCCCGACGGGTTATCCGTCGAATAGGATACACCAAGCACGAGTTGAGATTCGATGCCGAATCGTGTGGTGTAATTTCCTCAATTCACGAGCAGTCGCCCGATATTAACCGCGGCGTTGAGCGTGGCGATGAACTATCGCAGGGTGCGGGCGACCAGGGTATGATGTTTGGCTATGCCTGCCGCGAAACCGACGATTATATGCCGCTGGCATTAGTGCTTTCGCATGTGTTGCTCATGGAGCTTGCCAAAATTCGAAGGGAGGGAAAGGTGATGACCTACCTCCGTCCCGATGCCAAATCGCAGGTAACCATTGAGTACGACGATAATAACCAACCCTTGCGAATTCATACCATTGTGGTATCGACCCAACACGATGAGTTTGACCCCGATGATATTCGGATGCTTAACAAGATCAAGGAAGACGTTCAAAATATCCTAATTCCTCGTGCCAAGGCGCGATTCCCTGAGCGGGTTCAAAAACTATTTAAGGACGATTACATCCTTCATGTGAACCCTACCGGAAAATTTGTTATTGGCGGCCCCCATGGCGATACAGGCCTAACCGGCCGTAAAATCATTGTTGATACATACGGTGGAAAAGGGGCACATGGTGGCGGTGCCTTTTCGGGTAAGGACTCCAGCAAGGTTGACCGTTCCGGCGCATACGCTGCTCGCCATATTGCCAAGAACATGGTGGCTGCTGGCATTGCCGACGAGGTATTAATTCAAGTGGCTTACGCCATTGGCGTTGCTGAACCCGTGGGGCTTTATGTTAACACCTATGGCACCTCGCATGTTAACCTCACCGACGGGCAAATTGCCGAAAAGGTTATGAAAATTTTCGATTTACGCCCTGGTGCCATTGTTAAACGTTTAGGCCTAAAGAATCCTATTTTTGAGGAAACCGCTGCCTACGGCCATTTTGGCCGCGATTACTACAAGCGCGAGGTCGAGTTCATTGTTAACGGCAACTGCGAGGGCGAGAAAATTGTCAAGAAGGAGGTGGAATTTTTCACCTGGGAAAAACTTGATTACGTTGATGTGCTCCGCAAGGAGTTTAACCTGTAAAGCAAGTTTACCGTAGTTTTTTTATCAAAAGAGTTTTTATAGTTGTCATCCTGAGTTTGTCGAAGGATCCCATTCTTAGTGTACCGTGTTCAGTGTGCAGTGCACAGGCGATATGGTGTGTAGTGTTTGGTTTTTAGTGTTTAGTTAACTGTTGTATCAGAGCATATCATCTTAATCTTTGTAGTTTGTGTTCTATTGAATTCACCATCAACAAACAACTATCAACCATCAACTACGATTGTTAACCTATGCTTTACATCAACATAATGGTACGGATTGCTGCCAAAACAATTTTTTCATATACATTTACAAAAATTTTGGAACTATGCTTGCGTACATAACTTGGAATATCGATCCTGAGATATTCAGGATTGGCCCATTCTCAGTAAGATACTACGGGTTAATGTGGGCTTTGGCCTTTTATGTTGGATATATCATTTTTAACCGATTTGTAAAACGTGAGCACCTCCCCGAGGGTTTCCTCGATTCACTTACCATGTATATGATTGTAGGCACGGTTATTGGTGCCCGATTAGGCCACTGCCTATTCTATGAGCCCGATTACTACCTTAGTAACCCAATTGAGATTTTAAAGATTTGGCATGGCGGATTGGCTAGCCATGGTGCAGCCATTGGTATTCTTATTGCCCTATACCTTTTTGCTCGCAAGCACAAAGTACCGATGGTTTATGTAATGGATAGGGTTGTAATTACCGTTGCCATTGGTGGCGCCTTTATTCGTTTAGGAAATCTTATGAATTCAGAGATTTACGGTGTTGAAACCACTTTACCCTGGGGGTTTATCTTTACTCGTAATGGAGAAGTTCTTCCAAAACATCCCACGCAGCTTTACGAGGCCCTATCGTACGCTGCCATATTCTTCCTGCTTTACTGGCTTTATGTTAAAGCCGATGGCAAACTAAGGAATGGGTTCATTTTTGGCATCTTCCTGGTATTGCTTTTTGGTGCACGCTTCCTCATTGAATATGTAAAGGAACCTCAGGTTGAATTTGAAAAGCACATGATGCTTAACATGGGTCAGTGGCTTAGCGTGCCGTTCATTTTTGCCGGTGTTGGATTTTTGATTTATTCCTACCTAAAACCTGTAGTATTTGTCCCTGTCGATAACGGGAAACACAAGAGGGGTGAGAAATAGTGTACAGTGTGTAGTGTACAGTGTGCAGTATGTTTGGGGTTTGTTTTTTTGGTTATTCATTCAATACCTTGCTCCGCTTTACGAATTTCTTTGGTAAGAGTGTGGTGTAAAGTATTCAGTTTGCACGCGGGTTGGGATTAAGCGTTTGCTTTTTGGATGGTTTATTCGAGATTTGTCAATTGAAATAATCAGTTGACGAATGTGGGTTTATTATGATTTACGCCTCCTATAATCTACCTTTCATCCCTCGCCTTTGCCATGAGTTGAATAGTTTGCGCAATGGGTGTGAAGGTAAAACCTAAGGTTTTGATTTTATCGGATGAGTAGTACGATTTTGTGAAAGCTGATTTAAGGTTGGCTTTTGATATCTTTCCCATCGTCACTATGAATATCAATGGGTATAGGATATGAATTAGAGTCTCAGGTATTCTGATAAATGGTTTTTTCTTATGGGACACTTCTGCAATCAGGCTGAAAAGCTCCTTGAAGCTAAGGTTTTCCGAATTCAGTATGAAACGTTGGCCGTTAACCTCGGTGTCGAGGGTAAGAAAAACCATGGCTTTTGCCACATCGCGAACATCAACATAACCGGTTATGCCGTTGGTGTAAAAGGGCATTCCTTTCGATACCATATTGAATAGTTGTCCGCTACCGGAATTCCAACGCCCGGGGCCAAGTATTACCGATGGATTAACAACAATTACTCTTAATCCCTGCTCATAGCCACGCCAAACCTCGTTTTCGCCTAGAAACTTACTTCGAGCGTAGGCGCTTTGCCCCTTGCTCTTTTGCCACTTGCACTCCTCATCAATAATTCCATTATTGTTTCTGTCGCCAAGGGCAGCAATGGAGCTTACATGGCAAATTGTTTTAACCCCATTCTCAAGGCAGGCATCCACTACATTTGCGGTTCCGCGGACATTGGTGGCAAGAATGTTTTGCTCCTGCGAGGGGCTAAACGAAACCGTTGCAGCAGTATGGAAAACAATTGATACCTCGTTAGTGGCATAGAGTAACGATTGGTAATCCAACACCTCGGCGTCAACCCATTCAATCAATTTTAGTAATTCCGAAGAGTTTTCAGTGTAAAGTGAGAATACCCATTCCACAAAATGCGTATTTGAGGTTGCTCTTCGGGTGGCTCTAACTTTGTGTCCTCTGGCACATAGCTCATAAAGCAAATGGGCACCAACCAGACCGGTTGCCCCGGTTACAAGTATCATAAGCTCTGATGATTTTACTTTTGAAACGAGAGATCTTTTGACCAAATAAGCTTTTTGCCAAAACCTAAGCGGTTATCGGTCATTTTGATGTAGGTGAGGTCAACTACCCAGAGGTGGGTTTCCATAAGCATGGCAATGGGAAAACGTTTAAGGTAGGCCTTTTTGGCTTTTTCATGCAGCTCTCCCTGGGGTTGCGAGATTATTCCCTGAAACTGTATTCCCTGAATTTTTCCGATAATACTGGTTTCGAGCACAATACTACCAGCAACAAAGATATTGTGGCTTGCCTGTTGTATATGCTTGGTGTCGAAATCGGAGGTAAACACCAAGCTGTTTTCATCTTCCATGTAAACGTAGAAACAGTTAGCAACCCAGGGCTCCTCGTTAAAGCTGGTAGCCAGCGTAAGAACGTGATGTTCGTTGATAAACTCAATAATTCTGCTATCGGGTTTTTCGGCCATGTTATACATTTAATCAAACAAAGGTAGAAAAATTAGTTTAAAGTTGTTCGTTGATAGTTGACGGTTGTTCGTTGACCCGTCCTGAAAAATGTCTACACAAACTTATGTGTATGGACAAAAATAATTACGTGACAAAACGCTACAGCGAGGGCTTCAAACTAAAAATTTTATCCGAACTTAGCAGCGGGAAGTATTCC
>JBFMGQ010000007.1:0-121277 GCA_040752515.1 Bacteroidota bacterium | reverse complement strand
GCCCTGAGGCCCAGGGGATGGCCGCTAAACTGCCTGAGAGAACAGTTCCCCCGCCTACCACAAGATTTATTAAACCAAACTGGTTGGTGCTCGCGCTGTGGCTCTCCGCGTAGTGGGTGGTGGAGCCATCGGGGCTGGTTATGCTCAGCTTTACCATTACGCTCTGGTTGGCCAGCACCTGCCCGCTGCTGTTGCGGAGCACGGCCTGGTAGCTGAACCCTGTGGGTTGCTGCGCTGCGGCGGTGATAGCAACCATCAGGGCCAACAGCATACCTTTAATTTTCTTCATGGTTAAATTTTTAAGTTTTTTTAAAACCAATATAATGGCAATGCAATCACTGACTTTTTATTGAAATCAAAACTTAAAATGAAAGGATACTCAAGAAAAAACAGGGTGAGCCAATGCTCACCCTCAAAATTTAAATCACTTGTTTTGTTTTGTTAATTCAATTAATAGCCTTTGCAATTCGTTAATTTGATCTTGAAGGTTGGATATTTGTTCTTGCTGATCCTTTATCGATTCAATTAGAACAGGTACTAACTTAATATAATCAACTGATTTTATTCCATCTTCATCGGTTTGAACAAGTTCAGGAAATACCTTTTCTACCTCCTGGGCTATTAATCCTATCTGCATTCCATTAGGGAAATTAAACTTTTCAATCCCTTTCGATTGCTCCTTTGCATTAATAGCAGCGTTTATCTCATGGTTGGGTTTCCAACTGAATGTTACCCCATTAATTTTGAGCAACTTGGCAAGTGAACCTTTCAGTGGAGTAATGTTATCCTTAAGCCGAACATCTGACGGATTGGTAAAAGTGCCTGACACATAAACATTCCCTGCGAAATATCCTGCATAGTTAGTGGTTCCATTGGCAGCATATCCATAAACGCCATAGCGCGAACCGGTTCCACTAACATTTGCAACACCGTAAACGCCCATGTAACCACCATCGCCCTTAACTCCAATTCCCCAGCCCGTGGTATTTTGTTTATGCTCGCCAAGTACCGCCGGATCATCTACTGCATTTGTTCTTTCGTCATAGGAGTATAATTTTGAACCGGAAGGATCGACATTCACCCCAACATTAGCATTTAACTTAAGCTTTTTATTATCGAATTCTCCATAGATTAGGGGTAAAGTTGGGTTAACATCCGTACCAATAACAAGAGCATTTGATACATTTTGGAATGTACCATATCCAATTTTGTATCCAATAAACACATTCTTTGAACCGGTATTACTCCAACCTGCTGATGTTCCTAGATAAACATTACCGGTACCTGTAGAATTAATAGCCCCTGCATTTGAACCAATAATAACATTTTCATTACCGGTTGTTAAAGAACCGCCAGCCCCACCACCAATAAGAATTTGCTGATATCCTGTAGTATTACTCTTCCCGGTCCAGCGGCCAATCATAATATTGAAATAGCCTTCGGTATTATTCTCTCCAGCAGAGGTTCCAATAAAGATATTCTGGCTCGAAGTATTTTTATATCCGGCCAAATCGCCAATGGCAATGTTGTTTTGGCCTGTAATACAAGAATAGCCAGCCTTATTGCCAATGTAAACATTGTTGTAACTATTATTAAAGCGACCTGCTGCAAAACCGATAAATACATTTGTGGTTGCATAAACAGATGATGTTGAATAGCCTGTGCTATCGCCAATAAAGACATTGTACTGTAAATTTGTTCCTGTATAACCGGCAGCTTTGCCCATAATAATATTGCTTAAGCCTATTTGATTGGAGTACCCAGCATAATCGCCAACCATAATATTTGAATTTCCGGTGGTATTGCTTCGGCCACTTTGATTTCCGATGAACACATTACTGCTACCGGTGGTATTGGCACGCCCAGCATAGTTCCCTAAAAACGAATTGTTTGTACCAGTGGTATTATACCTGCCGCTTTCGTTACCAATAAATATGTTGTTCCCCGCAGATGTGTTAGACATGCCGGCCCTTAATCCGATAAATATATTATTTGAACCATCAACATTTGAATACCCCGACTGGTAACCCATAAAAGTATTATATGTACCCGAACTATTTGTTCGACCTGCTTGGTACCCTACAAATAGATTGTAGCTAGCGGTATTTGAATATCCAGCATCATACCCTAAAAATGTATTGTAGCTACCTGAAATATTTGTCAAGCCGCTGTTGGTTCCAAGAAACACATTGTTTGAGCCTGTTGAATTGTTAAACCCACTTCCAATTCCAATAAATACGTTACTCGAGCCCGAGGTATTTGACCTACCCGTTGTTGTCCCCAAAAAAACGTTGTAGTTTCCGCTTGATGTAGAGTATCCCGACTCAAAGCCAATAAAGACATTTTTTAAACCAGTAGTAACGGAATAACCTGCCGATTCCCCAATAAATACATTACGCTCACCGTTGGTTGCATTTGAACCAGCCTTACTCCCAATATACACATTGCCTCCCTTGGTGGTATGAGCCATACCGGCTTGGTAACCAATGAAGGTATTGTCGCTGCCGGTATTACTCAACCCCGCCTGATAGCCCAGGAAAGTATTCCAGTTGCCCACATCGTTCATTCTACCAGCTTGATAACCCAACAATGAGTTGTAAAGACCTGTAGTAATGGATTTCCCGGCTTCGTAACCAATTAAGTAATTATCCTTTGTAAGCTGAATTAATTGTGGTGTTGACGCCTTAGTTTGATTGGTAAGGCCCCCCACGGCAAAACCACCTTTTGCACCTTTCACAGGATTCTCATTAAGGTAGATGCGGGCGGAATCGGGGTTGACAAAAAGTAAATCCTGAGCAACCACCGTTTTGGTCTGGTTGGTTAACCCACCCACCGCAAAGCCGCCCTTGGCTCCCTTGGTGCTTACTACTTGTTTAATATAAATTCTGGCACTGTCAGGTGTAATTCTCAGGTACTCTACCGGACCTGCTTTTGTTTGATTTGTAAGCCCGCCCACGGCAAAGCCACCCTTGGCCCCTTTAATTGCATCATCCTTAATATTTATTCTAACCCCTTCCTGGTAAACACCAAAAATCACCTCGCCATTACTGTTTTTTACTTCAAAAATTGGGTCATCGGGATTGGCGGTTGGGTTGCCTACTACAACTAAACCCTGGGAAAAGGTTAGATTAGGCAGATTTGTTAGGGTGGTTGTACCATTCCAAACGGCCATCTGTCCTGAAACACCGCTCCCTGTAACCCAATTAGGGGTTTGCCATACTACTCCACTAGCGCCTCTGCTCAGGTATTGCCCAGAACTTCCTGATGTGTTATTATAATCAACCAGTAATCCCCTTAAACGGAGGTTCCCATTTACATCAAACCGCTGAGTAGGTGTGGTGGTGTTAATGCCTATATTGGTAGCATTATTATATAATAAACTACTGGCAACCCACGAGGAGCCATCATGACGCAAGGTTTGTCCTGTTGTTCCCGGAACCAATGGGCCAGCAGGACCTTGCTCTCCATCCTGAGCAAGTATTTCCCACGAGTCACCATCCCAAATGTAAGCCTTTTTATCAGTTGAATTGTAGTAAGCTTGGTTGGTTGCGGGTGATGACGGTGGCACCGGAAGGTTCCCTAGCCATTGAATTGATATTCCATTCTGTCCTGCCGGACCAGCAGGAGCCTCAAACTCAACCCAATGATCGGGGTCAAGACGGGGCTGAACAGTGGAAAGGTAAGATATTGTACCTTCTAAAATCCACATACTGTTAGTAGTGCCACCCGAATTTAAAGCAAAAACATAATCGCCGGGATCATAGGTAGTACCACTAACCCAGTCTCCTCGATTATTTAGACCCGTACCAGCAGGACCTTGAGGACCTTGAGGACCTTGCGGCCCCTGTGTTCCAGGCAAACCATCCTGTGCAAGAATCTCCCATGAGTCACCATCCCAGATATACGATATTTTGTTGGTCGTATTATAGTATGCTTGATTAAGCAATGGAGCTCCAGGGGCGCTCGCATAACTTCCCATCCATTGAACAGAAATCCCATTAACCCCAGGATCACCTTGTGGGCCCTGCTCACCTTGAGGACCTTGTGGTCCAACCGATCCATCTTGGGCAATAATATCCCAACCCACACCGTTAAAAATGTATGATTTTTTATCGGTGCTATTATAGTAGGCTTGATTTACAGTTGGGTTTGAAGGGGCATCGGCTAATGTCCCAAGCCAAATTAATGAAAGGCCATTCGTCCCCGGTAATCCCTGAGGGCCTTGGGGGCCTTGGGGCCCTTGCGGGCCAGTAGCGCCCATATTGCCATCCTGGGCAATTATCTCCCATGAATCTCCATCCCAGATATATGACTTTTGAGTAGAGCTATTGTAGTATGCATTGTTTAAATTTGGGGCAATCGGCTCGCTATTTAAAGTACCCAGCCAAACTACCGAAATCCCATTGTCGCCAGGGTCACCTTTTTCCCCTTGTGGTCCTGCTGGGCCCTGCTCCCCTTGAGCACCCGGAATACCGGGTAACCCATCGAGTGATAAAATTTCCCACGAATCGCCATCCCATATGTACGAAGCTTTATCAAGTGAATTGTAGTAGGCTTCATTCTTAGAGGGAGAGGCAGGTGGATATGGTAATGAACCTAACCATTTCATGGAAATGCCATCGGAAGCGAAGAGCGCATAGGGAACCGACAGTAACTTTTGAATACCCATATCGGTAAAACCCGCTGCCCCCTCAGGCATAATCTCAACCTTTAAGTATATATCACCCGTATTCCATGGGATTTCAGAAAAGTTCCCTGAAATAATATCGCCTGAACCTATTTCCGCGTTAACAATCCCCAAACCGTTAGTGGCAGTAACAAAGCTCTCAGAATAGTAGGTAATGCTGGCATCAATATTTGTTAAGCTAAACTTAAGGGTTACTTGCTTATTGGAAACAATCTCACCGCTTGAATTCCTTATTACCCCCTGGTAATTAAAAGCTCTTGGAGCCTGCGACAATAAATTTAGTGTTATCAAAAAAGATAACACACACAAGCCAAGTTTTTTCATGGCAATAATCGATTAAATTAGACTTAAAAGGCAAAAAAGAGGGAGAAAAGTTACTCCTTTACAAACTTCACAATCCGGTTAAGGTTATCTCTCTCCAGAGTAACTTTAAGCAGATAGATGCCCGGGCGAATCTCCGATAGGCTCAGTTCAACCGGTACCGATTGCTCAACTACCATTTCCTTTGAAATCAGCTTCCGTCCGGTTATATCGTACAGTTCAAATGTAGCTTTCCCCGCAACATTGGGAATTTCAACCCTAACCTTTACAAATTCCTTTGCCGGGTTAGGATAGATGGCAATATCGTTTAAGGGATTAGTAGGTTTCTCAACCGAAGTAGTAAACAAGTTTCCCTGCTGGAATCCTTGTGTTAAAATATAATCAGTAGAAGTTAAAGTTGTGTATGCAACCTCACCAAGTGTCCAGCTTATTGATAGGCCTGCAGTTGTGTTTTCAAAGTATCCACCACCAGCGGCAATTACCTGCATAGGTATGTCCTGCGACCAAGCCGTCAGGGTGAATAACGATAAAATTACAGTGTAGATCTTCTTCATCGGATAGCTTTTTAAATAGTTCATTTAAGCAAGTTAAAACATATTAATCCGAAAGTCAATTTTTTTACATTAATTTGAGCTTAATTATTATCAACGTGTCAATTTAATTGTTAAGGGTAAAACAATGAAAGAGCGAGCAGAAGCAATAAATAGGCAATTCGAAGGGAGCGATGCGTTCAGCGTGCTTCAGTGGTTTCTAAAAGAATTTAAGGGAAAGATAGCTCTTAGCTCAAGCATGGGAGCGGAGGATCAGGTGCTAACCGATATGGTTATGAAAATTGACCCTGAAATTAGAATCTTTACACTCGATACAGGGCGATTATTTTACGAAACCTACGAGCTGATTGAACGCACGTCGCTTAGGTACAAAAAGAATATTGAAGTTTTTTTCCCTTCGCCCCACGACGTTGAGACAATGGTAAACGAAAAAGGGATTAACCTTTTCTACCAAAGCATCGAAAATCGTAAGGAGTGTTGCAGGGTTCGTAAGATAGAACCTCTTAAAAGGGCATTCCAGGGTTTAGAGGTATGGATTTGCGGCCTACGCCGCAACCAATCGGCTACCCGTACCAGTAATAAAATGGTTGAGTGGGACGAGGCCAACGGTTTAATTAAACTAAACCCCCTTATCGACTGGGACGAACAAAAGGTATGGGATTACATTAAAGCTAACGGTGTACCCTACAATACGCTGCACGATAAAGGTTTCCCAAGTATTGGTTGCCAACCTTGCACACGAGCCATTGAACCCGGCGAGGATGTTAGGGCCGGCCGTTGGTGGTGGGAAAATCCCGAAACCAAGGAGTGCGGCTTACACAATCGTAAAAAATAATAAAAGCCCCTTAAAGGGGCTTTTATTTGAGGTACCGAGCGGATTCGAACCGCTGTACGTGGTTTTGCAGACCAGTGCCTAACCTCTCGGCCACGGTACCCTTTGGCACTGCAAAGATACAAAAAAAATCAATCCTGCAAATTTTTATAGTCTATTCAAAACTTGCGCTCAAGCGATACACTAACCTTTTCAATCTTTCCACCCAAGGGTGGGTTTAACTTCGATACTTTTACCCATACCCTTTTCGCATCGCTGAAATTTTCATGCACCGCTGAAACTATCCGTTCTGCAACGTGTTCAAGCAATTTCGATTTCTGCTGCATCTCCTTTTTAATCAGATTGTAAACAATCTGGTAGTTTATGGTATCGTTAAGATTATCGGATTTTTGAGCGGCTTGGGTGTCGGCTTCAATCAAAATGCTTACCTGAAACTGATTCCCTACCACCTGTTCCTCCTTGAAACAGCCATGGTAAGCATAAAACTCCATGTTTTCAATCTCGATAATTGCCATCACTGTAATATTTTGGGAGTAATTTAAAAAGGGAATTAAAGGGTTAAAAGCCATGCTTGGGATGTCAAGTGCAACCCACGTACACGCTCCAGCTCTCTAAGCGCCCTGTCGCGATTGGTAAACTGAAATATCGCAACCCGGTAAACATTATTTCCCGGGATGATAAATGGCTTATAACCTAATTTCGACACCTCGTCAATAAGTTTTTGGGCATTAGCCTGACTGGCAAAGCTACCAATGACTATATAGTATGTCTTACTCTCTGATTCAGCCTTATCCTGATATAAAAGTGCGCTTTTCTTGTCAATCGGAACAATAAGGCTTTCGTGCGGTTTGGCAGTTATTACTGATGAGGTTTCAGCGGAATCCGATTTCACTTGCTTTTCAACAGTGATGGAATCGGACTTGGGTTCCTTTATTGCCTGTTGATTGGCATTGTCCTTATTGGTCTCATCACCAGCAACAGAAATAGTTTGGGCAATGTTCTCCGGTTTACCGCTTTCCCAAAACCTTAACTTGGGTACAAGAACAAATGCAACTCCTAAAACTATAACTATCAATAATACCAAAAGGACTGCAATAACCGGCTTTGAACTCTTTTGTGATTTAACTGAAGGCTCAGTAAGTGATGGTTTAACCTTTGCTTCGGGTATTGGCTTAACCTCAACAGTTTGACCTGCCGATGGCGTTTCCACCTTGGTATTACTCTCAACCCTTGCAGCCTTTTGATTGGCTATTGTAATATCAACAGGTGGTAAAAAGTCTGATGTTGCTAAAATATCATCGGCAACCAATTCAATTCTCCCATCAAACCCCGACCTTAGCGAGCCAATACCAGGAAAATGAACTATCTCATTATTCTTTAGTCTTTCCTGTATAAACTTAGAGTATTCTTCAACCTTATTTGCTGCCTCTGTTTTCGAGAGGCCTAAACTTGTTTCAAGGTAATTCTCCAGAGCCTCATCGTTAAACGAACGGCTGGGGTCAAAAACATAGTATTCAGCAGGAGGTAAAAGCGTTTTACCATCGTCGGCCAAACGGGCCGGTTCATACTTCCGAACTATACTGCCAAGCCCCGGAAGGCTAACATAATCGTTGGTTTGCAAAATTTTTTGCACTATAGCATTCAGTTCCAATGCTGTAGGGTGTTTGGGGTTTAACTAACAAATGTATAAAATTATTTGGGTTAAATCAAAATTGTAGACCGATGGAAATAAAATTGTTCATTTTATTGAATATAAAAATAGAGGTTGCCCTACTTTATGGGCAACCTCTACTACCAAAGCAATCAGTACCCTGCCTAAAACTTGTACCAAAAACCAATCCCCATAGAGTACGATGGCCCATTTTCGTATTTCTGATTGAACGGAGCAACCCAATCGTTAGAATCGACCTTCCGCTCTTGTGTTGCTAAACCTACCTGGAAACCTAAGTCGATACCCAGATTATCCTTTAGCTTGAGGCTTGCACCGGTGTTAAGCCAAATGGTATTGTTCTCAAATTCCATTTCCGACTGGTATTGCCTTTTCATTTTATAGGGAGCGTAAGTACAGCCAATGCCCCAGTTGAACTTATCGGAGAACTGATACTCAGCTGCTACACCAAAATCGATTCCATTGTGGTAGTAATCGGCCACATCAACCCCATCAACATCCCTATCTAGGTTAAGCATGGAGTAGAACGAAACGTTCATGTTATAGTGAACGGTAAGTTTTTCGTTAGCGTTATAGGCTACACCAAGATTGTATGTAGGAACATAGGTCGATTTCACTTTTTCGCCATCGGTAAATAATCCACCGCTCTTATTGTCGTTTACCTTGGTTTCGAGTTTCATTTCAGTGAAATAGCGGAAAGTATTAGCAATTAAAAGGTTTTGCATGGGTTTTATATCAACACTACCAATAAAACCAAAGCTTTGGCCGGTAAAATCAACATCAATTTCAGTACGGGGTATTGGAACTGCCGATGGAGCAGGATTGTATGTAATATCCAACCATCCCTCCTGGTGGTTCATCTGGCGGGAATACTGGAATGCGCCACCCACCGAAACCCAATCGTTAACGCGGTAAGCAGCACCAACCCATCCACCAACCCCATAAGCAGAACCTTTAAAACTTGTTTTAACACTGTAATCGGTTACGGGGCCAGGTATCATTGATGCGCTAATCATTGACAGCACATTTACATACCCTAAACGCTCAAATGATGGCAACCCATCGTTGTAGTTACCAGCACCACCACCATTGGTAATACCTGCAAACATGAATAGAGCTAACCTATCCTTTTTGTAGGTTAAGTTAAAAGCAGGATAGAGCAACGAGCTGGTTTTACTCTTATACTCTAAATTGCTGCTGGCAAAATTACCATTATCAAAGATGCTCTTTGTGGAGTAGAAAGGAATAGTGGAAAACTCAAGGGTGAATCCATCGGTTCCCCAAACAGTTCCTGCCGGATTGTAGAAGGGAGCATCGGTTGTGGTTGATGCATTTCTATTACCGGTCTTCATTTTTGAAGCACTACCATTGTTTGCCGGATTGTAGTCGGCCATGGCCGCCATTGTTCCAAGCATAAAAATGCCAAGCATTAAAATGTTTCTTTTCATATCGGTTTGGTTTTGGTTAAGTTTTTTCAAAAAAGAACTCAATAATTCAGGCAGATAAAATCAAACCCAATTGTTAATGAGCGTTAACAAAAATTGTTTTTACATAACGATAAATCGTTCAAATAAAACTTTGAACCCCTAAAATGATGTTCTTATAAATTACGAACAACTCACCATAAGAATGATTTTTATTGGGGATTAAAGGGTTCAAGGCCCAATATTACAATTGGAAGAAATTCGCAAGATTTTCGTTACAAATAGGGAATAAATAGCCTCTAGAAACAAAAAAACCGCCTTTGGCGGTTTTTTTGTTATGTAATAAATCGGTATCTATTTTACAGTTGACCCACTTGAAACCGAATCGGCAGGTATAACAAGCTGCAGTTTGCCATCCAAATCTTCGGCCATTAGAATCATGCCATGCGACTCAATCCCCCTTATTGTCCTTGGTTCAAGGTTTGCCAAAACCAAAACCAGCTTGCCAATCATCTGCTCCGGCGTAAAATACTCCGCAATGCCCGAGACAATGGTACGAATGTCAACTCCGGTATCAATTTTTAGTTTTAATAGTTTCTGTGTTTTGGGTACCCTTTCCGCCTCCAGAACCTTGGCGATGCGGATATCCATTTTTGAGAACTCATCGTAGGAAACAGGCCCTTTCAGGGGAGTAACCTTAGCATTCGCCTTCTCGTTAGCCTCTTTTGCCCTACGGAGTTTTTCAAGCTGATGCTCAATGATATCGTCCTCAATTTTATCGAACAGGAGCGAAGGCTCGTTAAGCTGATGTCCAGGTAGCAGGATATTATCGCCACCTGCAAGGTTCCAGTCTTTTCCCTTAAGATTTACCATTACCCTTATCTTTTCAGCAGTAAAGGGAAGAAAAGGCTCTAAAAGTATTCCGAGGTTTGCAGTAATCTGCATGGAGATATTCAAAATGGTTGCCACCTTTTGGGGGTTTGACTTGAACACTTTCCAGGGTTCAGTATCGGCAAGGTATTTGTTTCCAAGGCGCGCAAGGTTCATGGCTTCCTTTAAGGCCTCGCGGAAACGAAATTCATCGAGGTTTTGCTCAATGGCTTGTTTTAATCGGGGTATCTCGGCCAGCGTTTCACGGTCGTAATCATCAATATCAGCAATGGCAGGCACTTTTGAATCGAAATACTTTTGTGTAAGAACCATTGCGCGATTTACAAAGTTACCCAGAATGGCAACCAACTCGCTATTGTTGCGGGTTTGAAAATCCTTCCAGGTAAAATCGTTATCCTTGGTCTCGGGCATATTTGCAGTAAGTACATACCTTAATACATCCTGCTTGCCGGGAAATTCTTCAAGATACTCGTGGAGCCAAACAGCCCAGTTGCGGGAAGTTGAAATTTTATCGCCCTCAAGGTTAAGGAACTCATTGGCGGGGACATTATCGGGCAGAATGTAACTGCCCTCAGCTTTCAGCATGGCTGGGAAAATGATGCAATGAAAAACAATGTTATCCTTTCCAATAAAATGGATTAGTCGGGTTTCAGGGTCTTTCCAGTACTTTTCCCAGTTTGGTGTAAGCTCCTTAGTGGCCGAGATATAACCAATGGGAGCATCGAACCAAACATAGAGCACCTTGCCGGTGGCACCCTCAACCGGAACTGGTACACCCCAGTCCAAATCGCGGCTAACGGCACGGGGTTGCAGCCCTTGATCGAGCCAACTCTTGCACTGACCATACACATTTGGCTTCCACTCCTTGTGTTCCTCCAAAATCCATTTCTCCAGTTCCGGTTGAAATTTATCGAGAGGTAGAAACCAGTGTTTTGTAGGCTTCATTACAGGCTTTGCCCCGCTCAGCATGGAACGTGGATCCTTTAAATCGGTTGGGCTAAGACTTGTGCCGCACTTTTCACACTGATCGCCGTATGCTCTATCGTTACCACAATGCGGGCATGTGCCCATGATATACCTATCGGCCAGGAATTGACCTACTTCCTCATCGTAGTATTGTTCGGTAGATTTCTCAATAAATACCCCTTTATCGTATAATTTTCGGAAGAACTCACTGGCAGTTTCGTAATGTACCTTTGAGGTGGTGCGGGAGTAGATATCGAAGGCAATACCAAACCGCTCAAAAGAGCTCTTGATAATGGCGTTGTACTTATCAACAACTGCCTGAGGGGTTGTATTCTCCTGGCGAGCCTTGATAGTAATGGGAACACCATGCTCATCGGAGCCACACACCGAGATAACCTCAACCCCCTTTGCCCTGAGGTAGCGGGTAAAAATATCGGATGGAATGTAAACGCCGGCAAGGTGGCCTATATGAACAGGCCCATTTGCATATGGCAAAGCCGATGTAATAAGGTAACGTTTAAACGATTTCATTTATTTATAAATTATAACTTACGATTATAAAAATGGCAACAAGCTAAATTTTAACTTTTTTGTAGCCACAAATCTAATTGATTTTATTTAAAGAACCGACAAGTAATCCAAGCTGAATTAGAAAACCAAAACCATGCAAATGAAAATAATTTCAAAAAAATAATCTAACTTTAAAGTCCATTTTCAAAGCTGGTGCATGGAAAACATAACTCCCCCATACCTCCAACCAGGCGATACAATTGGGATTGTAGCCCCTGCCCGATATATATCGCGCCAGGAGTTACAGCCGGCAATACGCTTTTTAACGTCACAGGGATTTTTGGTTAAAACTGCGCCCCACCTATTCTCCAAGCACTATCAGTTTGCTGGTACCGATGGTGAAAGGGCTCAAGACCTGATGGAAATGATTGATGACCCTTTGGTTAAAGCAATACTTTGCGCACGCGGTGGATACGGAACAATAAGGATTCTGGATTTGCTTAACCTCCGCAAGTTACAGCAAAATCCTAAATGGATAATAGGCTACAGCGATATTACAGCCCTGCACAGCCTTATTAGCGGGTGGTTTGGTATTGAAACGATGCATGCCACCATGCCCATCAATTTCCCCGATTCTGTTCAGGGAAATCAATCGACTTTGGCTCTGGTTAGCGCATTAAAGGGCGAATCGCTCTACTACGATATCAAACATCATCCCTTAAACCTCCCCGGTCATGCCACTGGAGTTCTAATTGGCGGAAACCTCTCCATTCTTTCAACACTCAGCGGTACAACCAGCGATATGTCGTATAGTGGCCGCATACTATTCATTGAGGATGTTGATGAGTACCTATACCATATTGACCGCATGATGATGCAGCTAAAACGTTCGGGTAAACTCAAAGCCATAGCAGGACTTATTGTAGGGCACTTTTCTGAAATTAAAGATAATACCGAACCTTTTGGCTCCGACGCCTACGAAATTATTTACAGTGCGGTAAAGGAATACCGTATCCCTGTTTGCTTTGGCTTCCCTGCCGGACACGCCGAGCCAAACCTTCCATTAATTATTGGTAGAACTGTTGAGATAAAGGTAACCGACGAGGGTGCCAAAGTTGCTTTTTACAAGAATTTAACTTGATATAAGTTCATTAAAGCCCGATGGGATAGCAAATACGCTTTGCGAGACTTGCATAGGTTTTACATTTACTACCCGTATACAGCTCCTCACTTTACGGAACCGGGTTCGGTCAACAACCATTAAAGGCATAACCCCTTCGGCATGGGGTATGCTTACCATTTCCTCGATTGCCGACCCCGAATTGGCCAAAGCCCTGCAAAGTTTTGGAACAATATCGTATTGAATGGGGGCTACCCAGTATGTGGTTTCGGTTTGACCCGCTGGGTTTTTAACCCTCCACTGGTAGCACCTGTTACCGTCAATATCAATATAATTCTCTGATTTAATAATTTCCACCTTCGATTGCATGGGAGAATATTCAACCTTGATCTTGGAGTACATCCTCCTGCTGAACGACACTAAGAACGTGTTCCCCTGAGCTACATTGGCAAAGTACGACCTAATAAGCTTATTCCCTTTATCAAACTCGTTTACGCGGACATACTCGCCCTTAATGTAAACCTCTACCAGAATGGTGTCGTATGCACCCTCGCGAATAATATTGATTTTCCCCTCAAAACCGCCTACCTTTGAATAAGCGTTTGTGGTTAATAGCACAAAGAATACTATGTAGCAAATAATCCGCAAGGAAAAATGAACTAATCAACAAATTTTTATATCGATATTTGTTTAAAATTGTTTCATAGAATGGTAGAAAAAATTGGGGGCAACAAGGATTTAGGTAGTATGGGCGAAGAAATTGCAGCTAACTACTTGGCTGCAAAGGGTTATAAGATTTTACACAGGAATTGGCACTACGGCCACAAGGAACTCGATTTGGTAGCTAAGCAAGACGATACCCTTGTGGTAGTTGAGGTTAAAACCCGAAGCAGCATTTATTGGGAAGAACCAAAGGAATCGGTAAGGCGGAAGAAACAAAAATTAATAGTGGAAGCGGCCGATGAGTATGTTCAACGGTACAACCTTAACTGCGATGTTCGGTTCGATATCGTTTCAGTTGTCATCAGCCAGGGTTTACCCCCTGAAATTGAGCACATTGAGGATGCGTTTTACCCAACACTATAAGCTGTTTTTTGAAGTTTATATTTTAGATGTTTGTAATTGCAGTTGAACTTATTAAACCGAGATTAGTCAATAGAAACATAAAAAATATTTAAATACCTTGTTTCTATTGACTTATCGGAGGTAACCCCGACTTATCAAAATCTTTCAATCCGAACTTTCGGAATGAATAGATTTTGTTAGTCGATTCGTCAATTGGTTTTTTCAATTGACGGATTTGGGTTAAACATATCCGAATACAAATCAACAGCTAACAGATGAATATTGAACTAATACGAGAGTATTGCATTGCAAAGCCAAACGTTACCGAGAGTTTTCCATTCGACGACGACACACTGGTTTTTAAGGTGAACGGGAAAATTTTTGCCATGGTGAACCTTAGCGGTGATACTCAACTTAACCTGAAATGCGACCCTGAACTAGCCATAGAGTTGCGCGAGAAATTTTTGGCAGTGCAACCTGGCTACCATATGAATAAACGCCACTGGAACACAGTTAACATAGATGGTTCAATACCCGATAAATTAATACTGGAATGGATTGATCATTCCTACGACCTTGTCAATCCCCAAAAAAAGGGAAAGACCCGATAATAGCAAAAGGAAAGGTTTAACCTAAAAATAATACTCTTGTTATCGCCAAAAGCTATTAACTAATAGGATGAAAAATGTAACTTTGGTATATTATTTGAAAATAAAAACTAAAAAAAGTAAGCCATGAAACCAGTAGTTCAACTTTTAGGAATACTGATGCTTGCCATATCCCTAAATATGCAGGCACAGGAATCGTTCATTGTTACCCGCATAAATGGCAAGGTAACCAATAACAAAACAGGTACTGAGCTCAAAGCCGGTGATGTTCTCCAGCCCTCCGATAGGGTTACATTCGACTCGTTCGACTCATATGTGATTTCCATAGGGCAAAACATGGGACGATACATGATTAAACTGCATGAGCCACCTGCTCCTGAAACCATTCAGCTATCGGCCCTGGTTAAGGATATTGCTGTTCCCACCAAAAGGCGAAGCTTAATGTCGGAACGCTATCGCCCCGACGAGACCGCTGTCAGCGATCTCCGCTCATACTTTGGTAACGATAAGTTTACAGTACTAGGCGATAAGGTTGATATTCCCGTTAATCCGCAAGCATACGCCATTGACGAGAACAAATTCATCGTATTTTACTATAGGGTTAATAATAATCCGGTATCAAAAAAGTTAGGTTATGAAAACTCAACCCTTTTCATTGAGCGCGATAAGCTGGTAAATACGAACGCCGGAGTAATAACTCAAAATGAAATTCCATCGGTAGCCGTTTACTTGTACGAGAAGAACACCAAAACCAGCGAGGAAATTACCAAGTTTAATCTTGCATTTATTGACAAGGAAACAGTTACCAATGAGTTTATGACCATTATTCCTATACTAGTAAAGCAAAAAATGGGCAAGGACGATATCAAGAAGTACTTGATAGAATACTTTTACGATTTTTACGGCGCAACCGACTCAAGAACGATCAAAGCTTTTGTTGACGAACTGGTTGATAAGGCTATTCAATAAAAATCCTTCACACAGCAAAGGGGTGCTAAAAAGCACCCCTTTCAAATCAAAATCATCAGTGTACTTTCAAATAAGGTGTTTTTTACTTTTTGACGATCTCCATCGTATAGAGTAATGCTTCTACCTGTCGAAGATAATTGCGTTTCTCCTTAGATGGAGCATAAACATAAGCCTCAGCAACTATAACCCTTTGGCGTTGTTCATCTACGGTAATATGGCTTATGAAAGGCCCACCCATGGGATGTTTATAAACATCCCATAAACCACGCATAACTCCGTAATAACGGTTCTTGTACATCATATCAGTGAGTTGTGGAACAATAAAGCTGCTGGTAGTCATGTAGGAGCCCTTTGTTGGGCCACCAATGGTTTTTACAAACTCGTTGCGTTTCTTTAAAAGGTAATCCACCGTAAAGGTGTTTTTTTCGGTGTAAGGGAATGTGTAAAGGATAACGCCTTGGCTGGTAAGAGGTGTTTCATACGATATCCATGCAATAGTGTCGTGATCGAAGTTCAACCGGTAACCCTTGGGAAAATACATTGATACACCATACTTGTTTTCAAGCGTTTCCCTTATGGGCTTTTCCTCGTAGGTAATTGCATTTTGTATAACCCTGTCGCGTTCAGCCTGCTCAAAAATGTTTACAATATTATTGCGTTCCTTTACAAGCAAGTCCTGAATAGACTGGTAGCTAGGACCTGAAATGTACAAAATGGTTTGAGGCGCAGCCCAAACATCTCTTTTCAACGACATCTTTGGCTCCTTTGCGCCTTTAACTACATCGTTGAAAATTATATTGCGATGCGACTTAAAAATATCGGTAAAAGCCTCGGGGGGTATCATTATCATATCGAAACGCGGCTCTCTTTGGGGCAGGAATGGGACATCCTCGGTTAAAATATTGCTGTAGCAATGGCCGATAGAATCGTTATGGAGTGCCTTGGGCAGGACAACAACCAGTTCATGGGCATTCCCTGTTACATTGGGCAACAACGTACGTTCACCTTTGCTTCCCTTTTTGCACGAAGGGCTTACTACAACCACTGCAGCCAGTAGAACTATAAACTTATTTTTCATGCCTTTAAATATTAGGTTTCAACTTTAACGCTTAATAATGATTTTTATTGCAATGCGCTAACCCTAATCAGAACTTTTTGGGGTTAACCCAAACAATAATGTTTTGCCCCACCGCAATGGTACTATCCAATCCTGGATTCCACTTGTAAATATCATTGAGCGTACAGCCAAATTGTATAGCAAGCTTGTGCAGGCTATCGCCATTCTTAACCGTATAAATCGTTCGGGTTAATGAGCTATCAGCTGAAAAAACAGGTAATGCCCTGGGTTTGGTAGTGTTCAGGTAAAGTTCCTTTGACTTTCGGATAAATAAACCAGTTTTATCGGTGGGCAAACGGAGTACCTGAGGGTTTGGGCTTTCAGGAATGTAGTCGTAACGGTAGGTTGGATTAAGAAAACGTAAAACGCTTATATCCAAATCAATGGCTTTAGCCGTAAGATTGAGATCGAGGGGTTTATTCACCCATACCGTATCGGTTTTACTTAAAGGTATGGAAACGGGAGTGGGCATAATACCATGCTCGCGGTAATTTCTCATCACGTAAGCGGCAGCTATAAAAGCAGGTAAATAGTTTTGGGCCGACTCGGGTAATAAAGGGTAAAGCTTCCAGAAATTTTTTTCACCGTTGGCTCGTTCAATGGCATTCCTAATCGGACCTGGACCAACGTTATACGCTGCCAAGGCCAAATTCCAATCGTTAAAGGTTTGAAAAAGGTATTGTAGGTACTGAGCAGCTGCCTCGGTCGACTTTAAGGGATCCATTCGCTCGTCAACAAAGTTATTGACCTGAAGGTCGAACATCTTTGAGGTATTGATCTTAAACTGCCAAAGCCCTACCGCTCCCGATGGCGAAACCGCCAAAGGATTCAAAGCCGATTCTACTACAGCAAGGTACTTTAACTCCAAGGGTAAATGGTACTTGCTGAACACCTCATCGAAAAGGGGAAAGTAATAATCGGCCAAGCCAATCATTTTAGAAACCTGATCGCGACGCTCTATGGTGAAAATATCGATATAACGCTTTACATAGGGGTTGTAATCGAAATCGATGGGCGAGTTTCGGCCAATTTCGGCCAGCTGGCACTCATAGTAAAGGTCGGGCTTTTGCTTAACCGTATCGGGTTGAGCTGATGGAGCGAATACCGGGAGGTTATCAATGGCATCAATAGTAAAGAGAATATAATCCCGAGTCCCTTTAACCTTTAAGGGGTTTGAGAAACCGTTAACAACAAGTAATGAAAAAAGTGATAAAAGAAACCCTCTTAACCCACCAAGCATAAACTACTCCTTTTTTTCCTCTTCGGTTTCGGCCTCTTTTAATCCTTTTTTGAATTCACCCACACCTTTCCCAAGGTTACGCATGAATAAGGGTATTTTGCTTGCACCAAAAATCACAAGGATTACAATGGCAATTACAAGCAACTCCCCACCACCAACGAATAGTATTAGCATATTGAGCAAGTTTTACCTAAAAAGTTTAACAATATCGTTAATGTTGGCATATAAAAGCAATGCTAAAAGAATGGCCATACCGACCAGCTGAGCATATTCAAGGAACTTGTCGCCGGGCTTTCGACCTGTGATGATCTCGTAAAGCAAAAACATTACGTGACCACCGTCGAGTGCTGGGATTGGAAGAATATTCATAATGGCAAGGATAATGGATAGGAAAGCAGTTAAACTCCAGAATGCCTGCCAATCCCAGGTTGAAGGGAAAATTTTACCAATTGTTATGAAACCACCAACCGACTCGTAGGCCTTTGTTTTTGGTGAAAAAATCAGTTTAAGCTGCTTTAAATAACTCGATATGGTTGCAAACCCCTTTTTAACTCCTGCGGGAATCGACTTTAGCAAGGAATACTCCTTATGGCGAAGTTCAAAGAACTTGGCTAAATCGGCAACAGGATAAACCCCTATTATACCGGTTTCAGGAACATCAACAGTCAGGTCAACGGTATTCCCATTGCGGTCAACCGTAACTTTTACGGTTTTCCCTTTACTTTTCAGCATTTCCGATTTGAACTCATCAAAAAACAGTGCTGGTTGGCCATTTAATGCAAGTAACCTATCGCCTTTTGCAAATCCAGCCCTTTCGGCTGGTTCTCCCGCTTTAATATCATCAATTATAAATGGTATTCGCGGGAAAAATATTATGGGGCTTTTTACAAGTTTGGCCAGATAGTCTTCAGGTATGTTAACCTTTACTGTATCGGAATTGCGTAAGACTGTAACCTCACGATTTTCGTTTAGTAGAATATCGTGGGCAATCTGTTGAAAGTTTTCAATCTCCTTACCGCCCACGTAAAGAATTTTGTCTCCATTCCTGAAACCTAACTCTAAGGCTAAGGAATCGCAGGTAACTCCATATTTAAGATTTTTGGTGGGGAGGTAATCCTCGCCCCAGGTATAAAGCACCGCGCTATAGATAAACAATGCGAGAACAACATTGACAAGTACGCCGCCAATCATGATAAGTAAGCGTTGCCAGGCGGGTTTTGAACGGAACTCATAGGGTTGTGGAGGTTGTTTTAGCTGCTCCTTATCCATGGACTCATCAATCATTCCCGATATCTTGACGTAGCCACCAAGGGGTAACCATCCTATACCGTATTCGGTTTCACCGCGCTTGAACCTAAAAAGCGAGAACCAGGGGTTGAAGAAAAGGTAAAACTTTTCGACTCTGGCTTTAAAGAGCTTGGCAAAAAGGAAATGTCCTAGTTCATGAAGAATTACCAGGATTGAAAGGCTTAAAAAGAATTGGCCGGCTTTTATGAGTATCTCCATTTTATGCTATTTTGATTTATAAGTTCTACTGATTTAACTCGTGTTTCGGAATCGGTTTGAATGTAATCGGCAAAGGAAGGGTGTCCAATAAAGGGCATGGCTCGCATGGCACCCTCAACAACCTTTGGGATTGCCATAAAACTAATCTGCTCTCTGAGGAATGCTTCAACAGCCACCTCGTTGGCTGCGTTTAGCACGCAAGGCATATTACCCCCGGCCTTAAGCGATTCTAAGGCTAAGGCAAGACTGGGGAACCTAGCAGTATCGGGTTTTTCAAAGGTCAGTGTGTGACTTTTACTAAAATCCATACGAGGGAAACTCGATGTAACCCTTTCGGGAAATGTAAAGGCGAATTGAATGGGTAATTTCATATCGGGTAATCCCATTTGGGCTTTAATTGATCCATCGATAAACTGTACCATTGAGTGGATAATGGATTGCGGATGAATAACCACTTCGATTTGCTCCGGGTTTAGGCCAAAAAGCCACTTGGCTTCAATAACCTCAAGGCCTTTGTTCATCAAGCTTGCTGAGTCGATAGTGATTTTTTGCCCCATGCACCAGTTAGGGTGATTCAGTGCATCGGCTTTGGTAACATGCATGAGTTGTTCCATGGAATGGTTTCTAAATGGCCCACCCGATGCGGTAAGTATAATTTTTTCTACAGGGCTGTGCTCACCCACCAGGCATTGAAAAATGGCAGAGTGCTCCGAATCGACAGGAATTATTGGGACTCTGTTTTCAATTGCCCTTTTTGTTACTAACTCGCCGGCAACTACAAGCGTTTCCTTATTTGCCAAAGCAATGGTCTTACCTGCTTCAATTGCACGAAGTGTGGGCTCAAGCCCAGCAAAACCAACCATTGCTGCAAGCACCATATCGATTTCAGACGATACAACCGACTCGATAATGGACTGTTTTCCGGTAAAAACCTTAATGGGGTGACTTGATAGCGCCTCCTTTACTTTGGAATAATGGTTTTGATTAGCAATAATAACCACATTTGGCTGAAATTCAACAGCTTGTCGCACTAAGAGTTCCCAGCTATTCTGAGCTGCCAGTAGCTCAACGCTAAAAATATCGGGATGTTCCCTAATAACATCAAGAGCCTGTGTGCCTATGGATCCGGTAGAGCCCAGTATTGCTATCCTTTTCATACCGGAAAACTAAAATTTGATAAACTTAGCGGGGTCAACGCTTGCACCATGATGCCACAGCTCAAAATGAAGGTGTGGCCCGGTAGTAAGTTCACCAGAATTACCAACAATTGCTATAACATCGCCTGCATTTACAAATTCACCCTGCCTTTTCAAAAGTTTACTATTATGCTTGTAAACCGAAAGGAATCCTTCCTCGTGTTGAATGGTAATAGTATATCCGGTTTCCAAAGACCAGGTTGATAAAATCACTGTTCCCTTTGCAATGGCAAGGACACCCTCGTTAGGGCCGGCTACCAAATCGATACCGTAATGGTTCTTCGATGGGTTATACTTGTTGGTAACTATTCCCTTGACCGGCGGAATAAAAAATGGGATATTGCTCTTACTATTGGTGTTTGTTCCCACTGAAAGGTTAAACATTTCGTCCGACTCAATTTGTAGGCGGAGTAAAGAATCTTCTTCCGAACGAGAGAGTTCTACCCTTGATGTTCGTTTTACACTATCGGTAGTGGTTTCACGAACGGTTAATGGTTCACCGCCATTAAGGAGAATATTGATATCCTCATAATATCGCTGCCATTGGGCAACTACTCTTTCGAGTGAATCAACTTTTAGGGCATTTTTCACGTATCCCTTGCGGGTTTGGCTATCGGGGTAACCCGGGATGAACTCCCTGAGGGGGGTAAACGCAATAAGAATACTCACTAATGCTACAAGCACTATGGAAAAACCACCAAAAAAAACTATTACATTCATCCGCGAAAGACGAAGCTGCCAAACCTCTTCGTAGGTTTCCTCATTATAGATGCTCAACCTGTACTTATTCCACAGGTTCTTGAATATTTTAATCTTTTTCTTTGTTGCCACGCGTTTAACGTTTAAATTCTAAGAATACAAAGATAACAAAATGAGTAATTAGTTGTTTGGATGTATCTTTTTGTTGAGAGAGCACAACAAGAAAGTTTAAGCCGAGATTAGTCAATAGAAACACAAAAAACATTTAAACAACTTGTTTCTATTGACCTATCGGGGTAAACCTGACTTATCAAAATCTTACATTCCGAACGTTCGGAATGATTAGATTTTGTTAGTCGATTCGTCAATTGAAAAAATCAATTGACGAATTTGGGTTAAACCCATCGGCGATAAAGGGTTTCAAGTTTGAGTGGGGAATCAAACTATTTAATAAATAAAAGGAAGACAAGGGTAAATCCAACAAGAAATCCGGCGTAAACCTGTGCCGGATTATGTTCGCCTTTGATAAGACGCGCCGATGCCAAGAAGCCTGAAAGAACTATGCTCACGGTAAATATTGGAACTGCCGATTGATTTCCCTGCAATGCCGAGGCTAAAAGGAAACCCGTGATGCCTCCCATTCCAGTTAGGTGAAGGCTTATCTTCCAGAAATACGAAATGACAGCTGAAACCATTAAAATGTATATACCAGCCTGTAGTATTTTGACCAACACAATAGGTACCTGTAACCTTGTGAAAAGAAAAATTGTAAATAGGAAAGGTAGTATTGAAATGGCTAAAGGGAAAATCCTTTCCCTGTTACTTCTTAACTTATAATCGTGAACTATGTTAAGCCTACGAAGCAATACGAGCAAAAGCAAAGGTAAAATAACTGTATTGATGGTCACAAATACCGTGAGCATCAACTTATACTTTATGGGTAGAAAGGCAACAAATGAATTAGACGAAAAGATAACAATGAAAATGTAGGTAGTTGCAAGTATAGGGTGAAGAATTACTGAAAGCAAAAGCGATATCTTTTTAAGCATTTGGGGTTAGGTATTTAATTAAGTTCTTTTCTTAAGCGGGCAACGGGTATCCCTAACTGTTCGCGGTATTTTGCAACAGTTCTACGAGCAATCGGATAGCCCTTGCCTTTGAGTATCTCCATAAGTTCCTCATCGGTAAGGGGATTGCGTTTATCCTCGTTATCGACACAGTCGGTCAGTATTTTCTTAATTTCGCGTGTCGAAACCTCTTCGCCCGAATCGGTTTGCATGCCCTCGCTAAAGAAGTGCTTTAGCGGAAATATCCCGAAATGGGTTTGGATGTATTTGCTATTTGCAACGCGCGAAATGGTTGAAATATCGAGGCCGGTCGCCTCAGCAATATCTTTCAGAATCATGGGTTTGAGCTTGCTCTCATCGCCATCGCGAAAGTATTCCTTTTGGTAATCAAGTATGGCCTGCATGGTTGTTAATAAGGTATTCTGGCGCTGTTTCAGCGCATCGATAAACCACTTGGCCGACTCAATCTTTTGCTTCACAAAGGCAATTGCCTCGCGCTCCTGACTGGAACTGAACTCCTTGTTATAGGCATACGACTCAAGCATATCGGCGTATTCCTTGCTGATGCGCAGTTCAGGGACATTGTGGGAATTGAGGCTTAACCTAAACTCTCCATCCTCGTAATCGAGAATAAAATCGGGTATGATATGTTGGGCCGACTGGTCGTAAGGGTCGGTAAAACTCCCACCGGGCTTAGGATTTAACTTTAAAATTTCATCTATAGCCAGCTTAAGCTTTTCGTCGGACAGGTTGAGCTTTGAGGCTATCTTATCGTAATGCTTCTTGATGAACTCGTCGAAGTGATATTTAAGAATTTTATAAGCAGTTTGAGTAATTTCGTTTTGCTGCTCTTTTGCCTTGATTTGAATAAGCAAGCACTCCTGTAGGTCGCGGGCACCAACTCCTGGGGGGTCGAACTCCTGAATCAAATAAAGTATTCGTTCCAGTTCATCCTCATCGGTTTCGATTCCTAACGAGAATGCTATATCGTCGGCTATAGCAGATAGTTTCCGGCGAATATATCCGTCCTCATCAATATTCCCAATGAGGTAAAGTCCAAGTTGTTTTTCACGCTCGGTGAGGTCGGCCATGCCGAGCTGGTTCTCAAGATGTTCGTGGAACGAGATACCGGTGGAAAAAGGAATCTCCTCCCGCTTATCATCGTACGATGTGTTATTGGAGTAAAGCTTGTACGAGGGGATATCGTCATCGTTCATGTAATCCTCAAGCGAGAACTCATCATCGTTACCTTCCTTGTTGTCGTCAGGTAGGACGAGTTCGGGTTCTGCTTGAGGTTCCGATTGATCTACCTCCTCAAGAATAGGATTCTCCTCCAGCTCCTTTTTAATACGCTGCTCAAGCAACATGGTAGGAATCTCCAACAGCTTAATCATTTGGATTTGCTGTGGCGATAACTTCTGAAGAAGTTTTTGCTGTAATCGCTGCTTGAGCATAGCCTTTTAGAATTCGCAGTTCTTGGGTGTACGGGGGAATGGTATCACATCACGAATGTTGGTCATACCGGTTACGAAAAGCAGTAAGCGTTCAAAGCCTAAGCCAAAACCACTGTGGGGCGCAGAACCAAACTTGCGGGTTTCCAGGTACCACCAAACATCTTTTTCCGGGATATGCAATTCGTGGATACGGTTAAGCAGTTTATCGTAAACCTCCTCGCGCTGCGAACCGCCAATTATCTCACCAATTTTTGGGAAAAGCACATCCATGGCACGAACGGTTTTGCCATCGTCGTTCTGCTTCATGTAAAATGCCTTGATTTCCTTAGGATAATCGGTAAGTATAACGGGTTTCTTAAAGTGTTTCTCCACCAGGTAACGTTCATGCTCCGACTGCAAGTCGGCACCCCAGAACACAGGGAATTCCCACTTTTGATTTGCAGCCTCAAGTATTTCAATAGCTTTTGTGTAGGTTAATCTTTCGAATGGGTTATCAATGACAAACTTAAGCCGGTCGATAAGCTCATTATCGTACATCTTGTTGAGAAACTCCAAATCGTCGGCACAATGCTCAAGGGCATATTTAATAAGATATTTAAGGAAATCCTCGGCCAAATCCATGTTATCCTGAATGTCGTAGAATGCCATTTCGGGCTCAATCATCCAGAACTCAGCCAGGTGGCGGGGTGTATTTGAATTCTCGGCACGGAAGGTAGGCCCAAAGGTGTAAACCTCCGAAAGGGCCAATGTGCCCAGCTCCGCTTCCAGCTGACCCGAAACGGTTAGCTTAGCCTCCTTACCAAAGAAATCCTCACTCCAGTCAATTTTCCCTTCTTCGGTGCGTGGAAGATTTTCCAAATCAAGCGTGGTTACCCGGAACATAGCACCAGCCCCTTCGGCATCGGAGCCTGTAATAATGGGTGAATGAATGTAAAAGAAGCCTTTATCGTTAAAGTACTTATGGATGGCGTAGGCCATGGCATGCCTGATGCGAAGAACCGCTCCAAAGGTATTGGTTCGGGGGCGAAGGTGAGCAATCTCACGCAAGAACTCCATGCTATGCCCTTTTTTCTGGAGCGGGTAAGTAGTGGCATCGGCTTCGCCCAAAACTTCAAGGTAGTTAGCCTGAATCTCGACGCGCTGACCCGACCCTGGCGACTCAACCAGCAATCCCCTTACGGCAATACATGCACCAGTGGTAACCCCCTTGAGCTGCTCCTCGGTAAAACGAGTCATATCAAATACCACCTGTATATTATGAATGGTTGAGCCATCGTTTAACGCAACAAAGGCTACGTTCTTATTTCCGCGTTTGGTTCTAACCCATCCCATTGCGGCAACCTCGGTGCCAATAACTCCGCTATCGAGCAGTAACTTTACTTTTGTCCTTTCACTATTTCTCATGCCTGTATGATATGTTACTCAAAAACAATACTTTTACATTTGGTTTTAACCAGACAAAAATAGTAACTTTTATCGGATTTCATTAACCTTGGTCGATTTCGTTTGCATGATTGAAAAGATTTTTGAGAAATGGGGTGCAGTACTTACTGGTTTGCTGTTGCTCACAGCTTACCTACTTGGGATTTCAGGTACAAGTACTACGGACGGCTGGGGATACGCTGCCGATATTGTAAATGGGAACTCCTTACTTCGACCGCATCACTTACTTTACAGCATCACAGGGTTTTACTGGGTACAGCTAATCCATACTTTACTCCCAAATGCCGAAACTATTTATCTGCTTAAATTGTTGAATGCCCTATGTGCTTCAATTACAGCTTTTATATTTTTCAGATTACTCCGACTTATAGGGGTTGATGCGTTACAAACCACGGCCTTTACAATCGTAGCCGGTTTAAGCTGGGGGTTTCTTAGGTTCGCAATAGATAATGAAACCTATATCATTCCGATTATGCTATCGGTTGGTGCAAGCTACTTTTACCTAAAAACCGAATACATCCCAAAATCATCGTCCATGATTTGGTCAGGGCTCCTGGCAGCTTTGGCCTGCCTTTACCATCAGGTAATGTTTTTTTGGTGGCTTGCTCTTGCTGTCGCATCAATATCGGCATTAAATCGTAAAAACTATAAACCACTGCTATTCCTTGTTCCAGCAGTAATGGTTCCAATAGCTTATATTCTTGCCATGGAATCGGAGGGTACCACCATTAATATTAACTCCTTTTTCCACTTCGTATTTCATGACTACTGCACCGGGAATGCTTCAATTGAACTGAATTTAAATATTCTCTGGATTGGAATTATTAACCTTTTTAGAGCTTTTATCCAAATACATGGGTATATCCTTTTTATTCTAACACAATCGTGGGTATGGTGGGTTCCTCTTGTAGTATCAGGTTTAGCAACGATTGTATTTTTATTAAAACTGTTTAGGCATAAAAAACCGTTTAGGATAGAAAGGTTTCAAACGATTCACCTATGGGCATTACTCTTGCAGGTTGGGTTTGCATTTTTTGCGGGTGGAAATGCCGAGTTTATGGCAATGGTTCCTTTTTTGGCAACTGTAGTGGTATCGGGTATGGTATCAAATCGTAGCACTGCTATATGGTTGGCTATTTCGGTAACTGTATGGAATATATCGTTTGGGATTTTACCTCAAAGGTTTTTCCCTGCCGATAGTTCCGATTTGGTTTTAAAATCAATTGAAAAATACCCCACAGAAAAGAAAGCCTATATCCTAACCGATGCCTCTAAGGTTATCAACCGGCTCGAATACTATCAACTTCAAAAACCTTTAATAGTTAAGGAAGATACTATTCAATCACAAAACATTGTGGCTATTACCGATAGCCTATTAGCAAAGGGTTACCAGGTTTACACTAACTGTATATCATACCCTAAAGTCGCCTCAAGGGCAACGATGTTAAAATCGAAATCCATTGATTGGGGCAAGCTGGTAGGTTACCATATAACCCCTACCGACTCGGTTGTAACCCCGAGCGGTAAAGTATTCCTCATAAAAATTTCAAGGTAATGTATTAGTAGCCACTTCCGTAGGTTTTGAAGCTGCCCATGATGAAGATTTCCTTAGGCGTAACACTAAGCACCGGTATTGGGCTTTTGCTAAGCATCTGTTGGGCTTGGCTTCCCAGAACAAAATCGCTAAGGGCAATGTTTTGCTCTGTCATAATGCTTATCAGGTCGGCGTTAACATCCAAGGCATACTCAATGGTGATATCGGTGATACTATCGCCTCGCAGACTTGCCTTTTGGAAACGCACCTCATGCTCTTTCAGGTAAGTGCAAACCTGCTTGGTGTAGGCATTGAGCTTCAGGTCAATCTCATCGGTTTGCATGGTAGCCACAGCAATTACGTGCACCTCAGCATTAAAAACCTTAGCAATTTCAGTGGTAATGGGAACTTTTTGACGGGTATCGGCGGTAACATCAATGGGTAAGATGATTTTTTGGATATCCCTTGGCATTGCCCCATGCCGAATGGTTATTACGGGGCATTGAGTAGCCGAAATAATGCGAAAAGCATTGCTCCCTATAAAAAACTCTTCGAATCCCGAAGCCCCATGGGTTGAGCATATTATGGCGGACTCCTCAAAGGCATGTGCCTGGTTAACCACCTCGCGGTAAATCTTACCCTTTTTGATGATATAGGTGAGATTGGCGCTGTTGGCCATTTTGGTAGAATACTCCTCGACCAAGGCCTCAAATTTCTTCTCTATCTTTTTATACTCCTCCTCAAACTGCCCGGGGGTTAAATCGGTTGGGTATTTTTGAACATGCACCATTTGAACCACGCTATCGAATCTATTGGCAAAGATTATTGCCAATCTTAAACCGTTTAACGATTCCTTTGAAAAATCGACAGGCACAATAATATGCTTCATGGCAACAGAAGTTGGTTTCAAGCAAATCTAACTAAAAATTGAATATCAATTCAAGTTCAATATGTTAAAAGTTTAATTTTCGCAATGGGTTTTTGTTCTATTTAACCTTAATAAACAGAAGTTTACACAAAACTCGCGTAACTTGGCAATCGTTTATATGAAATGGAACCATGACTCGTAAACAAATTGGCCTTGGGGTATTATTTTTTTCGGTGGCTGTAGTTGCCATCTCACTGGCTAAGAGGCCTAGCAGCAGGGAGTTTCCCGAAAAGACAAAAGCCGCTGAGGGAACAGCCATTATTATCACAGGTGCAGCAGCAAAAATTGCACAGGAAGCAGCCCTGCTCCAGAGCCTTTACGAGCGGGGTGAGCTAAACAATGTTGTTTTCATTTCAGGGGCAAGCTCTGGTGCTCTGAATGCAGTAATGCTAAATGCTATCCTTACAAAAAAGTTAACCTGGAAAGATTACCGCGAGATATTTGCCGATATCAAAAATGATAATATTTTCAAGGTTGACAAAAAAGGCTTACCGGTTAGTAATGACCCCCTGCGCCAGCTGCTTCAGGAAATAGTGGTCAACAAATTGGGGTATCGAACCTTAGCCGATTTGCCCATACCAACCGCCATTTCGGTGGTAAATCTGCGACCTTCGCCCCTTAGCGAAGGGACTTACAGGTTCTGCAACCGAAAAATTAACCGTGAGAGCGATTCAACACTTAACCTTATTGATGTTTTAATGGCCTCAACGGCCTACCCTCTTGTTTTTCCACCTGCACGTATAAACGGCATTAAAACCATTCCCGATATTCCCTATTACGATGGAGGTATTGGCGACGACCGTGTTCCCTTTCAGGCTTTGATAGATTTTGAGAAGTACCGGCAACAACCCGTTGAGCGGGTAATAATAATTTCGCGTAAGCGCGATGCTGATATGACCCTTGCCGATGAGCTTAAACCATTCGGTTACGAATTAAAAACCAAAGGGAATAATGGCTTATCGCCCGATGTGCTTACCTCGATGGGTTTTTGGCGCAGGCTCGAACATCTGAATAAGCGTTACCCCGAACTGGCGCGTAAAACCTGGGTATTTGTACCCGATTACAATTATAGTTTCCCCATGTTCAACTTTAACAATCTTAAGGAGCAATATGAGCTAACCTACCGATGGGCTCAATCGAACTCGCCCGTTAAGCTTAATGATTTCCTGAAACGAAAACCCAAGCTGATTAAACCCTAAAAAATGTTATTTTTGCCAAAAATTTAGGAAGATGGATATTGTATTAAGTGGAATTCGTTCAACCGGCAAACTTCACCTTGGTAACTATTTTGGTGCATTGCGCAACTTTGTTCGCATGCAGCACGAGAACAAATGTTTCTTTTTCATAGCCGATTACCATTCGCTAACCACCCACCCCACCCCCGAAGATTTACACGGTTCAGTAAAACAGGTACTTGCTGAATATTTGGCCTGCGGCCTCGACCCCGAAATAGCTACACTATACATACAAAGCGATATACCTCAAATTCCGGAACTATATCTCTTGCTTAACATGAACGCCTACAAGGGCGAACTTGAACGATGCACATCGTTTAAGGAAAAGGTTCGTAAACAACCCGATAACGTAAACGCTGGTTTGCTTACCTACCCTACCCTAATGGCTGCGGATATACTCATTCATAAGGCAACCAAGGTGCCTGTGGGCAAAGACCAGGAGCAGCACCTGGAAATGACACGAACCTTTGCAAACCGTTTTAACAGGATGTACAAGGTTGATTACTTCCCTGAACCGGTTGCATTCAACTTTGGCGAAGATTTGGTGAAAATTCCAGGCCTCGATGGATCAGGCAAAATGGGGAAATCCGAAGGTAATGCCATTTACCTTTCCGACGACCCCGAAACTATCCGAAAAAAGGTAATGAAAGCCGTTACCGATTCGGGCCCAACCCAGCCTTACCAACCCAAACCCGAAGCCATTCAGAACCTGTTCACCATAATGAAAGCCGTATCGAGTCCCGATACCCTTCAGTATTTCGAGGATAAATACAACGCCTGCGAAATTCGCTATGGCGATATGAAAAAGCAACTGGCCGAGGATATCATTACCTTTACTACCCCAATCCGCGAAAGGATTGAAGCCATACTTGCCGACAACGATTACCTGCGGAAGGTTGCCCGGATGGGTGCTGAAAAAGCCCGCGAAAGCGCCTCAAAAACCATTCGTGATGTAAGGCACATTATTGGATTTCGAGAGTTTTAAAAAGAAATATCAAAAAAGGGTGTTGCTTTGCTCAACACCCTTTTCGGTAAAATTCCTTACCAACCCTATCTATGTTCTCTTTTAGTTCTGGGGTAGAGATTGAATGGTAGTTAACCACATCAACATGGTAGGGGATAGAAATTCCCTCGTTTAGGATACCCGCTATGTCAAGGATTACTTTACTATTAAGCTCTCACCAATCAAAGCAAGGTCAATGTCGCTCCCGTTTTTATAATTCCCTTTAGCTCTACTCCCAAAAATAATTGCAGCTTCTACCTCAGGGTAACTTTTTAAAACATCAATTATCAGTAAATAACTCTTCTCGGATATACCAAATGTTTCCATTACCTAAGTTCCTTTAATTTAGTGTAGAGCTGCTCAATGCCATGAATAAATTCATCGCGCACCAACTGGAACGATTGATTTGCAGTAAATTCATCGTAGGTATGCGACATTAGGTTACGTTTTTCCAGCATTTCGTTCCAAAGGTCACCATCCTGAATAAGATCGTTCTTAAATGCTTCCTTTATGGTATCGCGTGGGAATCTTACCTCAATACCCATTTCCTGAAGGTAATCCTTAAGTGTTTTCCAACCGAGTTCAAAAGTAATTTCATACCAATGTAGAATCCCTGCTTTTTCTATATCAGTAAGAGATTCTAGTTTCAAAGCATCATTTAGCCTAAAGTACAATCTTTCAAAGACTAAAAAACTTTGTTTCCAGGAACCTCCCACGATTTTTCATTATTTTTAGACAAGAAAAATGAGCCTATTCCAACTCCCAGTCAAACCCATCCTTGCGGTCGCGAACAATTACCCCAAGCTTTGCCAGTTCATCGCGTATCCTATCGGATGTGTTAAAGTCCTTGCGCTGTTTTGCCTCTAAGCGTATATTCAGCAGCATCTCAACCAGCTTTGCCGTTAGCTCAGCATGCTTTGAGCCCGAGGTGTGCTCATCAATAAGACCAAGGATATCAAAAATAACCGTTCTAAAGAACGATTTTAGCTCATGTAAGTCGGCCTCGCTGATGGTTTCCTTGCCTTCGGCAAGCAGGTTAATCTGTCGAACCCAGTCGAATAGGACTGCAATGGCAACAGGGCTGTTAAGGTCGTCGTTTAGGGCTTCGTAAACCTTTTCCTTTAGCAAATCAACCTTTACGCTTGATGTAGCCGATGGCCTAATGCGGTCGAGCTGACGGTTAGCCGCCATAAGGCGGGCAAGGCCCTTATCGGCAGCCTGAAGGGCTTCGTTGGAAAAGTCGAGAGTTGAACGGTACTGTGCCTGAAGTATGAAAAATCTTATGGTCATTGGGCTATAGGCTTGCTCCAGTAACCTATGCGAACCCGTGAAAAGCTCCTCAAGTGTGATGAAATTCCCTAACGACTTGCCCATCTTCTGTCCGTTAATGGTAATCATGTTGTTATGCATCCAGTATCGTACAGCTTGCTTGCCGTTGGCAGCAACACTTTGGGCAATTTCGCATTCATGGTGGGGAAAAAGCAAATCCATTCCACCCCCGTGAATATCGAATGGTTCACCAAGGTACTTGGTGCTCATGGCCGAGCATTCCAAGTGCCATCCGGGAAAGCCCTCGCTCCAAGGGGAAGGCCAACGCATAATATGTTGCGGAGATGCCTTCTTCCATAGTGCAAAATCGAATGGGTTCTGTTTTTCATCTTGCCCATCGAGCTGACGGGTATTGGCCATTAAATCGTCAATATTACGTCCGGAAAGAATGCCGTAGGTATGCTTCTTATTATATTTAACCACATCAAAGTAAATGGAACCATTCCGTTCGTAAGCAAAGCCATTGTTAATTATCTTCTTAACCAGCTCTATTTGCTCAATGATATGTCCCGATGCCCTGGGCTCAATGCTAGGCGGCAGCACGTTCAGCAGCTTCATGGCACTGTGATACCTATCGGTATAGTACTGAACCACCTCCATGGGCTCCAGCTCCTCGAGTCGAGCTTTCTTGGCTATTTTATCCTCGCCTTCATCGGCATCGTTCTCCAGATGACCAACATCGGTAATATTTCTAACATAACGAACCTTATACCCCAAGTGCTTCAGGTACCGAAACAGTAAATCGAAAGTAATTGCCGGACGGGCATGTCCAAGGTGTGGGTCACCGTAAACGGTTGGTCCGCAAACATAAAGACCTACATGGGGTGGATTAAGCGGCTCAAAAACTTCTTTCTTGCGGGTAAGTGTATTGTAAATAACAATTTGGTTCATAATAAAATGATTGATTTAAGAAATAACGAAACAAAAAAACGATACAATAGCCTATCTTAAGGGCAACATCGCGAATTGATATTTTTGAAGTTCATTCGTGTCACGTTTGCAAAAGTAATGATTTTTAGATTTTGCTTATAGGTATCATGACCCAGAAATCAGAAGCCACTATCCTCAATGCCCTCTGAGGCTCACTTTTAACAATTCGCAACCTCTTTTTCCTAGTTGATGGTTGATAGTTAATACAAGCCCCCCCTATCTGTTCTAATTCATTCCAGCCATTCCTCTAACTTCTTTTAACTCATTCATATTTTGGCTTCTAGCGTCTAACGACCCAAGTTTTAAGGTTTACGGTTAACGTTTTATATTCCTTTAACTTCCTTTAACTTCGTCAAATTCTGTCTTCTACCGTTTAACCGCTCACTAACCCCGTTAACATACTTTTAACCCTTCACTATATATTTTCTGCCCCCTGCTCAACCAACCAAAGATTTCCGTAAATTGCACACTTAAAACCAATTATGTTACGGATATGAAAGCACAAGGTTTAATTAGCATTGTCGTTGCATTTACAGTAGCCACATTGCTGGTATCGTGCGAAAGTAGTAGCAAGAAAAAGATTGAACTGCTCGTAAAGGAAAATGAAGCCCTACGTAACGAGGCAAGGATGAAGGATTCCACCATAAATCAATTTTTTGCCTTTATGGGTGAAATTGAGGAGAACCTGAGCATTATCAAACAAAAGGAACAAACCATTAGCAAGAGTGCCATAGCAGGCAGCGAACTTAAACCCGATGTGCGCCAGCAAATTGACGAGGATATTCAAACCATCAACATGTTGATGGACAAAAACCGCCAAACCATTGTTTCGCTCAGGAAAAAACTTAAAGAGGCAAACCTTAAAGTGGCTGAATTTGAACGGATGATTGCCAATGTAACCCAGCAGCTCGAGGAAAAGGAACATGAAATTGAGCAGCTCAAGGAAAACCTAGCTCAGCTAAACTTCACCGTAACCCAATTAAATGCCCGCATCGATACCCTTATGGAAGAAAAAGTTGAGATGAATGTTAAAATTCAGAGCCAAACCGAGCAGCTAAACACTGCCTGGTATGCCATTGGCACACGACGTGAACTTATTGATAATAGGGTAATCGATAAAACCGGAGGTTTTTTGGGCATAGGAAAATCGAGCAAAATGAAAGCCGAGTTTAATCAGGACTACTTTGTTCGTATCGATATTTCAAAAACGGTAAGCATTCCCCTTACGGCTAAAAAGGTAAATGTTGTTACCACTCACCCTAAGGACACCTATACACTTGTTACCGACGAGAAAGGCATGGTTAAGGAACTTAAAATTACCGATACGCAAAAATTTTGGTCAGTTTCAAAGTACCTGGTGATTGAGGTTGAGTAGCGTTTATTCAATTGAATTACGAAAAAAAGGGAAGCCCAAAATCCACAATAATTTGTAATATTGTGCCCCTAAATACTTTTTGGGGCTAATATCCGTTTTTGTAATGCAAAATTGTCGCAAGTTGATAAAACTCTCACACTCCCGATTGTTACTGTTAAGCATTGTTTTGCTTTTGGGAATATGGTCGTGCTCATCGCAAAAGAATACTTTTGTGAGCCGAAACTACCATAACCTAACATCATACTACAACTACTACTATAACGCCTACGATAGCTACAAAAACGGAATTCAGCGTGCCGAGAGGAGCATCAACTTTAATTACACCCTTAACCTGCCGGTATTACTCATAGGCGAAAGCCAAGTTCCCGGAATTGTTTCAGGCGATATGGAGCGTACGCTTAATAAGTGCACCATGTTGCTGGCTCGCCATTCCATAACCGTTAAACCTACTCGCAAAAAAAATACATTAAGCCCCAAGGAAAAGGAGTTTATGAGCCTTAACGAGTATGTTAGGTGGGCGCGAGAATCGTGGTTGCTGGTAGGTATGGCACACACCTGGAAGCAGGATTTAGCCAAGGCTCGTTCATCGTTTGAGTTTGTAATAAGGCAGTTTCCCGGATTACCCATCTGGTACGAGGCTCAGGTTTGGCTCGCCAGAGTTGCCATTCTTGAGGGCGATTATGTTGATGCACAGGATAGGCTAAAATCGGTTGAGGGCAATCGTAAACGCCCCCGTAATAGAAATTTTAATCATCTACTCTCATCAACCTGGGCTTACTACTACCAAAAACAACAGCAACCCGAACCAATGCTTCCTTACCTAAGGAGGGCCATTGAGCTTGCCCCAAAAAAGAGCGATAAAATCAGATACACCTACATTCTTGCTCAAACCCTGCAGCAACTTGGCAAAACCGGCGAGGCTCTGGTTGCTTACCAAAAGGTTTTAAAAATGAACACCGCCTACGATATGGCTTTTAGCGCACGTATCCAAATGATTGCGCTAAGCCAAAAACAAGGCGATGAACTGAAGCGCGAGCTTATTAAGCTGTCGAAGGATGCCAAAAATAGCGATTATCTCGACCAGCTTTATTTTACCCTCGGCAACCTTGAGCGCAAGGATGGAAATATCGACAAGGCTATTGAGTACTACACCCTATCGGCAAAATACAGCAAGAACAATAGCAACCAAAAAGGGATGTCGTACTTGGTGTTGGCCGATTACTATTTCTCAAAAAACGATTACACCCTTGCTCAGGCCTACTACGATAGTTCATACAATTCCCTTGACAATACTTACCCTGAATTTCAACGAATCGAGCAAAAGGCCAAATACCTTAACGCGCTAGTAGAAAGCATAAATACCATTAAAACCGAGGATAGCCTTTTAAGGGTAGCAGCCATGCCCAAGGAAGAGCGTGATGCGCTTATCAAAGCCATTATTGCCAACATTGAGGTTGAGGAACAGCGCGCAAAGGCTATGGAGCAGGAGGAGCGCAACCAGTCGCTTTTATACCAGCAATCGCAGCGATTCCGAACCGAAAACACCCAGGAAGGAGGCAAGTGGTATTTTTACAACCAGGCATCGCTCAGCTATGGCCAATCGGAGTTTCAAATGAAGTGGGGTAAGCGAAAACTTGAGGATAACTGGCGGCGAAAGAATAAACGTGTACTCTCAAGCGATGAGGTTACCGTGGCTGGTACTGGCGCAATAACCGGGCAAGAACCCCAAAAACAGCTATCACCTAAAACACCTGAGTATTACCTGGTGAATCTACCTTTTAGCGATTCGCTCAAGCAGCTTTCAATTGAAAAGGTTAAAAACGCCATGCTCCGAGTTGCCGAGATATACGAGGTTAACCTATCCGATTACAATGAGGCTAAAGCCGCTTACCTAAAACTTGCCGAACGTTTTGCCGACCAAGAAATTGCAGCAAATGCTTACTACAGGCTATACCGAATGGCCTCGCAGCATAACCGCCATGATGATGCAGCCCAGTTCCGTAATACCCTAATTACAAACTACCCTAAAAGTCCCTATGCCATTCTCCTCTCCAACCCAGTCTACTTTGAGCAGCTGAGCAGGCAGCAGAACGAGGGTGAAGAAATTTACCAAAAGGCTTACGAGTTTTACGCTAAAGGCCAACATACCGATGCCCTTAGCGTTTTGCGGAGCGGCATGACAAAGGTTAAAAACACACCACTTGAACCAAAATTCTTACTGCTTGAAGCGCTTTGCCAAGCAAAAACTGCAGAGCTAAAGGTTTTCAAAGGTTCTCTTTCGAACCTTGCCACTACCTTCCCCAAAACCGACGAGGGACAGTTGGCCGAAGTTATGCTAAAGCAGGTTGAGCAACGCGAACTCCAGCTGGTCTCGGGACAAACCGATTTGGATATAGCACCAGTAGCCCAGCAAACCGAAATGCAATCGTCAATTTATTCATCTGCCGAAGGCGAGCATATGTTTGTTCTTTTGGTGCCCAAGCGCTCAAATATCAATCAAACCAAATTCAATATCATCTCATTCAATGTTGATGAATTCATTGAGGCCGACCTCAATGTTACCAATCAACCTTTCAACGATTACATTGAGATGATTACCTGCACAGGTTTTAAGGATAAGCAAACGGCCATCAAGTATTACAAAATGATAAGCAAGGAACCAAAAGCCCTTGCAGGCCTTAAGCCTACTGATTATCAGATGTTCGTTATAAGTATCGATAACTTTGCCCGCTTTCTGGGCGATAAGTCGATACCCGATTATCTGAACTTTTTTAAGGCAAACTATAAAACTGAGTAGAACAATGCAACCCTCCATTCTTTGGGTAGACGATGAGATTGACTTGCTCCGCCCGCATATCATTTTTCTGGAGCAAAAGGGTTACCGCGTTCTTACTGCCAGCAACGGGCACGATGCCATTGAACTGGTGAGCCAAAACCCTATCGATTTGGTGTTCCTGGACGAAAACATGCCAGGGATAGGAGGTCTTGAGACATTACCAAAGATAAAAGCCATAAAACCGACCCTACCGGTGGTTATGGTAACCAAGAGCGAGGAAGAAAATATCATGGACATGGCGGTGGGTGCACAAATATCCGACTACCTCATAAAACCTGTTAACCCTAAGCAGGTTCTGCTGGCTGTAAAAAAGTTTGTCCATGGCAAGGAGCTTGTATCGGAAAAGCAGCTTGCCGATTACCGCAATGAGTTTAGGTTGATTTCCGATTTGATATCCACGGCTAAAAGCCATGTGGATTGGACAGAAATTTACCGTAAGCTAGCGGCATGGCAGGTGAAGTTAGCCGACAATCCCGATACAAACCTAAAGCAGATGCTCGAAATGCAGTTCGATGAGGCTAATCAGGTTTTTGGCAAATTCATCAAGGCAAACTACCTTAAATGGTTCCAAACTGAAGGGAGTAGGCCACTGCTTTCCCCTTCTGTTTTAAAAAACAAGGTTTTCCCGTTAATCAGCTCAGGCAACAAAGTGCTTCTTTTAGTAATTGATAACTTCCGCTACGACCAATGGAAAATCATACAGCCCATTATAGCTGAAAATTGGCAGGTTTATGCCGATGAATCCTATTTCAGCATACTTCCCACAGCTACGCAGTATGCGCGTAATGCCCTTTTCTCAGGCTTAATGCCCCTTGAAATCTATAAAACTTACCCCGACCTGTGGGTTTTTGACGAAGAAGACGAGGGTAAAAATCTTTTTGAAAAGCAACTGCTAAGCGCTCAGCTGCAACGGATAGGCTTAAACACCAACTTTTCCTACATCAAAACCGATACCCTGAAGGGTATTTCCGGCGGAATTAATATCAAGGAGTTTTTAGGCAACAACCTTGCCGTACTGGTTTACAACTTTGTGGATGTAATGTCGCATTCACGCACCGATTCCGAAATGATGCGCGGCCTGGCAGCCGACGAATCGGCTTACCTGTCGCTTACCCGTTCATGGTTCTTACATTCCGACCTTAAAGAATTCCTCGACCAGGCTGCAGGCCTTGGCGTTCAGGTTGTGCTAACAACCGACCATGGCGCAATACGCGTTAAAAATCCTGTTAAAGTGGTTGGCGACAGAGCCACATCAACCAACCTGCGTTATAAGTTGGGTCGGAGCTTAAGCTATAACCCCAAGGAAGTGTTTGAGGTTCGAAAACCCGAGGAAGCTCATCTACCTAAACCCAACATTAGTTCCTCCTTCATTTTTGCCCTGGCAAACGACTTTTTAGCCTACCCAAATAACTTTAACTACTACGCTTCGTACTACCGCGATACTTTTCAGCATGGTGGTATCTCGTTGGAGGAAATGATTGTTCCGCTTGTAACTCTAATTTCCCAAAAAAGGTAGTATGATAACCATTGAACTCAAAAAATTAGAGGATATTGAAGATATTGCGCAACAAACCCTCAGTGCAATAAAGGGAAAGAACATTATATGCTTTTACGGCACAATGGGTGCTGGCAAAACAACCCTCATCAGAGCTATTTGTAAGGTACTGGGCGTTACCGATACTGTTACAAGCCCCACATTTGCTTTGGTTAACGAATACACTGGTGCCAATGGCACACCCATTTACCATTTCGATTTCTATCGAATTAAACGTATTGATGAGGTTTACGATTTTGGTTACGAGGAATACTTCTATAATCCCCAAGCCTTATGCCTTATTGAATGGCCTGAGTTAATTGAACAAATACTACCCGTTGATGGCGTTGCCAACATTCACATTAACGTAAATGCCGATGGCAGCCGAACTCTTCAAATATCGGCTTAGCTATAACCTTAAACCCTTAGTTTTCGTATAAATCTAACATCTTGTACTTAATGAGTATAAGCTGATTCTTATTAACTTGCATTTCTAAAAAATTAAAGGCATGAATAGTCCTAAATTTTCAGAGTTTCCCCATGCAAAGGGCTTACTCGTTCAGGAAGAACGAATTGAATATAAGAGGAAGTACAAGCAGCTGATAATCGGTATTCCTAAGGAAGTTGACCCCACCGAGAGCCGAATCCCCTTAACCCCCGAAGCGGTAGAAATACTGGTTCAAAGCGGGCACCAAATCATCATTGAGAAGGATGCCGGCCGACAGGCCAACTATTCCGATATGGAGTACAGCGAAAAGGGTGCACGCATAGCCGCTACACCAACCGAGGTTTACCAAAGCGATATCATACTTAAGGTTTCACCACTTACACCAAAGGAGTACGATTACCTTCGTGAGAGCCAGTCCATACTATCGTCACTTCACCTTAACAATCATACCGGCGAATACCTAAAAAGCCTTATTCAGAAGAAAGTAACCGCAATTGCTTTTGAAAGCATATCGGATTCCGACGGAGAATTTCCGTTTGTTCGGGCCATGAGCTCCATTGCCGGTAGCACTTCGGTTCTTGTAGCAGCCGAATACCTTAGCAATGTGAACAAGGGTAAAGGGGTGATGCTGGGCGGGTTAACAGGCATTTCGCCCACCGAGGTGGTCATTCTGGGTGCCGGCACCGCAGGCGAGTATGCCGCTCGGGCAGCCCTGGGTCTTGGGGCCACTGTGAAAATATTCGACAATTCCATTAAAAAATTGATGGATATCCAGAATATTTTGGGACAGCGGTTATTTACATCAATCTATCACAAGCAGGTGCTCGATAAGGTTCTAAAAACCGCCGATGTTGTTATTGGTACGTTAGCCCCCGAGGAAATCAACTTGAATTACCTGGTATCGGAGGACCAGGTCAGGTTAATGAAGCGGGGCGCAGTGATTATTGACCTGGGTATCGATCGCGGGGGATGCTTTGAAACCTCGGAGATACGTGACCATAACAACCCCTCGTATGTTAAGCATGGAGTAATACACTACTGCGTACCCAACATTACTGCCCGTGTAGCTCGAACCGCCTCAATTGCCATGAGCAACGTTTTTGTTCCCTTACTGCAGCAAATAGCCCAGAGCGGTGGCTTGCTTTCGCAGCTAAAGGAGGATAGCGGCCTACGCCATGGTGTTTACCTGTTTAACGGTATTCTCACGAACGAGTATCTGGGCAAGCTTTACGATATCCCTTCGCGCGATATCAACCTGCTCATGGCTGCCTTTTAGCTCTACTGGGGAACAAAAAGGTAGGTGATACTACCCCGTTGCCGGGCAGTCCCTGAAATAGCAGTAAAGATACTGGCCATGGCCGCCTGAATGGCCGCCTGATTAATACATTCGTCGGTTACTGAGTTAGCCCTATCGATGCTGGCATCGGCAACCCGTCCATCGGGCTTCACCTCAATATTAACCACAACCTGTCCGCCAAGTTCGCATTTGTACGATGGTACAGGCAAATGCAATGCCTTTCGCCCTAAAAGGTAGTACGACACCACGGTGGGCCCTTTATATTGACCCTCTTTCGATTTGGGGACGCTCTTTTCAGGGGTGTTTGGGATGTTGGCCTCAATATCCTTTTGGGCTTGCTCGTAAAGTTGCCTATTCTGCTGCATGCGCTCGTACACCTGATTGGCCTCGCGGTAGAGCTCATCGGCATCTATATTCTTTTCGTCGCTTAGCCCTGCATTCAAATCGGTTTTGGAGGCATCAACAGCAAAGTTACGGATGGCCTCAGCTTCGTACTCCGGTTTTAGCGCATCGGGCGGAAGCGTAGGCTCAAGCTTTTGCTGAACTATTTCCTCCTCCTTGGGCTCCTCAAACTCCATCTCGATGGTTGAGCCGTAATACTCCTTGCGGGTTTCAATCTTTAGAACTAAAAAGACAATGACCAAGAGCAGATGCACCACAATGGTACTCAATATCCCAACCTTATGGTGGTTAACCCCCACCGTAATGGCTGTGTAGAACCTATCAATGGCATCCTCAATTTTCTGGGCAAAGGGCATTACGGGTGCTTTTTTTCAATGACCTTACAAAGATAATTGCTTAGCACGAAAAGTGGTAAACGAAATTAAAAAGTCCTTTTGATGATTTGTAACTTATTTTATAGATTCGTAAAATAATAGAGCATAACTTTATAGCGTTATTAGCTGCAACCCTAAAAGACGAAACAACCGATAAGAAACGAACAATAACACAACAAACAAAATGCCGGCCCTTCGCAAAAAAAGAGCTTCATGCCAACTCATAAACTGACACGATTTGCAGCACATATAATTTTGTTCAAACGCACCCAAGCCCACTCACCAGCTGACTTATTAGCCATTTAGCATAATGTTGAAAAAAACTTCAAAGTATATAGCAACCAAATCAAAAACACTTTCTATATTTGACAAATGTTGTCAAGTAAATATTTTTAAATTGAAAACAATCGGAGAAATAATCAGAGAGAAAAGAGAGAAAAAAGGGTTGCTATTGCGACATGTTTCTGCTCAACTCGAAATTGACATAGCCATACTCAGTAAAATTGAACGTGGGGAAAGAAAAGCCACAAGAGAACAAATCACTAAGTTGGCTGAAATACTTGATCTCGACAAGGAATCTTTGCTTATTCAATATTTGAGTGAGATAATTCTTTACGAAATACAAGACGAATATTTGGGAATTCAAGCGCTCAAAGTTGCTGAAAAAACATTAAAACACAGAGTAACAAAAAACAAGTAAAATGTCAGAATTACTATCCATCATAGAAGCAAGTCGGTGGGCAACAGATTTTTTAGGAAAGAATGTAACACCTTCTAATATTTCCTACCTTATCCAATATGGTAGAATAAAAAAAATTGGCGAAAATGGTTCAACATTAGTACTCAAAGATGAACTCATTCAATATTACAAGAATCAAAAAAAATCAAGACAAGAAGAATGGAAAGAGCACCTTGGAGAGGATTTAAACTGGGCATTATCTTTTGAACAATACAAAGAGGCTGAAACCACTAAACATGTTCACAGACTTCATCCTTACAAAGGAAAATTTATTCCTCAGTTGGTTGAATATTTTCTGGACAACCATACTGACAATTTCAAGAAGGAAGTTTATTTCAAACCAGGCGATATTGTTTACGATCCATTTTCAGGAAGCGGAACAACAATGGTTCAAGCCTGTGAATTAGGAATTCATGCAGTTGGAAATGATGTTTCTTCATTTAATTCAATGATTGGTAATTGTAAGGTTACAAAATATAATCTCGTAGATGTACAAACTGAAATTAACAGAATAACGAAAGCATTAAGATCGTTTTTAGCTGACCATAAAACGCTTGAGTTTGAAGACCGACTTTTAAAAGAGTTGAATGTTTTCAACAATAAGCATTTTCCAGTTCCTGAATACAAATACAAAGTTAGACGCAAGGAAATTGAAGAAAAGACTTATGGTGAAGAAAAGGCAAAAGAATTTCTACCCATCTTCAATAAACTTGTAAAAGAATACGATATTAAACTACGTCAAGACAAAGAAGACTCGTTCCTTGATAAATGGTACACTCAGCACATAAGAGATGAAATTCAGTTTGTTTTTGATGAAATCAAAAAAATTAAAAACCTTGATACGAAAAAAATCGTGAGTATTATTCTAAGTCGAACCATCAGGAGTTGCCGGGCAACGACTCATGCAGATTTGGCTACACTTATCGAACCTATTACAGCTACCTATTATTGCAGTAAACATGGAAAAATTTGTAAGCCCTTGTTTTCAATTCTTAAATGGTGGGAGACTTATTCTAAAGATACAGTTAAGAGATTAGTTCAATTTGATAAACTTAGAAAAGACACCTTTCATGTATGTTTAACAGGTGATAGCAGAAATATTGATTTAATTGAAGAACTTAGAAAAGTTAAACCTGATTTTGCAAACCTTGTTGAAAAGCAAAAAATCAAGGGTATATTTACCTCTCCTCCTTATGTTGGTTTGATTGATTATCATGAACAACACGCTTATGCTTACGATTTATTTGGTTTTAAGCGTAAAGATGAGCTGGAAATCGGACCGCTTTACAAGGGACAGGGTAAAGAGGCAAGAGAAAGTTATATAGAAGGAATCAGTGCAGTACTCATTAATTCAAAAAGATTTTTAGTAGAAGATTACGATATTTTTCTTGTTGCTAACGACAAATACAATATGTATCCTACCATTGCCGAAAAAGCAGGAATGCAGATTGTCAATCAATATAAACGTCCGGTACTAAACCGCACGGAAAAAGATAAAGGAGCTTATGCTGAAATAATTTTTCATTTAAAGAAAAAATAAATGTCCCTAACTCCACAACAAATACAACAAGTTGAAAACGTTTTACGAAACAGTTTAAGACACAAATTTCAAAACTATAATCCCGAGCCGGCAGCCATGCCTTTCCATACCCGGTTACTTGGGAGAGATAGAATGGCGTTGTTTTCCTTTATTCATTCCTTAAATACCAACTTTGGAACAAGCATTTTTGAACCTGTTGCCAAAGAATTGGCTTTATCAACTTTTACAATTGCAGAATCTCAACAAATAGCAGGTAATCGAATTTCGTCAGAAGCGCAAAGGGTCATCCAAAATATAATGGACGAGTTAAGTGTAGCTTCAAGACAACCTAATAAGGAAGAAGAAATTGCTGCCATAAGAGCTGTTTGTCAAGAAGGAGGAATGAGAACCATAAAACCAACCAAAGTTGATATTAAATTAATAAACCAAGATGGAACAATTTATCTAATTGACCTGAAAACGGCAAAACCCAATGCAGGCGGTTTTAAGGAATTTAAACGAACACTTTTGGAATGGGTAGCTACTACATTAGCAGAGAACCCAAATGCCAATGTTCAAACCATTATAGCTATCCCTTACAATCCTTACGAACCCCAACCCTATAATCGTTGGACAATGCGTGGTATGCTTGACTTAGACAATGAATTAAAAGTTGCAGCAGAATTTTGGGACTTTCTTGGTGGACAAGGTGCATATACTGACCTGCTCAACATTTTTGAAAGAGTTGGCTTAGAGCTGAGACCAGAGATTGATGCATACTTTGCAAGATATAACATACAATAACTACCGTTTCTTAGCGACACATTTGCAATACCGCAAAAGTCCAAAGTAAAAGCCAAGTTTTGCAAAAGAGCAACCAAACCAAAGCATAAAGTAAGACAATAAATGTTAACGGACTAATAGAATAGAAAAATGGTTAAATGCTAACCAACCTTTGGCTTCATGCGGGGTGTCGTGCTTACATTCAAATGAAGCCCACCGCACCTGCAGGGAATTTCATTCTGGGCGTTTACAGTTTTAGAAAATATCTTTCGCTTAATTAATATAAATCCTCAAAAGATTAGGTGTGGACTTTTTTTCAAACCTACATTTCTAAAACTGACTCACACCAACAAGTGTGCATCCTACCCAAACATCTCCTTAACCCTATGGAGGGCTTCCACAAGGCGGTCAATTTCGTCAAAGGTGTTGTAGAATGCCAGCGAGGCACGCACGGTGCCATCAATACCGTAGTGGTCAATTACTGGCTGGGTACAGTGGTTGCCCGTACGGACGGCTATGCCCATTTTGTCGAGTATCATTCCGGTATCGTACGGATGGATTCCGTTGAGCAGGAACGATATAATGGCAGCCTTTTCCTGGGCATTACCGTAAATGGTAAGCCCGTCAATATCCTTGAGCTTTTGGGTTGCATATTTAAGCAGCTCGTCCTCATAAGCTGTGGCAAGTTCGGGGCCAATGCTCGTATAGTAATCAAGTGCGGTGGCTAAACCGGCTGCGCCGATGTAGTTTGCCGTTCCGGCCTCGAACTTAAACGGTAACTCGTTAAAAGTGGTTTTCTTGAACGATACGGTAGCTATCATATCGCCACCACCCTGCCAGGGAACCATTCGGTCGAGCCATTCCTCCTTGCCATAAAGCACACCTATTCCGGTTGGGCCGTAAATTTTATGCCCCGAGAAGGCATAAAAATCAGCATCGAGCTGTTGAACATCAATTTTACCATGCTTTACTCCCTGAGCACCATCAACCAGCACGGGAACGTTTTGGCTGTGCGCTATGCGCACAATCTCGGCAATAGGGTTTACCGTTCCCAGAGTATTCGATACATGTGTTACGGCAACTATACGGGTTTTGGGTGAAAGTAATTCGGGTAGCTTTTCGAGCATAAGCTCGCCATTGTCGTTGAACGGAAGCACCTTTAGGGTAGCGCCTTTACGCTCGCAGAGCAGCTGCCAGGGCACAATGTTGGAGTGATGCTCCATTTCGGTAACCAGCACCTCATCGCCCTGGTGGACAAAAACCTCGCCAAATGAAAAAGCCACAAGGTTGATAGAGGCGGTTGTACCTGAGGTGAAAATGATTTCAGAGGTTTTGCGGGCATTCAAAAACCTACGAACCACCTCGCGGGCGTTCTCATACTCGCGGGTCGATTCATCGCTGAGTTTATGGACTCCCCGGTGAATATTGGCGTTAATCTCCTTGTAGAAACGTTCAATGGTTTGCAGCACACAGGTGGGCTTCTGCGTTGTAGCCCCATTATCAAAGTAAACCAACGGCCGCCCATAAACCTCGCGCGATAGGATTGGGAAGTCAGAGCGACGGCTTAGTAGGTTGTTCGTTTTTCGTTGTTCGTTGTTCGTATTAAACATCACTTTACTTTTTTTGATAGTAATTAATAAAGCCGTTTATTAACATTTTGCAGTTTTGTAACTTTTGATAAAGAGCATCATATTTATTAGTATCAACCTTAAAAAATCTCTTTGCACAAAATAAGTTGCGTTTCCAGTTCAAAAATAGAACCTCCGGCAATAAAAAGGAACTGGATTGTTTCTTTTGAAGTGTTTCGCCCAATACCTTCAGCAATATTTGAAGGAATTGAGACGACTGCGCGTCTCAATTGATAGGATAGCCCAAATTCCTCATTTGATGGCAATTGCCCAGTGAAATGGTAAACTAATTTTGCCAATTCAATTGAAGACTTCCACACATCAAGTTCCTTATAGTCCATATATTAAGGCGTTATTTCGAACAACGATCAACTATCAACGAACCTTCCCCTTTTCAACCCCTTCAGTCCCTCCCTAACAGTAATGCATAGGGCAGTTGTGACAGCGCGAAAGCTCACCACGGAGGCGTTTGTTTACCATATCGTCGATTCGCTCCCTAAGCGTGTCGATCGATATTCGTTTAACTACATCGTGGGCAAATCCGAACATGAGCAGCAGCTTGGCTTCGCGTTCGCCTATACCGCGGGCTCGCATGTAGAAAAGGGCTTCATTATCGAGCTGTCCAACGGTGGCACCGTGCGAGCATTTTACATCATCGGCATAAATCTCAAGCTGGGGTTTGGTGCTCATACGGGCATCGGCTGTGAGCAACAGATTGTTGTTCGACTGGTAGGCCTGAGTTTTTTGGGCATCGCGCCTAACCATGATTTTACCGTTAAAGGCCCCGGTAGCCTGATCATCGAGTATTCCCTTGTAGAGCTCATTGCTGGTGCAGTTTGGTACTGCATGGTCAATAAAGGTAAAGTTATCGGTATGCTGAGTACGGTCGGTAAGGTATAGGCCGTAGAGCTGAGCATCGGCGCCCTCACCGGCAAGGGTAACAGCAAGGTTGTTGCGGATAAAACCACCGTGAAGCGACAAAACGTTGGTAACCAAACGTGAATCGGTTTGCTGGTGGACATAGGTATGGGTTAGCTGAGCCGAATCGTTGTGCTCATTCTGCATTTTGACAAATTCGAGTTGGGCATTATTGCCCACAAAAATTTCGGTTACCACATTCGATAGGAATCGCTTAGGCGACAGGGTATGGTCACAAACAAGGACATTGGCCTGAGCTCCCTCATCAACCACAATCAGGTTACGGTACTGAACCATCTGGTTGGTATCGGACATGAGCAGGTTGATAATCTGAATGGGCTTACCCTCAACTACATTACGGGGTACATAGATAAAAACGCCATCCTGAGCAAATGCGGTGTTCATAGCCACAAGTCCATCGGTATGGTTTTCGGCAAGTGAGTTATATCGACCTTTAACCAAGTCGGGTAACCTAACTGCCGCTTCGGCTAAACTTCCATATATAACACCATTGGGCAAGGTGGTTAGCTTTTCGCCTTTGGGCAGATAAAATCCATTGAGCACTAATGCCAAATGGGTATCGAGTTCGGGGATATCGCATCGAAAAATATCATCTACATTAAACGCAATGCGTTTAGGTGCAAAGTGCTTTTCGTATTCGTAGTTGAAAAGCGGTTCAATCTTACTGTATTTATACTTTTCGTTTTTTTGCGATGGAATTCCAAGCAGGTTGAAGTGCTTTAAAGCCTCTTGCCTGTGCTGATTAAGTATATCGGCACTTCCTCGGGTTATTAAATCGAGATTGTTCTGATACAGGTTAATCAGCTCCTCACGTATGGGTGTTGCTATCGTTTTATCGGACATATGGTTGCAGTTTTACCACCAAAGTGATTTAGGCGTTGTCGCCATTTTTAATCCAATCGTATCCCTTTTCTTCAAGTTCAAGGGCAAGTTCTTTCCCAGCGCTTTTAACAATGCGGCCATTGTAGAGGATATGCACATAATCGGGAACAATGTAATCGAGCAAACGCTGGTAGTGGGTAATTACAATAACTGCATTATCGGGGCGTTTGAGCTTGTTGACCCCGTTAGCCACCACGCGAAGTGCGTCGATATCGAGTCCCGAGTCGGTTTCGTCGAGAATGGCCAACTTTGGTTCAAGCATGGCCATCTGGAAGATTTCGTTTTTCTTCTTTTCGCCACCGGAAAAACCCTCGTTCACCGAACGGTTGGTGAGGGCCGAATCAATTTCGACCAGTTCCTTGCGCTCACGCATCATTTTCAGAAAATCGGAAGCCGAGAGGGGTTCCAATCCCCTATACTTGCGATGCTCGTTTACGGCTGCCTTCATAAAGTTTACCATGCTCACCCCGGGTATCTCTACCGGATACTGGAAGCTCAGAAAGATACCTTCGCGAGCGCGAATTTCTGGCGCCATCTCCAGCAAATCCTTTCCATTGAAGGTTACCGATCCGTGTGTTACCTCAACCAGCTCTCGTCCGGTTAGAACCGATGCAAGGGTGCTTTTCCCTGATCCGTTTGGCCCCATAATTGCATGAATCTCGCCAGCTTTCACCTCAAGGTTGATACCCTTGAGAATTTCTTTATCGTTAATCTTAGCGTGTAAGTCTTTGATTGTTAGCATATGATTATGGTTTGATTATTGAACACTTTTCTTTAAAGAATGATTCGGAATGATTCGGAATTACCGGAAGGATAACATTAAGTGTCTTTGTTTGCAATTGATTTCTTAATACTGTCATAGTATGAATTAAGCAGTTGGCTTATGTCAATTATCTGTAGCATCCAATTGTTAAAAACAAGTTCGTCAATATAACCTAAATCTTTTGAAAGGATAACATAGTATCGCGACTCCTCTAAACTGCCCTGAGCAATATTGAAAAATCGCAATTTATCTAATTTGCTGGTTTTCTTAAATCCTTCAGCAATATTAGCAGGTACTGAACGGATAGCGTTTCGGAATTGAAGGGCAAGCCCATAAACTTCGTCCTTGGGATAGCCCTTAGTAACCTTATAAACTTCGAGCACTAAACCATGTGCTTTTTGCCAAACAAGCAAATCCTCAAACGATTTTGATGCTTTGCGTTCCATTTTTTTTCCGATTAATTCCGAATCATTCCGTATCATTCAAACCTTAATAACAAATCACTATTCCCTATACCCTATTGCTTACTTTACCCCACACTTCCTTCCAAGCTTATTTGCAGCAGCTTTTGGGCTTCGACGGCGAATTCCATGGGCAGCTTATTCAGTACCTCCTTGGCGTAGCCATTGATAATCAGCCCAACGGCATCTTCGGTCGATAGGCCGCGTTGGTTACAGTAGAATATTTGATCTTCGCCAATCTTTGAGGTTGTGGCCTCATGCTCCACCACCGCGGTGGGGTTATCTACCTCAAGGTATGGGAAGGTGTGTGCGCCACACTTATCGCCAAGTAAAAGTGAATCGCACTGCGAAAAGTTGCGGGCATTTTCGGCTCCCTTCAGCACTTTAACCAGACCCCTGTAGCTGTTGTTGCTTACACCGGCCGAAATACCTTTTGAAACTATACGGCTGCGGGTATTCTTACCAATATGAATCATCTTGGTTCCAGTATCGGCCTGCTGGTGGTGGTTGGTAACGGCCACCGAGTAGAACTCGCCATACGAGTTATCGCCAAGCAGTATGCAGCTGGGATACTTCCAGGTTATTGCCGAACCGGTTTCAACCTGTGTCCACGATATTTTACTATTCCTACCCTTACAAATACCGCGTTTAGTCACAAAGTTGTAGATACCACCTTTCCCATCCTTATCGCCCGGATACCAGTTCTGAACGGTAGAGTATTTAACCTCGGCATTTTCAAGGGCCACAATTTCAACAACTGCAGCATGTAGTTGATTTTCATCGCGCATGGGCGCTGTGCAACCCTCAAGGTACGATACGTAACTATCATCGTCGGCAACAATGAGCGTACGCTCAAATTGACCGGTATTGGCTGCATTGATACGAAAGTAAGTACTAAGTTCCATGGGGCAGCGCACTCCCTTAGGAATGTAGCAGAATGAGCCATCGCTAAACACAGCCGAGTTGAGGGCAGCAAAGTAGTTGTCGGTTACAGGCACCACAGAGGCTAAGTACTTTCGGACCAAATCGGGGTGTTCGCGAATAGCCTCGCTCATTGAGCAGAAAATGATGCCCTGCTCGGCGAGGGTTTCACGGAAAGTGGTTTTAACGGAGGTGCTATCCATTACAGCATCAACGGCAACGCCAGCCAATACCTTTTGTTCATCGAGCGGAATACCTAACTTATCGAAGGTGGCCTTAATTTCGGGGTCAACCTCATCGAGGCTTGAGAGCGAAGCCTTTTGCTTGGGGGCTGCGTAGTAAATGATGTCCTGATAGTTTATTTCAGGAATCTGGAGGTGTGCCCACTGGGGCATCTCCATGGTTTGCCAATGCCTAAAAGCCTTGAGCCTGAACTCAAGCATCCAATCGGGCTCGCCTTTCTTCGCCGAAATCAAACGGATTACATCCTCGCTAAGCCCTTTGGGAATGGTATCGGTTTCAACGTTGGTAACAAAACCATACTTATACTCCGACCCAGTAACTTCCTCAAGTATTTTATCCTGTTCTTCTGCCATATCGGTTTAATTCATTAACAAAATACCAACAAACTATAAAGGGTAATGTTTAACATTTCACAGTTAAATTAGATTTAATCTAAATTAGATGCAAAGATATTTGCTTTATGTTGAATATGAAAAGGAAACCAACTAAAATAATGGTATGTTTTATATCAACGTACAAATAGCTGAATAACTTGATAAAACAAAAAAGCCCCGCCTGGGGCTTTTAGTAGTAACTTTTATAGCACTAAAAGTTGAGGTTCACAGCAACCACTTCCTTAATTTCGGGAACATCGCGAATAATGGCTTGCTCAACTCCGTTTTTTAGTGTCATAATGCTGTAAGGGCAACTGCCGCAAGCACCATGAAGTTTAACTTTTACCACGTAATCGTCAGTTACCTCCACAAGGGATATATCACCTCCATCGTTCTGAAGGAATGGGCGGATAACCTCAATGGACTTTTCTACCTTTGCTACAATTTGTTCTTTTGACATGGCTTGAATATTTGATTTGGTTATTTATGCTGTACGTTAACTATTTGCGTGGGAGGCAATTCCCTATTTCGCCACTCAACCCTTTCAATGAGGTTTTTGGCAAGTTCATCAAAGGCTTGGCCGGTAATTGACGAATGAATAGCAACTGGTTCACCGTAGTCGCCCCCTTCGCGTATGCTTTGAACTAAAGGTATTTGTCCGAGTAGTGGCAATTTCATTCGCTCTGCTAGCTTTTTGCAACCCTCCTTGCCAAAGATGAAGTACTTGTTATTGGGCAACTCCTCAGGGGTAAACCAGGCCATATTTTCAACTAACCCAAGTACCGGAACATTGATGCCAGGGCTGGTAAACATGCTTATACCCTTTACTGCATCGGCCAACGCCACATCCTGCGGTGTGCTTACAATTACTGCACCGGTTACCGGAACTTCCTGAACCAAGGTAAGATGTATATCACTTGTACCCGGGGGCATATCGATGAACAGGTAATCGAGTTCACCCCATGCGCCTTGGTGAATAAGCTGTTTCAATGCGCTGGTAGCCATAGGGCCACGCCATACCAATGCGTTGTTGGGGTCAACAAAAAATCCAATGGAAAGTAACTTTACCCCGTAATTCTCAACCGGAACAATCAGTTCCAACCAATCTTCTTTAACTATTTCGGGTTGAGTATGCTCCATATTGAACATCTTGGGGATAGAGGGACCATAAATATCGGCATCAATTAACCCTACCTTAGCCCCTGTTTTTGCAACTGCAACAGCAAGATTAGCTGCAATGGTCGATTTGCCTACTCCACCTTTACCGGAGGCAATGGCAATAATGTTCTTTACCTTACTGATTGATGCCTTTTGCTTCAGGGGTGAAACCTTTGGGGTAACATCGGCCACTACCATTACATCTACAGTAACATCTTCGCCAAACTTCTGCTGAATGGCTTTAGTTGCCGACTTTTTCAACGACGATGCAAATGGGTCGTTCGATTTGGTGAGCCTTAGAGTAAACGATACTTTATTACCCTCAATGCTTAACCCTTGTACCATCCCCATGTTCACAATATCTTTTCCGGTTTCAGGGTGTAAAACTGTTGAAAGCACCTCTCTTACCGAGTCTATCGTTAAAACCATAATTTTTATTTAGTTTAAATTAACCGCAAAGTTAGCTTTTAAATTGTAATTTGAAAGTTAAACAGCTAAAGTTGTAAAAGGTTTATGATTAGGGAAAAAGGAGTTATAGGCTTAGGGCGTTCGTTAACCGTGAGCCGTTAAACGGTAGAAGAAAGAATGTGAAGAAGTTAAAAGAAGTTAGAGGAATTGTCTAGTCCTAAAACAAGCATGTTAGGTTAATGAACTATTTTACGATTCATTTTGCAGGTAGCCATTTACTTTATATCTTTACCATTCCAAATAAAAACCATTAACACTAAAATTTTTGAATAAGTTATGTACCTATTAGAAACCAAAGGGATTGAAAAACGCTATTCTAATCACCTGGCATTGGACGACGTCAGTATCTCGGTGCCGCGGGGTAGTATCTACGGTCTTTTAGGCCCTAATGGGGCTGGGAAAACCACGCTTATCCGAATCATAAATCAGATTACCGGCCCCGATAAGGGTGAGGTATTCCTCGATGGTCGTAAAATACAACCTAACGATATTTACCGAATTGGCTATCTACCTGAGGAGCGTGGCCTATATAAAAAGATGAAGGTAGGCGAACAGGCCCTTTTCCTTGCTCAGCTCAAAGGGCTAAGCCGTGCCGAGGCCATGAAACGCCTGAAGTATTGGTTCGAAAAGTTCGAAATACAGGCATGGTGGGATAAAAAAATCGAGGAGCTATCCAAGGGTATGGCGCAAAAGGTGCAATTCATGGTTACAGTAATTCACCAGCCGGAACTGCTCATCTTCGATGAACCCTTCAGCGGTTTCGACCCAATCAATGTGCAGCTGGTTAAGGATGAGATTTTGGAGTTGAAACGAAAAGGTACAACCATCATTTTCTCCACCCATAACATGGCCTCGGTAGAGGAGCTGTGCGACCATATCACGCTAATCAACAAGTCGCGCAACATTCTTAGCGGCCAAATCGACCAGGTTAGGCAAAGTTACGGCAGCAATGTATTTGAAGTGGCATTCCGTGGCGAACCCGATGCCTTAAGGCAAAAACTTGAAGGGAGATTTGAACTGCTTAAGGTGGACACCGAAAACTCATTGCCCAAAGCGCAGGTTAGGTTAACCTCACAATCCGATGCCAACAATCTTTTACAGCAATTACTTCCGGCAGTTGAAATTGTATCGTTTAACCCCATTGTGCCAAGCATGCACGATATTTTTATCCAGGTTGTTCAGGATTATAACCACAAGCACGGTTTAGTTAACAGTTAGGCTCAAAATACTAAAAATCGAAAATCGTATGAACAAGATATTTCTTATAATGCAGCGCGAGTTCATGACTAGGGTCAGAAAAAAATCGTTTATTATAACCACCCTGCTCTCGCCCATTCTTTTTGCTGCAATAGCCATACTCCCAAGCTACTTGGCATCGTTAGAGGTAACCGAGGTTCGCACCGTGGCGGTTGTAGATAATACCAAACAGTATATCGATGTAATTCCTTCAACTGAATATATCAAGATTGCTTACATTACCGATACCCCTGCCGAAGCAGTAAAGGAAAAACTGAACGATGCAGGCTACTACGCCCTACTGGTAATTGACTCAACCTCCACCCCAAATCAACCCGCTTTCACTATCTACTCGCAAAAGCAGCCTGCAATTGACGTGATGCAGCACCTCGAAAATTCGCTGGAGAAAGAGATTGAAGCCCGAAAGCTCAAGGCTTACAATATCGATAATTTAGATAAGATACTTGCCGACGTAAAAACAAGGATATCCATCAAATCGATAAAGGTTAGCCAATCGGGCGAGGAAAAGGAAAGCAATACCCTAATTGCCATGGCAATTGCATACATCATGAGCTTTATGATGTATATGATGGTTCTTATTACCGGCAACCAGGTGATGCAGGGTGTTATTGAGGAAAAGGCCAACCGTGTGGTTGAGGTCATAATATCATCGGTTAAGCCATTCCAGATGATGGCCGGTAAGATTTTTGGAATGGCATCGGTTAGCTTGCTGCAAATATTTATTTGGGTGGTTATGACTGCAGCCCTTGCGGGTGCAGGCATCAACCTGATTAGCAGCAAAATGGTCACAAAACCCACCACGGAGCAAATGCAAGCCGTAGCTCAAGCCGACCCACAAATGGCTCAGATACAGGAGCAAACAGCAGCTGCAACCAGCAACGAGGGTATGAGTTTCCTCAATGCCCTTAAAAACCAAAACTTCCCCTTACTCATAGGCGGTTTCATTTTCTATTTCCTATTTGGGTACCTGCTTTACGCCGCCATGTTTGCTGCCGTAGGCTCGGCCGTTGAAAGCATTACCGATACCCAGCAGCTTACCCTGCCCATTACACTACCGCTTATCCTGGCAATCATTGTGATGATAAGTGGAATTAAGTCGCCCGATGGGCCATTGGCTTTTTGGTTCTCCATGATACCCTTTACTTCACCGGTAATTATGCTCACCCGTTTACCATTTGGCGTTCCAACCTGGCAGTTAGCCCTTTCGGCCACCCTGCTTGTGGGAACCTTTATCTTTATCACCTGGCTTGCCTCCAAAATTTATAGGGTAGGTATCCTGATGTACGGTAAAAAGTACACCTGGAAGGAAATGATTAAGTGGATAAGCTATAAAGGATAAGATTTTTCAATGGTTACCATTGAACAATTTGTCGAAACCTACGATAAGCCCGGCACGGTTATCCTTTTAGAGGGTAAACGTGCCGTTTTACCTGCTGACCAACCCAAATTGTTTGATGTTGGTAAATTACTTGCAGGCTCAACCAAGCATATCGTTTTTCGGAGCGGGAATGCCAAGGGCGCCGATTATTACTTTTCGCAGGGCGTTGCTCAGGTTGACCCCGCGCGCCTGCAGGTTATCACCCCTTACCGTGGACACAGGCACAAAAGTAATCTTGGGCATCAAACCATCTCGCTCGACGATGTTGATTTGGCAAGCGAGCCCGAGGTTATCTTTCATACCAAAAACAGCAGTAGCGTAGCCCCGCTCATCGATGGATTTTTAAAGGCAGGTGACAATGCGCTTACCGTAAAAGCCCGATACCTTCTTCGCGATACCATTAAGGTGGTTGGCACATCGAGGTTGCAACCGGCTACGTTTGCCATTTTTTACGACGATTTAACCAGGCCCAAAACGGGCGGTACAGGCCACACCATGCGGGTATGTGATAAAAACGGAATCCCCTATATCGACCAACAAGTTTGGTTTAAGTGGATTGAACAGTAAGCCCCTTCAGGGCTTTTGTTTTTCCATCCTCATCGAAACGGTTTTATTGAAAATACCAGCGTTAACAAGCTTTTCGAACTCGCTTGCACTTTTAGGTTTTACGATAATCATTTGGTACTCTCCATTGCCGTTTTTGATAACCTCGGTAGGTGCAAGGTGTTTGATTTGATTTTCAATTTCAACAAGCTGGTTTGACCCAATATCGGAAAAGCTGATATAAAGCGAATCGTTCCTTAACCTGAAAAGGAAAGGAATCCAAACCAATCGGCCTTTTACGCTGTCGGAAAGGTTAACAATAAACCCATCGGAATATCCTCTCACATCCATATTTTTCCCCAGCGTGCCGGTAACGGTAGCAGTGTTATGATTGCCCAAGGTGATTGTAGTTTTTGAAACTCGCAAGGTATCGCTATCGGAACTTATGTAAATGCCAGGAAAAACCTTGGAAAGGTTATCGATACTAATACCGTCAACAGGTTGGGGCTTGTCGAAAACAACGTTATTGCATGAGATCAGAAATAACGAGCTTAACAGTAAGCTTGAAAGTATTCGCTCTCCCCTGGTATTGGTTTTACTTCTTCCCCCTAAAAAGGTAAACAAAGCCTTTTGCGCTTTCATACTGCCCGCTTAGGTCTTCAATAACGTAATAGTAAATACCATCGGGCATATCGGCTCCCTGGTTGTTCTTGCCATCCCACCGGATAATACTCGATTCGGTTTTGTAAACCAGCCCGCCTGAACGGCTAAATACCCTAAAGTCGAACCAAGCCGTGCCGCTCGATGAAACAATAAACTCATCGTTTTGGCCATCGGAATTTGGGGTAAAAACATTTGGTACATTTCTTAAGGTATCTTTACCGCTCGATAAATCGGGGAAAATTCTTACTGAATGGGTAAATTCAGCAGTTTGACCACTGTTTGAATTACTAACCTCAAGCTTCACATTGTACAATCCGGCCGAGGTAAAGGTGTGATAGATATTTGGCCACTGGCCTAAAGCAATATCATCGAATGCGTTACCGGGTAGTGCTGTCCCATCGATAAACCAGTGAAAGCGCAAATTACCAAGCGAGTCAGGATTATTAGGAATTAGGTATAGGTTAACAAAAATCCTTTTATAGGTTGCCAATCGTCCAAGGTTTCTATCGGGCGAAACAAGGAAAAATGCAGGGCTTAAAGGAATTCTTCGGCTATGCGATAGGTTTTCACCGTTTGCGGTATAGTTTAGCGTTACTGTAATGCTGTCGTCCCAATTAGTGTAGCTGTATGTGTGTGTGGGCGAAACATCGGTCGAAGTATTGCTGTCGCCAAAGTCCCAGGATGTAGGAGTAACCCCTTGCTTTGGTATGAATTGCAGGGTTGACTGGCTGCCAATATTGACTGTTTCAATAAGTTTCCAGGTGAAAACCGAATCGGCCTCGTTCCACTGCGCATAGCCCAATAGGGGCAAAAATGCTAAAACCGCAAGGGTTATGGTGATTCGTAATATATTCCTAATCATTGCTAACTGGGTTTATCAGGTAAAGTTAAGCAAAATCGATATTCGGTTTATATCTTTTCGGTTAATTTTTGAACAACCCTAAAGTTATTAAAAAATTCCTTGGCAAAAACACGTATTACTGTATAGCTAGGAATGGCAAGCAGCATACCCAGAATTCCGGCTACGCTGCCGGCAATGAGCAAAACAATAAAAATTTCAAGCGGGTGAGCTTTAACACTATTCCCGTATATCAAAGGTTGAAAAACAACATTGTCGATTAGCTGAGTGATTAAAAAGACTGCAACAACCAGTAAGGTAAATGTAAGCATATCGGCCGAGAATCCAGCGTGAAGCTGAGTGGCCATAACAATCAGCGTACCAAGTACCGTACCCGTGAGTGGCCCAACGTAAGGCACTACATTCATTATTCCGGCAATTAAACCTACTACTACTGCTGTTTGAAAGCGAACACCAATAATGGTTAATCCAATGGTATCCAGCACCATGATGCCCGTGCTCTCAATTACTATACCCACAAAGTAGCGTCGCAAAAGCTTATTTATGCTTACTAGTGCGCGTGTTATTTGCGCTTCATACTTCTCAGGGAATAGTAAGATTACACTTTTAAAAAAGAGCGTATCGTCTTTTAGGAAAAAGAATGTGATGAAGCTGATTGAAAATAAGGCAATAAAAAGGTTTATCAGCAGGTTTGCTGTTGAAGAGAAAGCATTGGTAATCATTGAAACCGTAAATATCCCCGATATTTTGCTTATCAGAAAATCCTGCAGGACAAACCCCTGGGCACTTGCAGGAAGGTAGTGTTGAATGAATTGCTGAATGCTATTAATTGGTTCGGCAAACGATGCTACCAAGCCTTGTACATCAATGGAGCCCAACTCATTAAATTGTGCAATTACAAGCGGAATCATTATCCGGAAAAAGGCAATAAATAGCAACCATATTGTGATAAGTGCAATGGTTGCCCCTATAAAACGCGGAGGTGACCAGTTCCTGATTTTAATAGCCGAAATAAAATCGACAATAGGCTTACCCATCAGGCTAAGAACAGCCGAAATAAGTACATAGGCAACTATCGACGAAAAATACCAAACCAGGAAAGCCACCAAGGCAACAATAAACCCAATGATGATATAACGCACAAGCTGGTTCATATCCGGAAATTTTATCAAACCTAATACAAAATGCGGAAAAATCAAAATGGAGGGGAAGTGGTTAAGTGAGTAGATAAAGGAGGTTAGTGAATCGTTAAACGTGAGCCGTTAACCGGTAGAAGAGAGAATATGAGGGAGTTAAAGGAAGTTAGAGGAATATAAACCTTAAACGTAAACCGTTAACCGTGAGCTGTTAAGGGTGTTCAGAATGATGACTCCTGTATCTGACCCCTGAATCCTAACCATAGCTATACCTACAGCTTATAAATTCCTATAAATAAGAGCCATGATGGTAAAAAGCAATTCCATTATGCAAATTGAGTTAGCTTATATTTATTCATCATCAAAATAATAGAAAAAAATTCCATCGGCCAGCTTTAAGTCAACCCGTAAAATGTTTTAATAATTTTTGGCTATGAAAATTGTTTACCTATATTTGTTCAAGCATTTTAGCAGGTAAGGGGTTGGATACTAAACATAAATAAACCAAAACACAATATATCGTAAAATGCTTAACATTGTATTATTTGGCCCCCCGGGCGCAGGCAAGGGCACTCAATCCCAAAAAATAATTGAGAAATACAAGCTGCAGCATCTGGCTACAGGCGATATGCTTAGAGCTGCAATACGTGAACAGTCGCCAATTGGAGTAGAGGCTCAAAAGTATATCGATAAGGGCCAACTGGTTCCCGACGAGATGGTTATCGACCTGATTGCCAGGGAACTCGACAACCACCACGATGTTCCGGGTTTTGTGTTCGATGGGTTTCCCCGAACTACCGTTCAGGCCAAAAAACTCGACGAGATGCTCGACGCCAAAAGGGCACCCATAACCATTATGCTGGCGCTTGAGGTTGATTACAACGAGCTCATTGCTCGCCTGCTGAACCGTGGTAAAATGAGCGACCGCAGCGATGACCAGGACGAGGGCATTATTCGGGGCCGGCTCGATATCTACAACAAAACAACCCTGCCCGTAATGGACTACTACAAGGCACAGGGCAAGTACCGTGGAGTAAACGGCATGGGTACTATCGATGAAATATTTGAACGGATTTGCCAGGTGATTGATAGTAGCAGGTAACTAACCCTAATTGATACATCAAGGCCATCGAGGTGGTCGATGGCCTTTTTTGTTCCATATAACAATAAACTGCAAGTACCCACGTAATTGAATTTCTTTTTTTATTTAGAGAGATTTTATTACTGGCAGTATGCTTAGGCTATCTATGTATTTTTACTCCCAATAATGATTGACTAAAGGATTAGTATGACATCTGGCTAATATTGGAGCAAAAGTTCTAAAATCCAGAGATATTTAAATATGACAAATTAAAGTCAGAAATTTAAATAAAAGTCCGTTTGATAACTTTAAAAATTTTTAAATTAGCTATTGTGTTTTGCTTGATAATTATCAGACCTATATACCCAAATTAGAAGTGTAAGGATGATTTTTTAGGACAAATAAACAAGTTTGCGGTAATGCATCGAAACACACTAGACAACGATGAGCATAGAAGAAACGATAAAGTTTGCTAAAAACAGTATTGAGCGATTATTTAACAACCCACTTGATATTAAAACATATGGTTATTTATTAGAAGATATAGACTTAAAAGACAGTTATCAATACGAGATAACGGGGGACAATTACGTTTGGAAACAGATTTCTGATATCACTGTGAGAAATGATGACTGGTGGACTTATTATGTACTTTTAAAATTAGATTTTAATGGTAAAATCGTAGTTAAAGACTCTCTTAAAATTATTTTAGAGACAGAAAAAAAATTTGATTTATACATTGACTTATGGTTTAAAACGGACAGAATTCAGTACACATACCGTTTACTTGATAAAAAATATAAAATTATTAAAGACTATGTTGAACAAATTGAAAATACAAATATCTCACTTGGAATTTATTCATTACTAAATAATAATATTAGATTTAACAATATAAATTTTCTGCAATTTGCATCAGATATAACTCGTAAATCAAGAAACCTAAATGTATGTATAAAAGATAATATTATTGATGATATTGCAAGGATTTCTCAAGATTTAGAGTATTTACTGGGAGAAATATCTCAATTAAAAAATTATGTTGGCAACTATACTTCTAATCCACAATTATTTGATGGTAAAATATATTATATGTATGATATGTCATTTATTGATAAAAGATACTTTTTTCTAATTGGTGTGATGTTTGAGGTTTTATACAATTTTTGGGATAGAATAGGTGATTTACTTGCAATATATTTTACACCAAACTTACCAGAAAAGCAGATTTATTTTCCAATCGTTATTGATAATATTAAAAGTCCATATATTCAATCCCCAAATTATATTTGGCTTAAAAACTTTAAGGATAAAGAGTATAACTTATTAAACATTTGGAGAAAAAAAGTCGTACATTACTTAAATGTAGAGAGCGAATATAATAAGATTTATAGGTCAAAATTTGATAATAAAGCAGAACTTTTGCAGCTACAGGACGAAAAAATTGGTTTAACAGATATTCTAAAAAATCATTTCAAATTGACTATAAGTGGATTTATGAAAGCATTATTATTGATTGATGAGATAAATTAAATATACACTACTGCCAACACACAATATTGACTATAAGGGTCTCAAAGGTTTGCTAAGGTTTTTAGCCCTCCTCAATTTTTCGTGTCTCTTGACAGGTAATCGCCCACAATTCCTTATTGGCCATATTGTCAACCGTTAGCGGTCAGGCAAAATGACGACATAAACAATGGACAAAGTGGTACGATTAGTAAAAGAATATACCCTTGTTCGCGCGCGTCGGTGGTCGCGTGCGCTCTTTTTAATGCTGTATCATTTATACTATGACAACCCATTTGTGCTGAATTGAATTTCGTACGATTATTGTTTTACTGCTAGTTAGCATCATTTTTTTGTTCTGCTTTCCCATTCCACCTTTTTAAAGTAACTTTGCGGGTAGTTTATTGCAGGCCATGTCAAATTCCAACTTTGTAGATTACGTTAAGATATTTTGCCGTTCGGGTAAGGGTGGTGCGGGAAGCGTGCATTTCCGCAGGGAGAAGTTTGTGCCCAAAGGGGGCCCCGACGGCGGCGATGGGGGACGTGGTGGGCATATCTACCTTAAAGGGAACAGTCAGCTTTGGACACTGCTGCACCTAAAGTACCAGCGCCACATTTATGCTGGCGATGGCGAATCGGGAAGCGGGGCACGCTGCACGGGTAAGGATGGCGAGGATGTTTACATTGAGGTACCCATTGGCACCATTGCCCGCGATGCCGAAACTAACGAGGTGATTGCTGAGATTACTGAACATGGTCAGGTTGAGATGATAATGAAAGGTGGACGGGGTGGTTTAGGTAACTGGAACTTTCGCACAGCCACCATGCAAACCCCGCGTTTTGCTCAACCCGGTGAACCCGCCCAAGAGGGGTATGTTATTCTGGAGCTAAAGATACTGGCCGATGTTGGATTGGTTGGTTTTCCCAATGCCGGTAAATCGACACTGCTCTCAGTGGTTAGTGCAGCCAAACCCAAAATTGCCGATTACCCTTTTACCACACTGGTTCCAAACCTCGGCATTGTGCGCTATCGCGACGATAGGTCGTTTGTAATGGCCGATATTCCTGGAATAATTGAGGGTGCCCATGAAGGGAAAGGTCTTGGACTAAGATTCCTGCGCCACATAGAGCGCAACTCCATGCTGCTATTCATGGTGCCTGCCGATTCCGAGGATATATATGCTCAGTACGATATTCTGGTTAACGAGCTCAAAATGTATAACCCGGAACTGCTCGATAAGAAAAGGGCTCTGGCCATAACCAAATGCGACCTGGTTGACGAACAAGCTAAAAAGAAAATTGCAAAGCATTTGCCCGATATCCCCGCTGTGTTTATCTCGTCGGTTACCGGCGAGGGCATCGACCGGTTGAAGGACATGCTTTGGGAAAACCTAAATCAATAGTTGCTATGACTGATTACCTGGTAAAGCTCGACACCGATTTATTCCTTTTCCTAAACGGGCTACACAGCCCTTTCTGGGATGGCGTTATGCTTTTTGCATCGGGAAAGCTAACATGGTTGCCGCTTTACCTTTTACTTATCTACTTTATTGCCCATAAGCATAAATGGAACACCCTTTGGTGGTTGCTGGCCATTGCCGTTGTTGTTCTTTTAGCCGACCAGCTATCGGTTCACCTTTTTAAAAATGTTTTTCAGCGGTTACGGCCTTGCCACAATCCCGATTTAAGCGGTGTTATCCATCTTGTGGGTAGGTGTGGGGGTAAGTTCGGCTTTGTGTCCTCGCATGCAGCCAATACCTTTGGTGTATCGGTTTTCCTAAGTATGCTGTATAAGAACCGCTGGGCTACTACTGGTTTGCTGATTTGGGCAGCATTTGTTTCATACAGCCGCATATACCTCGGGGTGCATTACCCCGCCGATGTGCTTGTAGGGGCATTACTGGGCAGTGCCGTTGGCTATGGTGTATGGCAATTAGCTAATCTCTTGATGAACAGGTATTCAAGGGCATAAAATCCATTTTACGCACTTCTATATTATTGCATATGAATAAAATTATCCGAATCCTAAGACATATACCCAATGGCATAACATTGCTAAACCTCTTTTCGGGCTGCCTATCAATTGTTGCCGCATTCGAAGGCCGCCTGGAGCTGGCCGGTATGCTTATCATAATTTCGGGTATTCTCGATTTTTTGGATGGCTTTACCGCAAGACTAATTGGAGCATACACGCAGCTTGGCAAGGAGCTCGATTCGCTTTCTGATGTGGTTAGCTTTGGCGTGGCACCAGCGGTTATTCTTTACCACCTGCTTCGCAACAGCCTAGGCATTAACGATTGCCATGGCATTTTCCAGGGTCACATAATTCTTATAGTCCCTTTTGTGGTTGCCGTTTTCTCATCGCTTCGCCTTGGGCTGTTCAATATCGATGAGCGGCAAACCAGCTCTTTCATCGGGTTGCCAACACCTGCAAATGCCTTTTTGATAATTGGATTGGTTTTTGGTTCAAATAGCACTTGGGCAGAGATATTTAATCCAATTATTAGCTCACCAGCTATTCTAATAGCGCTTTCACTCGTGCTTTCGTTCCTTTTGGTTTGCGAACTACCAATGTTCTCCCTCAAAATTAAGTCGCTAAAACCTGCTGTTGCTTACAAACAGCTAACTTTCCTGACGGGAGCAATTGTATTTATAGTGGTTTTCCAAAAGGCATCACTTTCAATTATCATTGTTTGGTATATTATTCTTTCTGTTATCTACTATTTATGGGATAAATTGATAAAGAAAGATGATAGGAATGAATAAATGCAATTTTTGGCTAATTTTGTCAGAAGTTAAATCGATATAAAATGAAGTTTTTAGCTGAAATCAATGTAATGCCACTTAAGGCACTACTCGACCCGCAGGGAAAAGCTGTTAATGCAACCTTACACGGAATCGGATATAAGGAAGTTGCCAATGTTCGTATTGGAAAGCACATCAACCTTGAAATTGAAGCACCTAGCCGTGAGGTGGCAATGGAAAAGGTTACCGAAATCTGTTCAAAGGTGCTTTCGAACCCCGTAATGGAAGGATACGACTTTAAGCTAACAGAGATAACCGATTAAGGATTACTCACCGTTAGTCAAGCGGTTGCCACGCAATATTTCGGCCTGTTTCTTTATGGATTCCTTGTGAACCAACTGAAGCAGGCTTTTTATGTATTCCTCATCGAGCCCTAATTTTTTACCGCACTCAATGCGCGATTCAAGGATTTTTTCCCATCTACGCAGCTGAAAAATTGTTACGTTATTATTTCGTTTATACTCCCCTATTTGCTCTACCAGACGCATGCGGTTTGCCAGCAATTCAATTATTTGCTGGTCGATGGAGTCGATTTTGTTTCGCACTTGCTCCAGGAAATCGGCAAACTCGGTGTTAGCCGATGAAGATTGGTGAAATGTTAATGCCGACAGCATCTGCAGAAAAGCGTCGGGCGTTAGTTGCTGGCGGGCATCGCTGAGGGCCACGGCAGGGTTGGGATGAACCTCAACCATTAGTCCATCCATTGAAAGGTCAAGCGAGCGTTGGGCAATTTCAGGAACCAAACTAGCCGTTCCGGCAATATGGCTGGGGTCACAAATGATAGGTAAACTGGGAATGCGACTTTTAAGGTCGATGGCAAGTTCCCATTTGGGGATATTGCGTAATCGCGAACGTTCATATGGGTGAAAGCCGCGATGGACGGCAGCTAAACGCTTGATACCCGAACGCCACATGCGTTCAATAGTACCAATCCAAAGTTCAAGGTCAGGGGTAATGGGGTTTTTTATCAGCACAGGAATATTTGTTCCGGCAAGTGCCGATGCCAGCTGTTCCACCAGAAAAGGATTTGTGGTGGTGCGAGCGCCCACCCAAACCATATCTATATCATGCTTTAAGGCCTGCTCAACATGCTGGGGCATTGCCACCTCAGTAATAACGGCTAAGCCGGTTTCGTCCTTCACCCGTTTTAGCCATTGCAAACCCTTTTCACCGGCTCCTTCAAACCCACCAGGACGAGTCCGGGGCTTCCACACACCAGCCCTAAAAACCTTAACCCGACCATCGCTAGCCAGTGCATAGGCCGCAGCCAACACCTGCTCCTCACTTTCAGCACTGCATGGTCCTGCAATAATCAACGGGTAGGTTAGATTTAAGCCCCACTCAGCTATAGGAGATATATCAATTTTAGGTTCCAACTTTGTATTTTTTTCCACTAGCAAAGTTAACCTTAAATTTCTTGTTTTGTTTATAAAACATCGTACTGACTGCCATAACGCTCAGCCAAACCGGGTTCAAACTGGGGCTTTTGGGGGTAAAGTATTGTTTTTAATATGGTTCTATGCCAGCCTGTTCGCTTAAGGAAATGGCGGTAGCTTTCACTTTCCCAGTAAAAATTACTGTTAACCACTACTTGCGGAGAAACATACAAGTATGTGTGAGCTATAGTTGGATTAACCCCTTGTTGCCCATAGTGCGGATTTTTTGTATTAGCCAAGAGCGTAATGCCACGGTTACCACACTCGATGCGTAAGTTTTCGATTATTCTATTGTATATTGAAATGTTCTCGGTGGTGAACGGCGTAAAGTAACTACCACCAATATCCATAATAGGCCTTACTTGTAAGACATTTATGGGATATTTTCCAAAAACATCGAAAAAATTTAGCAGTTCCTCAATATTTTCGGGGTTAGCTGTGTAATTTATTCGTAGCGAAAAATCAATCTTACCATCACTTTTAAGCAGATTTATGTTTTCAAGTAGTTCGACTAGCTTATCCCACTTAGCGCCTACCATAAAATGTTCATAGGTTCCCATTCTTGTCCCGTGAACCGATAGGGTAAACTCATTTAGTCCCATGCGGCTTAAGGTTTCCAAATCGGTTTTGGATACTAGTTGTCCATTAGTAACCAGCCCTATGTGCGGAACCCTGTACTTTTGAGCCAGTTCAATAAGGTAGATGTAATCGGGATAAATGGTCGGCTCTGCGCCACAACCAACCATTACCTGTAAGGCATTACCAAACAGATTTTTAGCCAACAGGTCGAGCTCATCTCTTGAAAATTTTTGGGATTGCGGTTTCCTGGTTTTGCTAAAGTAACACATCAGGCAACGTAGATTGCATGCAAAAATAGGGTCAATACGAACCGAGTAATATCGTCGGTTCAAGATGTGTGCGGTAAAGATTAGGAGTAACTTTATGCGGTTACTCCTAATATAACGGTTAAGCTTTAGTAGCCTGTAAATGTTCATCAAGTTGATATTGATGCAGACGTATCTACATCATTTTAACTCATTGGGATTTTTCTTTTCCCAGAACTTTACAGCCCAAACCGATAACAGAAAGCTAAGGTAGATAAGTACCGGCCAGCTTGCAAACCAAAGTATTTCGTTTATAAATCTCATAATCAGTTAGTATTAGTAAACATGGGTTTCGTTTTTCATCTCTTCCTCATCAATCTTCTTTACGTTAATGCTTTTCCAAGCATACCAGATGTATGCAATTACAAAGGGTATTAACAACGAAACAATACTCATCACCGTTAGGGTGAATTTGCTCGATGAGCTATTGAAAATGGTAAGCGAATGCTGCAAGTTGAAAGTTGATGGATAGTAAGCGGTATTGTTGTATCCGGCTATGAGGAATAGCGAAAGCACGGCAAGCACAGTGCCTATTCCTGTAAACCAAATCCCTTTTGTGTAGGGCTGAATCAACGATTTTACTATACCCCAAAGAACAAGAACCACTCCGCCCAGGAATAGCAATAGCACTACTGGCATTTGAATAAGATTGAGCAAATATTTATGTTTTTGCATAAAAACATCTCCAGAGGTAGGATTTACAGCAAAACCCTCGCGTACAAAAAGCCAAATCACAAAGGTTAAGAAAAAAATCAGGAATGGAATAGCGTTATATAGGAGATGCTTACGGGAACGGGCAAGAATATCAGGGTGATTGATATGGTTCATGAAGTAAAGCAGCGCTAACACCCTTGCTAAAAAGAATACTGCTAAACCCAGCGATACATTATGCAGGTTCAGCGCAGCCTCCAAACCATGCCATGGCGTTTCCCACGACGAAATAACTGGGTTATTGATGTTGGTCAGGTTGATTTTTGCCACTGAGAACTGCGAGCCCGTAAAAAATGTGGCAACAGCAGTGCCAAGCAGCACGGTTCCCAGTAGCCCGTTGATGAATAGGAATACCTCAAAGGTCTTGTGTCCCAGAAAATTGTTGGGTTTACTGCGATACTCATACGATACTGCCTGTATTACAAAACAAAACAGTATTGCCATCCAAACCCAGTAGGCTCCACCAAAACTTGTGGAGTAAAAAAGCGGGAACGAAGCAAAAAAGGCTCCACCAAAAGTAACCAACGTAGTAAATGTGAATTCCCACTTACGCCCAAGAGCGTTAACAATCATTGTTCGCTCCATCTCGGTTTTACCAATGGTGTATATCAAGGTTTGTCCGCCTTGAACAAAAAGCAGAAAAACCAACAAAGCCCCCAGTAGCGATATGATAAACCACCAGTAATGCTGCAGGAAAATGTATGTAGTGTCAACCATGGCTATTTCCCTCCTTCTTTTGGTCCTTTTTTAATCTGTGTGAACATAATTCGTAGCTCAGCTATGAGTAGGGTTGTAAAAATTACGAAGAACAGGAAGAATGTAACCTGAACGGCACTTGAGTCGATACGCGACACAGCCGCAACTGTTGGCAAAACATCTTGAATAACCCAAGGCTGACGGCCAACCTCGGCTACAATCCAACCGGCTTGGCTGGCAATATAGGCAAGCGGTATCATTAGTATTGATAATCGCAAAATCCACTTATTAATCTGGTAACCCCTGAAATAGACAAGATAGAGCATTAAAACGAAGAAGGCAATAAAGAGAAAGCCCAGCCCAACCATGATATGGAAGCTGTAAAAGGTAAGCGGAATGTTAGGTATTATGCTTTTAGGGTCGTTCAGATAGCCATAGCCAAAATACTCAAAGTTTTCGTCAAGTAGCTTTCGGTTGTAGGCCATGCCTATGGTATCGCCTTTTTCCTTCGCATTCTTATAATCGGCCAGAGCCTGTATGGCAATCCGGCCACGTTCAATCTTCTGTTCAGCCGAAAGGGCTACTTTTTGGTTGCCATTCTTATCGGTGTATGTATAACCGCCTTCAATAATATCTTTAACTCCCGGAACAAAGGCATCGCTAGAGCGGTATCCTAAAAAGGAAAGGAGTTTGGGAATTTGAATTCGGAAAAGGTAAGGGTCTTTACTATCGTTATACTCCTTGCCTGGGGTAAGCGCACCAACCACAATAAGCGGAGCGCCCTCTTTCCCCTCGTAAAGGCCTTCCATGGCAGCCAACTTCATGGGCTGCTTCTGGGCGACCTGGTATGCTGAACCATCGCCTGTAAGGGCGAGGAAAACCGATGTGATTAGGCCAAAGACCGAAGCTATAATTATGCTCCGCTTGGCTAACAGAACATTTCTTCCTTTTAGCAAATACCATGCACTAACCCCAACTACGAAAATAGCAGCAAGCACGTAGCCTGATGAAATGGTGTGCAGGAACTTGTTTACGGCCACCGGCGAGAATAAAACCTCCCAAAAGTTATGCATCTCGTTTCGGGCAGTATCGGGGTTAAAAAACATACCGGCCGGGTACTGCATCCATGCATTGGCAACAAGTATCCAAAGCGCCGATAGGTTTGCCCCAATGGCTACAAGCCATGTTGAGATTAGGTGGAACTTTTTGCTAACCTTATTCCATCCAAAGAACATCACGGCTATAAAGGTCGATTCCATAAAAAAAGCCATGATACCCTCAATGGCAAGCGGCGCTCCAAATATATCGCCCACAAACCAGGAGTAGTTACTCCAGTTTGTGCCAAATTCAAACTCCAGAATAATACCGGTTGCCACACCAATGGCAAAGTTGATACCAAAGAGTGTCATCCAGAACTTGGTAATACGTTTCCACTCCTCATCACCGGTTTTGTAGTATAGCGTTTCCATGAACGCTATAATAAAGGCTAAGCCCAGTGTTAGCGGGACAAAAATCCAGTGATACATGGCCGTAAGGGCAAACTGTGCCCTCGACCAGTTTACTAACGATAGGTCGAAGTGTTCCATGCGTTTTGCTATTTAGGTTTAGTTGTTAGCTGTTCAATTACATACCTACTCCGTTCCTCATCGGTCTTGAAGTTCCGCTTAAGGATGTTAGGGAAAAAGAAAACCTTGAGAATGGCAAACATCACAAATAGCTTGATAAGGATTATTATCCAAAGCGTTCTACCAATGGTCATGCTCTTAAAACCCTCGTAGTAGAATCGAAATATCCTTTTGAGTAAGTTCATGACTTTATTCTTAAGCAAATTTAAACTTTTTTTCAATTAAAGTATGACTATAACATTTGGTTGAAATGTTTGTTCAAGCTTTAGTTCTGTTAAGAATGATGAAACCACTACCACCTTCCGATTTCTTTCATTAATTTTGTAATGCACGGTATAATTTGAAAATAATAGTTTAAAAAGATATTGCTATGAATAAAGTTCTCAGTATCACCCTAAAAGTTGTGGCTACTATAGTTGCCCTTATTGTTGTGGCAGCAATAGTTTTACCAATAATTTTTAAGCCCCAGCTTATGAAAGTTGCCAAGAAAGAGGCAAACAGCATGCTTAATGCCAAGGTCGATTTCAGCAATTTTGAGGTTTCGCTTATAAAAGGTTTCCCCAACCTATACGTGGGCATGAGAGGCTTAACCGTTGTGGGAATCGATAGCTTTGCCAACGATACCCTTGTAGCATTCAACGAATTTGGCGTAAAGGTTAACCTATGGAGCGTTATGGATATGACCACCATTGAGGTTAAATCGATACTCCTCGATGGGGTAAAGCTGAAAGCGCGTGTTCTGCCCGATGGTAGGGTTAACTGGGATATCATGAAACCCTCCGAGACTCCCGAGACTGAAATGGAAGATACACTGGCAACCACAACGGTTAACACCAAGGTTGCACTCAAAAAGTTTGAGATTCGTAATGCCAACATTGCCTATATCGACGATTCGTCGAACATGAAGGCTACCATCCAAAACCTAAACCTTACCCTTTCGGGTAATATGGGCATGAGCCAAACCGACCTGAATTTCCGGTCGAGCATTGAATCGCTCAACTTTTGGATGGACGGAATTCGGTATTTAAAAAATGCAAGTGTTGGTTTCGATGCCAAAATTGGAGCTAACCTCGATAGTAGCTACTACACCTTTAAGGAGAATAGCTTTACCATCAATCAGCTGAAGTTGCTATTTGATGGTTCAGTTCGTATGCCCAACAATGATATCGACATTAACCTAAACTTTAAAACCCCATCGACCGATTTCAAGGCGCTTTTATCAATGGTGCCAGCAGTGTACATGACAGATTTTGAAGGGCTTCAAGCCTCGGGCAAGTTCGGCATTGAGGGTTACGTTCGTGGAATTTACAACGATAGCCAAATGCCAAGTGCATTTGTTGCCATAACCGTTGATAACGGTATGTTTAAATACCCCGATTTGCCCAAATCGGTAACCGATGTAAATATCAGCACAAAGATTTGGTTCGATGGCCAAAACATGGATAATACTTCGGTTAATGTCGATAAGTTCGCATTGAACTTGGGCGGAAACCCATTCAGCATGCGCATGCACGTGGCAACCCCAATCAGCGATATGCAGGTTGACGGAAATATCACCGGTAAAATTGATTTTGCCACCCTTGCCGATGTGATACCTTTGGATAGCACTACTATGGAAGGACTGCTGGAATCGAATCTCGATTTTGGCGGGAAACTATCTTTTATAGAGAAGGAGCAGTATGAGCGTTTCAAGGCCGATGGCCTGCTTAAGCTTTCGCGCTTTAAATTCAAATCGGCCGATGTGCCAGCCGAAGTCAAAATAAACGACATCACCTTAAACTTCACTCCCAGCTATGTTAAACTTACAAACTTTGATATGACAATTGCTTCGAGCGATATACGCATGAACGGTCGGTTGGAAAATTTTATCCCTTACGTTTTTAAGGATGAAACCCTATCAGGAAATCTGAGCGTTTACTCTACCCTGCTCGATGTAAACGAATTACTCACTGGCGAAAGCACAACCGAAGAGGAAAGTACCGATACCACTGCTCTTAGCGTTATCGAACTGCCTAAAAATATCAACTTTACAACCAAAGTTGATATGAAAAAGATTATTTACGATAAGCTCAATATCGAAAATCTTGCAGGCAATATAGTACTTACCGGTGGTGTGGCCGACCTAAAAAATCTATCGATGAACATGCTCCAAGGCGATGTTCATATGGCCGGAACTTACGACCCCCGTAATATTAAGGCTCCACTGGTAAACTTTGACTTTGATATGCGCAACATTGATATTCCTGCTGCATTCAAATCGTTCTCAACCCTTCAAAAAATATCGCCAGCAGCAAAGGATATGACAGGAAAAGTATCGACCCAGTTTAAATTCAATTCCGTGCTCGATACGACTATGATGCCCATTCTGAATAGCATTAATGCTTTCGGCAAGTTACAGTCAAAGAGTATAGGCATTAGCAATTCCAAGGCCTTTGCCAAATTGGCCGATTTCCTGAAAAAGGATGAATTCCGCAATCCTAGCCTTAAAGACGTTAATATTAGCTTTAGCGTTAAGGATGGCCGCTTATACATTGAGCCTTTCGACACCAAGATAGCCGATGCCAAAATGAATTTTGGTGGCGATATGGGAATTGACCAATCCCTTAACTTTAAGGCAAAAGTTACAGTTCCCTCGTCGTACTTTGGCGGGGTGGCTAACCTTGCCAACGATTTGCTGGGTAAGTACGGAGCAAAGTTGCCCCAAACTATCGATGTAAACCTTAAGATTTTAGGAACTTCATCTAAACCCGACATACAAATCGATTCAGGTGGAGGTTCTTCAGGTAGTTCAACTTCGGCCAAGGAAACCGCCAAGGAGGCTGTTAAGGAAAAGGTTGATGAGGCTAAGGTTGAAGCCCGCCAGAATGCCAAGGCAGAAGCCGATAAGCTCATTGCCGATGCCGAAAGGGAGGCCGAGCGCATTAGGACTGAGGCTGCCATTCGCGCCCAACAAATTAGAGATGAAGCAGAGGCTCAGGCTAAAAGAACCGAAGAGGAAGGTAAAAAGAAGGGCCCAATTGCCGAACGGGCAGCAAAGGAGGCTGCTAAAAAGATACGTCAGAATGGCGATGCTGCCGCCCAAAAGGTAATTGCCGAAGCCGACGAAAAAGCCAATGCGGTAATTGCTAAAGCTAAAGCCGAAGCAGCCAAGTTGGATTAGTTTTGTTTTAGGTTGATTGTGTTGGGTGTTTGGAATGGAACACAGATGACACAGATTATGCTGATTTACACTGTGAAACACCGTGTAAACTCTGTGCTACACTGTGATACATATAAGTTGATAGTAAAGTTGATGGTTGATGGTTGACGGGACAGGCTCTTAAACCTTAAACCCTAACCTCGAACTCCGCAGAGCGGAGTAGGCTCTTGAATCCCGCTTCGCGGGACAGGCTCTTTAACTGCCCTTTCACCCCACAAACCCCTTAAGCACCTTAACAAGCGGCTGAATGCGATTACCTCCTTTGAGGTGTATTGTTAGTATGCCTAATTTTTTGGCAGCAGCAACATGCTCAAAAGTATCGTCAATAAAAAGTGTTTCCGATGGAACTAATTCATTCTCATCAATTAAACGCTGAAAGATTTCAGCCTGAGGTTTTCGGATTCCCATTTCAAACGATAAGTATGCTTTATGGAATAAATCCTTTAATGCTTTCCCGTATTTTTCAATGAGAATTTGGTTATAGTGCTCAAAGTGGATGATGTTGGTATTGCTAAGTAGGAAAAGGCGGTAATTTTTCCTAAGCAATTCAATAAGTTTTAACCGTTCCAAATCCCAGTCGAGTAATAAAGCATTCCACGCCCTATCAAAATCCTTAGGATTAAGGCTAACGCCAAACATTAGGTTAAAGCTTTCCCAGAAAGTATCAGGGCCTATAAGGCCACAATCGAACTGGTTGAAAAGCTCATTGCTTCCTGTAAAGGTAGAATGGTCAGACAGTCTAATACCAAACTCACCAAAAGCTTTTAGGGTCAGACTGTAATCAATGTCCAGAACCACACCACCCAAATCGAGGATTATGTTGCTGATATTCAAATTATCAAGTTCGCTTTTTAGGCTATAAGTCATCTTTTTTAGGCTACCTATTTGAAAATTCAATTGCAAATATGTAATTTTGCAAACCAAAATAAAAACAGAACAAACAGTTTTTTTGGGCCCATAGCTCAGCAGGTTAGAGCATCTGACTCATAATCAGAGGGTCGCTGGTTCGAGCCCAGCTGGGCCCACAAACCGCCACACGGCGGTTTTTTTTATTTCCTACTCTAAAAATCTGCTTAAAAATATAAATTTAAACAGTGCGTTTCGGTTTGAAGTGTTAAGCAAATAGTATACATTTGCGAAAAATCATAAGTTTAACCCGTTTTAAACATAACAACATGAAAAATATATTGGTTGTAGGTGCCGGCGGTCAAATTGGCTCTGAACTGGTGCCACATCTACAAAAGATATACGGTACAACTAATGTGGTGGCTGCCGATATCAATACCAGTTGCGCTCATCACTTTCAGAACGGTCCATTCGAAGTACTCGATGCACTCGATGCCCAAAAATTTGCCGAAATAGTTAAAAAGTATAAGATTGACACCATTTTCAATCTGGTTGCTTTACTTTCGGCTACAGGTGAACGAAATCCACAGCTGGCATGGAAGATAAACATGGGTGCATTAATGAACTCTTTGGAAATTGCTCGTGAAAACAACTGTGCAGTGTTTACCCCAAGCTCCATTGGTGCTTTTGGGCCAACTTCGCCCAAGGATAATACACCTCAGGATACCATAATGCGCCCAACCACTGTTTACGGTATTTGCAAGGTTACCGGCGAAATGCTAAGCGATTATTACTTCCTGAAATACGGTGTTGACACACGTAGCGTGCGTTTCCCGGGTATTATTTCCAACGTAACCCTACCTGGAGGTGGAACTACCGACTATGCAGTGGAGATTTATTATGGAGCTATTCAGCAGAAGCATTACGTTTGCCCATTACCCGAAGGCACTTACCTCGATATGATGTATATGCCCGACGCACTCGATGCTTGCGTTCAACTCATGGAAGCCGACCCATCAAAGCTTAAACACCGCAACAGTTTCAACGTTACGGCAATGAGCTTCGAACCCTCACAAATCTACTCTGCCATCAAGAAACGCATTCCCGATTTCACCATGGAGTACAACATTGACCCTGTTAAGAAAGCCATTGCCGATAGCTGGCCAAACTACATGGACGATAGCTGCGCCCGTGAGGAATGGGGTTGGAATCCCAAGTGGAATCTTGAAACCATGACCGACGATATGCTTAAGGTTATTGGCGAAAAATTTAATAAGGCCGGATTACTCACAAAGTAATAAAGTAAGAAGAATATGAGAAAGGAGGCTTAAAGCCTCCTTTTTTATTCCAAACCGGTATCGCGTTTCACCATTCTGATATAGTACTCCTTATTGGGTAGAGCTGAAGCTTTAAGCTGGTTAAGCCAATAGCCTGCTGCAAGCTTATCACCCTTTGCATGGTAAATCATCACTAAATGGTAGAATGCATAGCCATAAACATGGGTTGGGTTAGCGGGTATATCTTCAACAACCTTACTAAAACATTCGATGGCTTGGGCTATATCGTTTTTAGTGTAATACTCCATACCCTGATTAAACAGCCGTATATCGGAATTTAACTTGCTGCTTAGTATTACCCCCTTAAAAAAGAAGCAAGCCTTATTGCAATCTTCAACCAGATTGATGCTATTGAGATTTTTAGGAATTTGGGGAAACACAAGGGTAAACGAGAGCGTTTCGCCCTTTCGGCTAAAATTGTGAGTTTCCGGACAGGTAGGAATGCCGCGGGAACCTATCCGGTAATAGCGTTGACGGGTATTCAGATTCTCTATATAGATATTCCTATCGGCACAAAACCATCCGTCCTTATCGGCATTGTTAACAACAGTGAGGTTAATAACCGTTGAATCGGGGAATAAAAGAATGCTCTCAATGGTAAGTTCGGGGTGCGAGAGCTCCGCTGCAAAGGGTTTTTCAATAAAAATCTGCGCCAAAGAGATTTTTACAAAGAAAAAACCGACTGTTAAAAGGATTGATATTCTCATTTTAGAAAAAATAATCGGGACTGGATGATACCCAGTCCCGACCAAGATAATAAAAAAATTAGAATTTCAAATCAACACCCAATGCAATAACCGTTGCTGAACGCTTGTAGGTCTCATCGTAAACCACAGGAATGTCAAATGGTTTTGTTTTCATGAGGTAGAATGATTGCATAAGGCCAAGGTTAACCCCAATTTTATCGGAAACTTTATAACGGCCACCAAATCCAACAGTATTTGTTGAAAGGCTATGGCTTAAATCGCTTTGATACTTCATATTAACCCCTGACTGGGTTCTAAGGTAACCTGTGCTAAGCAGAATTTTATCGGTGAGTTCGTATTCAAAGCCGAGGGCAATTTCAAGAAAGTTATTGTCAATAACCTCTTTGTTGTCATAAAAGGTAGGAAATCCATTTGCATCACGTGTTTCAACCTTTCCGTATGCAGCTGTCTTATCGAAATAGTAATGGGCACCGGCGCTAATTCCTAGTTTATCGGTAGCCTTATAGCTTACACCCAGAGAAAGTGTTGTTGGCATGTCATTGGGATACGATACTCCATCGGGGTAAAGTTTAGCATCATCTTTCTTAGTTTTGTTCTTTACATTTAAGCTAGCCTTGTGCTCATACTTGAAACCAATGTTAAGACGATCGTTAACCTTTACATTGATACCGATAATGGGTGCTAAACCGAAACCGTTCTGTTCAACATCAACTTCCTTGTCAGAGGTCATAGCTGAATAGGCGGCCATGGTAGCAGCATTGGTTTGGTAAGCAGTTTGAATTTGGGATATAGTTGCTGGATAAGTTGTATAATCGGCAACACCTAATCCGGCAGCAAGCTGGGTGGCTTGGGCTGGGGTGAGGAAACTTAAAGAAACAGCTTGGCTTAATGTTAAACCACCACCTCCACCTGAAACTAATGGGGTAAGGCTGTTTGCTGCATTGGTTGCAGCAGTTGAGAGAATTCCGAAGAATTCTGGGGCAGATGTCATTTGTCCAGCACCTGCTGGATTTAATGGGTGCTGAGGGTTTATACGAATATCTTTCATGTATCCAGTATAAAAGTTTTGAGCTATTACATACCGAATACCCACGCTGAACGAAATCATATCATTTATTGCATAAGAGCCGTTAGCCTGAAGCCCCCACATGAGCGAACGACCTTCAAACTGGGAGCTAAACTCGTAAGCTGTGGTAGGAATCCCTGCAGCTGTCAGCGAAGATGGAAGCACTGCTACTTGTTGCTCAAATGAAGGAAGCCCATTGTCGAACTTGGCACTCCCCCCTCCACCAATTGGATTTATACCCAACGAAAATGCTACCTTTTCTTTTTTAAAAACCATATACAAACCGGGGAAAAGCGGAGCGGTAACACCACCCTCAAATTTTGTACGGTTCATTCCGGGGAATGTACTGGTTATTTCCCTGGTTTGGGTAATGTACTGGTTGTTAACCGAAACATAAAAGCCATCGGCAATAAACGCCAATCCAGCAGGATTATAGTAAGTTGCATCAATGCTTAATGTTGCATCCTGTGCCGGCATTCGGATATAGGATGCACTCTGGTTTGTGTTGGTTACAATACCACCGGCCATTACCAGCGTAGTAAAACCGGTTGCAATAAGGGTAAGTAATTGTTTTCTCATACTTCTCATTGTTTAGGTTAGTAATTGATGTATTTTGATTTAAACGCTTGTATTGAACGTTAGTTTTAAAACGAGATGTAAAAACTCCCTCCTAAAGGCTAAAGGCGAAAAATCAATTCCTTAAATACTGATTTAAAAAGCCCTGTTCAAGGCCAAGGTTGAGATGGCTTCCACCATTAAAGAAGAACTCGAAACCGACTGGTAGAATTCTATTCCCTTTGGGGCTGCTTGAGGCTGAAAAAAATCCTACCCTTTGTTTGATGCGCATTATAAACCCCTGCAGCGGTTTGCTTAACAATCGCTTTACAAGGGTAAAATATGCAACTATTGCCAGATAAATTCTTGCCCTGCGCATCGAGTAGGGAAATATTTGGTGCTAATATAGATAATTATCGATATATTTTCAACTTTCATTACTTTTTGCCAAGATAAAATCGTTTTATTTCTATTCCTTTTACTAAATTGCATGAAATAAATATTATTAAAGCATGATCCGAAAAATTATTCCTCTTTTGCTGCTGGCATTTGTCCAGACAGCTGTTTCGCAAACCGACAACTTTCAGTTTACCGTAAAAGTAGATATTCCCACATCGCCAGTTAAGGATCAGCAGCGCACAGGTACTTGCTGGAGCTTTGCAACCACTTCGTTTGTTGAAACCGAGTTAATACGAATGGGACAACCCGTTTTTGATATCTCCGAGATGTACTTTGTGCGCTTTGCCTATGAGGCAAAAGCACAAAACTATGTTAGATTTCAGGGAGCTAATAATTTTGGACAGGGCGGTCAGGCACACGATGTAATGCATGTTATCCGAAAGCATGGCATGGTTACCGAAAAGGAATATCCGGGATTAAACTACGGCTCCGATGTTCACGTCCACTCAGAACTTGAGGCCGTTTTGAAAAGTTTCCTCGATGCTGTTGTAAAAAATCCCAACAAAAAACTATCAACCGCATGGTTCCCTGCATTCCGAAGCATACTTGATGCATACTTGGGGGGAGTTCCCGATAAGGATAACTCTCCTCTATCGAAAGTTCCCTTCAAGCCTGACGATTACATTGAGATAACCTCGTTCAAACATCAACCATTCTACCAAAAAGTATCGCTTGAGATTCCCGATAACTGGTCGCATGACCAATACTACAATATCCCTCTCGATGACATGATGCAGGTTATTGTTTATGCCCTAAATAATGGCTATTCCGTTTGCTGGGACGGCGATGTGAGCGAGAAAAGTTTTGCTTACCGCAAAGGGGTTGCACTGCTGCCGGTTAGTAAAGTAGATGAGGTAACGGGTTCCGACAAGGAACGATGGATTGGAATATCGGAAAAGGATTTTGCATCACGCATGGCCAATTTCGATTCGCCTGTTCCTGAAATCAATGTTAACCAGGAAAACCGACAGGCTAACTTCGATAACCTAACCTCAACCGACGACCATCTGATGCATATCACAGGATGGGCAACCGATCAGAATGGAAAAATATACTTTTTGACCAAGAACAGCTGGGGAACTGAGGGCGTTTACAATGGGTATTTGTATATGTCGGAACCCTATGTGCGCATGAAAACCATAGCTATTATGGTTCATAGGAATGCTATACCGGCAGAAATTCGTAAACGATTGGGGTTATAGGTTAGCCGTAAACCAAAAGGTTGCATCCCCTAATGGGTGCCGAATCCATTCGACCAAGTACTTCGAACGTACCATGTTTATGTAGTCGGCCTAAATCCTGTGTTTGAATGAAGGCGCAGGAGTATAGGTTGGCTAAATCGATAATGTTAATGCCACCTGCAGAGCCAATAGGGGCTATGGTAAGCGGGTCGTTTGTTTCACGGATTAAAACTCGCATCCAAGGGGGGCAACTAAAAATACCCTTCCCCTTAGAGTAAGCCTGCGAAAGAAGTTCGGTCATGCCATATTCCGAATGGATGCTTTCAACGCCAAATGCCGAGGTAAGTATTCCATGTAACTCATCGCGAACCATCTCCTTACGGCGGCCTTTCATGCCGCCAGTTTCCATCACAATGGTGTTCTTTAGGTTGAATTTATGCCTTTCGGCAAGGTCGAGCAGGGCAAACGATACACCTACCAACAAGCACTTTTGGCCTGAACTGTCAAGTTTTGTTAGCTTTTCAGCCAGCTCATCGAACTGATTTAGGTAGAAGCCTCCATTAGGATTGGCCGATTGCCTGATTAACCCATCGACCATGTAAACCAACGATGATCCGGTGCGTTCAAGGTAAGCCGGTAAGAGAGCAAGAATGCAGTACTGCTGCTCATCACCATAAAAATATCGAAAACCGCTGGTGTAACTTAGACGGTAAAGCTCACTTTTGGCTACTAGGTGCCTGCTGGTCTCGGAACCTGTAGTTCCGCTACTGGTAAATTCTATCTCAGGCGTTAATCCATTTGCAATTATTTGACGGTTTTTAAAGAATTGTATGGGAAGAAAAGGAATTTGGTCAATCATACTAACCCTATTGGGGTCAATCTTAAGTAAATCAACATACGTTCGGTAAACATCTACATTCTTATACTGGAACTGAAATATCTCAAGGGCAAGATTTTCAAATTCTGCTTCGGTGTTTATAATGAAAATTCTTTTCTCTTCCATTGCTTATAAATCGTGAACGGTGAACCGTTAATCGTTAAACGTTAAACGGGGAAATTGGTTGATATCGATATAATGTTGACTAACCTTCTTTATCATGCTTAACTCGATTTTTTAGTGTTTGGGAAGTTATTCCAGATTCCAAATTCCAAATTCCAGTACCTGTCCCGCGTTTGCGGGAATCTGCTCGGCTCTGCGGTGTTTTAAGAAACTGACCGGAGATGAGATTTTATTCTGCCATCTGCCACATTTTACTACCTCCCAGTTCAACGTTCGGATCCCAGAAGTGCTTTTCAAAATCGACCACAGCGTTATCTTCAACCCTGATACCTTCCGATTCGAGTAGCTGTTGCATGGTGTTAGTTCCAGGGAAATGGATTTTGCCGGTCAGTAAACCGTTCCGGTTAACCACACGATGTGCAGGAACCCATTCCTCTGAATGAGCTGATGAATTCAATGCCCAACCTACCATTCGTGCCGACCGGGTGGATCCCAAGTACCGCGCAATAGCACCATAAGTGGTAACTCGCCCATAGGGTACCATTCGGGTTACCTCGTAAACCCTTTTAAAAAAGTTATCGTTATTCCTCGATGATCGGCTCATGGAATGGGCCTGTATGGCTGATTTCAAATTTAATGTATGTAATGGGTAAACCCTGTTCTAGGAATTGCTGCTCGTAAAAAGTTTTGATTCCCAAAATGGGATCGTCCTTCACATCGTTGTAAAGGTTACTTGTACAAATCAGCATTTTAAGGTTGTTCTGCTCCACCAGTGCGCGGGTATAGCTGTGTAAAAGCGGGCTATCGGTTTTAAGATGAACAATGGCCCCGGGCCTAAGGAATTGAACATAGGAGTTTAAAAATCGGCTTGAAGTTAACCGTTTTGTTGCTTTTGACGGGCGTGGTTGTGGGTCGGGGAAGGTTACCCATATTTCATCAACCTCTCCTGCTGCAAAAAACGATTTGATGTGCTCAATTCGGGTTCGGATAAAAGCTACATTTGCCAAGCCCTCTTCAAGGGCTGTTTTTGCACCACGCCACATGCGTGCCCCCTTAATATCAACTCCTATAAAATTTTTATTGGGGAATATTCGGGCTAAACCTACGGTATATTCACCTTTCCCACATCCAAGTTCAAGTACAATAGGGTTCTGGTTTTTGAAGAAGCTGGAATGCCATTGACCCTTTAAACGGTAATCGGTATTGAAAACCTCCTCGAACGATGGTTGAAATAAATTCTCAAAAGTCTCGTTCTCGGCAAAACGACGTAATTTATTTTTCCCCACAATAAAAGCAGTCTTTATTATTTGTTGCCTAACTCAACCCTAAACCCAACCTCCGAAATACCCTTGAGCTGTTCAACCCTCATGGCTTGTTGCAAGGTAACCGTGTAATCGCCCTCGGCACCAAACCGAACGTTCTGGCGGTATAGGAACCTGTTGTCGCGCAGTTTACCGCGTCCCTTTCCAAGCCACTTCCCATGTTCGTCGGCAAGGTAACACTCAAAGGTATCGCGCACCGATGCGCCGTTTGGCGAGGTAAACTCAATAAATAGGTAAAGATTCTGGTAGGGATAATCGGTAGTGTTCCGAACATTTACGTAAAGGTTATAAAAGGTAACAGTATCCGATACAGGAACACGGAAACTGGCCAAGCTATCGGCATGCCATTGCTCACCCGGCAAGGTAACGTAGCCATTGTAAACATAATTATCGGAACATGCCGAAAATATTGCAATAGCTATGGCGGCAACGACTAAGAATTTAAACTTTGTCATCATTTTTATGTTTGTTTGGCCCTTTGGGTTTGCGACGTTTTTTCAGCTTGGGTTTCGATTGCTTGTCGAATCGGGTTATACTATCATCTTCTAAACCATCGGTAAAATCGATTTGGGTTACAGCAGTTTGTGGGGCAACATTTGCTTCGAGCAACGTGGGAACCTTAATCCCTCTCCGGTTGAGCTCAATGATCTCGTTTACACGTTCTACCGGAACCTCAATAAGGTTAACCGACGACGAAGGCTCTGACCCAAACCACATACTCCGTTTGAATATATCGGTTTTAAAGTGATAGTATGTGGCATCTTTGGTTTCGAGTTGGATATTACCTTCGGGGATGTCCTTACGGGCATCAACATAACTCGCTAGCTCGTAGTTCAAGCAGCACTTTAGTTTACCACACTGGCCGGCCAGTTTCTGGGGATTTAACGAAAGCTCCTGAATTTTTGCTGCATTAGTGGTAACCGAGTCAAACTGGGCAATCCAGGTAGAGCAGCAAAGTTCACGACCACAAGTTCCGATACCGCCAATACGTCCAGCTTCCTGTCGGGCTCCAATTTGGCGCATTTCAACACGGATTTTAAACTCCTCGGCAAGAACCTTGATTAGCTCGCGGAAATCGACACGTTCATCGGCTATGTAGTAGAAGATGGCTTTGGTTTTATCGCCCTGATACTCCACATCGCCTATCTTCATATCGAGTTTTAGCCTTTCGGCTATCTTGCGGGAGCGAATCATGGTGTCGTGCTCAAGGGACATGGCCTCAATCCACTTTTCGATATCGGCTTTTTTTGCCTTGCGATAAATCTTTTTAAGCTCTACTGTCTTAGGGTCGATACCCATACGCTTCATCTGGCGCTCAACCAGCCAGCCTGTAAGTGAAACAACGCCAATATCGTGACCTGGTGATGCTTCTACGGCTACTATATCGCCCTTTTGAAGGGTGATTTGGTTTACGTTCCGGTAGAACCCCTTCCGGGTATTCTTGAATTGAATCTCAACGATATCAAACTCCTGAAGGGTTTGGGGTAAATCCTGAACCCAATCGTAAACACCTAACTTGGAGCAGCAATTGCTGCAGGTGCTATGGTCAGTAACCTCGTTTATATGAACTGTATTGCCCCTTGGGGTATATAATTTCTCCATATCAGTATCAAGCTAAACCATGCAAAGTTACATAATAAAAGTAAAACCAACTACTTAAATTTTAGTGTTTGGGCCAATATGCTTACTCAGGCTGAACACCATGTCGGCAAAGGTGATTTGTGGATTTCCGTTTTGGGCAATGCACTCGTACGCGTGTGAGAAAGCCTTGGTAACCTGATTGACATTGGAAGGGCCCAAAAAGGGTGAAAACTTCTTTCCAAAATCGGCTTCCTCCCCCATAAGGTAAGTGATATTATCGAGCCCCAAGTTAAGCATCAAACTTTCGCGGGTCAATTTTAGTGCATAGCTAAGGAATTCCTTTTGCTCCTCACGCCCTAGCCGCGATACATCGTCAACCCATTCGAGTAAATCGCTAAAGCGCTTAGCATAGCATAGCCTCATCAGGTTTCGGTACTGCTCAAAATATTCACCCGTGTTCTGGTTAATAAGCCGAAGCGCTTCGTAAAAATTTCCGTTCGAGACACGAGCAATATCTCGGGCCTTATCGGGTGTTATGCCATGCTTTTCGGTTAGTGCTATGGCTATTTCGCTTGCTGTAAGAGGGGGAACATAAATCTGCTGGGTACGCGACAGAATAGTTTTAAGGATAAGGTTAGGGTTTTCGCTAACCATTATGAAGAAGGTTTTGGCGGGGGGCTCTTCAATAAGCTTAAGAAGTTTATTGGCAGCCTGGGCATTCATTCGCTCCGCCAGCCAAATAATCATTACCTTAACATCACTCTCAAAACTTTTCAGGCTAAGCTTACGAATTACTTCCGAGGCTGTAGCCACATTGATAATACCCTGTTTATTATTAAGGTCAATAGCGTCGTACCAGTCGGTTTCGCCCATGTATGGATTTTCAATAAGCATCTTACGCCAAACTACAAGTGAATCGGTATTTGCTTCCGATTCTCCATCGGCTGCATCGGATTTTTCCTTGCCTGCCTTTCCGGGATATACAAAATGCAGGTCGGGATGGATTAACTTCGATACCTTTTTACATGCAGGACAAACGCCACACGAATCGCTTTCACTTTGGTTGGTGCACATCAGGTATTGAGCAAAAGCTACTGCCAAGGCAAGTTTACCTGTACCCGCGGGACCTGTCAGCAATAGCGCATGGGGTACACGGTTCTCCTTTACCTGTAAAAGCAACCGCTCCTTTACCTGCTCCTGACCAACTATATCGCTGAAAAACATAAATATCGGGTTATAGACTAAACTCCAAAGTTAACAATTTTACGGTTTTGTCAACTTATACTTTGAAACTCTTTCTCTATCCTTAGTTTTCAACCGTTTGCACGAAAATTATTGATTTTAAATCGACAATTCACTTCTAATTTTGTATTTTTGCTTCAAACCCACTAAAAACAATTTACCATGATAAGCATTGACAGTTACAGTTTTAAGGGGAAGAAAGCCATTGTTAGGGTTGATTTCAACGTACCCCTGGACAAGAAAACCTTTGAGGTTACCGACGATACTCGTATTCGTGGTGCTTTACCAACCATTAAGAAAATTCTAAACGACGGCGGTGCAGCCATACTGATGTCGCATCTGGGCCGTCCCGATGGTAAACCTCAGGATAAATATTCTCTCAAGCATGTTATACCCGCTATTGAGAAGAACTTGGGCATGAGCATCAAGTTTGCTCCCGATTGCGTAGGTGACGAAGCTAAAAAATTGGCTGCAGAACTTAAACCGGGCGAAGTGCTCCTGCTCGAAAACCTCCGTTTTTACGAAGAGGAAGAAGGCAAGCCCTACAGTTTGCCTGAAGATGCAAGCGAAGAGCAAAAAAAAGAAGCCAAAGCTAAGGTTAAAGAGAGTCAAAAAGAATTCGTCAAGAAACTTGCCAGCCTTGCCGATTGCTATGTTAACGATGCATTTGGCACTGCACACCGTGCTCACGCTTCCACTGCGTTAATTGCCGCACATTTCCCTGGCAACAGCATGTTTGGCTACCTGATTGAAAGCGAGCTCAAGGCCATGGATAAGGTGCTTAAAGCACCCGAAAAACCTTTCACAGCCATCATGGGTGGCGCTAAGGTTTCCGATAAAATTCTCATTATTGAAAACCTCCTTGAGCGCGTTGATAATCTGATTATAGGTGGTGGAATGACCTACACCTTTATTAAGGCGCAAGGCGGTGAAATTGGAAAGTCGATATGTGAAGACGATAAATTAGACCTTGCCCGCGAATTACTTGCTAAGGCTAAAGCCAAAGGAGTTAATGTTTACCTGCCGGTTGATGCCGTAAACGCCGATGCATTTGATGCAAATGCCAATACCAGCATCAGCAAGATTGACCAAACTCCTGCAGGATGGATGGGGCTCGACATAGGTCCTGAAACCGTTAAACTTTTCCGCGATGTAATTTTGAAATCAAAAACCATCCTTTGGAACGGTCCTATGGGTGTTTTTGAGATGGATAAGTTTGCTCAGGGTACATCGGAAATTGCCAAAGCAATTGCCGAGGCTACAGCCAAAGGCGCCTTCAGCCTTGTTGGCGGTGGCGATTCAGTGGCTGCTGTAAACAAGAACAAACTCGCCGATAAAATTTCGTACGTTTCAACTGGTGGCGGAGCCATGCTCGAGTACATGGAAGGTAAGGAATTACCCGGCATAAAAGCCATTCGAGGATAATAAACCCGATTGCCCCTTTATAGCCCCAGCCGTTAAGGTTTGGGGCTTTTTTTTTCGGGAAATTTGTGGTTAGGCTCTGGTGTTTAGCTTAGGATGCAGTTGACACAGATTGGGCGGATTTACTCTTTTAGTTGATGGGGAATTAAATGGAACGCAGGTGACACAGATTAGATTGATTTACACTGTGAAACTCCGTGTTACGCAGTGAAACCCTGTGGTACTTATTTAGTTGACAGTTGATGGTTGTTAGAAAAGAATTAACATTTAATCTGGAATTTGAAATTTGGAATCTGGAATTTTGAATCCCGCTAATGCGGGACAGGTACTGGAATCTTGAATCTTGAATCTTGAATCTTGAATCTGACCCGTCCCCTCATGTCATGCTGCGCTCCGCCGAAGCATCTCTTAAATTCTTAGTGAGTGAGATCCTTCGATACGCTCAGGATGACAAGCGGAGTTGATAGTTTAAAAATCAGAAATCAGAGAATCTGGCAACTGTACACTATACACTGTCCACTATCGCAAAAGCCTCTTCACGAACTTAAGATGGGTTTGCTCGTACCCCAAACGTTTGTAAAATTCTTGCGTACGAACTCGGTAATTCCGGGTTGTAAGTTCAATCTCCTCGAGTCCCATCTCTTTAGCCAGTCCTTCGGCATAATCCATAAGTATTGAGCCAATACCCTGTGATCGGTACTCGGGTAAAATATTCAGTTCCTGTAATTCACAGGTTATCCTCTCGTGGTGCAGAATTCGTTGAATATGCATGCTTAAAAAGCCAATAACCTTTTTCCCGTCGCATGCTACAATGTAACGTATTTTGCTATCTTGGAGGTTTACCTTATAGTTCTCGGTAAAGAATGATAGGTTAAGGGTTTCCCCCTCAAGATCGCATATCAGCTGGTAAACCGCATCCAAATCGGTAAGAGTTGCCGGGCGAATGGTAGCCATAGGTTTTACTTTAAGGTTTCAACAACCTCTCTAAGTAGTAAAAGCATCCGCTCAGCATTCTGTTCAAAAATGCGAACAATCTCCTCCCAGCTTACAGGAGGTTCATCGGTTTTCCAGCAATCGTAATCGGTGCTCATGGCAATGGCTGCATAGGGAATGCCCAGTTCGTTGGCCAGTGCCACCTCGGTGGCAACCGACATGTTAATTACATCGGCTCCCCAGCTGCGGAACATCATCGATTCGGCGCGAGTTGAAAAACGCGGCCCCTCAATGGTAACCACGGTTCCTGTAGGATGACACTTAATCCCCAATCCGGCTGCACATTCAAGTATATGCCTACGCAAACCCGTATCAAAGGGGTCGGCCATTGGGGTGTGTACTGCTCCTTGAGCAAATGATTCGTAAAAGGTATTGGTTCGCTTTCGGGTAAAATCAATGAACTGATCGAGTAATACAAAATCGCCTCGGGCAATCTCGTTTCGTAAGCTACCGCAAGCAGTGGTTGCAATAATGCAATCGGCTCCCTGATGTTTTAGCGCATAAACATTGGCACGATAATTAACCTCAGTTGGGCTGAACTGATGGTTGTGCCCGTGTCGGGCAAGAATTATTACCCTGTTTGCTCCAATGAAACCAACCTTCAATGGCGACGATGGTTTCCCATGGGGTGTATCAATCTCAACTGTTGTGGCATCTTTTAGAATCTCAGGATTATCAAGTCCCGATCCTCCTATTATTCCAACGGTAGGCATAGTGTTCTTGGTTTGATATAGTAAATTTAGCGTAAATTGGTTTACAATTGCTTTTGCTACGATAATTTATACCGACCTATTGATTTTTTCAATTGGCTTTTTACCTTTGACATCAACTTGATTGAAAACGATGCGCGTTGCAAACCAATACTTTAGAACCATTTGGGTTGATGATGAAAACCTACCGAATGTTCACATCATCGACCAGCGCTTCCTGCCCCATCAATTCAAGGTTGAAATTATATCTACCTATAAACAAATGGCAAAGGCCATTAGGGAGATGCATTTGCGCGGAGCTGGTTTAATTGGAGTTGCTGGTGCCTTTGGAGTGTATTTGGCTTACCGCGATGCTCTTATGAGTAATCAGAAATCCAGTTTTGTTCAAAAAGCCATTTCGGATATATTGGGCAGTCGGCCCACCGCGGTTAATCTGAAGTGGGCTATCGGTATTGTAGTTTCTAAAACTGATGGCAATTTAACTTTAGAAGAAAAAACACGTACAGCCCTTGAAATAGCGAGACAGCTCGCCGACAGCGACGCTGAAAGCTGTCGGCTGATTGGTGAAAACGGATTGCCATTGATTGAGGCAATAAGCAGGAACAAAAAGGGAGATGTAGTAAACATACTAACCCATTGCAATGCCGGTTGGCTTGCCTTTACCGATTATAGCTCAGCACTTTCGCCCATTTACCTTGCCCACCGTAAAGGTATTAAGCTGCATGTTTGGGTCGATGAAACCCGACCCCGGAATCAGGGTGCAGCACTTACCGCTTGGGAACTGCTAAACGAAGGTGTTCCGCATACCTTAATAGCCGACAACACCGGTGGGCACCTGATGCAAAACGGCATGGTGGATTTGGTAATAACTGGCGCCGATAGAATAGCTGCCAATGGCGATACTGCCAATAAAATAGGCACCTACCTGAAAGCCCTTGCAGCCTTCGACAACGGTATCCCTTTTTACGTAGCAGCCCCAACCTCAACCATCGATTTTTCCCTTGATGTAGGAATGGGTAAAATCCCAATCGAAGAACGAACGGCCAACGAAGTTCGTTACGTTAGCGGCCTGCACAATGGACAAATAGTTGATGTGCTCATTTGCCCAACCAATTCCCCAGCTGCAAACTATGGATTTGATGTAACGCCAGCACGACTAATAACAGGGTTTATCACAGAAAAAGGGATTGTTAGCCCAAATAGCAATGCTATTCAGAATTTGCTGCACATTTAATGCACTATCACATCGATAAAACTAAATGTTTGTCCATGAAATCAAAAACGAATATATCATCATCCTTTTACATAGCTTTTGTTGGATTCAATATGACAGAAACATATAATAGTTATCCTGAACAATTCATGCTTTAACCCGGTGTATAGGATTTTTTTATGATTTCATTTAGTTCAAACCCTTTTCATTATTCATGATTACAGCACTATAACATAAACCTTAAACCTATAAAGCGTGGAGGCTTTTGAATCTTAAACATAATTCATAAACCATGAAGGAAGGAGTAATAAAGTTTAAGTGCAATTGGACCAAAACCGATCCCATAGAATCGCCCTTAATTGATAACCTCATATACTGGCGACAGGTTTTATACCAGAAAGGATTTGTGGGAATTGACAGTAAAGGGATTGGCTTTGGGAACCTTAGCTGCCGTACTACCGGAAGCGAGTTCATTATCACCGGCAGTGGTACAGGGGGATTTGCTGAAATTGACAAGCAGCACTTTGCGCTGGTTACATCGTTCAATATCCATAGAAACACTGTCGATTCCATTGGACCCGTGATTGCCTCCTCGGAATCGTTGACACACGCAGTACTATACCTCTGCGACCCCAAAATTGGAGCAGTTATACATGTTCATAACCTAAAAATGTGGCGCTCCCTGCTTCGCAGGGTACCTAAAACCGGCAAGCAAGCCGAGTATGGCACCCCCGAAATGGCTAAAGAGGTTATAAGACTTTACAGCCAAACCGACCTAAAAAGCAAAGGAATACTGGTAATGGCTGGCCATCAAGAGGGTATAGTAACCTTTGGCCCTGACATAGCCAGTGCTGCAAACATCCTACTTTACTGGGAAGAACAAACCGGCTAAAGCCTATAATCAACCCCTATTCTTATGGCATGTAACAGGTAAAAATTATTGTTGGCATGACCTCCCGATGGCAAAAAGATCTCAATGGCATACCTGCTTTTCCTCGGTGCAATACGAATTCCATAGGCTAAGTAAACTGTGGGATACCAGCGATTGAATGGACCGTTATAAATGGTTTGGCCAGAATATTCATCCCACCAGCTTGAAGTGTAACCACGAGAATAGGATAACCCAGCTCCTGCAGCCAAAACTATAGAAAAGGAGAAATACCTGAGTATATCAAAATCAGAATACATCCCCAGTGTAGTAACCCTATAGTAACTATCGGGAACATCGGTTATGGCAAAGGTTCTAAAGGATGCTGCCTGTATAGATGTATGTAATCTCATCCGTCCGTTTAGAAATTGCCTTTGGTATCCTACACCCAAAGGAATTCCAAATCCTTGCTCACCTCGCCCTTCCTCATACGCTATCAAACCAAAAAACTTAAGGCTTTTGCCACCCTTTTCACACCAAACCCAAGTGGAATCTTGCGAAAAGGCATTTAAACTAGGAATAAAAAGAAAGGTAATGCTTGTATAGAAAACCAATGAAAGGATTCTAAAGCGTTTAAATGTAATCATGATATATAACTTTTTAAATTGGCTTTCTCCTCAGAAAAATTTATGAATGGGTATTGCATTTCAATACTATCAATCTCAGCTATTGTTCTCTCTACAAATCTTTTAAATTCATCGGTTTTTGGATTCACCGGTTTATGGCTAAGAGCCTGTTGAATTTTATGAACCTTTTCGGCAATCAGCATGGTTTGCTTGTCGATCAATGCATTGGAAAATTTTTGCCAAATATATTCCACAGCCAGCTGCGAGGGGTGAAGCATATCATCATCGTAAAAACGGTAGTCGCGCAGGTCGTCCATCATTATTTCATAGCCTGGGAAATAGTAGGCTGTATTGGGGTATAGCTCTATAAGCCTATGAACAGCTAAAATCAACGTTGCCTTGCTTAGCTGATTTCCGATTGCACCATCCTTCCAGTGTCGGATTGGGCTAACGGAAAAAAGAAATCGAATGCCAGGTATTTTTCCCTGGAATTCATCCATCAGTGCCGACCATTCCGCAACAATCTCATCGACGGAGAGTAATGTATGCGTAAATTCCTTTGCAGGGATTTTATGGCAGTTAGCCACAACTTGCCCTGTGGTCACTAAACGGTAAACCCTTGCTGTTCCGAAAGTAACCGCTATTAGGTTAACTTTTTTGATGAATTCATGGGCATTTCGCTCAGCCTGATTTATTTTATGTAGGCACTCTTCCTTGTCCTCCGATGAGAATCGGGTGTAATGATCGAAACTAAACCAAAGTCCATTCCTGAATGTTAAATTGGCAGGTTGATACTCCTTGTTATACAACGCATTACGTATGACTTTTGCTACCGATAGGGGGTTATAAACCACGCCGTTCGGATTTACCAGCACTGGCATTTTATAGCTCTGCATAATACCCCCAACATTCTCGGCAAAACACGAACCACAAAATAAAACGGGCGTTTGGTAGGTAAGTCGAAAGGGGTAATCGTCGACCTTTACTTCAGTTCGAAAATCAAACCTAGAGCTGCTCATTAATCCAATTCAAAATTGCATTAAAAACCTCGTCCCTTTCATGTTCATGGTGCAACTCGTGATAGCATCCGCTCCACTCCAGGTAGGTTGCCCTTGGTATTTTTCGTGATAACTGGCTTGTTGTTTCGTGCGAGGTGATAGTATCACCACTGCCATGTAATAGCAATGTAGGTATCCCAATAGTATGGGCATTATTCAAAATAAATTTCGTTGACTTTGAAATGGAAGTGTAAAGCCTTGGAGTAATTAGCGCATGGTTTAGCGGATCGGTAGCATACTTTTCAACCTCCTCGGGTATTTGGGAAATTTGTTCAGGTTTTACTGTCGATCTAATTTGAACAAATGGAGCTACAATGTTCATCAGGCTACTAAGGGCCTCCATTGCCGGTGATGGCGGAAATGCCAAATGCAACCATGGTGATGTAACTATTAAAAGATTTAGCTTTGCAGGCCGGTTAATGGCATAGTTTAGCGCAATATTTCCCCCCATGCTATGCCCGTACAGTATTATCGGTAACTTTGGGTACTCGTGTGTAATTTTGGTAATAGCTAAATCTATCTCAAAAAGTAGCTGCTCAAAATACTTAATATGCCCACGCCTTCCTTCCGATTGGCCATGGCCAATATGATCCCACGATTGAACAACAAAACCATGGTAAGCAAACCGTTTTGCCCAAGTAACATATCGCAGCGAATGCTCTCCATGTCCATGAACAATAAGGATAATTGCTTTAGGTGTTGCTGCGGGTTTTATATGCCAGGCAAATAGCTTTTTCCCACTCGACGATTGCCAAAATTGCTTTTCGGGTTCCATATATCAACCTTTTTATGAGTTAATCCCAAACATACTTCCACGTTCCATCGGTTTGACGTTTCCAAACCGTATGAAAAATGCCCTTGAATACAAGTGTGTCGGCATTGCCTGTGGGAACTTTCCATATAAAACTCCCATAGGTATATGCTAAATCACCACACTTTGAAATTTCCACAAATTCAGGTTTCCAATCTACTTTTGCTCCCATGAATTGAGGATTTGAATAGTAATGGTATATAGCTCTTTTCCCTTTAATTAGGCTATCCCTACCACGAAGTATTGTTGCCGAGTCATCGGCAAAAAAAGCAAATCCTTCAGCAATACCATTCTGCTTGATGTAATCACAGAATTTTGATTCCACCTCAAATATTTGGGCTTTTACCTTCTCTCTATCGGGAACTGAACCTACACAACTGGTTAATGCAGTAATTATGGTAATAAAATACAGTTGATTATTTAATAATCCCTTCATATTTTCCATTGTAAATTAATGCTATAGAAATTTTGCCTTAAAAAACTGGATTTACAAATTACAAAAAAATCGATTTGCTTGCTTAAGTTACGTTAAAAAATTATTTTGTCTGTGATTTTGAAGGATGTTTTTATCATCTAAAAAACTTATTATGAAAAGATTATCAATAAATCGTTTGCAGAGCAAGATGTTGTTTTTGTTGGTTGGCATTTCAGCCATTGTTTACCTTGTTGTTTTCGTTTTCATAATTAAAAGCATACAAAACGATAACTTAAAGGATGCCCACAAGTATGTGAATACCCTGGTTAAAGAAACTGCACGTAGTTTTGAGGACCAGCTTAACCAGGAGCTCAGTATAATTAAAACCCTTGCCGAAGCCTTCCGAGCCTTCAATAATACTACTCAAAAGGATTGGATTGACCTGCAAAACAGAATGGTTTCAGATGTGTTAAAGGAACATCACAACATAAAATCGCTCTGGGTGAACTGGGATTTATCAAAGATTGATAAAACAGGCAAAAGCAAAGGACGATTGCGCTGTACCTTTTACTGGGAAGATGATGTGCTAAAATACCGACAGGATACTGTAACTTTCGATAATCTCTCGAGCAAAAGCCTTTGGGTTACCCGAAACATAAAAGGGAATACCATACTTGAGCCATACTACTGGAAATACACCAATGCCGACCAACTTAAAATCCCAATGACAAGTCTGGTAAGTCCCATATCCTATGGAAACCAGCTGGTGGGAACGGTAGGCTGTGATATCACCCTTACAGAATTCAAGGAACGTGTTGATAAATTGAAGCTATTCGACAATAGCTATGCTTTCCTGCTCTCAAATGGAGGTGTTTACGTTTCGCACCCCGACTCTACGGTTCTGGGTAAAACCATGGCCGAAATTAATCCCGAAGAGGATAGCCTATACCATATTTCCGACAAAATTGCCCGGGGTGAATCATTTACAATCTCAGCCAAGCACTCCGATAGTGGAAAAGAGGTTGTTGCTTACTTTAACCCAATCGTCATGAAAGGCTCCGATTCACCATGGTGTCTTGGCGTTATCGTTATTATTGATGATGTGTTAACCGAATCGCGTTCCCGATTGTATTCTTTGATTCTGTTCGGATTTTTAGGTCTAATACTAATTAGTGGAGCTATAAGTTTTATTTCTAATCAGATCTCAAAACGGGTGTCAAGGGGTGTTGAATTTGCACAAGAAATAAGCCAGGGTAACCTAAAAGCAACATTCATTGACGACTCCAACGATGAAATAGGGACACTCTCAAAATCGCTAACCAACATGGCTGCCCGATTACGTGATACCTTCCGCGGAATTGGACAAGTCTCCGAAAGTATTATGGACACGGGCCAAACCATGAACGTTAACTCCGAAACACTTACCACCACCGTTGAAGAACTCACATCGGCTACCGATGAGGTTTCACATTCCATTCAGCGAATGGTTGGATCAATTGGGCAAAGCACAAAATCGGTTCAGGAACAGCTTAACATATCAACAAAAGCCGTTGAAACCATTAAACAGGGCAGCCAAACATCGGCCAAAGCGCTCGATGCCATGAAAATGGTTGCCAATAAGATTCAGGTTGTTAACGATATAGCTTTTCAAACCAATATACTTGCCCTTAACGCAGCCGTAGAGGCTGCTCGCGCTGGTGAACACGGCCGCGGTTTTGCTGTGGTTGCTGGCGAAGTGCGTAAACTTGCCGAACGCTCAAAACAGGCAGCCCAAGATATTGTATCCCTGGCTAACTCCAGTCTTGCTACCGTAGAGGAGGTCCGGAATGTCATGGAAAAACTAGCCGATGAGGTTAAACGAATCGCCGAGCATGCCAAGCAGCTCTCGTTTGAGTTCGACGACCAGCAACAGGAAACTAACCGTATTGGCGACTCCATGCAAAAGCTCAGTGAGGTTAGCAAGCAAACCGGCAACATTGCAAATGACCTTAGAACCTATTCAGAACACCTATTACAGCTCGCCTCCAACCTGAAAGAAGCCTCATCGTACTTTAAAATAAATTAACCGCGAATGATGAAACATGAACCCATAGAGCTTTCCCCTTTAGTTTGGGGCCACTGGCGATTACCCGAATGGAATTTAACATCACGGGAAATCCTTAACCTAACCCAGCAGTGCATAGCTTTAGGGGTAACCACAATCGATAGCGCAGATATTTATGGCGATTACTCCTGCGAAAAACTATTTGGCGATGCTCTGGCCTTAGAACCTTCGGTTCGTAATCAAATACAAATTATCACCAAATGTGGAATCCGTCTCATCTCCAGGAAATTCCCTGAGGTAACAGTAAAGCATTACGATTACAGCTATAATCATATTGTAAGTTCGGTAGAGAAATCCCTAAAAAATTTCAGAACCGATCATATCGATCTTTTGCTTCTTCACCGTCCATCGCCACTACTAAACCCCGGAGAGGTTGCATTGGCATTTAATCATCTTTATAGTACCGGCAAGGTTTTGCATTTTGGGGTTTCAAACTTTTTGCCTCACCAGGTTGAGATGCTGCAATCCTTTACACCCATTCCCCTGGTAGCAAACCAGATTGAAATATCGACTTTACAGGTTGAACACCTGAAAAATGGGAATCTGGACTATTTAATGCAAAAGCGTATCATTCCCATGGCTTGGTCTCCACTGGGTGGTGGCAGGTTGCTATCACCCAAAAGCGAAACCGATAAGCGGGTTGCTAAAGTCATCCATAAAATTGCAAAGGAAAGCTCATTGCTACCTGAACAGGTTGCAATTGCTTGGCTTACCACTCACCCATCTGGAATTATTCCTGTAGTTGGAAGCGGAAAATTTGAGCGAATAAAAAATGCCTATAATGCTCTGAACACAAAACTTTCAATTCAACAATGGTTTGAGGTTTACTCGGCATCAATTGGAGAAGATGTACCCTAATTCCTTAGGCATTTTACTCAAAGCCTTTTAGTAATGATTTTTTTCATATATTAATACCTGTCTCGCATTGAGGGGTTACAGACTCCAGTACCTGTCCCGCATTAGCTGGATTCAAAATTCTCAATACCCACTACTTTTTTTCTTACCTTCAACTTCCATACCAGCCTCTCCTACCTTTCAAAATTCAATATAAAATATACTTAACCCTGTTCATTATCGGTCATATTACAAACTATCTTTTTGCTTATTGCATGATTATCTATTTCTTATGCCGTTTGGCAAAGTATTTGTTAATTTATGTTTATGTATTGCATTTTATTGAATTTATTGCCTTTTGCTTGATTAATTATATGCATTTGAATATCAATGTATTAAATATTTTTTATTACTAAAACGTTAATTTTATTGACTTTACGGATTGATTTAACAAAAAAAAGATTTACATTCGAATTAAATTTGGGTTAAGTGTTTTTAAAAAGCTTTTTAAGTTGACAAAAAAATCTGACTGGCCATGCATAAATTTTATAGCAAAATAGTTTTAGTAACATTTCTAGGTTTTAGCTTAAACCTTTCCAATGCTCAGAACTTGGAGGTAAAAATTGCTACACCTAACGGTAAAATCGACTTTTGTGCCAATCAACCCATAACACTTGTAGCACAAACCAATGTCGAAAACGATGATATTGCTAATCGACGATGGGAAGGCGATATGTCGATCGTGGAAAAAGACCTTGGCGATATCCTTATCATCAGGCCAAAAGGCTCTGGTGTTTATACGTTTTCAATTTACCTAAAAGATATTTACGGCAATGAAGCTTCAGGCTCTGTAACAGTCAATGTAAAACCTATTTTTAAACCGATTTTAAAAGTAAAAAATAATAGGTTAGAAATTGAATTTAATGCAAGGGGTGCTAGTTTTTCATATTACTTCGGCAACCGATTGGTCAACGAGGATGAATTTAAAAATGCAAAACAGCCCGGTAAATATTACGTGATTGCAACAACCCCCGAGGGATGTTCTACCTCGAGTAGTGTTGTTGAAATTCCATAATGGTTAACCAAGTATTGAATTACTAAACGGATAATACCAGCTCAAATGAGTGAAAAATATAAGCAGATGAAAGCACACAATACTTTCCGGAAGTTATTACAGGTAGCAATGATGCTCCTTGTGATATCTGCATTTGAAATAAACCCTGTGCGTGGGCAGTTTACTGTCACCATAGTTCCATCGGGTGGGCAAACGCAGGTTTGCCAGGGATCGGGTTCGTTTACACTTACTGTTCAAACAGATAATGGTGTAGGCGACCCATCCAACTTCACTTACTCATGGACGGGCGATACCCATGTATTAACAATTGTACCACCGGGCGATGTGGCTATTCTAAACACCAATTCTCCGGCAGGAACCTACAATTTCACCTGCGATGTAACCGATGAAGGTTCAAATACAGCCTCTGATAATATTAGCATTGAAATTCTTCAATCCCCTACTTCTTCAATATCCACAACCGATCCTACAACATTCTGCCAAGGTGGATCCGCTCTGCTAAAAGCGGTTACTGGCGTAAACTATGCTTACCAGTGGCGCAAGGACGGGGCTGATATCAGCGGTGCTACAAGCGATCAGTATAGTGCAACGCTAACGGGTGTTTACCGTGCAAGGGTTACCCTAACAACAACAGGATGTTCTAAACTTTCTAACAACATTAACATTACTGTTAACCCGCTGCCCAATGTTACTGCCAGCAACGATGGTCCAGCCTGTTACAATGGTACAATCAATCTCACCTCCACTCCCGATGGAATGGTTTCATACAGCTGGTCGAGCAATTCCACTATCCCATTTACATCAAGCAACCAAAACCCTTCAATCACTAATGTTACCCCTGACAATTCAGGCGATTATACGGTAACTGTACAGGACGCCAACGGTTGCATAAACTCAGCTCAAACCACTGTTCTGGTGTATGATCAGCTTAACGGGGGCACTATAGGAAGCGATCAAACCATTTGCTACAACGGCGATCCCGACCCATTTACCAATATAACTGCACCAAGTGGCGGCAACGGAAGTTGGACCTATCAATGGCAAGAAAAGGTAGGTGCAGGTAGTTGGACTGATATTTCCGGAGCAACCGGTTTAACCTATGATGTACCAGCCGGACTTACCCAAACCACACTGTACCGTAGAGCTGCAACCACATCTTGTGGCACAGTTTACTCCAATACTATAACTGTAACCGTTTACGCAGCATTAAATGGCGGAACTATTAGTTCCGACCAATCGATTTGCTATGCCGGAAACCCGGTGGCTTTCAATAACGACGCCTCGGCATCGGGCGGCGATGGTTCTTTTACTTATCAGTGGCAACTAAAAGTGGGAGCAGGTAGCTGGACAGATATTGGCGGTGCAACCGGATTAACCTACGATGTTCCGGCTGGTCTTACCCAAACCACTCAATACCGGAGGGTCGCTACCAATTCTTGTGGTATAGTTTATTCCAACGAGCTTACCGTTACCGTTTACGACCAAGTAACAGGGGGAACAATTGGATCTGACCAAAGTGTTTGCTATAATGGCGACCCAGCAGCATTTACCGATTTGGTATCTCCCGCCGGCGGCACTGGAGCAAGGACCTACAGCTGGGAGCAAAAGGTAGGTGCCGGGCCTTGGACTAATATTGCTGGTGCTAACGGCTTAACCTACGATGTTCCTGCAGGTATTACCCAAACCACCCAATACCGTCGCAAAGCAGAAAATACCTGCGGATTTGCATACTCAAACGAAATTACCGTTACCGTCTATCCACAACTTGATGGGGGTACAATTGCGGGCAACCAATCGCTTTGCTATAACTCCGACCCAGATCCAATTACCAGTACTGTTGATCCATCAGGAGGCAATGGCCCTTGGACCTACAGCTGGGAGTACCAGTCGAACTGCGCAGGCCCATGGATTACTATACCCGGGGCTAACGGATTAACCTACGATCCACCTGCCAATCAAACCGAAACACGTTGCTACCGTAGAGTAGCATCCAATAGCTGCGGAACAGTATACTCAAATACTGTTACCATAACAATTTATGCCGACATCAATGGAGGCGCTATAGCATCAGATCAAACCGTATGCTATGGCGATGATCCCGTTGCCTTTACCAGTAGCTCGTCGGCAAGCGGAGGTAATGGCGCTTTTACATATTTCTGGGAACAAGACACTGGAAGTGGTTGGGTTACTATTACAGGTGCAAACAACTTAACTTACGATCCACCTGCTGGTATTACTCAAACCACAAGTTACCGAAGGGGAGCAACCAATAGCTGTGGCACAGGTTACTCCAACACCCTCACTGTTACAGTTGCCCCTGCGGTTGATGGAGGTGTAATAAGCACCCCTGCTCCGGTTTGCTATAATGGCGATCCCGATGCATTCACTAATGTTACCTCACCAAGTGGTGGTAGCGGGGCATGGACTTACGACTGGGAGTACAAGGAAGGAGCCGGCCCATGGACTTCGTTAGGAGTGAATAGCCTTACCTACGATATTCCTGCAGGTCAAACCACAACTCGAACCTATCGAAGGGTGGCCACCAACAGTTGTGGTACCGGTTACTCTAACGAGGTTACCGTAATAGTTTACCCTGATATTACTGCCGGATCCATCAATGGTGATCAAACCTTATGCTACAATAGCGACCCTCTTCCATTGAACAATGTAACATTACCCTCAGGAGGCGATGGCACATGGACCTATAGCTGGGAATACCAATCGAACTGTGCCGGTGGATGGACAAGCATTGCCGAGGCTACCGGTTCGAGTTACGACCCTCCTGCTGGGCTTACTGAAACACGTTGCTACCGAAGAGTTGAAACCAACGCCTGCGGCGTTACATACTCAAATACCCTAACTATAACTATCATACCTGAGATTACAGGTAATACCATTAGCTCTGACCAAACTATTTGCTTTAACGACGTTCCAGCTCAACTTACAGGCCCTGTACCTGGAGGTGGTTCCGGTGCTTACTCCTACAGGTGGCAACAAAGCACAACAGGCGCCTCGGGCCCATTCACTAACATTAGCGGTGCCACCTCACAAAACTATTCTCCTCCCGCACTTACAAGCAATACATGGTACCGAAGGGTGGTTACCTCAGGTTCATGCGTAAGCATAAGTAACGTTGTGGCAATAACCGTTCTACCTGCAATTGGCAATAACATTATTAGTGCCAATCAAAATATCTGCTATAATTCAGCCCCAGCTCAACTTGATGGCTCAACCCCAACAGGCGGAGATGGAACCTACACATACCAATGGCAAAGCAGCACTGCGGGTGCAGGCGGGCCATTCGCTAACATTGCAGGTGCTACTGGAATCAACTACCAACCTGGAGTACTAACACAAACCACTTGGTTCCGTCGAATGGTTAATAGTGGCCCATGTGTTAATAACCCAAGCAATGTTATACAAATTACTGTTGCCTCAGAACTTAAGGTCGATGGTTTTACCACGGTTAATCCTACTTGTAACGGTTACAGTAATGGACAGGCTACCGTAAATGTTTCGGGTGGAACACCCGGCTACAGCTACAGCTGGAATACCAGCCCTGTACAAACCAACCAAACTGCTACAAATCTTAGCGCTGGCGTTAACTACACGGTAACCGTAACCGATGCGCTTAATTGCCAGGCATTGGGCAATGTTATGCTAACTGAACCCGCTGCCATTGGACTAGCCTCAAAAACGGTTGTTCCTGTAAGCGGTTGCTCGGGCAATACAAATGGATCGATTCAGGCCTTGGCTAGCGGCGGAACACCTAACTACACCTACACGCTTTACCTAGGAGCCAACCTAATTGGCACACAGAATCCTGCCCATCCAACACCCGCTACATTCACCAACTTGGCTACCGGGACATATACGCTAAGCATTACCGATGTAAATGGCTGCCCAGCTTACACTGAAGATATTTTAGTTAGCGAACCCGATCCAATTGTAATTTCAGATGTAGCCACAACCCCCATCTCATGTAACGGATACGCCGATGGAACAATTACCATTACCGCTAGTGGAGGAACAGGTATACTGGAATACTCCATTGATAATGGCGCAAATTTCCAGCTAAGCAATACCTTTACGGTAGGTGATGGTTACTACGACATAGTTGTTCGCGATGCCAATGGTTGTTCAGCCACTTGGCCAACTACAGTTGAAATGGTTGACCCCAACTCTATTTCCTTCACTTACGAGGTAACGCAGATTACTACATGTTATGGCGATAATACCGGAAAAATCACCATAAGTAATGTAGCAGGAGGTTCGGGTAGTGGTTATGAATTTTCAATATATCAACCTGAGGTTTGGGGTTCAAATCCTGTATTTACCAACCTCCCTGGAGGACCAACCAATCCCTACTACATTAAAGTCCGCGATTCACACGGGTGCGTTGTTGCTGCCAATAACGGTAATCCCATCTACATTAACCAACCATCACCAATAACCTATAATGTGGTTACCACCAATGTTACCGGCTGTTGGTACAACACCAATGGAACCATAAAGGTTAACGGTGTTGCCGGTGGAACTGGACTTAAACAGGTTTCAATAGATGGTGTTACTTACTATGCTACTACCTATACCTTTAATGTTGGAGTTGGTAGCTACACCGTTTATGTAAAAGATGCGAACGGCTGTATTGTTACCAAACCTGCTGTTATTACTGGGCCTCCCGCTATTGTAATCAATACTCTTACTGTTACCGATGTTACTTGCTTTGGCGGAAACAATGGCGAAGTAACAGCTAGCGCTAGCGGAGGAACGGGAGCGTTAGAGTATTCAATTGATGGCATTAACTATTTTGCAAGCGGTAACTTTACCGGACTAACTGCCGGAAATTACACAATGTATGTCCGCGACCTAAATGGGTGTATCCTAACTCAAGACTTCACTGTTGGCCAACCCCCTGCTTTGTTCTTTACTACCAGAACAAAAACTGATATAACCTGTAATGGGCTATCGGACGGAACTATAACCCTTGTGGCATCGGGAGGTACAGCACCATACAACTACAGCATTACGGGAGGTGCTCCGTTTGGCAATGCTACAGGGCTTTTCACTGGCCTTGGTGCAGGTACATACACACCGGCAGTTCAGGATGCCAATGGCTGTATAACCATCGGAACCGATCTTACCATTATTGAGCCGGCACCATTATCAGTTGCAACACAATCATCAACTGACATAACATGTTTTGGAGCCAACGACGGGGCAATAAGCGTTACGGGCACAGGCGGAACAGCACCTCTTACTTACTCATTACTCGACGCTGGATCAATCGTAATTGCTACAAATGGAACCGGAACATTTACTAACCTTTCAGCAGGAACCTATACCGTTGAAATAAACGATGCCAACAGCTGCGGGCCTATTGTTGCCGGGCCATTTACTATTGTTGAACCTACTCAGCTCACATTTACATACACCACAGTTGACTTAATCTGCAATGGCGATGGAAATGGGCAAATAAGCGTTAACGCTTCGGGCGGTACACCTCCCTATGAATACTCATACGATGGTGGAAACACATTTGAGGCTTCAAGCATAAAGAATGGACTGAGCGGAGGTATTTATAATGTTGTTGTTCGTGATGCCAATCTATGTACCACGTCGCAGAACGTAACAATAAATGAACCTGCTCCCATTATTTTGAATGTTTCTTCAACTAACATTACCTGCAATGGGCTATCCGATGGACAAATAAATGTTTCCGTTACTGGCGGCGTTGCCCCCTTGCAATACCGTATTAATGGCGGTGCATGGCAAGGCACTGGCCTCTTCATCGGCCTTTCTGCAAACAACTATTTGGTTGAGGTGATGGATAATAACGGCTGTATGGCCAGCTCTAGTACAACCATAAGCGAACCGCCTGCCATTACAATTGATAACATTTCAACCGTTAATCCTACCTGTTCATCGTTTGGCAGCATTACTGTTGTTGCTAGCGGTGGCACAGGAACCCTAACCTATACTCTTAACCCGGGAGCTATTTCCAACACCACTGGCGTTTTTAATGGATTAGGTGCAGGAACTTACACCGTTGATGTTACCGACGCGAATGGATGCGGTCCTGTTACAAGCGGACCAATTATCTTAAGTTCTCCTTCGCTAATCAGTATCGATAATATTAATGTAACCAATGTTACCGGTTGTTATGGCGACAATAACGGAAGTATAGAGATTATTGCGTCAGGTGGCACTCCACCCCTGCAGTACTCTATAGATGGCGGAACTACTTTTTACCCAACTAACATTTTCACCAACTTAACCGCAAACGACTACATTGTTGTTGTAAACGATGTTAATAACTGTCCGCAATCACAGTTGGTTACCATTACACAGCCCTCACAATTGGTTATAAACAATGTTAATGTAGTTCAAGAATCAACTCCTGGTGCTAACGATGGAGAAATCCACGTGATTGCATCAGGTGGTACCGGCGCACTAACCTATACCTTACTCCCCAATAATATATCAAACGGTACAGGAGATTTTACTGGATTAGGAACAGGTACCTATAAGGTAAGGGTATCGGATGTTAACGGGTGTAATGTGGAAACCGGTGACCTAGTTATAAGTGGGGTCAATATCGATATCACATCGTCCGATGTATCCTGTTTTGGACTATCCGACGGGCTTATTACAATAACCATAACCGGTGGATTCCCTCCATTTACAGTACTTTGTACCAGACTTTCGGATATGACACCTGTTCCGGTAAACGACCTGGGTGGCAATATCTTTACCGTTGAAAATATTAGTGCGGGTTCCTATTTAATATCGATTACCGATAACATCTCAACCGTATTCCCCAACCGTCAGGTTGATATTGTAGAGCCTGCACAATTAAATGCTGCCTTTGTAAGCCTAGAAAATCCTTTGTGTAACGGGCAAGCAAGCGGGTCAGTTACTTTCGACATTACTGGTGGCACACCGGTTTACACCATTACTTGGGCTGGTGGCACTTCTATAGGAAATGTTGCTACTGGGGTTGCGGTTGGATCTTATACCGATTTTACGATTACCGATTCTCACGGCTGCTCAACCGTTTTAAGCGATGTTCCTCCAATGGTTGAACCTTCGGCCATTCAACTGGTTGAACTGGTTCAGTTCGATCCAACCTGTAACGGACAAGCCATTGGTGCAATAAATGTAACAGCATCGGGTGGTACCGGAACTTTAACATACTCCATTAGCGGCACTTTGGCTTCATCGAATACATCAGGGGTATTTGAGAATTTACCTGCAGGCGTATACGACATAGCCGTTACCGATGATAATGGCTGTTCAGCCAACTTCGATCCCCCGCTAAGGGTTACATTATCAGAACCCCCAGCAATAATTATCACCGGCCTTACCCCTGCCGATTCCCTGGCTTGTCCTAATGATCCATCAGGATACGTTCGCGTTCAGGTAAACGGTGGTCAACCCGACTATACCTTCCTTTGGTCTAATGGCCAAACTACTATGGATCTTGAAAATATCGTTGTTGGTAAATACTGGATCAAAGTAACCGATGCCCTCAACTGCTCAGTAACCGATACCTTTGAGGTTAAGGGACCTGCAATGCTCAAACTATCTGCAAATATTCAGGATGCATACTGTAGAGAGATTAATGGATTGGATAAAGGTAGAATAACCATTGAAAGCAAAACTGGTGGAACCGGTAACTTTAGCGAGCTCACATTTGAGTGGCTAGGACTCGGCGATACCGATAATGAGCTGGCCAATATAACATCGGGGAACTATACCCTTAGGGTAACAGATACAAAGGGTTGCGTTTACGACACCACTTTCTTTGTCGGAATCGAGAATAGGTATAACTTCAAGGCTATAGCAGGCAACGATACAACTGTTTGCTTCAATAACCCTGTAACCCTCGTGGGTAGTGTTAGCGGTGGTGATCCCGATTTGGCATTCCTTTACTACTGGAACGAATTGCCAAGTAATACTCAGGTTCAAGAAGGGAATAACCTCTCTGTTTCCCTAACCGAAAGTAAATCGTATGTTTTGAGGGTATACAACTCTGGAACTCCTCAATGTATAGAAAAGGATACCATCAACCTGAATGTATTACCTGAAATAGGACTTCATGTTCCGCTTTACATCTCGGCCGTTCAGGATACTGTAATTTCCATTCTCATGGGTAAAGAATACAATATCGATGTTATAACTAAGAGCGTAGACTACGCAACAACCTTTGAATGGAAGCCAGCCGAAATGTTCTCCCCTTCAGATAGCTGGAATTCACAAATTCTGTTCACACAAGACATTAAAAATCAAATTCCACAGAATAGAATTGTGAAAATACAAGATCCGATAACCAAGAGAATAAACGAGTATATTCTGGTTGACGTGATTGCAAAAACCGAAGCAGGCTGTACCGACTCCATTAGGCTTTACACCAAGGTAGTTGATGATCTTGCTTTTGGCAATGTATTTTCACCAAATGGCGATGGAATTAACGATGTATGGCGAGTACCAAAGAGTTACTTGTTCCCTGACCTCTCCATTGAGATCTTCAACCGCTGGGGTTCCTTAGTTTGGTCAGCAACCGGCGATAAGGCAGCCAAAGGTTGGGATGGTAAATCGAACAATGGCAAAGAATTACCCATAGGTACTTACTACTACGTAATTAAGTTTAACATTGAAGCACAAGGTGCAAACTGGAAACCAATAACCGGTTCTGTTACCATTGTTAAGTAACAGCCAAAAAAAATGCGGTTATGAAAACAAAATTAGCAACAAAATCAGGGATAGTAAAAGTGGCAATGTTACTATGTTTACTAATCCCAATTTTGGGCAAAGCCCAACAAGTTCCCCATTACTCTCAGTTTATGTTCAACCCATACCTGTATAATCCAGCTATTGCTGGTACCCTAAACCATTACCAAATAAGGGGGAATAACCGTAATCAGTGGGTTGGCATTAACGATGCTCCATTCTCAGTTAGTGCCAGTGTTTATGGCCCATTCACAAAGTACGATATGGGCTGGGGTGCCTATATAACAAACGATGTTACCGGCCCCACTGCTAAAACTAACTTTATGGGTACCTATGCCTACAATATGATGATTGATAAATCGGGGCTAAGAATTTCGGGGGGCATATCATTTGGCATGATGCTATACAGGCTTGATGGAACCAAACTCAACCTGGGTGAAGAGACAGACCCACGTTACGATCCCGCAATTATACAAGCCACAAAAACTGTTGTTTCGCCCGATGCATCAATTGGTTTTTACCTTTATAGCACATCTTACCATGTTGGTATTGCTGCACATCAACTTTTTGGACAACGCCTCAAATTTTATCCCGAACCTATTGGGTCAAGCCGCCTTAAACAGCATCTACTATTAAGTGGCGGTTACTGGGTAAACCTGAATAGAAATATGGAAATTGAAACATCTGGCCTCATTAAATACATGTTCGGTAGCCCAATGCAATTCGAGATCAACGGGAAATACACCTACATACAAAAGGGATATAATGTTTGGGGCGGACTATCGCTCCGCTGGAAGGATGCCCTATCCGTTATGATAGGTGTAACCTGGCAAAAACGTTATCTGCTGGGCTACTCCTTCGACTGGAGCTTGCTTGGTATAAAAAAGTATAATTCAGGTTCCCATGAGGTAATGTTTGGATATAACTTTGACAAGTTAAAATAAACAAAGAAACCGGGCTAAGCCCGGTTTTTTAATTTAATTCTGAAAAAAGTAATAGATTTGCATTGATTTTTTCGATATAAATTAATCCTAGCAAATTTTATTCCGATGAAAAGAGTCATTTTCCTTCTTTTTGCTCCCTTAATGATTGCAACATCTTGTGAAAAGGATTATATCATACCCGAAAAGGATATGGTAAAAATTCTTACTAAAATATACATAACCGATGGTATTACCAGTACCCCACCCCATAATTTACTTTATGGTCACGATTCGATTGACTACTACGAACCCATCTTAAAATCATACGGCTACACAACAGCACAATTCGATAGTTCAGTTAAATATTACTCAAGAAACACCGAGGAGTTTGATATCATATTTGATAAGGTGGTCATGGAGCTAACCCGAATGAGGGATAAGGTTGCCGAAACCTCAAAAGCCAATACCCAAAACCCTGACTCTACTGATAAAAGCGATAACCTTTGGCCACTTAAAACACGGTGGAATATGGCTATTGAGTACTCATCAAACCCCTCGCTGGGTTTTGATATCCCTGTGGTTGGGCTTGGAGATTACACGATATCGTTCGATGCCCAATTCTACCCCGATGACGAGGGGGTAAACGTAAGGCATTATATCTTCTTTTACTACGATGATCAAACCCCAGTTGGGGTGAGAGAAAATCCCATTTTTGCAACCTACGAAAAAGATGGAAAAGTACACAGCTACAGCTACAAACTATCCCTAACCAACAAACAAATCACTCATCTTAAAGGTTGGCTATACGACTGTGGAAATTCTAGCCCAAACTTTAAGCGAAATGCCATTTTCAGCAATCTTAAAGTTACTTATTCACCTAAGAGTTTTAATGAACTTGACACACTTGAATCCAGGAATATCAGGGAGCAAAAAAAAATACTAAAGAGGGTAAAACCTGTATGATGCGTTATGGGGCAAACTATATTTTTCCCGTAAATAAACCCCCAATCCGAAACGGGATCATTGAAACCGATGACAATGGTGTTATTAAAAGAATCATTGAGCCCAATTCCAATTTTCAAGAAATTCATTCTACACAGTTTTTCAATGGAATTATTGTTCCAGGCTTTGTAAACACTCATTGTCACTTAGAGCTGTCGCACCTTAAGGGCCTTAAACCAAAAAAATCGGGTATTGCAAGTTTTATCCAAGCAGTTACCAGTCAGAGAGAGATTAGTGAAGAAATTATTTCAAAAAGTATTTCAAACGCCATTGATCAAGCTAAATTAAGCGGAACCGTTGCCATTGCAGATATTTGCAATACTACCTCAACCCTACCCCATAAGCTAAAATCGGATATCTACTTTCATAATTTTATTGAGCTGTTTGGCATTAACCCTACTAGTGCGGAAAATACTTTTGATAATGGCCTCAAAATATACTCTGAGTTTAAAAAGCAATTCCCGGAATCAACAAATTTAACTCCCCACTCAACCTACTCCCTCTCAGAACCGCTATGGGATAAAATATCGAACCACCTCTCGGGAACTCATGGGGGAACAGCAAGTATTCACTACGGCGAAAGTATGGCCGAGTACGAATTTTTAGCAACCGGAGGTGGCCCACTATTCCATAGGTACACAAACGCCAATATTCAATTCATTCCCCCAAAAGGGCAAAGCCCTTACTCAGTTGTTACGCAAAATATTCCTAAGCATACCAATATCATTCTTGTTCACACCACATTTGCGGAAGTTGAAGAATTAAAGACCCTGAATAGTTTGTATAGTAATATGACCATAGTAACCTGCCCGGAATCGAACCTAATTATTGAGAAAACACTTCCTAAACTCGATAAATTTGTATCAAATGGATTGAATATAGCCATTGGTACCGATAGCCTGGCCTCGGCAAGTTCACTTTCTATGCTTAACCAAATCATGATTATTCTGAACCATTTCTCCACCATTGATTTTCAAACCGCCCTTAAATGGGCAACAATAAACGGGGCAAAAGCGTTATACATGGACAAAACTTTGGGAACGTTTGAAGTAGGTAAAAAACCTGGCTTGGTTCTTATTGATCAATTCGATTTTACCAACATGCGACCAACAGAAAAAAGCATGGCAAAACGATTAATATAGATTTTAGAATAATGGGAACTTTTCTGTTCGATAGTATAGTTTTTGGCCCGGTGAAAAGCCGCAGGCTTGGTGTTTCGCTCGGTATAAACCTTTTGCCCACAAACCAAAAAATATGCTCTTTTGATTGCATTTACTGCGAGTGTGGCTGGACTAACTCAATGACTACTTCGGATTTCCCCTCAACCAGTCAGGTTGAGCAATCGCTCGAAACCAAACTTACTGCCATGAAGGAATCGGGTGAATTACCCGACGTAATAACCTTTGCCGGCAATGGTGAACCCACACTTCACCCTGATTTTCCAACCATAATAGACATCACTATTCACTTGAGAAATAAATATTGCCCAACTGCAAAAATTGCAGTACTATCTAACTCAACACTTATAAGCAATCCGCAGATTTATGATAGCTTACTTAAAGTTGACCAGAACATTTTAAAACTCGATTCGGTTTTTCCTGAAACCATCGAGATTTTAAACCAACCCTTATTCAAACTTAATATTGATACCTTAATAAACAATCTAAAACGATTTAGCGGGCGTTGCACCATACAAACCCTCTTTGTTAAGGGAACATTCAATGGTAAGTTTATTGATAACACAACCGACCAAGAAGTGAATGCCTGGTTAAAAGCCATCCAGGAAATCAAGCCAAAGGATGTTATGATTTACACCATTGCCCGCGAAACCCCAACTGATACTCTTTATAAAATTCCATTGTCAACGCTTAATAGTATTGCCAAAAAGGTTGAAAATTTGGGTATTAAAACACAGGTATCGGGTTAATGGAATCAGAACCAGAAAAAAGGGTTTTATTATCACCTTTGGCTTGGGGGTTAGGTCACGCTACCAGAATTATCCCTATCATAAACGAACTATCAAAAAAGGGATACCAGGTAACTGTAGCAACTAACCAAGAATTAGGCGCGCTCATCAAGAATTATTGCCCTTATTCCGAAATAATTGACTTTTACTCACCCAAAATGCGGCTGAAAGGGGGCAAAAAAATCTTGATACACATATTTTCGTTTCTTCTTAAACTACCCATAGCTATTGCCATTGAGCACATTAGGTTGAAAAGACTTTTAAAAGACAATACCTATTCACTCATAGTTTCCGACAACCGATATGGTTTCCGATCAAAAAATGTAAAATCGGTAATCATTACACACCAGCTTAGGGTAATTCCACCAAAACCATTTGGCTTTTTAAAATTGCCGGGTGAAAAGATAATTAAACATCTACTAAGTAAATTTGATGAGGTTTGGATTCCAGACTTTAACGATAAAATTAGAATTGCAGGCATACTCTCGGAACCCAATGAGTTACAGAATTTAAGGTATATTGGTCCACTCTCACGATTTTTCAACCCACCATCACCAAGTTCAGCTTTTCACTGGGATGTTGCCGTCATAGCATCGGGGCCCGAGCCACAAAAATCGGAATTTATCAAAATGCTAAAGGCTTGCTTACTTAAAACAAACCTAAGATGCCTAATTTTAAAAGGAAATCCATTGGAAACAAATCGAGTGGAAACGATTGGTAATATTACCGTAGTAGGAATCCTTGATAAAGAGGGAATGGCACAAGCCATAAATAATTCAAAACTTGTGATTAGCCGTAGCGGCTATAGCACCATCATGGATTTGCTATACCTGAACAAGGGAGCCATTTTGGTACCTACACCCGGACAAACCGAGCAGGAGTATTTGGCCCAAAGAATGAATGAACTTGGCTGGTTTAAAACTATAGTACAAAACGATTTTCCTGAAAAATTAATATCTATTTTACAAGAGCAGGAAATTCCGTTACCCCCTCATTACAAACCTGAGGAAATACTGGATTTTATAAACTAAAAAATCCGTGCGAGTTGCACGGATTTTTTTAATGCATTTTATCACCTACTATGCGGGATGAATAGCCTCAACAGGGCAAACATCAGCGCATGAGCCACAGTCGGTGCAAATTTCAGGGTCAATCTTGTAGATATCGCCAGCTGAAATAGCTTCAACAGGGCACTCATCAATACAAGTACCGCAAGCGGTGCAATCGTCAGAAATTTTGTATGCCATCTCTGTAAAATTTAGTTTAACGTTTCCGTATTGGTTTCTTTGAACTCAACGCAAATTTATAGACATAAATTTAACTTGCCAAAAAAATCAATCTAAATAGGCCTTATTTAGAAAACTTTAAAACTTCCACTTTGGGGCAAATGAGTATGAAATCATTAGTTCATGGGTACCTGTATTGATTCTTGACAGCTTATTCAACGAGAAGTCGAATGCATAGCCAACGGAGATATCGTGTTTCAATTTCATATCGAAGAAGATACCAAATGCATCGCCAATGCGGTAATGGGCTCCAAAATAGAATTGTCCCTTATATAGTGCCTGAGCTGTAATATCGCAGGTCATTGGGACACCAATCATTGCACCGGCCAGCATTGAGGGCATAAGTACCCAATCGGAATTAAGTTCATAATTATACCCTCCGATGATATATAAGGGGCTTTTAAGCGTTTTATCGAATTTACGGTTGAAGGATGTTTGTAGCATGCGGGGTAGCGATAGCCCAGCGTAGAACTGGTATGAGTAAATATAAGCACCTACACCGATATTGGGGTAGAAACGTTTTTCGTTTTGGGTGAATGCGGGGTCATCAGGGTTTACCACATCGAGATTGGTAACCGAAGCGTGGTAATAGGTGAACCCCCCTTTTATACCTAGCGAAAGAGTAATATCGTCAGTTACCCTGAGGCGATAAGCATATGAACCTGAAAAATGGGTATTGCTTAGCGGCCAAGTGTTATCGCTCATAAGGTTCAGACCAACACCTATTTTTTTATCGGGCCAGGGCATGTGGGCTGAATAGCTGAATGTAGTTGGAGCCCCTTCCAAACCCACCCACTGTAAACGCGATAGCATACTCATATTGAGGTTACGGACAGTGCCTGCAATAGCTGGGTTTATTGAAACTGGATTATGAAGGTAATGGGTAAAAATTGGCTCCTGCTGAGCTTTGAGAGTTGCTGCCCCCATGGCAGCAACTCCAAAGATTACTAAAAATATCTTTTTCATAAACATTACTATTAGTATGAACGCTTAATAAACACGCTTCCCTTATACAATTTGCCGGTATCCTTAATTTCCAAAAGGTAGTAGTATGTTCCGTCGGGTAGCTTTGAGCCAATGGCCATGGAAACATTGGAGGTGCCATCCCAGTCGTTCTTATAATTTTCACTCTTATAAACCAGGTTACCCCAACGGTTGTAAACATGTAGGGTTACCTTTTGGAAGAACTCAATGTTTTGTACCTCGAACGTATCGTTTATATTATCGCCATTGGGCGAGAAGGCCTCGGGTATTTTTACTTTTCTATTGGGATCGACAGAAACAGTTACAGTTACAGTTGCAATATCGCATTCATCATCAATATCGCAAACCTTGTAAGTAAAGCTTTCGGCACCCTTATAGCCTGTCATCGGAGTGTACTGCAACTTGTAGTCACCGGTTACAATAACATTAGCATTAGTAGCCGAGGTAACAAGTTCAACCGATTTAACTCCATCGTTTAGGTAAAGGTCGTTCTGGAGAACATCGATAAGAATTGTTGTGTTAGCGTATGTTTCTGCTTCATCGTCAATAGCATCGGGGGTATAGTTTTCGCGATTTAGAACATTGATAACCACCTTTGCAAGGGTATAATCGCCATCCACATCTTGAATGTAATACCAGAGCGAATCGATTCCGAAGAAATCGGTATTGGGTGTGTACCGGATCTTGGTATTGCTGGCGGGCACAGGCTGTGTATTTCCATTTACAGGTTTGCGATAAACCACTGCAATTATACCACCATCGCTCTTATTTAGGTCGTTGAAGGTTGGATCAAATTCCACCCAACGATTCTTGTAAGTTGTTACGGTATCGTTCAAAGCTAAGGGGATAATGTTTGTATTCTTAACCCGAATGGTAACCGTAGTGGTAGAACAATCGTTATCGAAATCGCACACCTGGTAACGGAAGTAATCCTCACCCAAGTAGTCGGTTGCTGGCGTATAGGTTACGGTATTATCAGGGTCAAGAACAACACTGCCGTGTGTTGGCATTTGGGTTAGTAGAAGTTTAATGCCACCATCCTCAAGGCCTGTATCGTTGAAAAGGACATCAACGTTAACGGCAGTATTCTTAACCGTACCCCTTCCGTCGGGCATAGCATTTGGTTTATGGTCGGGTCGTTCGCCAACCTCAATATAAATCTTAGCAATGCCATAATCGCCGTCCTCATCAACTACCATGTACGAGAGCGAATCCTTTCCTACAAACCAGCTCGAAGGAATGTAACGAACATTTCGGCTATCGAATACATAGGCAAAGCCATGACGGGGTTTTGACATAATCTTAATGTATGAAACACCATCGTCAAGTCCCGTATCGTTCTTTATTACATCAACCAGAACTGGTATATTCATTGTAGTGGTAGCAGTATCGTTAACGGCAACAGGGACATAGTTAACCTCTTTTACGTTAACAGTTACAGTAGCCACATTACTTGTATCGCTTTCCCTATCGGTGATGTAGTACTTAAACTCAGCATAACCAAGGTAATCGGTTGCTGGTGTAAAGGTTACCGTGTTATCGGCATTAAGGACGATTGAACCTTTTAAAGGATCAGGTTGCTGATCGATATGAACCGATATCCAACCATCATCCAATCCATCGTCGTTAATTAGAACATCAATGGTAACAGGTGTATTCTTAGATGTAGCTCGACGGTCATCATTTGCAACAGGTATGGTATTTTGCCTATCGAGAACTGTTATATAAACTTTAGCAAGGGAATAATCGCCGTCAACATCTTCGACAAAGTATTCGAACTCATCGTTACCAATGAAGAAGTAGCCGGGAGTATAGGTGATTGTATTATCGGCATTGACAACCACAGTTCCCCATTTTGGCTGGGTATGAACCTGTACGCTCTTAATACCTTCGTACAGTAAGGTGTCGTTAGCTAAAACATCAACATCAACAGGGGTATTAACCAGAGTAGTAACATAGTCGTCGTGGGCTTCGGGAATCATGTTGAAAGGTTTAACATTGATGTAAACATCAGCTTCATCAGATTCACCATCGGCATCAGTTACCCTATATGTTAGTTTATCGGTTCCCAGGTAACCATTATTTGGTTCATAGTAAATGGTATTATCGGAGTTTACCGTGGCAATACCATTACTGGGACTGCTAATAATGGTAATGGTTAAAGGAACATCTTCAATGCCTGTATCGTTGAATAGGACATCTACATTACGAGGGGTATTATAAGATGTACCTCGGTAATCGTTGTTGGCAACGGGTATGTGATTAATCCTTTCCACAACGTTAACGATAACCGTAGCTACAGAGTAATCGCCATCAACATCCTCAATGAGGTACTGGAAGGTATCGGTTCCAATGAACATGTACGATGGGGTGTAGGTAATGGTCCGGTTGGAGTTTACTACCACTGTACCAAACTGTGGTTGAACATGAATTCTCAAATCGCCAAATCCATCGTCAAGGCCTGAGTCGTTGGCCAAAACATTAATGTCGATTGAGGTATTCATAGCTGTTGTTACATCATCGTTTACAGCCAGGGGAACAATGTTTTCACCTTCCTTGACCCTTATAGTTACCAGGGCATCGTCGCTATCGCCATCGGCATCGGTAACGGTATAGCGGAAGGTCATTGTTCCAATGAAACCTATTTCCGGGGTAAAGGTTACGGTATTATCGGGGTTAACAGTTGCCGTTCCCTTTACGGGTGCTTCGGAAATGGCTACAGCTAAGGGAGTGTCATCGAGACCTGTATCGTTGAAGAGGACATCAACCACAACAGTTTTATTGAAACTACAACCGCGGCGGTCGTCGTTGGCAACGGGCTGTGAATCGGGGCGTTCAACAACTATTACTGTAACGGTTGCCATAGCATAATCGCCATCCACATCCTCAACAACATACCTAAAGGTTTCGGTACCTACAAACATGTAACTTGGTGTGTAGGTAACCGTTCGGTTAGCGTTTACAACTACATTGCCAAATTGAGGTTGACTATAGATATACAGCGAACCAAAACCATCGTCCAAGCCACTGTCGTTGGCTAAAACGCTAATGGTAACCGGTTTATTAATAGTGGTGGTAGCCGCATCGTTAACAGCAACTGGGACAATGTTTGTACCTGCTTTAACCGAAATGGTTACAAGGGCATCGTCACTGTCGCCATCGGCGTCGGTAACAGTATAGCGGAAGGTCATTTGGCCTACAAAATCGGTAGGAGGCGTGAAGGTTATAGTATTATCGGCATTTACTATAGCTGTTCCTTGAACAGGTGCTTGGGATATTGTAACTGTTAACGGGGTATCGTCGAGTCCGGTATCGTTGAAGAGCACATCAACAACAACGGGAGAGTTTTTACTGCAGCCTCGACTGTCATCGTTGGCAACGGGTTGAGCATCGGGCTTTTCTGTAACATTTACTGTTACGGTAGCCACGGAGTAATCGCCATCAACATCTTCGATTAAATACTCAAAGGTATCGGTACCCAAAAACATGTAACTGGGGTAGTAGGTAATGGTTCGGTTAGCATTAATAGCTACAGTACCAAATATTGGCTGGGTGCGAATGGTGAGATTACTAAAACCATCGTCAAGTCCAGTGTCGTTGGCCAGTACATTAATATCAACAGGCGTATTGATTACAGTATTAGCCACATCGTTTTGAGCAAAGGGAACGTTATTAAGGCCTGCTTTAACGTTAATGGTCACTAGGGCATCGTCGCTTTCGCCATTAATATCGGTAACCACATAACTGAAGGTCGACTGTCCGACAAATCCTGTAGCAGGAGTATAGGTTACAGTATTATCGGCATTAACCACTACATTGCCTACAGCAGGTGGCTGGCTAATAGTAACCGTAATGGGTACATCATCAAGGCCGATATCGTTAAACAGCACATCAACCACAACGCTTTGGTTGAAGCTGCAACCACGGGAGTCGTCGTTAGCAACGGGTATTGCATTTTGCTTGTCGAGGACGGTAACGGTTACTGTAGCAATGGAGTAATCGCCATCCACGTCCTCAACCACGTACTGGAAGGTTTCCGTCCCAACAAACATGTAAGTTGGGGTATATGTAACCGTACGATTGGCATTAACAACCACAGTTCCAAATTCGGGCTGACGGTATATGAAGAGATTTCCAAAACCATCTTCGAGACCGCGATCGTTGGCCAGCACATTGATGAACACTGGTGTGTTCACCTTAGTAGTAGCAGCATCGTCAACTGCAACTGGAACAATATTGGTTCCACTCTTAACGGTGATGGTAACCAAGGCATCGTCGCTATCGCCATCGGAGTCGGTAACAGTATAGCGGAAGGTCATTTGGCCAATAAAGCCATTGGCAGGGGTGAATGTTACTGTGTTATCGGCATTTACAATTGCAGTTCCTTGTGTCGGTGCCTGGGATATGGTAACTGTTAACGGGGTATCGTCAAGACCCGTATCGTTGAACAGAACATCAACCACGACAGAAGTGTTGAAGCTACATCCACGACGGTCGTCGTTGGCAACAGGAATGTAATCAGGGCGGTCGATTACGGTTACTTTAACCTCACCAATAGCCAAATCGCCGTCAACATCGGTAATCATGTAGTAGAAAGTTTCAGTTCCTACAAACATGTATGTTGGGGTATAGGTAATGGTTCGGTTGGCATTTACCTGAACAGTACCAAAGTCGGGTTCGCGGTAAATAGTAATGCTTCCAAAGCCATCATCTAAGCCACTATCATTCTTTAGAACGTTGATGTTAACTGACTTATTAACTATGGTTGACACGGAATCCTTATTGGCAACAGGAACATGGTTGATTCCATCCTTAACGGCAATGGTTACTGAAGCCACTGAGCATTCGCCATCAACATCGCAAACCTGATACTGGAACTCATCGGTTCCAACAAAACCATTTGTTGGCGTGTACTTAATGGAATCGTTGGTGGCATTAACTTGCCATGTTCCATTTGAAGGATCAGCTATTACGGTTAACGAAGCAACGCCATCTTCAAGGCCAGTATCGTTGGTAAGCACATCTACGTTAACGGCAGTATTCTTAGAGGTGGCGCGATTATCGGGATTTGCTAACGGTACGGCATTGGGTTTGGCCGTTACATTAACAGTAACAGTAGCCAAATCGTAATCGCCATCAACATCCTGAAGCATATAAACAAACTGATCGGTACCTATAAAGCCGTTATTGGGGGTATAGGTAACCGTGCGGTTTGCATTAACCACTACATTTCCGTTTGCCGGTTGAGTATAAATGGTAATGCTGCCAAACCCATCGTCGAGGCCGCTATCGTTGGCTAAAACATTAATTGCCTTTGGTGTATTAGCAGCAGTAGAGGCAGCATCGTCGTTGGCAACAGGAACATGGTTAACGGGTCGAACGTTAATAGTAACAGTAGCAACACTGCACTCGTTGTCAACATCACACACCTTATACTTGAAGGTTACCAAACCTGTAAAGCCAGTAGCGGGGGTAAATGTTACGGTATTATCCACATTAGCAACAGCATTGCCCTTACTAGGATCGGGTTGCTCCTCAACGGTAACCACTATGCCTCCATCCTCTAATCCCGTATCGTTAATAAGCACATCAACTACCCGAGGAGTATTTAATGAAGCACCACGCGAATCGTTCACGGCAACGGGTATATCGTTAACCTTGGTTACATTAACGGTTACATCGGCCTCGGCCCAATTATCGTTGGCTAGGGTAACCCTGTAACTGAAAGTTACAAGACCGTTGAAGGTTTTAACAGGAGTAAACCTGATAGTTTTGTCGGCATTTACAGCCACGCTACCCTTATCGGAATCGGACTGAGTAGCTATGGTAACCGAACTTACACCTTTATCGAGCCCTTTATCGTTAGTAAGTACATCAATATTTATTGATGTAACCTCATTGGTGGTAGCGTTGTCGGCTACCGGACGTGGAGTAACATCATCAAGGTTAGAAGCAGTTACCGGTGAAATTGTTAGGTTATTATAGCTAGCGTCTGCGCTTGATGTAGCAATATTAATTTGATAGGATTGATCGCCATCGTCAATATCATCATCTACTCCGGTTAGAGTTACTGTTACAGGAGTGTTCCAGTTACCTGCATTGAATACATGTGATGCAGGAGTAACAGTACCTTCGTTAATATTGCTTGAAGCAAAGGTAACAGTCACATCGTTGGTAGGAGCTGTGTTAAGGCTCATCTGGAATGTAGCAGTTCCTCCTGCTTCGGTAGTAATTAGGCCACTTACCGGGAACACGTTAACCCCTGCCTGATCGTTATCAATATTCTGAAGGCTAATATCGTCGGGATCGATACCATTATAGTTGGGATCGACACTTGCTGCAGAATGTATAATAATGGTATAGGTTTGATTGCCATCGGCAACTGCATCGTCAACACCGGTAACTGTAATGGTTTGAGGGTTATTCCAGTTACCAGAAGTAAAGGTAACGCTTGCAGGTGAAACGGTGCCCTCGGCTGTATTGTTCGATTCCACATTAATAGTTACATCATCGGTTGGTTCAGAATTTAGAACGATAGTAAATGTAGCCGTAGTTCCATCCTCACGGGTGTTACCACTAATGGCCGAGACAGAAATTCCAGCCACGTCATCGTCGATGCAAGTTACCAGGATATCGGGTGGGTTCAAACCATTATACTTATTATCGGTACTGGTAGCACCTGAAGTTGTAACTGAGAATGTTACATCGCCATCGTCGATTGAATTATTAACAGGGGTAATGGTTAGCACTTGGTCAACATTCCAGTTTGCTGGGGTAAAGGTTAGGCTGGCGGGTGAAACAGTACCCTTATCGGTGTTTTCGGAGGTAGTTGTAAACGTAACGTTAGCTGTTGGTTTTGTAGCAAGCCTGAGGTTAACTGTTACCGGGCTATCACTTTCAGAGTACGATACCGTGGTGGGTGATATAATATATCCGGCCACATCGTTGTCGCGGTTGGTAACCGAAACATCAACGGGATTAAGGTTATCGTACTTAGTATCGGCACTTACACAGGGTTGTGTTTCGATGGTGTAGGCTATATCATCGTCATCCACATCGTCATCCGCACCTGTAATGGTAATGGTTTGAGGGGTATTCCAGTTACTTGAGGTGAATGTTACACTGGTGGGCGAAATGGTACCCTCGTTGGTATTGGATGAGTTCAGGGCAATGGAAACATTTGCCGTTGGCTGGGTGTTAAGCTGGATGGTGAAGGTAGCCTGACCACCAGCCTCAGTAGTAGTTAAACCACTTGTAGGGTTAACGGTTACCCCCGCAACATCGTCGTTAATATTAGTAACCGAAACATCGGCGGGGTTAATTCCATTGTACTTTGTATCGGCACTAGTTGCAGTAGCGGTAACAATGGTGTAAACAATATTGCCATCATCAACAAAATCGTCAACTCCGGTAACGGTTAATGTTACGGGATTATTCCAGTTAGCTGGTGTAATGGTTATGGACGCAGGTGATACTATTCCTTCGGCAGTATTGCTTGAGCTTAGACCGATGGTTACATTGGCAGTTGGGCGGCTATTTAGCTTGATGGTGAAGGTTGCAGTACCTCCAGCCTCGGTTGTTGTAAGACCCGAAGTAGGATTAACAGTAATTCCAGCAGTATCGTTATCGGTATTGGTTACCGATACGTTGGCGGGGTTCAAGCCGTTGTACTTGGCATCGGTACTGCTGGCAGCACCGGTAACAATGGTATAAGCAACATTATCATCATCAATATCATCATCAACACCAGTAATTACGATGGTCTGGGGTACATTCCAGTTAGCTGGAGTAAATGTAACACTCGATACGCTAACCGTGCCCTCTGAGGTATTGCTTGAAGAAATAGCAATGGTTACATTAGCAGTAGGGCGAGTATTGAGCTTGATGGTAAATTGAGCTGTTCCACCTGCCTCGGTAGTGGTTAAGCCCGATGTGGGTGAAACAGTAAACCCAGCTGTATCGTTATCGGCATTGGTTACCGATACATCAGCAGGATTTAGTCCACTATACTTGCCATCGGTACTCGAGGCGGGGTTGGTGATTATGGTGTAAGACACATTATCGTCGTCAACATCATCGTCAACACCAGTAATGGTTACAGTTTGAGCTGTACTCCAATTATCTGGTGTGAAAGTCAACGAAGCTGGTGAAACGTTGCCTTCTGCTGGGTTACTTGAGTTTAAGGTGATTGTAACATTTGCAGTTGGACGGGTATTTAACCGAACGGTAAACTGGGCTGTGCCGCCAGCCTCGGTGGTGGTTAAGCCACTGGTAGGTGTAATGGTAAATCCTGCAACATCGTTATCGAGGTTGGTTACCGACACATCGGACGGATTTATACCGTTGTACTTAGGATCGGTACTGGTAGCTGCTGCAGTAACGATGGTGTATGCCACATCATCGTCATCAACATCGTCGTTAACACCAGTGATTGTAATAGTTTGGTTAGTATTCCAATTACTTGGAGTGAATGTTACCGATGCAGGGCTTACGTTACCCTCAGCGGTGTTGCTTGAGCTTACTCCAATGGTAACATTGGCTGTAGGTCGTGAATTGAGCCTTATGGTAAAGGTGGCAGTTCCGCCAGCTTCGGTGGTAGTTAAACCTGAGGTTGGGTTTACGGTAATGCCCGCAACGTCATCGTTAACGTTGGTTACTGTAACATCGGGTACATTTAGATTATTGTAAACCGGATCGGAACTCGAAGCATTAGAAGTTACAACAAGGTAGGTAATTTCGCCATCATCCTCGTCATCGTTAACAGGAGTTACAGTTATAGTTTTGGGAGTATTCCAATCGGTAGTGGTGAAAATAACACTGGCAGGAGAAACCGTACCCTCGGTTAAATCGTTCGATGAGATATTTATGGTAACGTTAGCGTTAGGCTTGGTATTTAAAACAATGGTAAAGGATACAGAACTACCACTTTCGTTTGTAGTGAGCGATGTGGGCGAAACCGAAACACCGGCCACATCATTATCCATATTGGTTACCGAAATATCGGTAGGATTAATACCATTGTATAAAGGATCGGTGCTGGTTGCGGCAGCGGTAATGATAGTGTAGCCTTGTGGGCCATCGGCAACAGCATCGTCAACTCCCGTAACTGTAACAACCTGAGGGATATTCCAGTTCCCTGAGGTAAAGGTTAATGATGCAGGGCTAACAGTGCCCTCGGCCATATTGCTTGAAGAGAGCCCAATGGTAACATTGGCCGATGGTTGGCTGGTAAGCACAATTGTAAAGGTAGCCGTACCTCCAGCCTCAGTTGTTACCAAACCCGATGTTGGGTTAACTGTAATACCAGCCTCATCATCATCGATGTTGGTAGCCGATACGCTAAAGGTATTGCCATTGTACTTTGAATCGGTACTTGAAGCGGTTCCATTTACGCTATAGGCTTGGTCACCATCGTCAACCCAGTCGTTCTGACCGGTAAGGGTTACCGTTTGAGCGGTGTTCCAGTTAGCTGTAGTAAATGTTAATGAGGTTGGCGAAACGTTGCCCTCGGCTGGTTTAGTTGATGTTAGGTTAAAGGTTACGGTGCTGGTTGGGCGACTATTAAGCCTTACTGTAAAAGTAGCGGTTCCTCCGGCCTCGGTGGTTTGTAAACCACTTGTGGGAGTTACTGTAATTCCAGCAGTGTCGTTGTTTACATTAACTACACTTACATCGGCTGGGTTAAGATTATTATACTTAGGATCGGTACTAACCGCTGATGCCGTAACAATAGTATAGCTTATGTTACCATCGTCTATATCGTCGTCAACACCGGTAATGGTTATGGTTTGAGGGGTACTCCAGTTAGCCGAGGTAAACGTTACCGATGCAGGGCTCACTGTACCCTCAGCAGTGTTGCTTGAACTTAAATTTATAGTAACGGTATTCAGCGGCTGGCTGTTTAACCTTATGGTAAAGGTTGCTTGACCGCCAGCCTCGGTGGTTTGTAATCCGCTGGTTGGGTTAACCAGAATACCAGCCACATCGTTATTGATGTTTGTTACAGTTACATCGGTTACAACAATATTGTTAAATACCGGATCGGTGCTGCTGGTATTGGAAGTAACAATGGTGTAAACCACATCGCCATCGTCAACCTGATCGTCAACTCCGGTAACTGTGATAGGTTGGTTAGTGTTCCAGTTTGCTGGAGTAAAGGTTACCGAGGTTGGACTAACTGTTCCTTCAGCCATATTGCTCGACGAAAGGGTAATGGTAACATTGGCAGCTGGTTGAGCGGTAAGCCTCATGTTAAAGGTAGCTGTTCCTCCGGCCTCGGTTGTGGTTAACCCGCTGGTAGGATTAACATTGACACCTGCCACATCGTTATCAATATTTTGAAGAGTGATATCGGTTGGGTCGATACCATTATAATAGGTATCGGAGCTGGTGGCTGGACCAATATTTATGGTATAGGTAATATTTCCGTCAACAATGTAATCGTCAACACCGGTAACGGTAACGGTTTGTGCAACGTTCCAGTTGGCTGGGGTGAAGGTTAACGAAGCTGAGGAAACTGTACCCTCAGTTAAATCGGAACTGCTAATTGGCAGCGTAACGTTGGCAGTGGGTTGTGTTTTAAGCACTACGGTGAAAGTAGCAGTACCTCCTGCCTCGGTAGTGTTGCCTGAAATGGCCGAAATGGTAAACCCTGGCTCACGAACAACAATGGTAGCAGTGGAGCTGAGAGGAATTTCGCAGTTGCCATTATTGGCTTTTACCACAAACAGGTTGTTTCCAACCTGAAGGTTGGCAGCCGGTATGGTAATAACCAAATTACCACCTGTCCCAACTCCCGAAGCAATGTAAACATCGTTTTTATAAACGTTGTAGGTTACTCCGTTTTGTGTGGAATTTACAGTAATTGTGCCATCGTGTCCTGGGTCCACTGTACTGCCAGTAACCGTTAGGCCTGTACTTGGTGGATTTACAACGCTTATAGTAAAAGGTGCCGAGGTATAAGTACATCCAGCCTTGGTTACCTTAAGGGTATAATCAGTTCCTGCATCGGCTAAAACTGCACTTGCCTTATAGAACTGCTTTGCGGTAGAAACAACCGTTGCACCCTTCTTCCACTCATAGGTGGCGTTATTTTCCACAGCGGTTAAGTCAATTGCCTCGCCAACACAAACATTCACATCACCTGTAAATGAGGTATTTGGTGAAATTTCAATAGTAAAGTTTCGGGTGGAGGTACAACCATCCTTTACAATGGTGAGCGACCAAGATCCTGGGCTAAAGTTGCCCCAAGTGCGACTTAGGGTTTGGGATGTTGATATGGTGGTTGAACCATACTTCCATGTGTACGAAGTAGCACCCTGCTCTTGGGCCACGAGGTACAAATCCTGTCCAATACAAACCGTGGTATCGCCTGAGAACTCCAAGTCGGGGCCAACATATACGGCAAATTCCTGTATGGTTTTTGAATAACCATCGTCGGCCATGAGGTAGATGATAGCATGGCCACTCTTATTGGCAACCGGGGTAACCTTCACCCAACGGTTAGTACCAGTTCCTCCAACCTCGATATTGCCGTTTAGCACAAAATTGGGGTCGTGCGAGTAAGCGGTAACAACAATATCATTAGCAGACGTCTGGCTACCATCGCTAACCGTAAAATTCAGCTGCGAGGGAGCACTATTAGTACATACACTCTGATCCGATGGAGGAGTAATGGTTGGAGGGGTGTTTACGGTAAGGTAAACCTGCTCGGTATTGTTGGAGTATAGATTATTATT
>JBFMGQ010000063.1:0-1011 GCA_040752515.1 Bacteroidota bacterium | reverse complement strand
GACTAATTTTATTTCCTTATTTTTGCTCATGTTGTGATTTTGTGTGCAAAACAAATCTACAACATCGGGGGCGAATCCTTCGGGTGAAACCCCCTTATTCTACTTTTTTTTGTCGGACAGTAGTGATAACCTTTAATGCCATGACCCTTTCGGTTCATGAAATTGTTGACATTATTATTCACGCCATGGAGGTACGTAACCTTATAGTGTAAGCCTATCCAACGTGTTCAATAACTATTTTTATCCCTAATGCGATTAGGATTAACCCACCAATAATTTCCATTCTTTTCCCGATTACACTACCAATACTTTTCCCGAAAAGCATGCCAAGCATAGCTACCAGAAAGGTAACAGTGCCTATTATAAGGTATGCGTGTATAATATTTACATTAACTGCTACAAACCCTATCCCTACTGCAAAAGCATCAATACTCGTGGCTAATGCAAGGGTTATAAGAACTTTAGGATTCAATGGATCGAGAGTGCTGTTTGTTTCATCCTTACTGAATGCCTCAATGATCATTTTGATTCCTATTAGGCATAGTAAGGCCAGAGCTAACCAGTGATCAATAGGTTCAATTACCGATTTTATAGATAATCCGAAACCCCACCCCAAAAGAGGCATGGTTGATTGGAAAAATGCAAAAACCAATGCAACCCTAAAGGCTTCCCAAAAAACAATATGTTTTCGCGCAATTCCGCAAGAGATAGATACGGCAAAGGTGTCGAAGGAAAGACCAATTGCGAGAAGAGTAAGTGTAATAAAAGACATGATTACTAAAATTTTGACAAAGATAGGGATTATTAAAAGAAGTTGTTGGTTGACAGTTGATGCTTGACAGTTGATGGTTGTTCGTTGCTCGTTGATTGTTGTTCGTGAAAATGTGTCTAGTCCTGAAATAAGTCTACAGGTTAGTAAATAGATTTATGCAACACTCGTAAAAACATCGTCAGGGGTTTTATAGCCCAAAGATACGTGTAATCTTTTAGAGTTGTAAATTTTCACGGCCT
>JBFMGQ010000062.1:0-1508 GCA_040752515.1 Bacteroidota bacterium | reverse complement strand
AAGTTACCGTTCCAGTTGCATTAGCAACAAAAGAACGAGTGTAAGTATCATTGCTATTAAGAGCAGAAGTTGAACCATAATTGTAAATATAAACCCCATTGACATTAAAACTAACTGAACCTGCAGTAAGATTTCTTATCGTAATACTGACTTGATAAGTCGTTCCATTGGTAACACTGATTGATTGTGTCAATGCCGCCGTATTACCTGAAGTGTGATCAGCTTCAAGATTAGTTGCATCGTGACTCCAACCCGTCCCCCAAGTCCATGAGCCTGAAGTAGCAAAATCACCATTTGTTACTAACTCACTTCCAAGAGGAGCAGTTGATTGAAGACTTTTCGTTTGAAAAACCACATCACTAGAAGAAGATGGAACTACAGCTAACTTTGCTCCTGGACTGGTGGTGCCAATGCCAATATTACCAGATGATAAATTGCCAAAAATAACACCGCCAATATTTAACTGATTAGAAGCATTAGAAGAGGCAAAATCTAAATTAGCACCAATGATAATATTATTATCCCCAGCAGTTAAATTATCTCCAGCGTAAGCACCCAAAAAAACATTATTGCTACCAGTAGAATTCAGACCGGCACTTCTACCCAAAGCAATATTATTACTACCAACAATATTATTTAATAAAGCATAAGAACCAACTGCCGTATTGCGATAACCGCTAGTAGTATTTTTTAAAGCAATATAACCTAATGCCGTGTTGCTATAACCATTAGTGTTGTATCTTAAAGCTTCTGCTCCTAAAGCTGTATTGCTATTACCATCAGTATTGGAATTTAAAGCATAAGTTCCAACAGCTGTATTGTATGAAGCGTCATAAGTTTCTACTCCCGTCATAGTAAAGTTTCCGGCGTTTAAACCAAGAAAAGTATTATACCCATCATGACCAGTAGCGGAATAGTTGTGTAAAAAAGAAATACCATTTTTCCAAATAATTCCCGTAGCATTTGAACTAGTATTTTCCAAATTAATTCCATCACCAATAACATCTAGTTTTTTGCTTGGAGAGGTGGTGCCAATCCCAACATTGCCACTGTTTGCGATTCTCATCCATTCTGTAGCAAGATAATAGTTACCATCACCACTGCTTTTCCCAAATTGGATAATACCAGAAGTGGGATTAGTCATTATTCGGATATTTGAATTACCACTAACCAAAACCGTATCATTTAAGTACCAACCGCCATCACGTCCAAAAATAAAGTCATATGATTTAAATCTCATGACATCAATCCCAATACCTGGAGCAACAGAAGTCTGCATGTATAAAGATGCATTACTCGCTGAAATTGTCACGTCGCCACCAAGATTGCTGGAACCATTTACATCCAACTTCGCCCCTGGAGAAGTCGTCCCGATACCAATATTCCCAGCTTGGAAAATATGCTTGGTAATTGACGAGTTTCCATAAGCTGCTGAGTTTGAACCAAAACCAGTGGTTGAAGCTCCAATAACAATCTCGTTGGTACCACCATCTGCTAATGCTCTGGTA
>JBFMGQ010000061.1:0-1639 GCA_040752515.1 Bacteroidota bacterium | reverse complement strand
GCCATTTACTCCCTAAATGTTTTATACAAACTAAAGCTTACCCAACCAACAAAGGTAAGTATTAATAGCAACGATGAAGCCAAATCGATATACATTCCTTTCTTCCACATAGGCGGGTCAAATACAAACTCAATTTCATGGTTACCAGCAGGTATTTGCATGGCTCTTAACACGTAATTTACCCTGAAATGATCGGCTGGTTTGCCATCGAGGTACGCTTGCCAACCTTTGGGATAGTAAATCTCGGAGAAAACAGCTAGCTGAGAAACTGGCGAATCGCTCCTGTACTTCAGCCTATTAGGACGGTATTCCGTAAGTTCAATCTTACCCTGACCCGATTTACCCTGCTCAAAACCTCTAAGGTATTGCTCAAATCGTTTATCGACTACTGCTATTGATTTTGGGTTGAAGCCATTCAGGGACTCAATCTCCTCATCGGCATTATTAACAACTTTAACTGAATCCACAAACCATGCGTGGCCAAGTGCATCGGGGTTGTAAACTGCAACGGGACCTTCCTTGCCGGGTTGTATAATATACTTTGTGTTTAACATGTTAAACACGGCAATATTACCCTTGGATAGATGAAAATCAATTAAATCCTGATAGCGACGCAGCTTAGCTCCATGGTATCCGCCAATTGATTTATGGAAATAGGATGTGGATGCATCGTTGAATGGGCTAACGGTAAGGTTAAAAACACGGAAATTTGGATCGTTATCGGCTAGTATCTGCTTGTCGGCATCGGTTGGAGTAAAGGGGGCTTCAAGCTGCTGGGGTAACTCAAAGTTCTTGTTATCCATAAAGCGCTTGTTTACTACCCACAAATCCACAGTAATGAGCAGGCCCAGCAAGGCAAAGAATAGTGTTGGCTTCAACTTTTTCATGTAGTAAAGCGCAATGGTAACTGCACTGGCAACTACAAAGAATAGTGAGCGGAAAGCATCGTTCCACATCAGCGCTTGCCTATCCTTGCGCATTACCTCAACAATCTCCTTGGGCCAACCCAGCTGATTGTCAATTGAACCGCTAAAGGATAACATTCCCTTGCCAAGCAGCAGGAACAGCAGGCAAATTCCTCCAACCAAACCCACTGACCATTTAAATGCTTTCCAAAAATCGTCCTTTGTAACCTTGCCATCAACTATTTCCTTAAGGGCAAGTATTCCTAGCAAAGGAATGGTTAACTCAGCTATAACCAGTATCATCGATACCGTTCGGAACTTGTTGTAAAAGGGGAAGTAATTCAGGAATAAATCGGTAAGAAAGTTAAAATTTTTACCCCACGAGAGCATTATTGCCAGAACAGTAACCCCAAACAAAAACCACTTAAATCTACCTTTAAGGATAAACATCCCGAATACAAAAAGAAAAACTACAATTGCACCAAGGTAAACAGGACCAGAAGTTGATGGCTGTGGGCCCCAGTATGTGGGTAGGTTTTGTGCTATGGAACTAGCTTGACCATAGGGAACACCATTCTGCCTGAGAAAACGGAATGTTTCCGATTTTTCGCCAACATCCATGGTGCTTGAACCGCCCATCAAATTAGGGATAAGCAGGTTAAAAGTTTCAGCTATTCCGTAACTCCACTGGGTTGCATAGTCCTTGTCCAGCCCCGAAGTTCTATTATCCCTAT
>JBFMGQ010000060.1:0-2039 GCA_040752515.1 Bacteroidota bacterium | reverse complement strand
CGTTAGCCACAATAATAGAGAAACTATCAAGCAAATTGAAGAAATAAAATTAACTTTGTATAAATTTAAAAAATATGACTATGTTTTGTAATCAATGCCAAGAGACAGCCAAGAACACAGGCTGCACAATTAAAGGAGTTTGTGGAAAAACCGAAGAAACTTCTAACCTTCAGGACTTGTTAATATTTGCCTGTCAGGGGCTTTCGTATTTGACAATCGAAGCCCGAAAACAAAGAATAGACACAAATGCCGAGAGCAAACACATCACCAATTGTTTGTTTATGACTATCACCAATGCAAATTTTGATGATAAATCAATCATACATGCAATTAAAGATACCATTAAGTATCGAGATGAATTAAAAAGCAAAGTTAAAATTGCAGAGAATCATGCGTCAATCAATTGGAACGGAAAAACCGATGATGAATTCTACGCAAAAGCAAAAGAAGTCGGAACATTAACTTACGATTCCAACGAAGACATTCGTGGACTGAAACAATATGTTTTGTTTGGAATAAAAGGAATGGCGGCTTATGCTGAACATGCCTTCAATCTGGGGTTTGAAGAGCAGGAGATTTACAATTTTATGGAAGAAAGCTTGGTAATGATAACCAAACCAATTGAATTGGGAGCTGCTTTTAATTGGGTTGTAAAAACAGGCGAATACGGTGTAAAAGTCATGGCTTTGTTGGACAAGGCAAACACCGAAACATTCGGAAATCCTGAAATTACAAATGTAAAAATCGGAGTTGGTAAAAACCCTGGTATTTTAGTCAGCGGCCACGACCTTAAAGATTTGGAGCAATTGTTAATCCAAACCGAAGGTAAAGGAATTGATATTTACACACATTCCGAAATGTTGCCTGCAAATGCATATCCAAATTTAAAGAAATACAAGCATTTAGTTGGTAATTATGGTAATGCATGGCATCGCCAGTTAGAAGAATTTGAAACTTTTAACGGACCTATTTTATTTACAACCAACTGTCTGGTTCCACCACGCAAAGCAACTACATACAACAATAGAGTTTTCACAACCGGACCAACAGGAATGCCTGAATGGAAAAGAATTGAAAAGAGACTTCCAAACGGACATAAAGACTTTTCAGAAATTATTGAATTAGCCAAAACCTGTCAACCCCCTGCGGAAATAGAAACAGGTGAAATTACGATTGGTTTTGCACACAATCAAGTTCTTGCACTTGCCGACAAAATTCTTGATGCTGTAAATTCTGGAGCAATCAAGAAACTAGTTGTAATGTCAGGTTGCGATGGACGACAAAAATCCCGGGAATATTACACCGAATTTGCAAAACAACTACCAGAAGATACCGTAATTCTTACTTCAGGTTGTGCAAAATATCGCTATAACAAATTAAAATTAGGTGACATTGACGGAATTCCAAGGGTATTAGATGCAGGACAATGTAATGATAGTTACTCATGGGCATTTGTTGCTTTGAAATTAAAAGAAGTTTTGAATTTGGATGATATAAACAAACTTCCTATTGTATTTAATATTGCATGGTACGAGCAAAAAGCAATTATCGTACATCTTGCTTTATTATATCTTGGCATTAAAAACACTCATGTTGGGCCGACTTTGCCAGGATTCCTAACGCCGAATCTTTTAAAAGCGGTACAAGAAAGTTTTGGTGTACAAACAATCAAAACAGTAGAAGAAGACATGAAGATTTTTGAACTTGCTTAAACCAAACGATTATGGAAAATGATATTCTAATATGCAATTGTAACGAAATTTATAAAAGTGCAATTGTAAAAGCCATAAAAGAAAAAGGATTAAAAACTGTTGAAGAAGTTGGAGAAGAAACAACGGCAGGTACAGTATGCGGACAATGTCAGGATGATATTCAAGAAATACTTGACGAAATAAATGGGAAATAATTACTGTGGCTAACAAAGGCTATGTGCAATAAGGGTTTCAGTGGGTATTTAAGCATTCTGCCCCGCTCAAAATTCGATGTCGATGGACAGGGAAGTAGTCCGCAATCCCTTACTGCACATAGCCTCGAACGTT
>JBFMGQ010000006.1:31283-121489 GCA_040752515.1 Bacteroidota bacterium | reverse complement strand
GGGGGACAGCTTTGGGTGGCTACAGCGGCGGGGATCACCCCTTCCCATTCCGAACAGGGCAGTTAAGCCCGCCAGCGCCGATGGTACTGCGTCACAGCGGGAGAGTAGGTCGCCGCCCCCCTTCCGCCCCGCGGGTTTGCCCGCGGGGCTTTTTTTATTTCTTCACATCTGATTTTAACCCAATGCGCCAATGGAAGAAATCAATCGACGATCTTGGGGTTAAATCTTAGTGGTGGTATCACATCAAAAAAAATTATGCAAAGGTTATCACATTTATTGTTTGCAGTTTTAGTTGTGTTTTTTTTGTCGTCGTGGGGTGGAACAGGGCATTACATTATTAGCCTTGAGGCACGCCGATCATTCAATACCGAAATGCAACAGTTTGTCGATTGGGCTAACTACCTGGCCGGCCATGCATCGGATGCCGATAACCGCAAAAGTTCCGATCCAACTGAGGCCCCTAAGCATTACATAGATATTGATAACTATGCAGAATTTCTTGCTAACCAGCCTATGCCCCAAAGTTTGTCCGAAGCAGTAAGCAAGTATGATAATAACTTTGTGGTAGATAATGGTACGTTGCCTTGGGCAACCAAATCAACCTACGACTCATTGGTTCTTGCTTTAAGGAATAGCAGAACTGATAAAGCAAAACAATTTGCTGCCGATCTTGGGCATTATGTTGCTGATGGACACATGCCTTTACATCTCACCAAAAATTATAACGGACAGCTTACGGGGAATACCGGTATTCATTCAAGGTACGAATCGACCATGATAAATGCTCATGCCGATGAGTTCTATAATAGTCAACCCAGAGAGATTACCTACGTTCAAAATGTGCAGCAGTACATTTTTGATTATATCTACTTTAATTATCAGTATGTCGATTCAATAGTAAAGGCCGATAGTTACGCCAAGAACATCAATACCGATTACAATTCCTCGGCATATAAAGATGCCCTGTGGAATAAAACCAAGGGATTTACTAATAGGCTGTTTGAAAGCGCATCGCAACGATTGGCCGAACTGATTTATAGTGCCTGGATTGAGGCAGGAAGGCCATCGGTAACAAGTACTGCTGAGGTTAACCTTGGTAAGGCTACCATGTTTGTTTACCCAAATCCCACTAGTGGCCATGTAAATATCACCATAAATAAGCTGGATGGTGGAGATTGTTATTTGGAAATTTTTGATATGCTTGGCAATACTTTGAAACAGTATAAGTTGAATTCCATACCGAGCACTACGGTTCACTTAACCGAAAACCTGAATATCCCCACAGGTGTGTACTTTTTTAGGTTAAGCAACACCATTAGCATTACGCATAGAGTTTTAGTACAAAAAAATGATTGAAATCATGGTTTAATCGGTGCTTATTCAGCTAACTTTGCGTAAAGTAAAAGCACTAGCCATGAAGAAATCGGATATTATAATGCTATCGCTTAGCCTAGTCATAGCATTTGGGTTAGGCGGTTATCTGATTGGTAAATCAATCGAAAACTTCAGGAACGAGGATCGTACCATCCTGGTAAAGGGGTTTGCCGAGCGCGAAGTAAAAGCCGATTTGGCGGTTTGGAGTATTAGCTGCCGGGCTGCTAGCAACGACTTGGTGGAAGGGGCTAAACGCATTGAGCAGGATCAAAAGAAAATAGTAGACTTTCTGATCTCGAAAGGAATAGGCAAGGACGAGATCATTAACCGCGAAATCCGTGTAAACGATAGGTTAGCCAACGAGTATGGAGGCTACGACAATGTGAATTTTAGGTACGTAATAGTTAAGGTGCTTCAGGTGCGAAGCAGTAATGTAGATAAGGTTCAAGAAGTGAGCCGGTTAACCGATGAGCTGGTGCGTGCAGGGGTGGTTATAAGTCAAAACGATTATACCAATAACCTTCAGTACTACTTTACCAAGCTTAACGATATAAAACCTGAAATGCTTACTGAGGCAACCCAGAATGCCAGGGAGGCTGCAGTAACTTTTGCTAACGAAAGCCGTGTTAAGCTAGGCAAACTAAAAAGGGCTAGCCAGGGGTTGTTTACCATTGTCGATAGGGATCAGTCGCTATCGGGTGGCGATGCCTATGCAGGCAGTAATGCCGATATCATGAAAAAGGTTAGGGTGGTAATCAGTGTGGAATACTCAATAAAGTAACAATATGTTTAACCATTAATTTGATGCGTTATGTTTAACAAGTTAATTGCTTCGATGCTTCCGTATTTTCCCAAAAAGTTGGTGTGGATTTTCTCAAAACGATACATTGCCGGTGAAACCATTGCCGATGCAATAAGGGTTTCAAAGGAACTGAATGCACAAGGTATTAAGGTTACCATCGACATTTTAGGCGAGTTCATTAAGGATTTGAACGAGGCTGAGCGTAACAAGAAGGAATACCTTGAACTAATTGATACCATCCAAAAGGAAAATATTGATGGTAACTACTCCCTTAAACCCACATCGTTTGGGTTGTTGATAGACAAGGAAATTTGCTATAACCATATCCGTGAGATTGTTGCCAAGGCTGCATCGTATGGGAATTTTATCCGTATCGATATGGAAGATTCGCCTTGTACCAGTATGGAAATAGAGCTTTACCGTAGGTTAAAGGCCGAGTTCCCTAAAAATGTGGGCTTGGTATTCCAGGCTTACCTAAAGCGCACCCTTAAAGATTTGCAGGATTTAATGGATATACATTCCGATGAGCATCCAAATAACTATAGGCTTTGCAAAGGGATTTATGTTGAGCCGGCCGAAATAGCCTATAAGAAATACGAGGAGATAAACCAGCACTTCCTTGAGGATTTGGAATTTCTTTTAAAGAATGGCAACTATGTGGGAATAGCAACCCACGATAAGCCTATTATTGATGGTGCTTACAAGCTAATTGAGAAGTACAATGTTCCCAAAAACAAGTACGAGTTCCAAATGCTTTACGGGGTTACCCCTGAGCTACGGAGTTCGATTGTAGCAAAGGGACATACCATGAGGGTTTATGTGCCATTTGGCAAGGAGTGGTTTGGTTACTCAACCCGCCGACTCAAAGAAAACCCCAAAATGGCCAGTCATATCATTAAGGCTCTATTCTTCAGAGGTTAAGTTTTGGTTATTCATATACGTTGTAGCTCCGGTATATGCCGGAGCTATTTTTTTTTGATTCTTATGGTTTACAAAGGGGAGAATCTGGGTTAAGTTAATCCCACAGTTTAACTCAAACTAGTCAATAGCAAAATCAATTGACGAATCGACTATCAAAATCCAATCATTCCGAAACTTACGAATCACGGGTCAAGTGAATTTAAATGGAACACAGATGACGCAGATTGGGCGGATTTACACTGTGATACAGTTCTATCTGATGGTTGTTGGTTGATTGTTTGTAGCTTGAGAATGACCCGTCACCTCCTGTCATGCTGAGCTCCGCCGAAGCATCTCTTTGCACCTTCTCCCCTTATTCTAATGGGATTCCTCGCATCTGCTCGGAATGACAGGTGAAGTTGTTGGTTGATAGTTGTTAGATTTCGTTTCTAATCCTCTTGTTTTTGAAATTCAATAAATTAGCATTATATTTGGTATGAAAAGTCCCTTTTAAAACCTAAAACCATGTGGAATGCGATGAATGCCGGTATAAATTTTAGTGGAAAGCGAATAGTGATTGTTGACGACGATACGGTTAGCCGAATTTTCCTGCGTGAATTGCTAACACCGTCGGGTGCAGAGCTAATCTTCCTGCGCAATGGCTATGAGCTCATTAAGTACCTTGAAACAAATCCCGAACCCAACCTAATCCTCATTGATGTTAAGTTACCCGATGCCGATGGCGTGGAGCTTGCTGCTCAGGTAATGGTAAACCGGCCAGGATTAAAAGTAATTGCCGAAACCGCTTACGCAATTGATGGGCTTGATGACAAATGTCAAAAGTACGGTTTAAAGGGTTGTATCTATAAACCAATCAACAAGGACGAGTTCATAAAACTTTTGCTAAAAGTTGTTGAGTAACACATGGCGCTCGTTACCGAATTTGTTTTAAAAGGTTAATTTTACCGCATAATTTTAAATATTAATACGATGAAACGCGATACCCAGATTTTTGAACTGATTGAAAAGGAGCGCCAGCGTCAAATGCATGGCATTGAGCTAATTGCATCCGAAAACTTTGTTAGCCCACAGGTACTGGAAGCCATGGGATCGGTATTAACCAATAAGTACGCCGAGGGGTACCCCGGAGCCCGCTACTACGGAGGTTGCGAGGTGGTTGACCAGTCGGAGCAGCTGGCCATTGACAGGCTCAAGCAGCTCTTCGATGCCGAGTATGCCAATGTTCAGCCCCACTCGGGTGCGCAGGCAAACATGGCCGTTTTCATGGCTGTTATGAAACCCGGCGACACATTCCTGGGCCTCGACCTTTCGCATGGCGGTCACCTTTCGCACGGTTCGCCCGTTAACTTTTCCGGTATGTGGTACAAGGCCGTTTCGTATGGCGTGAAGGAAGAAACCGGTAGGGTTGATTACGATATGATGGAGCGCATGGCCATGGAGCATAAGCCAAAGCTTATTGTGGGTGGTGCTTCGGCATACTCGCGGGAGTGGGACTACAAGCGCATGCGCGAGATTGCCGATAAGGTTGGCGCTTTGCTCATGATTGATATGGCACACCCCGCAGGCCTTATTGCTGCAGGCTTGCTCGATAATCCCGTAAAATACGCCCATTTTGTAACTTCAACCACGCACAAAACCCTACGTGGCCCTCGGGGCGGTATCATACTTATGGGTAAGGATTTCCCCAACCCTTGGGGGTTAACCACTCCTAAGGGTGAGGTAAAGATGATGTCGCAAATTCTCAACTCAAGCGTATTCCCTGGGGTGCAAGGTGGCCCGTTGGAGCATGTTATTGCCGCAAAGGCAGTTGCCTTTGGCGAAGCGCTTCAGCCCGAATTCAAGGAGTACCAAACCCAGGTGAAGAAGAATGCTGCTGCTATGGCTCAGGCCTTTATCGATAAGGGATATAAAGTGGTTTCGGGTGGTACCGATAACCACTCCATGCTTATCGACCTGCGTACCAAGTTCCCCGATATCACCGGAAAAAAGGTTGAAAACACTCTCGTACTGGCCGATATCACCATCAATAAAAACATGGTGCCCTTCGATAGCCGGTCGCCCTTCCAAACATCGGGTATTCGCGTTGGTACACCTGCAATAACCACCCGTGGTTTAAAGGAAAACCACATGCCCATTATTGTCGATTTGATTGATAGGGTAATTTCCAATATCGATAACGAGAAGGTTATTGCCGAGGTAAGAGCTGAGGTCAACAAGCTGATGAAAGATTTCCCTCTTTTTGCCTGGTAATTTACACCCATAAATAATTTGACCCCAATGGCATACGCTGTTGGGGTTTTTTACTTAAATTGCATGAAAAATTAGTTAGCTATGGATACCTTTAGTATTGAACTTAACGAGATAGGCCATAAAAAATCGAAGCTCATTAGGCTTTGGGTTGGTGGAGCAATTATTCTGATTGTAACCCTTGCCCTTTCGTTTTACCTTATAGGTAGCGATATTACCCGCATAGCTGTACTTGTTCCCTTTGTGTTGCAGGTTGCCATATACATCTACTTTGCGTACTCAACCTATAACGCGCGGGTTTACATCCAATCCGATGCCTATGCCGTTGAGTACAAGTTTGGCATGCTTAGTAAAACGCCCCGCACTATTATTTGGGAAACCATTAACAAGGTTAAAATAGGCCCAACCTATATTGCTTTCTATAAGCGTTCGGGCAAGCGTACTGTGATTAGTTTAGGATGGTTGCCTTACGTTAAGCTTAAGGAGATAAAGGAAAAGATTTGCGAGGTTGCCCAGGGAAAGGGCATAACCTGTGAGTGGGCCGAGTATAAAAAGTATTCCTGAGATGGATTTCTGGCTTTATATCCTTGTTGTTTTGGTAGGAGCGGCAGCAGGTTTTATAAACACATTGGCAGGCAGTGGATCGCTACTTACCCTGCCTGTGCTTATTTTTCTTGGCTTACCGGCCAATGTGGCCAATGGCACTAACCGCATTGGAATTCTGATGCAGAGCATTGCTGCCGTAGGTGGCTTTAAGCAGAAAAAGGTTTTTGAATGGGGTGAGGGTATTTGGCTTACGCTCCCCGCCGCAATTGGTGCCCTCATTGGTTCAATGGTTGCTGTTGATATCGATGAGTTGCTGATGAACCGTATTATTGGGGCGCTTTTGGTTTTCATGTTTGTCTTGCTGCTTGTCAAACCCGAGCGGTGGCTCAACCCAGCAAAAACCGATAGCCACACCAGGCTAACCCCTTTACGATTTTTGGTTTTTATGGCCATTGGCTTTTACGGTGGATTTATTCAAGCCGGGGTTGGCTACTTTTTGCTGGCAGGGCTTGTTCTTGGGGCTGGTGTCGATTTGGTAAAGGCCAACGCCATTAAGGTGCTAATCACCCTTGTGTTTACCGTGCTGGCCTTGGGTGTGTTTATCTACAACAGGCAGGTGGATTACCTGATTGGCATTACCATGGGGGCTGGCAACATGTTAGGGGCATGGATTGCAACCCATGTGGCGGTAAGGAGGGGTGCTACGTTTATTCGGTGGTTTCTGCTGGTGTGCGTATTGGCATTCGCCCTAAAGTTGCTTCTGTTTTAACGCTTGAACTACTGAAGTTTGAAAATGTAAGTTATTGTACCAATTTGTGAGGCAGGAGCATTAAGGTTAACATTAAATTTGGCGTTAAGAGCAGCTTTTTCGGCTGCCCTAAGGAGTTCATTATCGAGCGTGGTTGACCCCCTAACGCCAGCAACAGCCTTGGTAACGTTTCCTCGGTTATCGACAGTAACCTCAACAACCACGCGTCCCTCCTTTTGCGAGGGGTACTCGGGTTTAGGGAGGCTTTGGGCAGTTCTGCCCTGAAGGTTAGCAATAATGCCCCTGTCGGCATCGCCTCCTCCTCCGGTTGTTCCGGTACGGTTGGTTGATTCCGGTGACCCCTCAAGCCCTCCCTGATTTCCGGGCTTGCCGGTTTCGCCCTCGCCGGTATTTCCTCCGGTGGTTTTCTGTCCGGGGAAAAGAGCCTTTTGGTTTACCTTAGGCTTTTCTTCAGTATTGGTTTGTGTGGTTTGGGTATTCTGGGTGGGCTGGGTGGTAGGGGTTTCGGTCTTACTTTTTGTTTGTTCCTTTTTGGTCGATTCCTTTTTTGGAGCCGGAAGCGATGGCGCTTCCTCATGCGTTTGGGTTAATGGCGATTCTTCGGATGGTTTGCTGGCCTTGGCCTGTTGGGGTGTTGAAGTTGCATCCTGCATGCGGGGTTCCTCGGAACCCATACCATCGTCGGAGTTGCCAAAGTTAATAAGTATGCCCTTTTCGGCTGGCAAGGGCAGTGGTGTACTGAAACCGAATACCACCAATAGCAATGCGAGGAACAAATGGAAAACTATTGTTCCGATAATTCCCCGTACTCTGTATTCGGTGTTAGCCATAATGTTTTTACCTCTTCTGTAAAGGCTGGGTTGCCAGTATCAGCTTATACTTATTATCCTTGGCAATATTCATAACCTTAACCACCTCCTCCATGGGAACTGTTCTATCCACGTGCAGGGCGATGGTTGGATCGTCCTGCCCTTTCATTTTTTGCTGCAAAAGGTACTCCAGCTGTCCAATGGTAACCGGAACGGTCTCCAGGTAAAAGTTACGGTCGGCAGTAATTGACACCGATGTTATGGGTTTTGCCGATACCTGACTATTGCTCTGGGGTAGCAAAAGCTTTAAGGCGTTGGGGTGGATAAGTGTTGACGAAACCATGAAAAAGATAAGCAGTAGGAATACTATATCGGTCATGGACGACATGCTAAAGCTTGGCTCAACCTTTACTCTTCGTTTGAGTGCCATAGGGGTATGTTTTTACGAAACGGGTTCGTAGAGTAAATCCATAAACTCGTTGGTGTTGGCCTCAAGGTTGAAAACAACCTTCTCGATACGGGCAACCAGGTAGTTATACCCAAAGTAGGCAAAAATACCAACAATTAAACCGGCAACTGTGGTAACCATAGCGGTATAGATACCGTTTGAAAGCAGCCCCACATCAATATTATTACCAGCCATCGACATATCGTAGAAAGCCCGAATCATACCCAGCACGGTTCCCAGGAATCCTAACATGGGAGCGCCACCGGCAATGGTTGCCAGAAATGGAAGGCTCTCTTCGAGCTTTGAGATTTCGAGGTTACCAACATTCTCAATAGCTGCATTAACATCGGGCAGTGGGCGACCAATTCGCTGTATGCCTTTCTCAATCATGCGGGCAACGGGTGTGTTTTGCGAACGGCAAAGGGCAAGCGCAGCATCTATCTTATCCTCGTGAATGTACTCCCTAATACGGTTCATGAAGTTTACATCGGTAACAGAGGCCTTACGGATGGCAAAGTAACGCTCAAAGAAGATGTAAACGGCAGCTACCGATAGTAAAAATATTGGGATCATTATCCATCCGCCCTTAAGCGCAAGATCAAAAAAACTTAATGAAATTTCGCCTTGTGTTCCGGAATTTACCCCGGCCGGTGTTTGAAGCAGAACAAACATGGATAGCATCGTATTCATGATTTTTAAATTTTCCGAAAATTAGTAAAAAAACGTATTGTTACACCCTGTATTGTTCAAATAGGTTAACGCAATGCTAATTTATCTTAATAAAGCTGTTATCGGGTATGGCTGTTCTGGTTGAATCGTTCCTGGGTGCTGCAATACTATCGCGCTTTTGACCTTCGGAGGTGTTTTGTTTCTCTTTTTTGAACAAAGAGTTGAATAGTTCACGAATAGTATTGAAATCTTCGCGGTAAACAATACCTGCCCCAGTGGTGTAGTTGTTCTGTTGGCTGGTTAGCAGGACATCGTTGTTGTTCCGGGCAAAGGCTTTACCCCTTAGCTTTCCGCTCTTGTTAAGCTTTATGTCAACGGTAAAGTCGCCTACCAGGGCACTGCTGGTGTTTCGGTTGCCTCCCACACCAAAATTACTGTTTATCGATACTCTATCGTCGAGTATCTGGGTCGATAGAGCCATCTCAACCTGATCGGAGCTGAGCTCGCTTTCAAGTCCCGGACGGTAGTTAATACCAATATCGAAGTTTTTGCTCCATTGGGAGAGCCAATTGCTTAGCTGGTTGGAGAGTAGCTCACTGGCGGTGTTATACAGGCCAGTTGTTCCTAAGCTGGCATTGGATGTTTGTGAACCGGCCGAGGTCATCCCGGGATCGGAAATGAAGCTGTTAATTACCAGCAGCCCCAGGAACTGGGTGTTTATTTTTTCCTCGGTATTGAGCATTCCATCAACCAATGCCTTGGTTTGCTGATCGAGGTTAGGAAAATCGATCCCAAACTTGATAGATGGGGCAAGAAGTTTTTGCGATAGCAATATCTTACAGTCAACCGGTATGCGGGCCGTATAGCTATCGTCGAGTAGGAGCTGCTTGAGGGAGGTTTTAACCCGGTACACGGCCTTGATATCCATATTGGCGTCCAGCGGATCGCCATTCCAGTCGATATAGCTACCCTGTTCTATTTTGAACCGTTTATTGATTACACCCGATAGGGTGAAAAGGTAATCGCCCTGCTCAATGGTGTAGCGGCCAAACATGCGGAAAACATCCTTGGAGGGGTTAACCTCCATTCGCAGGTTACCACTACCATTAGCCTTTATGATATCGCCCAGCTTCTTATCGATAATTATCTGCGCCTCAGCCTCAGGGGTTACCTGCAGCTCCATGGTTATGTTGATATTTGACGATGAGGTTTGAACGCTCTCAGTGGGCTCTTCAATCTCAATCAAGTCGGGGTTATTATTAACAAAGCTGATGAAATTGGTCTCTTCCACCGTGCTTGTTGTTGACAGGGGTAGGTATATTGCCGTTTTGTTTTCGGTTTTTAGGTTGATATTCAGGTTTAGGTTATCGGGGTCTCCCAAAAAATCTACAAACCCCGAGGCAAACACAGTACCGTAAAAGGTTTCGTTGTCGGCTTCGCGTGTGCTCATGCAAAGGAAGTTCTGCATGTTCAACCGTAGTCCAAGGTTGAAATTCCTGAAGTAGTTGGTTTGAATGGTTCCGTTTACGGTAGCCATTCGGTTGAACCTGTCGGTAAGCCTAAAGCCATTTAAAACGATATTGCTGTTATTAATGGCTATTTTATCGTTGAAGGTATAGTGTGTTTGAAGGAAATCGATTGTTAAGCCGGCATTATCGAAACCTACGCTACCATCGATGATAGGTTTATCGGCATTGCCGGTAATCTTTAGCGAGCCGTTTATTCGGCCGTGAATACTGGAAACATTTCCCTCGAGCAGGGGTGCAATCACATTCAGCTTTGCCTGATTGATGTTAACATCGAACTTGAAGCTTCCGTTATCGGTAAAGTAATCGCCTTTGGCAAGGAGCGTTAGCGTATCGGCTCTTTGGTTGCTTAGGTGTAGGTTAATCCTATTCTCGGCTCCATGCCAGGTGCTTATGAATTTTACATTTCCAACGTTTTGGTCGTTAACCGCCAGGTTATCGATTCCAATTTTAGCCTGAACGATAGGGTTAAGCAGGATACCCGTTGCCAAAGCATCGCCGTTTATCCACCCATTCAGCTTATATCCGCTGTCGTGGAGGTAGAAGTTCAGGTACGATAGGTCGATGTTTTTAAGCGATACCAAGATGGTATCGGAGTTAAGTTGCGAGGCTTTCCCTGCAATGCTAATGAGTTGATGTTTATTGGAAATAGAAAAATTGGAAAACCATACCGATGACGAATCGATACGAATCAACGAAGGGGTTAAGCTCCATGTGGAATCGTTAATCACGAGCGATGAGGGTTGTATGTTAATGTCGATTGTGCTGTTGGGCTGTGAGTATGCCTTAAAATCGGCAATTAAATGTATATCGCCAAGAGTTGCCGGTGTTGAGTAGTTATTCCAGTTTATATTACACCTTACGTTATTGTTTTTGGTTGTTGCATTTATTTTTAGGTTTCGGATGTAGCTGTTGCCCATCTTAATTTCGGGCATGAGCACTTTTGCCTCCAGGGTGCTATCGATAGTTTCACCATCAATGCTAAGGTTTTTAAAAATAGTGCTACCGGTAGTTAATTCAAGTACCTTTAGCTTAAAGGTTAAGGTCTCCTTGTTGGGGTCTAAAATACCAAACAGTGAGGAATTTTCGGCGATGCTGAGGTCGGGTGCCAAAACATTGGTAACCTTCTGTGTCTTTTTTAACCTAAACTTAATGAGATAATCGTTATACTCCTCGGCATTTAGCTGTGGCGTTTTTGATTTTCCGTTTGTTTCTTCTTGCCTTAGGGCTGGAATATGGCGCGATAAAACCCTGTTCATGTAGTAGGGGAACCTTGAAAAGCTCTGTCGGCCACGTATTTCGCCTTCGGCAATATCCGATTTTAGGGTGATGATCTTGCTTTCGTTGGTATTGTCGGCAGTAATTGTTAGGTCGGCAATTTTAAACTCACCGCGTTGGTTGCGGTACGAAGAGTTAACCAGCTTTATCTCGCCCTTACTATTATCCAGATTATCGCCAGTAAATTTTGCCGTTAAAAGGAATGATGCTACCGAGATAGAATCGACACTGTTGAGGTTGAGCTTCACCAGATCGATGCGGGGGGCAAAAAGGGAGAAGTCGAACACCGGTATGGTGTCGGAGAAATCTACCTTCCCTAAAAAGTTAAGCTTGCAGTTGGGGTCGTTCAGGTTAATGGTTCCGGTATAGGAATTATTTCCCAGATTACCCGAGATATCGATATCCTTATACTCATAGCCTTTGGCTTGAAGTTTTTGTATATGAGCATCGGTAAAAGCTTTTAGTTCCCCTTTTTTATCGATAGTTCCGGAGATGCTCGTTAGGAACGACAAATTCCCTATCAAGTCTTCATCCAGGAATTGGCCAAGCTTAAAATTGGTAGTTGATGCTTTCCCTTTAAACTCGCTTTTAATGGTTTTACCGGGTTTCATCCATACATCAAAGTCAATTGCACCCAGTGCCGACGAAAGCGTTCCGTAGGTGACAAAGTCGCTCAGGTAGCCGGAGAACTTACCCACGTAGTTAATCTGTCCCAAACGATTAAACTCTTCGGGTAAATCGATGAGAGGTTTACCACTGCCATTCACCTTGAGCTGCATCAAATCCTTGCTCGATGTTTTGAGTTTTTTCAGGTCGATGGAAAAAAGCGTGTTGTCAATATTGGGCAAACCGGTAAGGTTTGCGTTTAGGTTAATTTCGGAAACGTTTCCAAAACCCAGTTCAAGGTTCCGCGCCCTAATATCATCAATAAAACCCTTGATTTGCCCGGATATACTAAGCCCAATGCTATAATTACTCAAGTCGGGAACAATGTAGGCCAAGGTAGAGGTTTGCAGGTAGGTTCCTTCAAAATCAGCATCAATTCTAACCTTTGAAGTAAAATCGCTAAAACTTTCCCAACCCTCAAAATCGAACAGGAGGTGGTTCATTGCAAGGTTTGACCCGTTAGCGCGAAGGCGCAGGTTATTGAAATGCATATACTTGCCGCATAGCGTAAGCTTGCTCCGCAGGTTTTCAATCTTAAATTCGGAATGGTCTTGGGCTGTAAAGGTGTTGATTTGTAATGCTATGGTATCGCCGTTAAGGTTAAACTCGCTTGCTTCCATGTTAAGGCCTGAAAGTACGAGGTTCTGAAAGTTAATGGCTCCAGGGGTTAGGCTATCGGCGCCTTTTTGAACAATTTTGAAACATGAGTTGGTGAGAAAGACTTTCCCTGCTTGCAGGTTAAAACTTCCACTATCGGCAGTTTGAGCTGTATCGGGACTTAATTTTTGGAGTAGGGCATCAAGGTTTGTTACCCCGGTGCTATCGGTAATCAGGTAGAACTTTGCACCATCAATCCTGGCTTTCCCAAGCCTGTAAAAGCCTGCATCGGCATCAATTTGTGCGATTGATGCGGTAATCCTTTTGGCGTATATCAGGGTATCGTTATTCAAGTCGGCAACGTAAACATCCTTAAACAGGATGCTGGCAAAAGGCCTAATATCAATTTTTTTTATGGTGATTGTAACACCCGTTTTGTGTTGCAAATACTCGGTTGTCCGGGCAATAATATAGGTTTGAACCTGGCTGCTTTGCAGCAGAAGCCAGGTTAAAGTGGGAATTGCCAAAAGCACTACAAATCCCCAAATCAGTATTTTAAGTAGTTTTTTAATACCTTTGCTTGGTTATTTACGGAAATAAAGTATCAAAATTTGTTCCTAAAATATACAATTGCTTGGGCTTTTGAAATAGGTAGGGCAAGGTTTTAAACTTTTTTTTGTATTATTTCATTTTTTGTTGATGAGCGTAACAATACTTGGGATAGAATCGTCGTGCGACGATACATCGGCTGCGGTCATTCGCGATCAGTTGCTTTTATCGAATGTCATCAGCAGTCAGGATGTTCACAAGCAGTATGGAGGAGTGGTGCCTGAGCTGGCTTCACGAGCCCATCAGGCCAATATTATTCCTGTAGTAGATACAGCCTTACGCAAAGCGGGTGTTACCATACGGGAGATTGATGCCATAGCATACACCCGAGGCCCGGGCTTGCTGGGTTCGCTGCTTGTTGGAGCATCGTTTGCAAAGGGTGCTGCCCTTACTTTAGGTGTGCCCTTAATCTCAGTAAACCACTTGCAGGGCCATGTGCTTTCGCATTTCATCAAGGATGAACCAAACGCGGTTCACCCATCGTTCCCGTTTCTATGCCTTTTGGTTTCTGGTGGCCATACACAAATCATGGTGATTCGCAGTCCAATGGAGATGGAAATCGTAGGTCAAACAATTGATGATGCCGCCGGCGAGGCATTCGATAAGTGCGCCAAGGTGCTTGGGCTGCCCTATCCCGGAGGCCCTGTAATCGATAAACTTGCCTCGGATGGCAACCCTGAATACATCAAGTTTGCAAAACCTAACATTCCTGAACTCGATTTCAGCTTTAGCGGGTTAAAAACATCGTTTTTGTACACGCTTCGCGATAGGCTAAACGAAAACCCAAACTTTGTTCATGATCACCTCCCCGACATTTGTGCTTCGCTCCAAAAAACTATAATTGACATTCTGCTTGCCAAGGTTGAGCAGGCTGTTCGCAAGTATAGAATGAATGAAATTGCCATTGCAGGTGGTGTTGCTGCAAATTCCGGATTACGAAATGCACTACAAGCCTTAGGGCAAAAGAGGGGGTGGCGGGTTTACTTACCCAAAAAGCAATTTACAACCGATAATGCTGCCATGATTGCCATTGTAGGTTACTACAGCTACCTTGCCGGGAAAACCTCGCCGCTCGACGAGCCGCCCTTGGCGCGTTTCCCTTTGGGTTAAGCGTGAAAATCGTCGTTCACAAGGTATTTGCGAAGAACATTATACAGGTCGATACGGCTTATGGGTTTGGTTATAAAGTCGTTACAACCGGCCTCGATACTCATATTCACCTTAACCCCCGAACTGTAAGCTGTTTGAGCAACAATAACCACTTTGGTGTTTTTCTTTCGGATTTGGCGAGTAATTTCAATGCCATCCATATCGGCCAGCCTTAAATCCATGAAGATTAAATCGAAATCGGGTGAATTTTCAAACTTTCTCAGAGCCTCTTCGCCGGTTTTGGCATGGTCCATTTTACAGCCAGTTTCCTCGAGTAAACGGCTAAGTAAAATGTAATTGGACTGTATATCCTCTACAATAAGAATTCTCTTATCTTTCAACTTGGGAGGGTCCTGATGAATGTAGAATGGCGACGTTTTTTGCAATCCCTTGGCTTTGCGACTGCCAATTGGTGTGTAGGGCACTTCGATATTTACAGTGGTTCCGGTTCCTTCGGCTGTCTCAATCCAAATTTTTCCGTTTAGCAAGTCCACAATACCTTTTACTACCGGTAAGCCCATTTGCAAAATTCCAAATCCATCGTGCGTTTCATCAATATTTAACCGATTAAATACGGTCTTGGCCTTTTCTGTATCCATTCCAATACCACTGTCCTGAATCCAGAAAAGAAGATGGCCGTTCTTTTCCGATTTTCTTACACCCATTTCAATATATCCCTTGGCTGTGAACTTTACTGCATTGTTTATTAGCCGTTGGAAAATGCTTTTAAAAAGGTTTCGGTCCGATAGAATATCAAAATCAATTTCGTTAGGATCGAGAAATGCCTTTATGGCTATATGCTCTTTATCGTAAAGTTTAAGCTCATTAAGCAGCATTACCTGGAAGGTATTCATCAGCTCTATCAGGTTAATACGCTGGTAAACCAACCGGAATTGGTTCGATTCCAGCTTGGAAAGGTCAATCAGATTATCAATTTGGTTTTGAAGCAGGCGGCAGCTCTTGTTTATCTCCTTGGAGAATTGAAGGGCTTGGGTTGACTTGATCTTAGGATCGTTTAAAAGTTCACTGTAACCAATTATGTTGTTAAGCGGTGTTCGGATTTCAAACGAAAGGTTTGAGAGGAGCGATTCTTTAAATGATTCTAGGTCTTTATTCCGTTGAATGGCTTCCTCAAGCTGCACGCTTAACATTTGCAGCTCCTGCTTTAACCCCTCAACCTTTTGCTTGTGATCGGTTATAATTAGCTGCATGCGTTTTTTCTTTCGATTAATATACCACACATGAAATAATAGGCTGGTAAGTAAAATAAGCCCTACAACAATTAAGAACCATTTATCAGCAAATAGCGAATGTTTTTTATGCTCAGGATTGTATAGTAAGCCATCAACTGGTTTAGTTTTATTGATTAGCCCAGCCTGCAGGAGGGTCTCCATCATTTGCAGCCAACGCCCTTTATTGGAATGACCAATGTTTATGAAGTTAGGCTTTATAAACTCTTTTACCTTTTGCGATTCGTAGATGAGGTGGTCGAGAGTTTTTGTGGTTTTATACTTCGATTGTATAACTTGGGCTATCTCGTCGGGATTCTCAAGTGCATATTCCCACCCTTTTATGCTAGCCCTGAGGAACGCTTCAACCAGTTCAGGATTACTGTTAACCAAATCCTTGGTGGTAAACAAGCACTCGGCGTAAAAGTCAACGCCATATTTTTGGGGTAAGATTAGGTTGTAGGGTATTCCGAATTTTTCCAGAAAGTAGGGCTCATTGGATAGGTAAATTTCGCTGGCATCGGACTGGTTGTTCAGCAACTTGTTGAGCGAAAGCGAGGTTTCGGTTACCTGGTATTGCGAGGGCTTAACCCCCTCGAGGCTAAGCATGGTAAGCACCTCAACTGCCCCTGAGTATTTTGTGTTGATTTCGATGGTTTTCCCTGCAATATCCTGTGGCCGGGTAATATTACGTTCGGCACGCGATGCCAACGCTGCCGGACTCGATTGAAATATTGGCGCAAGCACTACAAGTGGCGCTCCGTTTACATAGTTGATGATTATATCGGCATTGGCTATCCCAAATTGTGCTCTTCCCTCGAGCACTTCAGTAATTACGCTTGTATTCTGGGGAAGTTCCTTTAGTTCAACCTCAATGTCTTCCTGGGCATAGTATCCCTTTTCAATGGCAGCATAGTAACCCGCAAATTGAAATTGATGCTTCCACTTGAGCTGCAATACTACCTTTGTGCCAGGTCGTGCAAAGTTGTTTAATGGTAGCAATAAACCAATAAAAACAAAAAAGTAAACACACACCTTACGTATGCTGTAAGAGCTTGTCCCAATAATTACGGGTAAGTATTTATTACTCATCCTTTGAACACTAAAATGCCATCATTGTTTCTTAACTTAAAGATACAACAATTTTTTGAAATTTGAATTTTTGAAAAAAAATAAACGCTATGATTCCCAAAATAAATTACCGCATTATACTTTCGCCTGCAAAAACCTTGAGAAAAAACTTTAAGGCGAAACAGATGGATTACACAACACCTGTTTTTCTTGATCAAGCGCAAGCCATAGTTAGTCAAATTAAAACTTATAGTCCCGTTGAGCTAAGGAAACTTTTAAACGTAAGTCAAGATATTGCCGACATTAACTTTACAAGGTATGCGGAGTGGCATTTGCCTTTTACACCCCAAAATAGCACACCTGCCATACTAACCTTTGCAGGTGATGTATACGAAGGATTACTGGCCACCGATTTTACAGATGATGAGTTAGCGTTTTCCCATCAAACCATTTTCATGCTTTCGGGTTTGTATGGTATACTGCGAGCTCTGGATCTGATGCAACCTTACCGCCTGGAAATGGGAACAAAACTACAGGTTGGACAGCAAAAATCACTTTACGATTTTTGGGGCAACAGCATTACAGAGTTTCTCCAACAAGTTGTTGGCAATGGTTACCTGGTAAACCTTGCCTCAAAGGAATATTCCCGGGCAATTGACCATAAGGTTTTTGGAAATAGGTTCATTGACATTGAATTTAGAGAACAACGCCCCGAGGGGCTGAAGGTTATCCCCATACTATCCAAAAGGGCTCGTGGGCTTATGGCTCGCTTTGCGGTAAAGAACCAAATAGTTAATGTAGATGACCTAAAACTTTTCGATTACGAAGGTTATAGCTTTAGTGATCCCCTTTCCGGTAATACCAACTGGGTATTTGTAAGGTGATGGTTTTACAGCACGCTAAGAACTAGGCCTTTCAGGTATTCGCCTTCGGGGTGGTATATGTTTATGGGGTGATCGGCTGGTTGTGTAAGCTGATGAAGTATGCTTACCGATCGCCCTGAAATGGCAGCTGCCGAGAATACTGCATTCCTGAAATCGGTTTTGTTAACCACCTGCGAACACGAAAAGGTGAAAAGTAGTCCTCCGGGGTTTAACCTTCGGATAGCTGCAAGATTTAACCTTTTGTAGGCTTGCAATGCGTTACGCAAGGCATCGCTATGCTTAGCAAAGGCAGGCGGATCGAGCACAATAATATCGAAGGTGCGGTTGCAGGTTCTTAGATACTCAAATGCGTCCATTGCAATACCTGAATGGGGTGCGTTAGCACCAAAGTTAAGCTCAACGTTTCGGTTTGCCATGGTAACTGCCGTTGTTGAACTATCAACGGTAACAACCTCAGCTGCACCCCCTTTTAGGGCCGACACCGAAAAGCCCCCCGTGTAGCCAAAAGTATTCAATACCGATTTGCTGTGGGCATACGATTGCAGCAGTAATCGGTTCTCGCGCTGATCGATAAAAAAACCAGTTTTTTGCCCCTCAACCCAGGATATTTGATACCTGTTTCCGTATTCCAAACAGCCATCGTTAACGCTTTCGGCACCAATCAGGTAACCATCGGTTGGGTTGTATTTTTCGCGGTATGGGAGTGTTCCGGAACTCTTATCGTAAACTGCTTTAATGGTTTCTGGCAAAACCTGAATCACGGCATCGGCAATTTCGGCTCGAGCCAAATACATACCAACCGAATGGCATTGCATTACTGCTGTATCGCCATAGATGTCGATGATTAGTCCGGGCAGGTTGTCTCCTTCGCCATGAATCAAGCGGAAAATATTGGTGTTGGTATTGGGATATAGTCCAATTGCCCTCCGAAGGGCAAGAGCGTTGGTTATCCTGTTCAGCCAGAATGTTTTGTCGATATCAACGGGCTGAAACGATAGAATTCGAACGGCAATTGAGCCCGAGGCAAAATGACCGGATGCCAGGTATTTTCCATCGGCACTCCAAACATCAACCACCTGCCCCTCATCGGGCATATCGGTTACCGATTTTATTGCTCCTGAAAATATCCATGGATGAAACCTAAGCAGCGATTGCTCCTTGCCCGGTTTAAGGATTACTTTGGGTCGTTCCATTAATCTTGTGCTTTCGGGGTGTGTAACATGAGTTTTAGGTATATTTCCCGGCATACCCAGGCATCGGTTGATGCATAATTTTTTTGTGCTTCGGTAAGTACATCGGCATCCCAGTTGCTAAGCTGCTGTCCTTTCGATATGGTGGCTCCCAGAACCACAGCCGAAAGTTTTTTTACGCTTATCCCCTCAATGCCATAGGTTGGTGCTAAGCGTTGCAGGTCGATAAATCCATTGGGGGTAAAATGCCTAATCTTGGTAAGCCCTTTTAGGTCGTCGTGAATGGCTGCCCCAACTTTAACTATCCGGGCATCTTCCAGAAAGTTCTTTAGAATATCTGGGATACCGTTTTTTTTAACTTTTACAATAATGGCCAAGGTGCTATTTGCCAGCTGTAATATCGATATTCCATTTAGCTTTCCTTTCCTAAACGATGGTTTCGATTCGGTATCGAACCCAATCACTTGCTCCTGGCACAGTACGGGTAACCAATGTGCCAAATCGGCCTCACTTTCGGCAACAACAATTTGCCCCGTAAAATGGATGCGGGGTAAACTGTTTAACGCCTCCTTGTCAATATTAGCAGCAAACATCAAGTTAGTTCATTATGATCCATATCCTGCTGTCGGCGAGTAACAAACCAATCGGAGGTATCGCGCTCGGCACCCTCGCTTTCGTCGGGATGTTTAATGTTATCGAGGTCGATATTTTGGTGGGCAAGTATATGGAAAGCCCTGATAAGGTTTGCCAGCCTGATACCCCAAAAGTCCTTGAAGTTGTTGGTGCATTCCCACAGGGCATCGTTCATCACGTAGGCATTTCCAACCTGATAACGCAGCACAAAGTTTTTCAAATCCTGGTAGATATCGGCCATGTATTCGGCAATGCTAGCCGTGTACAAACCGGTTAGCTCATCAACCCGAGGGTCGTTAACCTCAACATACTGGTTATGCTGGCCAAGCAGATACTCCACCTTGTTCTCGATGGTTGAGTAATCGCTTTCGGTTACAAACTGCTCATTGGTTTCGTCGTAAACGGGTTCGGTTTGGGGCAAAAGGGCTGCCTTGTAGTACAGAAGGGGTAACACCTTATTGCAGGCCCCAACAAACGACCTTGCGGTGTGCTTTTCGCAGCCCTCCAGAAAAGCGCAAAACTCCTTGGCTACCGTTACAAACTCAACCACGTTGCGGCTGTAAACCACATCTTTTATATCCATGCCTTAAATATTGATGCTGCAAAGTTAATGCAAATAGTTTGATGTAGGTTGTTGGGGAAGGTAATGTTGCCGTTTACAAATTTTAAAACATAATTAAATTAAAAGCACCCCCGCTAAGGGGGTGCTTTTTAAAGGAATTAAGGCATTCCGTTGTACATGGATGTTATGTTCCGGGTGATGGGGTCAAATGTTATCCCCATGAACTCATCCGAGAGCTCACCGTTTGCCATCTGGAAAGCAAAACTAACAGCGCAGTTTTCAATAATGTAATTCTTAAAATCGGGGAATGCCTTGGCGAGCTCATCGATGGGCTTACCCACCTCCAGTATGGCCCCCTTCACGTTCAGCTTAAAGCCAGGACCACTAATTTCAAAAGAATCAAACTTTTTGTTAGGGATTATGTAAAATATAGCCCCAGTGTACACCCATTTCTTCCACCATTCAGACTCCATTTCGGCGTAGAAATCGGTAATACGGTCTGGCTTCCCAAAAATGGGGGTTAAATCGGTTGTATTTCGTTGCTTTCTGAAATTGAGTTGACCCCCATTGGGGGCAATAATGGTCAAATCTGATCCCTGAATTGCAATATGTTTAATTTGTCCCGGGCCTGAGCTCGGGAGCGATGTGTTCATTGGTCTTGAGCAGCTGTTGCCGTTTTGTGCCTGACATGAAATATAGAGCACCAGGAGAAGGCAAGTTATAGCTGTAAAAATAGTCGAAATTGATTTTAATCTTTTCATGGCTTATCAAGTTTTTAGGGTTCAGGTTTAGCGCTAACGCATGGCGACTTGGTTTGTACGCCGGTTTTATAATCAAAGTTTGACGGCAGGTAAGGGTAGGTGTTGCACTTATGCTTAATGAATAGGTTAGTTGATTCAATAACTCAATACAAATTTTAAATATTTAAAGCACCCCCTTAGCGGGGGTGCTTTTTAAAGGTATTATGGCATTCCGTTGTACATGGATGTTATGTTCCGGGTGATGGGGTCAAATGTTATCCCCATGAACTCATCCGAGAGCTCACCGTTTGCCATCTGGAAAGCAAAACTAACAGCGCAGTTTTCAATAATGTAATTCTTAAAATCGGGGAATGCCTTGGCGAGCTCATCGATGGGCTTGCCCACCTCCAGTATAGCCCCCTTCACGTTCAGTTTAAAGCCAGGACCACTTATATGGAAATACTCAAGCATTTTACCTGGGCTGATAAGGAAGTAGACCCCAGGGTACTCCCATTTCTTCCACCAGCTATCCTCCATTTCGGCGTAAAAATCGGTAATACGGGTTGGAGCCCCAAAAATGGGGGTCAAATCTGTTGTGCGAAATTGGGTTCTAAAATTGAGTTTTCCTCCATTAGGCCCAATAATAAACACATCGGTTTCTTGTAACACGATCTTTTTTATCTGTCCCGGACCTGAGCTCGGAAGCGAGGTGTTCATTGGCCTTGAGCAGCTGGTGGCGTTTTGTGCCCGACTACTTATTTGAGCTACAAGGAGAAGGCAAGTTACTCCAACAGTAGCAATCGGTATTGATATAAATCTTTTCATGGCTTTATTAGTTTTTTAGGGTTCAGGTTTAGTGCTATCGCATGGCGACTTGGTTTGTACGCCGGTTTTATAGTCGAAGTTTGACGGCAGGTAAAGGTCGGGGTTACACTTAGGGTATAGGGTGTAGGAGCCGTTCTGCCTGCTCTCAACCCACTTACCTAAGGCGCTATCATAGTACTTTACCTGGATGTGAACGTGCGGCTCAACATCTTTTTTATTAGCATTCCCCGTTTTTCCGCTAAGGCCAAGCATGGTGGAGTGCGAAACCCTATCGCCCAAGCTAACATTTACGGTGTTCAGGTGTGCAAAACGCATGCGGATCTTTTGTCCATTCACGGTGTACTCAACCCAAACGTAGTTTCCATAGCTGGTTTCGTCATAGTAATTGGTGGGCAGGTTGTTCACCAACGGGGCAACAACAATGCCGTTATCCCAGGGCGAGTAAACCGGGGTGTTGGGTTCTGCGTAAAGGTCAAACCCATCGTGAAACTTTGGAGTAGTAGCATTTTTTTTCCTTGTCCACCCGTAAGTTCCGCCTAATATGCCACTGGTTTGTGATGGACATATCTTCATTACAACCAGCGGGTCGCCTTTGCATGGTGTTTTACTATCGGTTGTTGTATTAGGATTAAAAGGTGGGTCTCCATAATTACCTCCACCGGTGGGGTAATCGCCGGGATTAGTGCTACCTCCGGTTTCGCCCCCACCGCTTCCTGTGTTGCCCGTACCATCACTATTACCCCCTGTACCCGTTGATGAGCAATCGACTTCAGTAAACATGTAGGTGCAATTTGAGTTAAGTGTGGTTGTGTATCCCGGGTATGAGTACCAATCTGTAATAACACAATCCTCCTGCTCGTATTTGCTTCCTCCCCAATTACTTTTTTGTTTTTCAACTTGGTAGATAATTTGAGGGGGACTTAGGGTATAAATATTCCCATCGTTACTAAATAAATACCCCTTAATGTAATTAAATTGCCAATCGTATACCTTAATGGACCCTTTAAATGGAGTATAAATGCTATTGGTACTATTTATGTACTCGTCTGAAGGGGTAACAATTACCACTTCTATGGCCATTTTACCATTACTGTTGCGGTACATCATCAGGTAAGATAGTTGTTCAATGGCAACAGGGTACTCCTTAATTCCGAACTTGGTAAAAAGGAATTCGGAATAGCTCAAAGGGATAATTGCTGCATGTCCCAGCGATATTTCACGAACATATGCTCTTGACCATTCAGGAAGTTTAGTTAAACCCCAAAAGGGATTGTCGCTTTTCTGGCAATTTGTTAAACCTTGTGCTTCGTATTCCAATTGCATGGTATTGAACTCAGCAATGCATTCCTGAACAAAATGGTTTGGTTCAAATTGATTTTCAAATGTAATCTCATCTTGCTGGCATGAATTTAATGCAATAGAGCTAATCATTATCAAAGCAGCAATGTATAGAAAAATATTCTTTACTTTTAATGGGGGGGGTAAATAATTCTACCTTCTTTCATATAATACAATTATTATCTTACTGCCTACTCTTTCGATTTTCAGCAGATAACTCGGCTACTCTTTTATTTTTAAAGGCCTGCAGGATGTCGGTTTTCGCTTCCACATACCCGACACCAAAATTGGGTGGTTAGCCCATCCTATGCAGAAAGGGTTAATTGTTAACCATCTAAATATTTGTTGTGCTAATTTATAAAAAAAGTAAATATCTGTTTTTGATATTTTTTAAAATATGATTTTTTTGATGAAAAAAACATGTAGAAAAGATACTAAGATTAGATTACTCTTCCGAGAACTCAATGAGCAGGTTGCGGTAAACGGAGAATATTTTTGATTTTGATACAAACCCAACATACCTATCGCCATCAACAACAGGTAAATTCCATGCCTTTGATGATTCAAACTTGTTCATCACGGACTCCATGGGCTCGTTGATGGCTATAATTTCCGGCGGAAGATTCATGATTTCCTGAACAGTAACAGCATCGTATTGCGATGCATCGAACATGATGGGGCGAATATCATCGAGCGATACCACTCCCACCAGCTTACCTTCGGGGGTAACCACAGGAAAAATGTTGCGGCGCGACATGCTTACCTTTTTCACCAAAGTGCCAAGTGTTTCGGTTGGCTCAACAGTCATGAAATCGGTTTCAATAACCTTATTTACATTCAGTAGGGTAAGCACCGCCTTATCCTTGTGGTGGGTGATAAGTTCGCCCCGTGAGGCAAGCCGTTTGGTGTAAATGGAGTGGGGTTCAAAGTACATTATGGTTAAAAAAGCTATGGTTGAGGTAATCATCAGCGGAACAAAAAGGGCATAGCCGCCGGTTATCTCAGCTATAAGGAAAATTGCCATGAAGGGGGCATGCATCACCCCTGCCATGGTTCCAGCCATGCCCACCAGGGCAAAGTTGCTTTCCGAAACATCAATAAAGTTAAACTGGTTAATAAGTTTGGCAACCAAAAAACCTGAGATACCCCCAATGAAGAGTGAAGGCGCAAATATTCCTCCTACACCACCGGCGCCGTTGGTTACGGCAGTTGCAACAGCCTTAAGTGCAATGATTAGAAAGAGTGAACCTATCAGCAACCAGTAATTATTTTGAAACCCGTATAGTGGGCTATTGTGAAAGATATATTCCGAGCGGCCATCGAGCAGGGCTTGCAAAACATCGTAACCCTCGCCAAAAAGGGGTGGGAATACGTAGATTAAAATGCCCAGAATTAAGGTACCCGCAATCCATTTCTTGTAGGGGCTTCGGGTACGCTTAAAGCGCTTTTCAATACCCCAAATGGTTCTGATAAAGTACAGCGAAACCAAGCCACAAAATATGCCAAGCAGCACAAACCAAGGTATATTGTGCAACGCAAACGGGCGAATAACAGTGTAGTCAAAAACAACGTTACGCCCCATAAGGAAGTAGCTAACCGACGATGCCGTAACAGCCGAAATTAAAAGCGGCACAATGGAGGCGGTGGTAAGATCGAGCATTAACACCTCGAGGGTAAACACTATGCCTGCTATAGGCGCTTTAAAAATTGATGCAATGGCACCAGCAGCTCCGCAACCAATAAGTAGCGTTCGGGTTCGGTAATTCATTCGGAAAAAGCTCCCTACGTTAGAACCAATAGCCGAACCGGTTAGCACAATTGGAGCCTCAGCGCCAACCGAACCGCCAAAGCCAATGGTTAGTGCGCTGCCCACAATGGAGCTAAACATATTGTGGGGTTTTAGCTTGCTACCCTGCCGCGAAATGGAGTAAAGCACCTTGGTTACACCGTGGCTTAAATCGTCGTTTATGAGGTATCGAACAAAAAGTAAAGTTAAAAGTATCCCAATTGTAGGTAAACCGAAGTAAAGCAAACTCGTAGTGTCCATGGGAACCAATCCACCTATAAAATTCCTCACCCAGTGGAGTGTATTCTTAAGTGCAACACCAGCCACACCGCTTAATAGACCAATGATAAAACTTAATATCAACGTTATACGGCGTTCGCCTAAACGTCGAAAAATTGTCCAGAACTTAGTCAGTGATATTTTAATCCCCTCTTTTAGCATTCCACTAATCTAAAATATATATTGCAATGTCCAAAAATACTGACATTGCTTTAAATCCACTCCAAAAATGCTTTGAACATCAACAAAAATAGTTAATATTGAGGATATTTTTTAGGGTATGATTGATTTTGTGAAATTTAAGTTAGATAACGGGTTAGTTGTTATTGTTCATACCGATTACAGCACACCGATTGCTGCCTTTAACCTACTTTACCGTGTGGGGTCAAGGAACGAGGATTCCGAGCGGACAGGCTTTGCCCATCTCTTTGAGCATTTAATGTTTGGGGGTTCAGTGAATATTCCCGTTTTTGATGAGCCACTCGAGAGGGTAGGCGGTGAGAACAATGCATTTACTACCAACGACCTAACCAACTACTATATCACCCTACCGTCGGAAAATATCGAAACCGCTTTTTGGTTGGAGAGCGACAGGATGCTTAGCCTTGTCTTTTCGCAAAAAAGCCTCGATATTCAAAAGAGCGTGGTGATTGAAGAGTTTAACCAACGATACCTGAACCAGCCCTACGGCGATGTTTGGCTTTACCTCAGGCCTTTGGCTTACAGGGTTCACCCTTACCGTTGGCCAACCATTGGGCAATCACCTGAACACATAAGCAGAGCAACGCTTTCCGATGTTAAAAATTTCTTTTTCAGCCATTATGCGCCTAACAATGCTATACTATGCGTAGCAGGCCCGGTTGATCCAGAACATATACTAAAACTCACCCAAAAATGGTTTGGTTCCATTGAGCCACGTAATCTGGCCAATCAAAACATTCCCAAGGAGCCCGAACAAACCGAACCCCGATCATTAACCCTTGAACGCGATGTTCCTTTCAATGCCATTTACAAGGCTTACCACATGTGCAACCGCAAACACCCCGATTACCCGGCTGTGGATTTGCTATCCGATTTACTCTCAAATGGTCGTTCCTCGCGCTTATACCACCGACTTGTTAAGGAAAAGCAACTTTTCAGTTCGGTTAATGCCTACATTACAGGCGATATGGACGAGGGGCTATTCATTCTAACCGGCCAACTCTACAATTCTACTTCCTTTGAAAAAGCTGAGGAGGCATTAGCCATAGAGGTTGAAGAGTTAAAAAACTCTTTGATTGATGCTACTGAACTTGAAAAAGTGAAGAATAAGTTTGAAGCAAACTTCCTGTTTGAACAGGAAAACGTTCTCAATAACGCCATGAATTTGGCTTACTATGAGATGTTAGGCGATGCAAATCTCCTAAACGATGAGATACAAAGGTATGGCTCTGTTACCAACCTCGACATCAGGCGAGTTGCAGTCAATACTCTCAACGAGCATAACTGCTCAACGCTCTACTACAAATCAAAGGCAAACGGTAAGGAATAAGCTATGGCTAATCACAATATCGATAGAACCGTTCAACCGCAAAGGGTAGCTGTTTCCCGGATAAAAATTCCTACCCCCGAAATAGTAGACCTTGACAATGGCTTTAAGGTTTTGGCTATCAACGCCGGAAGTCAGGATTTGGCTCGGGTTGAAATTATTTTTAGGGCAGGCACACGCTATCAACACAAATCGTTGGTGGCTAATGCGGCTATCTCGCTTTTAAGCGAGGGAACGGCTAAAAGAACCTCGCAGCAAATTGCCGAGGAGCTGGATTTTTACGGAAGTTTCCTGGAGCCCTCTTTCTCTCGCGATTTCGCATCGGTTACCTTTTACACCATTGGTAAACACTTTTACCGGTCGACGGATGTTCTTACCGATATAATGGTTAACCCTATATACCCAACGCATGAGTTGGAACTGTTCAGCAGGAAAGGAAAACAATCGCTACTGGTCGATTTGGAAAAGGTTTCAACCCTATCGCGCCAGCGTTTTTTCAGTGCGCTGTTTGGTAGCAATCACCCTTACGGAACTTTTGCCATACCCGACGACTACGATAAGCTCTCGCAAACCGATTTGGTTCAGTTCAGGAACCAATACCATAAAGGGGCAAGTGGCTTAATAGTAATTGCCGGCAAAATTGATACTAAACAGGTCGATTTTATCCTTAATAGCTTTGGTAATCCAATTTTTCAAGGTAAAACAAATATTAACCCAGGTTTGCCTGCATTTAAAACAACCGATTTTAGGGTTTTCTCGTATAAAAAAGATACAGTTCAGTCATCGATTCGCATGGGCAGGGTTTTACCCAAGCGCGATCACGCCGATATGCCCGGATTAGTTGTTCTGAACACCATACTGGGAGGCTACTTTGGATCGCGGCTGATGCGTAACATTAGGGAAGACAAGGGATATACATACGGCATATCCTCGTTCATAATCCCAATGGCTGAATTGTCGGTGCTGGTTGTTTCAACCGAGGTTGGCTCGGCTTTTGCCGAAAAAACTATTGAGGAGGTTTTTAAGGAGATGCGAAAGCTTCAAACAGAACCGGTTAGCAACGATGAGCTGGAATTGGTGAGAGGTTATATGATTGGTCAAATACTTAGGACTTTCGATGGACCCTTCGCCATTGCCGATAGCCTTGCAAGCCTTTTCCAGTATAACAACCTAAACTTTGGGTATATTGATGATCTTATTAAAACCATAAACCAAATAACACCCCTGGAGCTAAGAGAACTGGCAAAAAAATACTTAGATACTGAAAGTATGGTTGTTAGCGTCGCCGGAAGTCAAAAGCCTAAGGGGTATAAGGAGTAAAGTATATGCGAGTGCAACGACCTTTGATACTGATTATTGCCTTGGTTAGCTACACATCAATGCTATGGGCGCAGTTTAGCGACAAGCCCAATCCGCCAAGGCTCGATTACCTAACCAACGATCTCAATAACGGAAATATAACACTTTTCTGGACTAAACCACCCCATGAACCCCAAATAGCTGACCCATCGGGCTACATTATTTATGTACCCCGAAATCCCATTGACCCCGATGCCGACGGCTGGGATCCCATTGCTACGGTTGACCAAAACACATTCCAGTACACCCATATAGGTGCCAATGGGAATGGCCAAAGAGTTTATTACCGCGTGGCATCGCTCGGAGCTTTTGAACCCAGCCAGATGACAGTTAAACACTCGCAGGTTTGGATTACCGCAAGCTACGATAGCTGTAATGCCAAAATCGACCTATCGTGGATTGGTTACGAAGCTTGGCCCTTGAATGCCTCAGCGCCTTACCGCAACATCCGCTATCAGCTTTACATGGGACACGACCTTAACTGGAATACCTATACTCAAATTGGCGATTACGATGGCTATAGCAACAGGCACAGCGTAACAAACGTTCAGGAAAACCTCGATTACTTCTTCTATATTAAGGCAACCCGCATGGATACCGGCTACGAAAGCTATTCGAACCTGTACCTTATTCATACCAAAATGGCGCGCCGACCTACATTTATGAGTGTCGATAGCATTGTGGCAACCAATACCGGCAACAGGATTTACTATACCATCGACCCTAACAGCCAGGTGGGAAATTACAAACTATGGCGATGGGAGCAACCCGATACTGCCCAGAGTATCTTTAGCGCTAAAATCATTGAATCGTTTAGCGATCCCACCAAAAGCATGAGCATCGACACAAACGACATGTGGGCTGCACGAACGCGTAAATTCTACTACAAGGTTGATGCCTACAATGGCTGTAGCCAGGCTGTGCTGGTGTCAAACCTCTGCAACACCATTATTCCAAGGTTGAGTCCCAAGGGAAATATTGTAAACATCCAGTGGACTGATTTGATGATTGACACGCAACGTAAACCCGACAGGCTGAACAACCGAATATCGTACTCCATTTATAGGCGATCGTTCACCGTTAACGATGATATCTCAGGCCCTGGTAATCTGGAACGAATTGCCGATGGCCTATCAGCTACCGAATACATCGACGACCTTTCAGGATTTAAGGGACAAAATCCCCTTTACCGGATAAAGTTTAACTACTATATCGAAGCCCTTGAACTATCGCCAAGCAACGATACGGTTGCCCTGAGCCGATCGCGGGAGGTTTCAACCGAAATTTTACCAGGCGTTACCATGCCTACAGCCCTTGCACCAAACGACGAACGCAGTGAGAATGGACATCAACGCAATTTATTTAAACCGATCATCAACTTTGAGGCAAACTTTACGTTAACCGTTTACGACCGTTGGGGTGGAGTGGTGTACCATGGCAATCAGGGATGGAATGGACGTAACGCAAAGGGTGAATTTGTTAAGGAGGGAACTTACGTTTACCGCCTTGTTATTAGCACTACCGATGCCGGGGAAATCATTCAAACGGGTAGCCTTTCCGTTGTTTACCCCAAAAAATAGCAAATTGGAATTACTATGAACTTGCAAACCGAAGAGGAAAAACTACTTATTCAATCGCATTTTGAGGACTTACTTAATAGTTGCCTCCGGTGCAACTCACCAGAGGATAGGGAACTTGTTATTAAGGCTTTTAACCTGGCCAACGAGGCCCATAAGGGAGTGCGTAGGAAATCGGGGGAACCCTACATTCTTCATCCTATTGCCGTTGCTAAAATTGTAACCAGCGAAATAGGTTTAGGAGCTAAGGCTGTAGCCTGTGCCCTTATGCACGACGTGGTGGAGGATACCGACTACACCATTGAGGACATTGAGCGGATGTTTGGTAAAAAAATTGCTTCCATTATCGATGGTCTTACTAAGATTACCGATGTTTTTGATGCTAACTCAACCATTCAGGCCGAGAATTTCAGGAAAATTCTGCTAACCCTTGCCGACGACATTCGGGTTATTCTCATTAAGCTGGCCGACAGGTTGCACAACATGCGAACTCTCGATTCGCTTCCTGCTACCAAGCAGATGAAAATAGCCAGCGAAACAATCTACCTGTATGCTCCACTTGCACATCGCTTGGGGCTTTATGCCATTAAAACGGAACTCGAAGACCTTAGCCTCAAATACCGTTACCCCCAGGTTTACGAGGAAATTAAGAGTAAAATAGCCGATAACGAGAAGCGCCGGATTCAACTCATTAACCATTTCTCGCTTCCCATTATTCAGAAGCTTGAGGAGAACAACATCGATTTTGAGATTAGCGGACGGCCCAAATCGGTTTACTCTATCTGGAAAAAGATGCAAACCAAAAACGTTTCGTTCGAGGAGATATACGATTTGCTTGCTGTTCGCATAGTTTTCAACCCCTACCCACACATTCCCGAAAAAACACAGTGCTGGCATATATACTCGCTAATCACTGATATTTACAGGCCCAAACCCGACAGGTTACGCGACTGGGTTAGCACGCCAAAAGCCAATGGATACGAGGCTTTGCATTGCACGGTGATGGGCCCCGACGGCAAATGGGTGGAGGTACAAATCCGTTCACGACGAATGGACGAGATTGCAGAACGCGGATTTGCCGCGCATTGGCGGTATAAGGAAATGGACGCTACCAGCCAGGAGAACGAACTCGATAAGTGGATTCGTCGTGTTAGGGAGATGCTTGAAAACCCTCAGGAGAACGCCCTTGAGTTCCTCGATGAGTTTAAGCTGAACCTTTTCACTTCCGAGATTATTGTTTTTACTCCCAAAGGCGAAACCCGGAGCCTACCCAAGGGTGCCACCGCCCTCGACTTTGCCTACGAAATCCATACCGAGATTGGTAATAAAGCAATTGGTGCCAAGGTTAACCACAAGCTGGTTCCCCTTAGCTACCAGCTTAACACCGGCGACCAGGTTGAGATCATTACCGCAGCCTCGCAAAAGCCAACATGGGAACTGCTAAACTTTGCCACAACTGCCAAGGCTAAGGCTGCCATAAAAAACGCCCTGAAGGGCGAGGTGAAAAATAGGATAGAGAAAGGGCAGCAGATGCTCGAGGAAAAGTTACTGGAGATGGGCATTCAACCCTCATCGCGGGTGTTCAAAAAGATTCTGCCTGCCTACGAAGTATCGTCAAAGGATGAGCTTTACGCCAAAATTGGCTCGGGGCTTATCAACCTCGATAACCTCAAAAAGATACTAAAGAAAAACTCCCAGAGCAAGTGGATTAAGTACTGGAAGCTGCAGCTTGGCTTTGGCACCAAAAAGGAACAACCCCAACAGGAAGCTCAAACCAAGTTCGATTTTAAGAAGCCAATTGTTTTGGGCACCGATACCGATGCCGATAACCCCTCGTACCTGGTAGCAAAATGCTGTAATCCAATCCCTGGCGACGAGGTGATTGGTTACCTTTCGCCCGATGACATTGTTATTGTTCACAAGGCAACATGTGCCGAGGCTGTTAGGCTGATGGCTCAGCATGGCGATAAGATTGTTGCGGCTAAGTGGACCACCCAAAAGGCGTTATCGTTCCTTGCCCGCATTGAGGTTAACGGCATGGACCGAATTGGGATTATCAGTGAGCTAACCAAGGTGATATCCGATGAGCTTATGGTTAACATTCGAAAATTCCATATCGAAAGCCACGATGGCATTTTTGAGGGCTATATCGACCTTTACGTTCACGACGTTACACATCTTAATAATCTGATAATGAATATTATAAAGGTTAAAGGTATGGAAAACGTTCGGCGAATGGATAAGTTTGACGATTAGTGCTGCCAATTACACGGATTATTCAAACCTGCTTACATTAACCAAATCACCCTCATCGGCGGTCAATTCCCAATTTTCATAGGAGGTTGAATTGTGTTTCACGTTCTGCTGGTAGGCTACCCTTAAACTTTTTCCACCTTTTTCTGTTTATTGTTGCATAACAAAAATTTTGTCATATTTTTGCTATTTAAAGTAAGTCTAAATTTAAGATATGACCTGCAGCGATACTAAACTTGTAGTAAAACGGATACTTACCGATTACCTTGAACGCAAGGGGCATCGTAAAACGCCCGAGCGTTTTGCCATCCTCGATGAGATTTACTCTCAGGAATCGCACTTTGATATAGAGACCCTCTATATCAAAATGAAAAACAAGAACTACCAGGTAAGTAGGGCTACACTTTACAACACCATCGATTTGTTGCTGGAGTGCGGCTTGGTAATTAAACATCAGTTTGGCAAAAACTCATCGCTTTACGAAAAGGCTTACGAATGCAAGCAGCACGATCACCTTATATGTAGCCGATGTGGCAAGGTAATTGAGTTTTGTGATCCCCGAATACAGGAGATTATCAATTCGGCTCAAAAGAATAGTGGTTTTACGGTTTCGCACCATTCCCTTTATCTCTATGGCCTTTGCAGCGATTGCCAGAACGAGATCGATAAGGTTGAGTTAACCGATTAGAATTGTTGATATCTTCTTTCCTAAATTTGCGGTAAATTCATTACCTTTATATGCTTTTTGGCTTGTACTTTTATGAGTCACTATTAGTTGATTCATGGGAGTTTTTTGATGCCACGGGGCTAAAAAATATAAAAGGTGATGAGTAAAGTTGATATTCTTTTAGGGCTCCAATGGGGCGATGAGGGTAAAGGGAAAGTGGTAGATGTTTTAACCCCCCACTACAATGTGATTGCACGATTCCAGGGTGGTCCCAATGCCGGCCACTCGCTGGAGTTTAATAACATTAAGCATGTGCTGCATACCATTCCTTCAGGTGTGTTCCATCCCGGGTGCATTAACGTGATTGGAAATGGGGTGGTGATAGACCCCATAATCCTTGCCGAGGAGATTCACTCGCTGGAAAAGTTAGGAGTAAACCTGAAAAAATCCCTTAAAATATCCAAAAAGGCCCACCTTATTTTACCATCTCATCGGGAGCTTGACGCAGCCTCGGAGGCTGCCAAGGGCAAGGGAAAGATTGGCTCGACCCTTAAGGGTATTGGCCCAACCTATATGGATAAAACCGGGCGAAATGGCTTACGCGTGGGCGATATCCTACTGCCCGATTTTAGGGATCGATACGATTTCCTTAAAAACAAGCACAAGGAGATTTTAAGGCAGTATAACTATGCTAGCAACATTGAGCAGCACGAGGATGAGTGGTTTAAAGGAATTGAACTACTTAGGGAGTACGATCTTATTGATTCAGAGTACGAAATAAACAACTACCTAAAGCAGGGGAAAAAGGTGCTTGCCGAAGGTGCTCAAGGCTCATTGCTCGACATCGATTTTGGCTCATATCCGTTTGTAACCTCATCCAATACCATTTGTGCCGGGGCTTGCACCGGGTTAGGCATTGCCCCTCATAGGGTTGGTGAGGTTTATGGTATTTTTAAGGCATACTGCACACGTGTTGGCTCAGGGCCATTCCCAACCGAACTCGACAACGAAATTGGGGAGAAAATCCGTAAAATTGGCGTGGAGTATGGTGCAACCACAGGCCGTCCGCGTCGTTGCGGTTGGCTCGATCTGGTAGCTCTAAAGTATGCCATCATGCTCAATGGAGTAACCCAGCTAATTATGACCAAACCCGATGTGCTCGATTCCTTTGAAACCGTAAAGGTAGCCGTGGCATACAGGGTTAATGGAGTTGAGACCGACAGAATACCATACGACATTAACTCACCCATTGAGCCCGTTTACAAGGAGTTTAAGGGGTGGATGAGCGACATTTCCGGTTTCAAATCAGAGGATGACTTGCCCGAGGAGCTTATGGCATACATTAGGTTTATTGAACAGGAAACGGGCGTTCCCGTTAAAATAATTTCGGTTGGTCCCAATAGGGACGAGACCATTGTGAGGGAGTAAAGAGAGCTAAAAAGATAGTTTTATATAAGGATTTTCGATGGGCTTGGCATTCAGCCAGGCCTTGTTTTTTTGGTAGTTGCTTAGTTCCCATACCACACCGCTAAGCCCGGTGGATTGGTCCATAAGCCGTGTGCTTTGATCCAGGTTGGTGTCGATTTTCTTTAAAAAGTCATCGTCGGAAAAAACTCGTAATCCGAGATACCTTATAGCATCGAAATTACCTGTGAGGCATGTGGGCCAAGTAAAGTTACCAGTGGGTGAGGCTAACAAAACATTGGTTTCCCATTCAATGGTGTAGGGTAGAGTCCCTTTCTTATCAATCCTAACTTTATCAAGGTTTAAGCTAAGCGCATTTGAAGGAGAAAGTTTCTTCTCAAGGGTACCTTTCCAGATCACATTCCCTTTTGAGTCGGTTATCCTGACCTTGCTTTTGTTGATAATGATTTCCTCTGCCCTTGGCAGGGTAAGGCTTATTGCATTTGATGGTTGTTCCTGTATAGCAGTAAACGAAACGATTGACGAAATTAGTGATGCACTCTGGTCGAGGGTTTGAATCTCAATGGCAAACCTATCTATTTCAACCTGAGTGTACGTGTTTACTTGCGAAAATGCCGGTTTTGAAAGGAGATGTAGAAGGATAAAACCAAAATAAGAGGACATCCGCAAAGCGGACGTCCCCTTTAAAAGTGAAAAATTATTTCTGAATATTCGGTAATTCAAGGCCATAACCCTTCTTCTTATCTTCGGCTTTAAGCAGCAAGGCAAAAACCAGAGCAAGAACACCTAATGAGGTAAATATTATCATAGGCAAGGTATAGTTATAGGTGTTAACAGTAACCCCTTCAACAACTTTTTGGCCGGTAACACAGTATTTGTCCAGTACCCAACCAATAAGGGCAGGAACACCCATTAACCCCCAGTTTTGCACCCAAAAGATTAAGGAATAGGCAGTGCCAAGTTGGTTTTCAGGGATAATTTTTGGAACTGAAGGCCACATGGCCGATGGAACCAACGAGAAACCGATGCCAAGGATAATTATAAGGATAATTGCAATAATCCAGTGATTGAGGAATGGGATTGAAAACATGGTGTGGACAAATATTAGCAGGAGTGAACCAATCAGCATGATGGTTGCCCCTTTACCCTTTCGGTCGTAAATATTACCGAAAAAGGGAGTAAGGAGAATGGTACCAAAGGGAAGCATGGCAGGAATTGCGCCGGCAAGCGATTCATCTACACCAAACTTGTTAACCATTAGGTCGGCTGCGTACTTCAGGAATGGGAATACAGCCGAGTAGAACAATACGCAAAGTATTGCGATGTACCACCATCCCTTGTTGGTAATAATATTGAAAATATCAGATATTTTGAATGCCTCTTCTTCGTTGGTTATATTATTCTGCTTATCGTATTCGGCCTGCGAAGCATCGAGTTTCTTGTCCATAAAGGTGTAGATGAAAAATGAAATAAGGCCGATTACTAAGAGGATTAAGCAGAATAGAATAGGTTTTGAAACATGGCCAAAAGCCTTAGCCAGGGGAACCGATGTAGCGAGAGCCAGAGCAGTACCCAAACGGGCTGTTGCCATTTCCAAACCCATGGCAAGGGCTAACTCTTTTCCCTTGAACCATTTTACAATGATTTTTGAAACGGTTATACCGGCCACCTCAACACCCACACCAAAAATGGCGTAACCAAGAGCAGCCATGAAAACCTGAGCCTTGATTGGGAAAACCCACAGTACATTCCATACTTGCCCATCCAGAGCATGGGTTGATACTGCCCAGAATTTAATGGAAGTACCAACCACCATAATGGTTGCAGCCATTAAACCGGTAAACCGAACGCCCATCTTATCGAGGATTATACCCCCAATGATGAGCATGAATAGGAATACATTAAACCACCCGTAGGCGCTGGTAAAAAGTCCATATTCTGAACTATCCCATGAGAGTTGTTGTTCTAAAAGCCCTTTCAGAGGGGCCATAACATCGGTTAGGTAGTAACCGGTTAACATGGTAAAAGCTACAACTGCCAGGGCTGTCCAACGTGCCCATGCATGATCGCGCAGTGTTTGTCGAATCTTTTCCATTTGGTTAATGAATTAGGTTTAGTTTGTTTTGAGCAGCAAATAAAATCAAAATAGCTCAAACAAAATACATTTTTTGTCAACAAAATAAAAAACCGCCATAAAAATGGCGGTAATACAAAGGATTTTGTAATCCTTATTTATTTTCGTATACCCACATTTCAAGAGGTTCGTCGGGGCGCTCGGAGTTAATGCGCTCAATTTCATTAAACGCTTTGCTGTAGGTGTCGAACTGGCCAATGGAAACCAGCTTGAATCCGTTGGGCGAGTCAAGAATTTTTGTTTTAGTGAACCCCATCTTATGAACATCCTCTTCCCAAGCGGTGGCATTTGAGGGAACTTTAAAACTGCCAATTATTACATGGAAACGGTAGGTGGATTCATACTCTTGCTGCTTACGCATTTCTTCCTGACGGGCTTGCTCCTCGGCTATTCTTTTTTGCTCCTCTTCAAAAGCTTTTGCTTTTGCTATGCTGTCCTCTTTAGCTTTTTGCAGGGCAATAGGGTCAACCTTTTTGTCTTTTTTAAAGTACTTACAACCTGTTCCAACAAAAGCTGCAAGCACAATAAATAGTATAACTCTTTTCATAGGGATTCGTGGTTAAGGGTTAATTTTAGTGCAATATATACACAAATTTTTAATAAATCAAAATTTCTCGCTAAAAGTTCAAGCAATTGTGTTGATTTTTAATTAGTTTAGAATGATTTAATCGGTAAAGGGATTGCTACTTTCAAAATCGGGACGGTAGTACTGGTTGCTTTCAATGTCCTGAACCCATCCTCTGAAACCATGATTTTCCAAAACATCAACCACTTTTTTATACTCATTGATACCTACATGTTGGTTTAACTCGGCTGGCAACGAAAGTTCTGCTGGTGGGTAATACTGCGACATGAGTGAAACGTGTAGTTTTGGCGAAACCTCATCGGCAAGGAAGTTGAGCAAGTTGATGCTATCGTCGGCATAACCTGGCAGAACCAGGTGCCGGATTATCAACCCAAACTCTACTAAACCTTCGTTGTTTAGGATTAAGCTCGATCCCTTTTGCCTATACATTTCTTTTATGGCATTTGATGCTACCTGAAAGTAGTCCGATACCCCAGAGTATCGGAAGGCTAAATTGCTGTTATAGTATTTTAGGTCGGGGAGGTAAACATCAACAATGCCTTCAAGTTTTTTTAACGTTTCCACCTTGTCGTATCCGTTCGAGTTGTAAACAATAATAGGTTTATAGCCCGATTTATTTAAAGCGTTTATTATTTCTACCATCTGAGCAACCTGATGCGAGGGGGAAACAAATCCAAGCATGCTAATCCCTGTTTCGAGAATACGTTTTATTTCATCAACAATGATGCTGGTATTGGTTAACCATTTGTTGCTCATGGAGCTATTCCGACTTATTTGGTGGTTTTGGCAAAAAACACATTGCAGGTTGCAGTGGGCAAAAAAAACGTTGCAAATCCCCTTTTCCCCTGATATTACAGGCTCCTCGCCCCGGTGAGGGAAAATTGACGATACCATTGGATTTGCACCAACATTACAGTAACCTGTATGGGTATGCCTATTTACGCCGCATTCGTGTGGGCAAAGGGTACAAAACGATAGGTCGAAAATATTTTGCTTTTCCATGTCCCAAAAATACTAAACTCCTCTAAAAATTATCCGCCCCAATTTTTCAGGTTAACGCACTCTAATTCCTTCCATTTTACCATTCCGAGTTATTCCGAGTCATTCCGAATCATTCTTCTAAAAATGCTTACAACCCCAATTTTTATCAGCCCGTATGAATTTTTTAATTCATGGTACTTCGATTTTTATTACTGATGTATGTTGCAAAACATATTTTTTTAATTTTGCTGGCACTATTGGTGGAAAAAAAATTAAACAGATGAAAACAATAATCGATTTATTTGAGGAAAGCGTTAGCAAGTTTTCCGACAACCCCTACATATGGGAGAAATTAACCGATAAGTATGAACCAACAACCTATGCTCAAACCCGAACCGAGGTTTACCGTTTGGCTGCAGGGCTTTTAAGTCTTGGCGTAAAAAAAGACGATAAAATAGCCCTGCTAAGCGAAGGACGTAAACTTTGGGTAATTAGCGAATTGGGTATTCTGTACACCGGAGCTGTAAATGTACCACTATCGGTTAAGTTAGATGGTAACGACCTGTTATTCCGTTTGGTTCATTCCGAAACCTCCATGATATTTGTTTCGGGACAGCAAGCTTCAAAGGTTGAAAAGCTACGTTCGCAGTTGCCCAATGTTAAAAGGGTAATCTACCTTGATAAACCCGAAAAGTTAGAGGGAGACGATTTGTTCATCGATGATGTTTTTGGCCTTGGCGATGAATATCTCAGGAGTAATCCCGGGAAAGTAGAAGAGGTTGCAAAAAGCATAAAACCTTCGGATTATGCTAATATTAGCTATACCTCAGGTACCACTGCCGACCCCAAAGGCATAATTCTTTCCCATAGGAACTATACTGCTAACGTTGAGCAGGCCTTAACCCTAATGGAGATACCAGTATCGTATAAAACCCTACTAATACTTCCCCTTGACCATTGCTTTGCGCATGTGGCGGGCCTGTATTCGTTCATGGCTAAGGGGGCAAGCATTGCCACCGTTCAGGTGGGAAAGACCCCTATGGATACTTTGAAGAATATCCCCATTAACATCAAGGAACTTATGCCTAACCTTTTACTTAGCGTACCCGCTTTAGCCAAGAACTTCAAAAAGAACATTGAAAATGGTATTAGGGCAAAAGGAAAATTTACCGAAAAACTTTTCAACCATGCCCTAAGCATTTCCTATAAATACAATAAGGAGGGTTGGAATAAAGGGACAGGTTTCACCTTTATATACAAGCCTTTAATTTGGCTCTACGATAAAATCCTTTTCAGCAAAATCAGGGAGGTATTTGGTGGTGAACTCGATTTCTTTATTGGAGGTGGAGCTCTGCTCGATATCGAACTCCAGCGCTTCTACTATGCTATTGGTATTCCAATGCTACAGGGATACGGCTTATCGGAAGCAACCCCAATTATTAGTTCAAACTCCCTAAAGCGCCATAAATTAGGATCTTCGGGACATCTGGTAAAATATCTTGAACTTAAAATTTGCGATGAGAATGGCAAGGAACTACCGGTGGGGGAGAAAGGTGAGATTGTTGTTAAGGGGGAGAACGTGATGGTGGGCTACTGGAAGAATGAGAAGGCCACAGCCGAAACCGTTCGCGATGGTTGGCTTTACACCGGCGATATGGGTTACATGGATAAGGACGGTTTCCTATACGTGTTGGGTAGGTTCAAAAGTTTACTTATTGCCAGCGATGGCGAAAAGTATAGCCCCGAGGGAATCGAAGAGTCGCTGGTTCAACACTCCAAGTTTATCGATAGTGTTGTGCTTCACAATAATCAAAACCCTTACACCACTGCACTAATTGTTCCCTCGAGGGATGCCCTGAAAAAGGCCATTGCCGGCAAAGGACTCGACCCCGAATCGCAGGAAGCGGCCAAAGAGGCTATAGCAATCATCAATAACGAAATAGCCCGTTTTAAGCCAGGCGGTGAGTTTGGCGACATGTTCCCTGAACGGTGGTTGCCTGCAACCTTTGCCATACTCGATGAGCCATTTACCGAACAGAACGGACTGGTTAACAGCACCATGAAAGTGGTTAGGGGTAAGGTAGAAAAACTTTATGAAAATCGGTTGGAATACATGTACACCCCTAACGGAAAGAACGTGGTGAATGACGAGAATATTAAATCAGTTCAAAAAATACTAAGCAACTAAAGCTTTTTTAGTGCACATTTTGTTCCGGGAGGGCATCAACATGTCCTCCTTTTTTTTAACTTTACTCAAACACATAGAGTATGGAGCGCTATCTGAAAACACTACAAAGGGTAATAGTTTATTTTACCCTGTTTATTATTTCTTTACTACTAATTCTTGCCTTGGTCGATGTTTTTATTAAGCTCTACGATGGGCTTGCAAGCTATCCCTTTCGCGATTTTATCGAACTTCAATACCCTCAGCTTATCGATTTGTTCTTGGTTATAATTATTGGGGTTGAGCTTTTGGAAACCATTAAAGGCTTTCTAAAAGATGAAATAGTTCACGTTGAACTTGTTGTACTGGTTGCCATAATTGCTATTTCCCGTAAGGTTATAGTTTGGGGTATTTCAAAAAACTCGTCGCAGGAGATGTTTTCGCTTGCTGCCATGTTGGCTGCTTTGGCTGCAACTTATTGGGTTATAAAGATATGCTATAGTAAAAAGTATAAGGCAAAATTGGGCTCAAAGCAAAATGAGTTAGGCTCAGGCTGTAACGATGTTAATGTATGATAATATTGTTCCCCATAAACTTTTTTTAACATATTTGGCTATGTTTTAATTTACCTTGAGGCTTACCTTAGCATTCTTAGAATATTACAAAATGAGAAGGGGAGCCTGGGGTATTTTAAAAAGTTATCTTCAATTCCGGAAGAAATGTTTGCCAAAGGGGGGATACGGAATACATTCGCCTTTTGTTTTTGAATTGTACACAAATGTAATTGCTGGCAATAAAAAGGAAAAGGTCTTTGAAAGTATTGAAGCATACCGCAAGGAGATGTTGAGCTGCGATATAGGAATTATTCGCAAATCGGTAGCCGAAAGTCTTAATGGTGGGTTTAGGGGCGAGCTGGTAAAATTAAGTCGAATAGCTCAAAGGGTTTCAGTGCCGCCACATCTTGGAAAATTGCTTTACAGGTTGGTAAACCATTTTCATCCCCATGTTATGCTGGAACTTGGCACATCGGTAGGCATTAGCTCCATGTACATGGCACAGGCCAACCCCAATGGCACTCTTTATACCATTGAGGGCGACGAGGCCGTTTTTGGCATAGCCCAAAAGCGTTTTCAGGAAATGAACTTACCTAACATTAAACCGATTTGTGGTACCTTTGAAACCGAATTGCCACATTTGGCCAAGGAGGTGAGTAATTTTGATTTTGTTTTTATAGATGGTGATCATAACGGGACTAAACTTTTACAGTACTTCGACGTCATACTTCCGAAGCTAAACGCTAATTCAATAGTTGTGGTTGACGATATACGTTGGAGCGAGGATATGGAAGAAGCCTGGATGGAGATGAAAGCAAATAGGCAAGTTTCCATTTCCATTGACCTATTTAGGTGTGGGATACTTGTCTTCCGGCAAGGAATAGCCAAGCAACATTTTATGCTTCGATATGGGCCTTATTAACCATTAAAACAAAAACCTAACAGTATATGAGCGAGCAGTATTTAATCAACATTAAAAACATAAAAAAATACTACCAGGTTGGAAGTGTTGTAGTAAAAGCTTTAAAGGGTGTTGATTTAACCATTAAACGGAACGAGTATGTGGCAATCATGGGCCCTTCGGGCTCAGGAAAATCAACCTTGATGAATATTCTGGGCTGTTTGGATACACCCACCGACGGCACCTACATACTTAACGGTACTGATGTGAGTAAACTTTCCGATGATCGATTGGCCGAAATACGTAATAAGGAGATTGGTTTTGTTTTTCAAACCTTTAACCTTTTACCCCGTTATACAGCCCTCGACAATGTGATGCTTCCCCTGATTTACGCAGGCATCCCTAAACATGAGCGTATCGAGATGGCCAAGATGGCCCTTAAGAATGTTGGACTTGACGATAGAATGGAGCATAAACCCAACGAACTTTCGGGTGGCCAGCGCCAGCGAGTTGCTGTGGCACGTGCCTTGGTTAACAATCCGTCCATCATACTTGCCGATGAACCTACCGGTAACCTCGACTCAAAAACATCCATCGATATCATGAACCTTTTTGAGGATATTTACGAGCAGGGCAATACCATAATTGTGGTAACCCACGAAGAGGACATTGCCCGTCATGCCCGACGGATAGTTAGGCTTCGCGATGGTTTAATTGAGTCCGATGAACCCAATCATAACCCAATTCTCAAGCAAAAAGTTGTAATTACTGAACAATAACATATTGTTTGCGTTGATTTAAAATTGTTTTCTTGTTTAAACAAGAATGTTAAACTAAATTGCAACGCAACAATTATTCTATGAAAATTTACACAAAAACAGGCGATAAAGGATCGACCTCGTTAATTGGCGGGGCCCGCGTTCCTAAGTACCATCCCCGTATCGAAACCTATGGTACGGTTGATGAGTTAATAGCTTTCACTGGGCTGCTTCGCGATCAGAATATCGACAGGCATACGGTTGATACCCTTATTTTCGTTCAGGATAGGCTTATGAATTGCGCGTCAATTCTTGCAGCCGATTGCACCGATTGTAAGGTAAAGATACCCAAAATTGAAGATGCAGACATTAAGCGATTAGAGAACGAGATAGATGCCATGGATGCACAGCTTGAGCCTTTAACCTCATTTGTTTTGCCCGGAGGGCATCCGGTGGTATCGGTATGCCACATTTGCCGAACGGTATGCCGCAGAGCCGAGCGACTTGTTACCCACTTGGCTGAAGATACGCCACTGCCCGAGAATCTTGTAATGTTCCTCAATAGGCTCAGCGATTACTTTTTTACTCTTTCCCGAAAACTTGGCAAAGATTTTGGGGTGGAGCAAATAAAATGGCAACCTAATTTGTAATTCCAAAAAATTTATATATTTGTGGGGTTGTCAGTTAATATATTAAACTGTCAATCAGTTTTTTAAAACTAAAAACACTATGTATTGGACATTAGAATTAGCATCCAAGTTAGAAGATGCTCCATGGCCAGCCACAAAAGAGGAATTAATTGATTATGCCATTCGTTCAGGAGCTCCCCTTGAGGTAATTGAAAATCTTCAGGAGTTGGAGGATGATAATGAGATTTACGAGAGTATTGAAGATATCTGGCCCGATTATCCTACAAAAGAGGATTTTCTTTTCAACGAGGATGAGTACTAAAAAATTTAAGGAGAGGTTAACCTCTCCTTTTTATTTTTACTTGCTTGTATTTTGAAGAATTTCCGTGCGTTTTTTCTCACCAAGTTCAACCGGTTGGGGTTTAAAGTTTTTAGGCAATATACTGTACTTACTTGTAGGCCGTTTGGCCTCAAGCCATTTAAATCCCTTCAGCATAACGTCTTCTAACTCAACTTTCCCTATTGGGTAAAGGTTTGAAGAGGGCTTTTCGCGGAACGTGACCCGGCTGACCTTGTTGTTTTTTATCTGAATGGATATTTTTGCACTCTCGGAGCGGTTGGCTAATGTTAGGGTATTGCCATCGCGAATAAAGTAAACGGCCTGACCATTACCATTCACATCTATTCTCTCTGCTTTACCATTGGTAAAGTATGCAGTAATAGTTTTTCCTTTTATTTGGTTATAAAACTTATCCTCCTCGAACGAGGTAATAAAGGCATTACCGTTGAAATCCATCCGGTTAATTTTGTTATTTTTTGAATGGATTGCTATGTGGTCGGCAGTCATTTGGTTTACATCGTTCCATAGAATGGGGTTAACGAACATATCGATGACTGAATCGCGGGTGTTGTAAATCATTGAATCGCATAGGCCTTGAACATCGCGTCTGTAAAAGGCAACAGCACCTAAAGCCTTAAGAATTCTGTAGGTAGAATCGCTTACTTGTTCGGTTTTCTTTGTGATTACCTTGAAGTAGTTGGCTTTTAGGAACAAACTATCGCTGTTGTCAATTAGCATGAGGTAGGGATTTTCGGCAATTTCGGCCTGTTCAGTATCTTGCCAGAAGTTTGCTTTTTGACCGTAAATGTAAGTTCTGTTCAAGGTGTCAATCAGAACAACATTCCCAATGGCCCTCGCAAACTTATTAGCCTTGTCGTAGAAGATATTATCGCCAAAAATCTTATTCTCTTTGCTTAAGATGTAGGCATTTTGCTGGAGGTTAGTTTGTTCAATTTTCTTGTAGTACCAACCCTTTTCACAGTAGGCAAAATTGTCTTTGTTAAAGATATGGGTAGGGCCAAAAAAGTTGGCAAGTTCATTTTGGGTATTGTAGCTTAGCGAATCGGTGTATATTGTACCGTCGGGATCAATCATTACAACTTTCCCTGCAAACGATAAAAGGTTTGAGTTTCTATTAAAATAACCCCGATCGCTGGTTAATTTCGATTGCTTAGAGGTTATTACGCCTGGCGTGGTGTAGTATGCAACGTTTGTTTTGGAATTAAAAAAAAGGGTTTGGGTTGTTAGTGTGGTTTCGTCGTCGATAAGCTTAACCTCTTTGCCTGTTATTTTTCCAACCGAAGTTTTACCATCAAAGTGCAGGTTTTGCCCGATGATTCGCGTAGAACCCTGTTGAATGGTAACGTTACCAAATGCATCGAACCAGTTATCGTCGGGGTTGTGGTAAGCACTATCGCAAACTATACGGGTAGTCTCGTGCTGGAAACGAACATTTCCAATATACCTGATAATCTTTTGGCCGTTAATGTTGAGGTTTTTCATGCTCTTTGCCCCCTCAAACCTAATACGGGTCTTTTGAGCCTGAGCATTGACTAACACTCCAAGCAGAATGGGGATAACTAAAAAATTACGAAGTATAGAGTTCATTTCAATTACCTACTTTATCCAACCCTTACTCTGAAAGTCGCAGTTCTGAAAATCCTCATCAATTTTAATGTAGAACGACTTTATTTTTTTCGATACCCAATCCCTCAGTATTTCGTTTTCCTTGCTCGATTTGGCCATCTCCTGTATCTTGTCGTAATCGTCTTTAAGGTTTGCCTTATGCGCAGGAACAATTCGTTTAACCTTGATGATTTTGAAAACGATATTAGCATGCTCGTCGCGCGACTCAAAGGGTGCACTGAATTCACCTTCTTTTAAGTCCTTGATGGCATAATAATCCGATGGTTGAAGCTGTTCCTTTTCAAAAAGCGAAGTGTTTGTGAATGGATTAATCATTAAACCTTTATTTAGGTTCGATTTTTTATCTTCGGAATAGCGGAGCACCGCATTTTCAAAGGTGATACTGTCCGAACGTATTAGGTTGGCAATACTATCGAGTTTTTGAACAGCTTTTGAGAGCAAATCGGATGTAAACTGGGGTTTAAGCAGGATATGCCGAACATTTACCTGGTTGTTTCGATTTTCAATCATCTGGATGATATGAAGGCCGTACTCGGTTTCTACCACCTGGCTAATTTGACCTTCCTTAAGGTTAAAGGCAGCGTCGGCAAAGGCTTTTACAAGCTCTTCACGCGAGCGAAATCCCAACTCTCCGCCTTTGATTGCCGAGGCTCTATCCTCAGAGTAAAGTGCAGCAAGGGTAGCAAATCGCTCTCCGTTCAATACACGGTTGCGAATTTCAAGCAATTTTTCCTTGGCCTCAAGTTTCGCTTTATCGGCATCGGGAGGGTAAATTACTATTTGCTGCAGTTCATACTGCAAGGGTAACTCCGGAAGGCTATCGGTTGGTATTTTCTTGTAAAAGGCCTTAACGTCCGATGGCGTTATTTTAACCTTATCAACAATCTTGCGTTGCATTTGCTGGGTAAGCTGTTGCTCGCGAATAATCTCCCTTAGGTCATCCTTAATCTCAAAAATTGGCTTGTTGAAGTAGTTTTCAAGGGCCTTTTCCGAACCAATCTGACTGATAAAGTATTTTAAGCGTCGGTCAACTTCGCTTTCAACGGAGCCATCGTTAACCTGAATGCTATCAATTTTAGCCTGAGTTATCAGTAGCTTTTGAATCAGAAGCTGTTCAAGCAGCTGGCAGCGGTCGATATTGGTATTAGTACTGCCCTGCATTTTTATGCGTAGGAGTTCTTGTTCAACATCGGACAAAAGAATGCGCTCGTTACCGACCACTGCAATTACCTTGTCGATAGAAATGCTTTCCTGTGCGTATGAATTTGTGCTAAACGAAAAAAATAATAAAAAAAGTGTAGGTAAAATAAATGCTCTCATGGTTTTTACTATTTGTATATTTCAAAATTACGATCATCCTTAGCTTTAATCAGCAAGTTACGTTCAAGTTGGTCAATTAAGTTTTGCTTGCGCGAGTTTATAATAAGTTGTTTAATTTCGTTAGTGATGTAAGAGAGTGGCGCTGTTTCGCCTTGTTCTTTGACCTCGCGCAACGATACCAGGTATATAAAACTACCGTCTTCCATCTCAATGTACTGCCTTGTAAAGGCCTGCTTTATATCATCGATGGAGTAGGGCAGTTGTCGGGTGATAACCGAAAAGGGTATCCACTTATCGTTAAAAAAATCGTAGTAAATGGCAGCCTGGTAGGCCAGATTATCGAGGAGTTGAATGTCGTCCTGGCGTTTAGAACGGTAGATCTCCCGAATCTTTGGGGTTTGAGGGGCTTCCTTGCGTAGTTTGATGAAAAGGGCTTTTACTATTGGTTCCGAGAGAACAAAATTATCTTTATTAGCATAGTAGTACTGCTCAATTTCGGAATCCTTAACCAGAGTATCGAGTTTTTGGTTTACATACTCCTGTTCATACTTGTGGATTAGGAGCGATGCTCTGTAATCTTCCAGCTGGCGGGCTACATTTTTCTCTTTATCGCTAAGGTTATTTTCGGCTTGCTTAAGCAGTAGTTGTGTTTGTATCCATTTCTCAATGTAAGCCTTAGCAATTAGTATGCTATCCTCAGGGTTAACATTAGTAAGGAAAATATTTTGAAGGTCGCTTTCGTAGAGGTATTTATCGTACACCCTTGCCACAGGCCGGCTCTCTCTGGAGTTGTGGCACGCTGCAAGTAGTCCCGTAATAATTATCAGCGAAAATACTAGTCTGTTCATTTATTGCTTCTTAGTTTAGTTGGTTAGATTTTCAAGCAGTTTATTGTAAGAGTTTGTGTTGAGTTCAATCTTGTACTGGGCTTTTAGCTGTTGAATCCATGATTCTTCGAGGTAGTTTTGGAAGTCCGAAATAACCTCAGCCCTGCAATCGTTTAGCTCTTTAGGTTCGCTGGTAGTTGTTTTATCAATATGTACAACAACCACTTTATCGGCATCATTCGTGATTTTGATTCCGGAATCCCATTTATTGTAGCCTGAAATTGTGGGATTATCGGGGAAACCAACTTGCTTGCTGAATGTAACCGTTTGTGTTTTCTTATTCCATTTTTTTACAAGTTCTTCGGGATCGATATTAGGTGTCTTTTTTAGGGCTTTTGCCAATGCTTGGCCAACCTTTTGATTAGGGGTTTGATAAACGGTAAAGTATATCTTTTCGCCCCAAACATATTTATTGCGGTTGCGTTCAAAGTATGTATTTAGAGCAGTGCTATCGGAAGCCTTAGTCCAAATCTCACGGTTTGAGATTTCAAAAAGTAGCATGCCCTCAAAGTATTCGTAGGCAAGCTGTTTAAATTCAGGATACTTTTGCGGTAAAAGTGATTTTTCGAGATTAATCAATGTTTGATTTACCCAATCGGCATAAATGAAATTTATGAACGATTGTAAGCTTTGATTTCGGCTTTTTTGCTGGTTTTGGTTGATATAATTTAGTAGATCGGAAAGCTGGTAATTCATTCCTTTTACCACCAGCAGAGTTGGATTCGATTTTGGGGTAGGCACTTTCCATTCGCCTTTAAAGATTGAGGAATCGAGAAGCAATGAAAGATTTTTTTGGGCATCAGCAGGGAACTCTTTTACACCATATTCCTTTTTCAATTTGTTTACAAAGGCAACGCGCACGTTTAGAATTCTGCTATCGCGTCCCATTAGGTTTTTTATTTCGGGCAGCATTTCCTCAAACTCTCCAGGGAGTTTTCGGTCAAGTAGCTTAACCACGTGCCATCCAAACGAGGTTTGAAAGGGTTTAGATATATCGCCGATATTATTCAGGGCAAAGGCAACCTCCTCGAATTCGGGTATTATTTGGCCAGACCGAATCCATGGCAGCTCACCACCATTGGGTGCAGTGCTGTTATCCTGCGATTCCTTTTTGGCTAGTTCCGAGAAGTTTTCGCCATTTAGCAACCGGTTATGAATGTCAACAATTTTAAGGCGAGCATTTTCCATTTCCTGTGGCGAAGCGTTAGGTTGAACCCTAACCATAATATGGGCAACCTTAATCTGCCCTTTGGCTGGGCGGCGACCATGCACCTTAATGATGTGGTAACCAAAGCGAGTGCGAACGGGCATCGAAACCGAATCGATAGGCGTAGAGTAGGCGGCGGTTTCAAATGGGTAAACCATTTGAAAAGCCGAGAACCAACCAAGGTAGCCGTTGTTTCGGCTAACCGAGGGATCGTTGCTGGTGGTTATGGCAACCTTGCCAAAGGGTTCGCCCTTAAGAACTTTGGTTCGAGCCTCCAGGGCTTTCTGGTAGTACTTTAATGTATCGGCACCCATTGCTGTTTCAGGCATGCTGATGAGGATATGACTGGCACTAACCTCTTCCTTCATGCGCTGGTATGCCTCGCGTGTAAGCGAATCGAGGGTTTCCTGGTCGATAAGGTACGATTGTGCAAGCTGATCAACATAGCCATTATACTCATTCCTGAACGATGTCAGGGTATCGATACCTGCATCGCGTGCGGCTTGAACTTTTAGCTTGAAGTTAATAAAAAGGTTAAGGTATTCATCTAAAGTCGATTTTTCTATTTTGGTACCTGTTGCCTTTGTATTTTTCAAGTAAAGCGATGTAAACTCATCAGCTGTAACAGGGGTGTTGTTTATGGTTAGTAGAATATCAGTGTTTTGCTGTTGAGCAAAAGTGGTAACATTTATAAAAACCCCTGCTGTTAAAATAGCTACACGTAATGCCGTTTTCATCGGTTTGTGATTTTAGGGTTACATTTACTAACTACTTTTGATGTTAATAGTTGGTATCGCGGCTATAGTTAGGAGCCTCGCGGGTTATTGCCACATCGTGGGGATGGCTCTCAATAATTCCTGCATGGGTAATCCTCACAAATTTAGCCTTTTTAAGTGCTTCGAGGTTGGGGGCACCGCAGTATCCCATTCCGGCACGAAGTCCTCCAATAAGTTGGTAAAATACTTCGGAAAGGGTTCCTTTATAGGGTACTCGAGCCACAATGCCTTCAGGTACAAGTTTCTTGATATCATCCTCCACGTCCTGGAAGTAGCGATCCTTAGAACCCTGTTGCATGGCATCGAGTGAGCCCATTCCCCTGTACGACTTGAACTTTCGGCCGTTGTAGATTATGGTTTCGCCGGGCGACTCTTCAACACCGGCAAATAGCGAGCCAGCCATGATGGTATCGGCACCGGCAGCCAGTGCTTTTACTATATCGCCAGAGTAACGAATTCCACCATCGGCAATTACCGGAACGCCTGTGTCTTTGATAGCATTTGCGACGTCCCATATGGCGTTGAGTTGGGGTACACCTACACCGGCAACTACACGGGTAGTGCAAATGGAACCCGGGCCAATCCCCACCTTAACGGCATCGGCACCGGCATCAACAAGCATTTTAGCAGCATCGGCTGTGGCTATATTTCCCACAATTACTTCAAGTTTTGGGAATTCCTTTTTAACTAGCTTTAGCATTTCAATCACGCCTTTACTGTGACCGTGCGCGGTATCTATAACAATGGCATCAACATCGGCCTCGTAGAGCGCTTTTACACGGGTAATTGTATCGGCGGTAACTCCAACGCCAGCAGCAACCCTTAATCGACCCTTTACGTCTTTACTGGCATTGGGATTATCCTTAACCTTGGTGATATCCTTGTAGGTGAGTAAACCAATTAGCTTGTTGTTCTCGTCGACAACTGGCAACTTTTCAATTTTATGCTGCTTCAGTATCTCAGTTGCCTTTTCAAGATCGATGGATTGGCTGGTGGTTATAATACCCTTGGAGGTCATTACATCCTTAATGGGGGTGCGCATATTTTCCTGAAAACGGAGATCCCTGTTGGTAACAATGCCAATAAGCGTATTCTCGCTGTTAACCACCGGAATGCCACCAATACGGTACTCCTTCATCATGGCAAGGGCATCGCCAACGGTAGCATCGGGGTGAATGGTAACAGGTTCATAGATCATGCCGTTTTCGGCGCGTTTAACCTCTCGAACCTGACGGGCTTGTGCCTCAATCGACATGTTTTTATGGATAACCCCAATTCCCCCCTCGCGGGCAATGGCAATGGCCAAGGCCGATTCAGTCACCGTATCCATGGCTGCTGAAACAATTGGAGCTTTAATAGTTATGTTGCGGGTAAACCGCGATGTTAGATCAACATTGCGTGGTAATACCTCGGAATATGCCGGAACTAACAGCACATCATCGAAGGTTAAACCTTCGGCTACTACTTTATCATTCAAGAACGACATGGTTATATGGTTTACTGTTTAAAAATGCGGCAAGTTACAAAAAAATAGCATACCTACAATTGAGTCAGGCCAATATGCCTCTTTGGGTTTGTTATTTTTTGCAAAACAACCAAAAATGGTTACCTGTTGTTACCAAAAGCCTTTAACCGTATAATAGCCATGAACTGAAGAATGGATGAATTAGGAAAAAGCAAGCGGAGAAAAATTTTAACAAGAGTTAATGAGGATTTTACTAGAATCAGTAGTAAGATTTCCTAATGCCCAAGCATCACGATAAAATTCAATATCAAATATTTAAAAAATTAACCAAAATTTGATTTGTAAACTAATTTTAAATATCTTGAATAAAAAAATTTACCTTACTATGGGAGAAATTGATATTAAAGCGCTAATTAAAGAATTAGACGAATTAAGGGCAAAGTATAAAGAGTTAGAGGCTTTTTGTCAAGGACTATATGAGATAAAAAACGATACCGAGAAAAAATTGCGCGAAAGCGAAACTCGCAATAACGCACTACTATCGGCAAATCCCGATTTGATGTTTGTATTTGATCAGCAAGGCTACTTTATTGACTATAGTGGTGGCCCAAACGAAATGTATGCACCACCTAATATTTTTATTGGGAAACTGGTTGATGAGGTATTGCCTGATGATGTGGCAAATCTAACCCATGAAAAAATTAAACTCCTATTTGAAACCGGAAAGATGCAGGTTTACGACTACGATTTAGCTATTGATGGTAAAACAATGTTTTTTGAAAGCAGGCTTGTAAAATACGGTAATGATAAAGCTTTGGCAGTAGTACGAAATATTACCCAACGAAAAACCTATGAAATTGCCCTAAAGGAAAGTGAAACGCGATATCAGGAGCTTTACAACCTACTCCGATTGCTTGCCGACACAACCCCAGATATGATTTGGGCAAAGGATACCGAAAAGCGCTATATTTTTGCCAATAAGGCAATATGTAACGACCTACTTAACGCTACTGATACCGATGAACCCATTGGAAAAACTGATTTATTTTTTGCTCTTCGCGAGAGGGAACGCCATCCTGAAGATCCCAACTGGCACACATTTGGCGAACTATGTATGGATTCCGATGAGGTAACCCTTAGGGAGTTACGCCCAATGCGTTTTGATGAGTATGGCAATGTTAAGGGAAAATTCATGTTCCTTGATGTTCACAAAGCTCCACTTTTCAGTCATGAAGGAAAATTAATCGGTGTGGTTGGAACGGCACGCGATATCACTGAAAAAAAGGAGATGGAAGAAAAACTAAAACTTTCAGAGCAAACCTATAAAGGCATTTTAAACAGCATTTCGGAGGCGGTTTACATTCAGGATGAAAATGGTGTATTTTTAGATGTAAACGATACGGCAACTAGAATTTATGGCTACCCTCGCGAGTATTTCATAGGTAAAACACCTGAATTTCTCTCAGCGCCCGGATATAATAATCTGGAACACGTAGCTCAATGCATTAAAAAGGCATTCAGTGGCGAGCCCCAATTTTTCGAATTTTGGGGAATACGTTACGATGGCACCTATTTCCCTAAAGTGGTTAGCTTAACTCCCGGTTACTACTTTGGTAAGAAGTGTGTTATTGCGGTGGCACGTGATATAACTGAGCAAAAGAAATGGGAAAAGCAATTGCTTGAGGCTAAAGAAAAGGCGGAGGAGAGCGATAAGTTGAAGTCGGCTTTTCTTGCCAATATGAGCCACGAAATTCGAACTCCCCTAAACGGCATAATGGGATTTGTTGAGCTAATGAGAAATCCCAATTTAGCCAAGGAGGATTTTGAAAAATATCTTGATATTATTGAGAAAAGTAGCGAGAGGCTCGATGAGCTTCTTACAGGCCTTATCGATATGGCGAGAATTGAAACCGGACAAGTGGAGGTAAAACTAAAACCAACCAATATTCATAAGCTTATAAATTATGTAGCTGACTTTTTTACCCCTGAAGCGAATAAAAAGGGATTGAAAATATTGAGAAAAATTAGTATTCCTGAACAAATAGCAGAGGTTAATACCGATCCGTACTTAGTTCAGGACGTGCTGTTTAACCTTGTAAAAAATTCCCTAAAATATACCAATAGGGGACAAATTGAAATTGGGTGTGAGCTGTTGAACGGATCATTAGAGTTTACGGTGCGCGACACAGGCATTGGAATTCCACGAAATAAACAGCAAGCAATTTTCGAACGTTTTGTCAGAGGAAATATGGAACTCACAAATCCGGTTGATGGAGCAGGTTTAGGTTTATCCATTGCCAAGGCCTATGTTGAAAGACTTGGTGGTAGAATTTGGCTGGAGAGTGAACCCGGCTTGGGGTCAACCTTTTACTTTACAGTTCCTATTGATGGAAAATCAAATTAACCGCGTAGGTCAATAGTAGCTCAAAAATATTTAAACAACTTGTATCTTTTGCCTTATCGATGTAATCCCGCTTATCAAAATTTTTAATTCCGAACGTTCGGAATGATTAGATCTTATTAGTCAATTCGTCCATTAATTTTTCAAGTTGGGATTAAACCGAATCAATCATTAGTCCACAAATTTTTTACCTGCTGTTGAATTGATGTATAGACAAAACTTTTGCTAAAGCGTTAGAGTTAAACAGTTCAACTTAGAATGTTTGATCACTCGCTTATTCCCCACTGGCTTAGCATGTAGGCGTATATAAAGGCTTGATCCTTTAGCTGAACGTACCTGCCCGATGACTGGCTATGGCCAAGCGACATATCAACCCAAAGTAGTATTTGGCTATTTCCGGTATTGTTAGCCCGTAACTTTGCCACCCACTTAACCGGCTCAAAAAACTGCACCTGGTTATCGTTGTAGCCTGAGGTTACAAGCATGTTGGGGTAGGATTGTTTTTTTACCTGGTCGTAAGGGGAGTATGATTTCATGTAGAAATAGTAAGTGGAATCGTTTGGATTACCCCACTCGTTGTACTCAACAGTGGTTAGTGCTTGGGTTGAATCGAGCATCGATGTGAGAACATCAACAAAGGGAACCTCGGCTACCACCGCTTTGAATAGGTCGGGGCGAAGGTTTACCGCTGCACCTACCAGTAATCCGCCAGCACTACTGCCATGGGCAATTAGCTTTGAAGGTGAGGTATAGCCTTCGGCAATTAATTTTTCAGCGCATGCAATAAAATCGGCAAAAGAGTTTTTCTTGTTCAACAGTTTGCCTTGGTTGTACCAATGTCGTCCCATTTCCTGGCCGCCACGTACATGTGCAACAGCGTAAACTACGCCTCTGTCCAAGAGACAAATCAGATTAGGATCGAAGGTTGTGTTTATGGAGTAACCGTATGCGCCATAGCCATACAAGAGTAAAGGTGTACTTGCATTAAGTATAGTTCCTTTCCTGTAAACCAGCGAGATAGGGATTTTTGTGCCATCGTTTGCAGTTGCCCAAATTCTTTTTGACTCGTAGTTTTTGGGTTCAAAACCGCCAAGGACTTCGTTTTGTTTGAGTAAACGTTTTTTATGTGTAGTCATGTTATACTCGCAAGTGGATCCAGGGGTGGTAAACGAGGTGTAGTAGTAATAAAAAAGATCTGTATTAAACTCAGGATTTATTGATGGTAAGGCGGTGTAAACCTCTTCGCCAAAATCGATATAGTGCTGCTCCTGGCTTTGCAAATCGATTACTCTAACCTTTAAAAGCGCATCGCGTCGTTCGGTTGTTACCAAATAATTCTTAAAGGCCTCCATTGTGAGTATCAAAACCGAGGAGTCGGATTTTATAACCTCTTTCCAGTTTTTTAATACCGGATTCGAAACCGGTGCCCTAAGCACTCTGAAGTTAGGGGCATTAAGGTTGGTCAAAAAGTAAAAGTAATTGCCGGAATGATCGACACTATACTCAAAATTTTTATCACGCCCCACAATCAGCTTAAATTTATCGAGAGGTCTTTGGGCATCCAGATACCAGCATTCGCTTGAATTGCCGTTAGATGATGAGATTATTACAAAATCGTGCGATTTAGTGGTAAATACATGCGTTCGGAAAGTTTTATCGGATTCCCTGAATACCTGAACGTCGTCGAACGGTTGAAGTATATCGTGGCGGTAAATTGCCGAGGGTCTAAGTGTACTATCCTTATAGGCATAAAAAACAAAACGGCTATCTTTAGTCCAGGCTACCTCCCCGGTGGTATTCTCAATTTTATGTTCTAAAATTCGTCCCGATGCTAAATCCTTGAAGTAGATGGTAAAGAGCCGCTTGCCCAATGTGTCAACTCCAAATGCCATGATATGGTTATCGGGCGATATATCAATGCTGGCAACCTGACAGTAGCGGTGGCCAGCAGCAACCTCATTCTCATCCAGAATGATTTCTTCGGGGGCATTCATTGATCCCTTACGCCTGCAGTTTAGGGGATACTCTTTGCCTTCCTCGTATCGGATGTAGTAGTAATACCCATTCATAAAAACGGGAACCGTAACGTCATCGCCTCGCTTACGCGAACGCATTTCAGCCACTAATCGGTCTTGCAGGCTTAGGGTGGGCTCCATTATTGCGTAGGTATAGGCATTCTCCGCCAATAGGTAGTCAGTAACTTTTTGCGATTCGCGTTGGCGTAGCCAGTAGTAAGGGTCGATTCGTGTGTCGCCAAACATTACCAGAAGCGTGTCGTGTTGCTCAGCAACAGGTGGTTGGGGTATTAACGAACAGCCCGAAATCAAAATGACAGCAGAAATGAACAGAATATTTTTCAGGAGTTGGAACATCAGTTATGTCAAAATTTAAGTAATCAAATTTATTACATTGATTGGTGATTACCAAATTGCTCAATATAATAAGTTCAATGAAGAGGTAGCTTTAAACTATTTGAACCTAAATGAGATTAAACTGTTTATACTGAAAATTACTTCTTATGCATCGATTGGTTTTAATTTTTTTATCATCGCTTATTTTACTCAGCTGCAACTATGGCAGAAAGATAAATTACGACAAAATTGAAGTAATTGATTTTAGCAAGCTGGAACTCCTATTGAATAAAAATACCGATACGGTATATGTAATAAACTTTTGGGCTACCTGGTGTGCTCCCTGTGTAAAAGAGTTCCCTTACTTTGATGAGGCTGCAAGAATGTATTCCGATAAAAACGTAAAATTCCTGATGGTTAGCCTCGATTTCCCAAACCAGTTAGAAAAAAGTTTAATACCATTTGTAAAATCCCGAACTAACCGTTTGCCTGTGGTATTGCTCGACGATCCCAACCAAAATGAATGGATTAACAAAGTTAATCCTGCCTGGAGCGGTGCATTGCCTGCAACTTTTGTTTACAGAAAAAGTCAAAAGCGTTTCTTCGAAGGGCCAATTGAACTAGCTGATATTACAAATGCAATAGATGATTTACTTGTCAAACCTTAAAACAAAAAACTATGAAACGACTATTATTATCGCTTATGGCTACTTTTATGGTAGCTGGGTTATACGCACAGGGTTTAAAAATTGGCGATAAGGCCCCTGACTTTCGCCTTAAAAATGTCGATGGCAAAATGGTATCGCTGGCCGATTATCCTCAAGCCAAAGGTTTTATTGTGATATTTTCGTGTAACCATTGCCCTTTTGTAAAGGCTTATGAGGATAGGATAATTGATTTACACAAAAAGTATGCTCCCAAAGGATTTCCGGTAGTAGCCATAAACTCGAACGATCCTGAGGTTGTACCTGAAGATTCGTTCGATAAAATGGTTGAGCGGGCACAGCAAAAGAATTTTCCGTTTGTTTACCTTTTTGACGAGGGCCAAAAGGTTTATCCACTTTATGGAGCAGCCCGAACTCCACACGTTTTTATTTTGAGTAAAAAAGCAAATGAACTATTTGTCGAATACATTGGTACAATCGACGATAACTACAAGGATGCCTCGGCCGTTAAAGAGAAATATGTTGAAAATGCTGTCGATGCCCTACTCTCAGGCAAAAAGCCTGCTGTTACTGAAACCAAGGCGGTAGGCTGCTCAATTAAGGTAAAAAAGTAAATGCTTGCAATTATAGTTATGAAGCCGCTATTTGATTAGCGGCTTTTTTGTTAGTTTTGCTTAAACATTTGGGCATGGAAGGACTGAAGGTTGTTCAAACTGCCGACGGCAGCTCTACACTATACAGCGATAGATTTAACGCCTGCTACCATTCCGTGAATGGAGCGCTAACGGAGTCCATGCATGTATTTCTAAAATCAGGGTTTGAGGCAATTTTGCCGAATCACCATACTATCGACCTGCTTGAGGTAGGTTTAGGAACTTGTCTAAACGCTGCCCTTACTGCTTATGCTGCTGAGAAATATAGGGTTGAGGTTGGGTATTTTGGCATTGAACTATACCCACCATCGGTTGATGCACTGTACTCAACCGGTTATGCTGAAATTCTGGAGCCACGATGCGCAACCCTATGGGGCAATATTGTAAAGGCCCCTCCAACCGAAAAGGTTCAGATTTCGCCTTGGTTTTCGATTTTTAAGATTTATGCCGATTTTACCCAGTGGATACCAACCGAGAGCTTTGACCTAATTTACTTTGATGCTTTTGCCCCTGACGATCAGCCTGAGATGTGGAGCCTTGAAAACTTCCGTAAACTTTTCGATGTATTAAAACCCAATGGCGCTTTGGTTACCTATTCGGCTAAAGGATTGGTTAAACAAAATCTGCGCGATGCTGGTTTTAACGTTGAAAGGTTGCAGGGGCCTCCGGGTAAAAGGCACATGGTAAGGGCATGGAAAATGCCATTGCGTTAACCCAAATCCGTCAATTGAAAAAACCAATTGACTAATCGACTAACAAAATCTAATCATTCCGAAAGTTCGGAATGAAAGATTTTGATAAGTCGGGGTTGCTTCGATAAGTCAATAGAAACAAAGTGTTTATATGCTTTTTGTGTTTCTATTGACTAATCTCGGATTAAAATACCCAAAAAAAGCTAACATTTTTTTCTTATTCGAAAAGAGTAGTATCTTCGCAGAGAATTTATTGATAAGGAACTAATTTAAATGAATATCACCATGAAGTTAAAAAGTCTATTTATTGCTGCTTTAGCAATACCAGTAATCATCTCGTGCCAAAATTCCAATAGTAAGGTTGGCAAGGTTATCCTAAAATCTGAAACCGATAGTTTGAGCTATGCGCTTGGCGTAAACATTGCCGGGAGTTTTAAGAATGCCAAGCTCGACGAAATCAACTACAAGGCAATGGCCCGAGCCATTCAGGATGTTTACAGCAAAGACTCATCCAAAATCAAGATGAACGATGAAGATGCCACCAAATATATTCAGGATTTCTTTAACCGTCGCGAGATGCGTATTGCTCAGGAAAACCTAGAAGCAAGCAACAAGTTCCTTGAAGAGAACAAGACCAAGGAAGGTGTAGTTGTTGACTCATCGGGTTTGCAGTATAAAATAATTCAGGAAGGTACAGGCCCTATACCTACCGCTGAGGATGTGGTAAAGGTTCACTACAAGGGTACCTTAATTGATGGAACCCAATTCGATTCATCGTACGATAGGGGCGAACCCGCCCAATTCAAACTCAATCAGGTTATTCCGGGCTGGACTATTGGCCTGCAAAAGATGAAAGTTGGGTCTAAGTTTATTCTTTACATTCCCAGCGAGTTAGGTTATGGTGAAAGAGTTCGCCCAGGGAGCCCTATTGGTCCTAACCAAGCCCTGATTTTTGAGGTTGAATTACTTGACATTGTAAAGGAAAAAGCTCAAGATAACAAGAAGAAATAGTTTAATCATTGTCAATCATACTAAACCGGGTTGATCATTCGCCCGGTTTTTTAATCGAATGAAATATGGAAATCCAGGGTAAACTAATTAAAAAACTCGATCAGCAAACCGGGCAAGGGAAAAACGGGACTTGGGTAAAGCAGGAGTTTATCATTGAAACCCTTGAACAGTATCCCCGCAAGGTATGTATATCACTTTGGGGCGATAAAGTAAAGGATCTTGAATCAATTCAGGTGGGCGAGCAGATAAAAGCCTCAATCAATATCGAATCGCGTGAGTTCAATGGTAGGTGGTACACCGATGTCAGGGCCTGGCGACTTGAACCTATGGGTAAAAGTGCCAACACAGGCTCTGCGCCTGAGCCCCCACCTTTCGATGATAATCTTCTTCCGCCCATTGAGGGTGCAGGAGACGACGGTTTGCCTTTTTAGTGCTATATTTGCAGATAATTACACTTAGTTCAGCCAAATAGTTTTCGACATAAAGATTAAAGAATATGGAAGAACAAGCACTTCGAAAGTATCTATTCCTGGAAGACCTGGAGTCGTGGCTTTTAAGCCAAGGTATAAACGAAACATTTGCCCAACTTTTTAAGGTGGCTATATCGCTTGGAGCCATTTTCATACTTGCAATAATTGCCGATTTTATTGCCAAGCGGATTTTTTTAACTACCATGGCACGTGTGGCCAAGCGCACCAAAACCGAATGGGACGATGTTTTGGTTGAAAAACGGTTCTTCCACCGTTTAGCGCACTTTGCTCCAGCAATAGTAATATATCTGACCCTGGGAATCGCCCTATATGACTATTCGCCCAAGGTTACCGTGTTTCTGCAGGCTCTCACAAAAATCTACATGATTTTTATTGCCATCAGTGTATTTAATGCTTTTCTCGATACTGTCAACGAAATCTACCAGGAGTTACCATACGCCAAGAATAGGCCAATCAAAGGGTACCTGCAGGTGCTTAAAATAATTATTTACGTTTTTGCAGGTATTTTGATTATTGGAATAATTATCAACAAAAACCCGGCATCAATTCTGGTCGGTTTAGGTGCTTCAACCGCCGTTTTGATGTTGGTTTTCAAGGATGTTATAACCGGCTTGGTGGCATCAATACAGCTTTCGGCAAATGAGATGCTTAAACTTGGCGATTGGATTGAGATGCCCGGAAGAAACCTCGATGGAACGGTAATTGACATTAGCCTTACCACCGTAAAGGTTCAAAACTTTGACAATACCATAACTACTGTTCCCCCTTTTGCCCTTATCAACGAGAGCTTCAAGAACTGGCGAGGCATGGAAGAATCGGCTGGCCGAAGGGTTACTAAATCAATTATCATCGATTCCAAAACCGTTAAGTTTTGCGATAGGGAACTTATCCAAAAGCTATCGAAAATAAACCTAATCGCTGGAAAGGTTAAGGATATTGATGTTGATAAGTTACATGAGCCCGACCCTATTCAGCTAATGAATGCTGGTGCGCAAACCAACCTCAATTTATTCAGGCATTACGTGCAGGAATACTTGTTCCATCACCCTGAAGTCAATAATAAATTAACCCTTGTAGTTCATCTTAAACAGCCTGTTGAGTATGGTATTCCAATGGAAATCTATTGTTTCCTTTATGAAAAGCGCTTTGCCAGGTATGCCATTATTCAATCGGAAATACTCGACCATATTATGGCCGCATTGCCTGTATTCGATTTAAAGGTATTTCAACGCATGTCGAGCGACGATATTAGAGCAATTACCAATGGTAATCTTTAGTTAAAGGGGGTGTCTCAAAATAGGGTAAACATATAACTTTAAAAAATGGGGCAGCAATGGAAATTTTTAATGAGTGATTTTTGATCCGCAAATTTTGAGACAGCCCTTTGGTTTTTGAAATATCCAAGCATTACCATCAAACTTTTGCATTTATTACAATATCTGCTTAAATTGGAAATGATTTATAGGTTGCTACTATGATTGAACATGAAAAATTCATGGACGAAGCCATTAAGTTAGCTGTTGAGGGTGTAATGGCCGACGAGGGAGGTCCATTTGGTGCCATTGTGGTTAAAGATGGTAAAATTGTTGGGCGTGGCAATAACCATGTAACATCTACAAACGATCCAACAGCCCACGCTGAGGTAATGGCCATTCGCGATGCCTGTAGGAATTTAAATACCTTTCAGCTAAATGGTTGTGTTCTATACACCTCATGCGAGCCTTGCCCTATGTGCTTTGGGGCAATCTACTGGGCTCGTCTCGATAAGGTTTACTACTCGGCCAATCGCCATATGGCATCGTACCATGGTTTCGACGATAGTTTTATTTACGATGAGGTAAACCTTTCGTTCGACCGTCGCCGAATTCCGTTCATTCACGTTAGCCCCGAAAAGGGCGTTGTGCCTTTTAGAGAGTGGGATAAAAAGGAAAACAAGATAAAGTATTAGGCTACTGATTCCGTTTTTTGCTTTTTGAAACATTCTTTGAAACTGAGAACTGGTCATTAACATTTAATTCAGAATAATATGGCAAAGTCAAAGAATGTTGCATTGGTGCTTGGAAGTGGAGGTGCTCGTGGCTTAGCCCATATTGGGGTGATTGAGGAGTTAACCCAGCGGGGTTACAGCATAACATCTATCTCCGGCTCATCGATGGGTGCGCTTGTTGGCGGGCTGCTGGCCACAAATAAATTGGATGAATACAAGAACTGGATATTGAAACTCGATAAGATCGATATCCTAACGCTGATTGATTTTACATTCTCATCGAAGGGTATTGTTAAGGGGCAAAAGGTTTTTGAGAAGATGCAGGAACTCAATATGATTCCCAATGTTAATATTGAAGAGTTACCCGTTCCATATACCGCTGTAGCTGTTGATATTATTAATAATCAGCTTGTTGTTTTTAATTCTGGAAATCTTCAAAATGCCATTCGTGCCTCCATATCTATCCCAAGTGTATTCACCCCCATGCCATACAATGGCACTTTACTGGTTGACGGAGGAGTGCTTTCGCCCTTGCCCTTAGAGTATGTCGAACGTAATACCAACGATTTGCTTGTGGCTGTCGATTTAAATGCCATTACCCCTTATGAACCAGCGTTTAGGCAAAACAGCAAGCAAGTAAAGAATAGTTGGCTAAAGGATAATCCCAAAATAGAACAGCTTATCGATAGGTGGGATAGGCTTTTTGGGCATACCCCTACAACCACCAAGGAGGGTGAAAAGCAAGGGAGAATATCACCCAAAAGTATTGGCTATTTCGATTTGGCTATGCGTTCGGTTCAGCTCATGCAATCGCAGCTAACGCAATATGCAATAAGGGTAACACCACCCGATGTGCTGGTTTCCATATCGAAAAATTCGGCTACAGTATTTGAGTTTTACAAGGCAGCCGAGTTGATTGACTATGGACGTAGGCAATGCGCTATGGCTTTAGATGAAAAGGGGCTATAGACTGCGTTGCCTTACTGCCTCAAAAAGAACTATTCCAGTTGCCACCGATACATTGAGCGATTCAATTTTTCCTTTCAGGGGAATGCGAACAATTTCGTGCGAAAGCCTCAGTACTTCAGGATGGATACCGGTATCTTCAGCCCCCATTACCACGGCAATTGGTCCAGTAAGGTTGGCTTCATAAAGAAGTTTTTCGCCTCGTTCGCTTGCCGAAACAATCCTGTACCCATAGTCACGGAGCTGATAGCAAAGCATTTTTAAACTGCCAACCCTGCAAATGGGTACATTGTAAAGCGCACCGGCAGAGGTTTTAATGGCATCGCTGCCAATGTTTGCAGCGCCCTTTGCAGGGACAATAATGGTGTCGACGCCAGCGCATTCAGCGGTTCGGACAATGGCGCCAAAGTTTCGGACATCGGTTACACGGTCGAGTATAAGTAAGAATGGGGAATTGGTCTTTTCCTGGAGCTGCGGTAAAATATCTTCAATCCTGTAAACCTCAATGGGTGAAGTAAATGCTACTACACCCTGATGATTTTTGTCCTTATACTTTGAAAAGGCCTCGTTGGGCAAATACTGAAAGGGAATATTGTTGTGTTTTAGTATTCCCATCAGCTCCGATGCCAAGTTCCCGGTAAGCCCTTGGCGGACAATTACCTTACTGATTTTAGCGCCAGCATTTAAGGCTTCTATAACAGCCCTGATTCCAAATATTACGTTCTCGGAGTTTTCCATTGGTATTAGTTTGTGTAGTTTCGTTTTGCTTTCAGCTCTTCAATTTGAGCCATAAGGCTTTCCCAATGTTCCATTTTCGACATTAGTTCGCTCTTGTAGCTTTCGTATTGTTTGAAGAACTCTTTATCGGATAAATTGATGCCATGGGCAGCAGGGTTCGAGAGTTTTTGGTCGGTTTCGGCAATTTCGATTTCTAACCCTGCAATCTCCTTTTCAAGTTTCTCAACCTGCGTTTCCAATTTTCGGATTTGCCTGTCAAGTTCCTTTCGCTCCTCCCACTGAACCTTTTGATCGGAGGGGGTATTGCTTGCATTTTTAACCTTTTGCTCAGCCTGTTTAGTTTCCAACTCTTTCAGGCTTTCCAACTTTTTGCGCTGCAAAAAATCGTAAATGCCACCAAGGTGTTCCTTGACTTTGCCATCGGTAAACTCATAAATTTTATCGACCAGCCCATTAAGGAAATCGCGGTCGTGCGAAACGACAATTACAGTCCCGTTATATGCCTGTAAGGCGTTTTTCAGAACATCTTTTGAGCGCATATCCAGGTGATTGGTGGGCTCGTCCAGAACAAGCAGGTTGTAGGGTTGAAGCATAAGTTTTGCCATGGCTAGCCTATTCCGCTCACCGCCCGATAGCACGCTTACGCGCTTGTCAACATCCTCGCCGCGGAAAAGGAATGCGCCAAGTATATCGCGCATGCGGGTTCGAATATCGCCTACCGCCACATGGTCGATGGTTTCAAGCACAGTTAGTGAGCCATCAAGCAGTTCATCCTGGTTTTGGGCAAAATAACCTATGGAAACATTATGCCCTATTTTAAGGTGACCTTCGTAAGGAAGTTCGCCTACAATTATTCGGCTCATGGTAGTTTTACCTTCTCCATTCCGGCCAACAAAAGCAATCTTTTGGCCGCGCTCAATGGTGAAATGCACATCGGAAAAAACGAGTTTGCTTCCAAACCTTTTTGCTACACCTTTAGCCTCAACAACCACATCGCCTGAGCGGGGCGCTTCGGGAAATCGGATGTTTAGCGTTGCTGTATCTTCTTCATCAACCTCAATGATATCCATACGTTCAAGCATCTTGATACGCGATTGAACTTGAACGGCTTTGGTTGCCTTGTAGCGGAACCTATCAATAAACTCTTGGGTGTCTTCAATCAGTTTTTGCTGGTTGCGGTAGGCAGCCATTTGCTGTTCGCGCCGCTCACGGCGCAATTCAACATACTGGGAGTAGGGAACGCGGTAATCGTAAATATTACCCAGCGAAATTTCGATGGTACGTTGCGTAACGTTATCGAGAAAAGCGCGGTCGTGGGAGATGAGCAGCAATGCCCCCTGAAAGTTTTTTAGGTAATCCTCCAACCATTGTATCGATTCAATATCCAGATGGTTGGTTGGCTCGTCCAGCAGCAGAACCTGTGGGTTTTGAAGCAATATTTTGGCTAACTCAATGCGCATACGCCATCCACCACTAAACTCAGTGGTTTGGCAAGTGAAATCGGTTCGCCTGAAACCTAAGCCTAAAAGGGTTTGCTCTGCTCGCGCATCGGCTGTATCTCCCTCAAGTATGGAGTAACGGTCGTTAAGTTCGGTAAGCTTGTTGATCAGGCCAAGGTATTCCTTGCTTTCGTAATCGGTGCGATGAGCAATTTGATCCGATATGTGGCTTATATCATTTTTAATATGAATGATTTCGGTGAAAGCCTTGCGGGTTTCCTCAATTACCGTTTTGCCCGATGCCAGTTTCATTTGCTGGGGCAAATAGCCTAACCTTACCCCAGCCGGCAGCGATATGTTTCCTTTTGTGGGTTGAAGTTCGCCGGCAATTAGCCTGAGCAGGGTTGTTTTACCAGCTCCATTTTTGCCAACAAGCCCAACCCGCTCATCGTCGTTCAGCTGAAAACTTATGCCCTTGAATAGGTCGAAACCGCCAAAGCTAAGAGTAAGATTATTAACCGAAATCATTGTAAAACAGCAATAAAATTGCTGCAAAGGTAATACTTTAAAATGGTTAATAATACATTTACTCTATATCAACGGGTTTAGGTTTTGGTGTTGGAAGTTTATAGTTGTAAAAGACGCCAATGGTATAGGTTCTGAGAGGATTATTAGTATTAAGTTTATCCTGTACTTGAAAAAAAAGGTCGATACTTGAGCGCTTATTAAAGGGGTATCCCAAACCAGTTCTAACCCTAATTTTTGAAAATTCATGGTTGCGGTCTGGCGAAAGGTCGAAATAGATTTCGGTTTGCACAAAAGGTTCAAGTTTTGAGCGCGGAATGTTGTATGAAAGTTTTAGTCCCTCGCGGATTTCCCTTCGGGTCTCAATGGAGTAGCCGTATCCATATCGGTTGATTAGCCTATGAAAGTAGTATAGGCGATTAGTTAGCTTAAACCGGCCAAATTCGGCCGATGAGTTTACCCCTAAGCCTAAACGTTGACCGTTGAAATACTCTCCTGGATCGTCGTAAAATCGGTAGTACCTATATGAAATTGTAGGCTGTAGCAGCTTATGGATACGGAGTTGAGCATCGGCTTCAAGAATAAAATCATCAATCCTCTTTTCGTCGGTTAGCCTTAGCTCAGGCGAAAGAGTAACACGAAACGCTTTAGAAAACGGCAATTGCAGTTCAGCGCCACTCCATAGCGAACGGGCCTCCTGTGTGTAAGCATTGTAGGCTAACAGACTGATTGATAATATTATTAGAATTTTTAAAAGCGATTTACTGCGTATCATCCATTTAAAATTTTTCAAAAATAACTTTTTGCGTTTGAATTATTTGGTTTTGTTTACCATGTACTGTAACTGCAATTAAGTAGATCCCCTTTGAAAGGTTTTGTGGACACCACTCTAAATTAGTGAATTCATCTTTTTTCACATGCTGTTCCCAAACAGTTATTCCTTGCGAATTTATTGCCGAAATGGTGTAATCGTAGGCTGGTCGATACGATAGTCGTATTATCAATGTCTGGGTAAATGGATTGGGGTAAGCGATAATTTCAGGCAATACCATATCAACTTGTGTTGAAGTTTTCACATTGCTCATTCCCGGAGTGGGGCTTAGTAAAACCTGAGGCAAACCAACCGCATTGGGGTAGTAGCCAAAACTGGCATTTTTGGGGAATAGGTTAAAGCGGAAGCCGTCAATTAGCTTGTAGCCATCGGTTTTAGATGTAAACAGCCCAATTTCTTCTCCATCGTGGTTCAAGCGGAATGGTAAGTGATTTTTCCCTTTTTCGGGTTGGCCATCGGCCCAAAGCACGATGAACGCGCCAGGGCTAATGGTAATATCGGGTAAAGCCCATTTCCCAGGTTTTCCTAAGGTATCGCTTATGCTCATTCCTTGAAGCGATACGGAGTTTACTCCATAGTTATATAGTTCAATCCAGTCGGAGTAATTACCAAACTCATCAGGGAAAATCGATGTGTTGGAGGTCATCACCTCGTTAATGCATAGCGGAATGGCAATCTCATTGAATTCTACAGTGTATTCGTTGTAAAGTGGTTCGCGAGTAGTTTTCCCAGTATTGTCGGTAGCCTCAAGGTAAATGCTGATATGCTTTACAGGTTTATCCCATGGCCCAATTGTAGCCTTGTAGTGGTTTCGGTTGGTGTTCTGCATATCGATAATTTGCCAATTCCCTTCGCCAGCCTTAAAGTGTAGTTTAAGGTATGCCTTTTCTTCGTCGTCAACATCGGCAAAAATGGTAACCGGGATTTTGTAGCCGTAGGCTAACCAGCTAACATTTGAGACAATTGGAGGAATATTGTCAACACTAAACTGAGCGTTTGCGTATTGTATGCGTTTGGATACGAATGAAACCAAGCCGTATTTAACATGACCGCCCAGTGCAGTGAAGTAGGAACTGTAAAAATCGGAACTACTCCAACCATAATCGAGAGACCTATAGGGGTCGGAGGCTGCGTAAGTTTCGATTTTTGAACGTAGAGCAAGTGCTTTCGACTGTATGGTATTGGTTGAAAATAGGCCATTTATTAGCTGTTTTAGGTAAAAGTAGTAACGTTTGCGGTAAGCATCCACTGCTAAAATATTTTTAGTAAGTGGTCGGGCTTGACTGCTTGCCCATGAGTTTACACTGCGCGTTGCCCAGTCAATATTGAACCAGTCAATACCAAAAGTATTGTCGGCATCGTAGGGTATGAATTCAAACCTTCCGGTAATAGTGTTCTTATACAGGTAGAAATTGTTCCGGTTGTATGAGTAACCGTCCCAGTTGCCCGTTAATGCTTCTGCCGCTAGGTATTTCAGGAAGTTATTCACATCGAAAATTGGCTCAAGCTTAGCTGGCAATTCCGATACTGGCGTGCGGTTTACTACATCGATAAGTTGGGCTATATCAGTGTAGTTATCCTGTTCGGTATTGGTTTTAAGGTCGTAAACCCTATATCCGTTTTGAACAAATTTGTAGGCATTAGGATCGGCGCTACGATATGTTAAATCGGCAGGGTAAAGGCATTTATACAGATTTCCATTGTTGTTGCCAAAACGTGTTTTCACAAAGTTTTCGTCGATGTGCTCAACATTGATGTATAGCCCGTAATACTGATTGTTTATGTACAACCTAACATGATTTGCCCGTGGAGCAGGCAATCCTATACCATTCATTAAATCCCATACCAGCTTCGAGCGTATAATCGATGGGTCATTATGTTCCCCGTTAAGGTTTAGCTTTTCAATCCCCTTCAGTTTTTTCCCTGGCTCAAAAGTATTGAACGAAACCTTAAACGATTTCTTTTTAGCGTAACGCGATGTATTTCCCCTAAGCCTAAACCCTACATTTTCAACCACAGCAGTGAATTTTGATGAAGTAATGCTAAAGGTTGCGGGGTATTCGGTATAGCTCTCCTCATTGCCTGGCTGCAGAATGGTTTGTAGGTGTGCAGGATTTATGGTGATATCAATTCGTGCAACTTCGCTATCGTCGAACAAAGGATTATTGTCGGATACAACTTGTGTGTAACCATTCACAAAAAGAAGTAGGAGACCAGCAAAAGTGAAAATCCTTTCCAAAATAATTCGCTTAACAATTTCTTAACATGGCAAAGGTATTATTAACGGCTGAATTTATTAGAATAACGAACAAAATTGAGGTAAAAGCTTTGCAAACGTTTGCTATTTATGAAAGTGGATTTTTTTACTAATATATTTAGAATAATTCCAAATTAAAGGACTGCATGTTAAAATTAAATACCGAATTACAAAGAAGTATATTTTTGTGGTTGATTTCAAACGTTTTATTTGATGTCTTCAAAATCCAATGTTATTGAGCATTTAGGACGTGTTGAGGCAATAACGGCAAACGATATTCGAGTGGTTATTATTAGCCAATCGGCCTGTGCGAGTTGTCATGCCAAAGGAGCCTGCACCGCGGCCGATGTCGCTGAGAAACAGGTAGTAGTATCAAGGCCATATCACAGCTACACAGTTGGCGAAACCGTAAAGGTTACCATGAAGCAATCGCTCGGATACAAGGCATTGTTTCTGGGCTATATTCTTCCGTTAATCGTACTATTGGTTTCCCTCTTTGTGTTTAACGCCTTAGGATTTAGTGAGGGGATGTCAGGGTTGCTCTCGTTAGGTGTGCTGGTGCCCTACTATCTTATACTTTATGCCTTTAGGAAAAGGATTGAGAAAGAGTTTCACTTTGATATTGAAAAGTTATAAGTTAAACCAACCTAATCTATGAATTCTATCATTATTACTGCGATTTTAGTTCTTAGCCTGTTGGGTGTTGCACTAGCCGTAGTGTTATACCTTGTAGCTCAGAGGTTTAAGGTGATTGAGGATCCGCGTATCGATTTGGTTGAGGCTGTGCTTCCAGGTGCCAATTGCGGTGGCTGTGGTTATCCCGGTTGCCGGGGCTTTGCTGAGGCATTCGTCAAAACCGACGATATTGGGTCGATGTTTTGCCCCGTTGGCGGAAACGATACCATGGCTAAAGCTGCTGAGGTTATTGGCCAAACCGCTGAGGCCAAAGACCCCATGATAGCAGTTGTTCGCTGCTCGGGTAGCCCTGAGCATCGCAAAAGGGTGGTGGAGTACGATGGCGCTTCATCGTGTAAACTGGCTACAGCCCTTTACAGCGGCGATACGGCCTGCCAGTATGGCTGCCTTGGCCTAGGTGACTGTGTGGCTGTTTGTAAGTTCGATGCCATTTACATCGATCCGGTAACCCTTTTACCAGTTGTTGATGAGGAAAAGTGTACGGCTTGCGGTGCTTGTGTTAAGGCTTGTCCTAAGTTCATCATTGAACTTCGCAAGAAAGGGCCTAAAGGGAAACGCATATATGTATCGTGTATTAACAAGGATAAAGGTGGACCTGCCCGTAAGGCTTGCCAGGTGGCTTGTATTGGCTGTGGCAAATGCGTTAAGGTTTGCCCCCACGAGGCCATCACCCTTGAAAACAATCTTGCCTATATCGACTACAACAAGTGTAAGCTTTGCCGCAAATGCGTTGAGGAATGCCCCACCGGAGCAATTCTGGAGATCAACTTTCCCCCTCGCAAACCAAAAGTCGAAGGGCAAGCTGAGAGTGTTGAAAATAATTAGTATAACACCTAACATAACCATATAGTAATGTTGAAGACATTTGCTAAAGGAGGCGTTCATCCGCCTGAAAATAAGTTTTCGGCTAACAAGCCTATTGAGGTGTTGCCGTTACCTGCAAAGGTTAGCATTCCTGTATCGCAGCACATTGGAGCGCCAGCTACCATACTGGTAGCCAAGGGCGATAAAGTTAAGGTTGGCCAGCTCATTGCTCAAAGCGCAGGCTTTGTTTCCGCCAACATCCATTCGTCGGTTTCGGGTACAGTGGAGTCCATCGATCCAGTGCTCGACAGTTCAGGATACAAACGCCCGGCAATTACCATAGTAGTTGAGGGCGATGAGTGGGAGCCCACTATCGACAGGTCGCCTGAACTAAAACGCAATATCGATGCCGATTCGCAAACCATAATCCAAAAAATTGCCGAGGCCGGAATCGTGGGGCTTGGCGGTGCTACTTTCCCCTCGCATGTAAAGCTCTCGGTTCCTGCTGGCAAAAAAGCCGATGTGCTTGTTATCAATGGCGTTGAGTGCGAACCCTACCTCACCTCGGATCACCGTTTAATGCTCGAGAAGGGTCATGAACTCATGGTGGGAATTCAGCTGCTCATGCGAGCCTTGAACGTTGATAAGGCTTTGGTTGGCATTGAGAATAACAAACCCGATGCCATTAAATATCTTTCTGAAATCGCTAAGGAATATCCCGGCATCACCGTTCATGCCTTAAAGGTTAAATACCCGCAAGGAGGTGAAAAACAGCTTATCAAAGCGCTAATCAACCGTGAGGTTCCATCGGGAGGTTTACCTATCGATATAGGCGCAGTGGTTCATAACGTGGGTACAGCATATGCTGTTTACGAGGCCGTACAAAAGAACAAGCCCCTTTTTGAAAGGGTTGTAACCGTAACCGGCAAAAACTTACCTAAACCCTCTAACTTCTTGGTCCGAATAGGAACACCTGTTTCCGATTTAATTGCCGCAGCGGGTGGTTTACCCGACGATACCGCCAAGGTTGTTAATGGCGGGCCCATGATGGGTAAGGCAGTTACCGATATTACAGTACCGGTAACCAAGGGAACTTCAGGAATTATAGTTTTTCCTGCTGCCGAATCGAAACGTAAGGCCGAAAGCGTATGTATCCGTTGTGCCAAGTGTGTTGCTGCTTGCCCCATGGGGCTTGAGCCGTACCTGCTCATCAGGATGAGCCAACGAATGATGTTCGAAAAGATGGAGCATGAGCGTGTACTCGATTGTATGGAATGCGGCTCGTGCAGCTTTGAGTGCCCGGCTAACCTACCTTTGCTCGATTACATTAGGTTAGGCAAAACCGAAGTGAATAAAATCATCAGGGCACGTAAGAACTAATTTGACTTAACCAGCCAAACTAAAAAAGATAATGGATAGTAAACTTGTAGTTTCACCATCACCCCACGTTCATAGCGGCGAGTCAACCAGTCGGTTGATGTTCAACGTGGTACTGGCACTTATGCCCGCTTTTGCGGTTTCGCTTTACTACTTTGGCATAGGTGCCCTGTTTGTTACCTTACTCTCAGTACTCTCGTGCGTTCTGTTTGAATATTTAATTCAAAAGTTCATTCTAAAGGTACAGCCAACCATTACCGATGGCTCAGCCATTGTTACCGGATTGCTGCTTGCCTTTAACGTGTCAAGCAATTTACCTTGGTACATAGTTGTAATAGGAAGTTTGTTTGCAATTGGAGTTGCTAAGATGAGTTTTGGCGGATTGGGAAGCAATCCGTTCAATCCTGCCCTGGCGGCTCGTGTATTCATGCTCATATCCTTCCCGGTTCAAATGACCAGCTGGCCTTTACCCATCGAGTCGCGCTTAAAATATATCGATGCAGTTACAGGCCCAACACCATTGGCCATTTTGAAGGAAGGATTAAAGAAAGGCGATACCATTTCGCAAATTGCCGACCAGATACCATCACATCTACAACTATTCATGGGGGTTATGGGAGGTTCGCTTGGCGAAATATCGGCCTTAGCTCTTCTGATTGGTTTTGCATGGCTGCTTTACAAAAAAGTGATAACCTGGCATATCCCTATATCAATTTTTACCACCATATTCATTTTTACTGGCATACTTTGGCTGGTTAACCCTGAAAAGAATGCCGACCCCATTTTTCACCTGCTAACCGGTGGCGTTATGATTGGTGCCATATATATGGCTACCGACTATGTTACCTCACCCATGCACCCTAAAGGAATGATACTGTTTGGAATTGGGATAGGATTGTTAACCGTGATTATTAGGGTTTGGGGAGCCTACCCCGAGGGCGTTTCGTTTGCCATTCTTATTATGAACGCCTTTGTGCCATTAATTAACCGCTATGTTAAACCCAAACGCTTTGGAGAGGAGGTAAAGCGCAATGGCTAAGATGGAATCTAATTTCAAAAACATGACGGCTACCTTGTTGATTATTAGTTTGGTAGCATCGGCAGCGCTGGGATTGGTTTACCAATCAACCAAGGAACCAATTGCACTTGCACAGCAGGCTAAAATTAATAACGCTATTAAGGCTGTACTCCCTGAATTTGACAACCAGCCCGGAAACGAGGCATACACCGTTCCCGTTGAGGGGGGAGAACTTACCTTTTACCCTGCAACAAAACAAGGACAACCTATTGGAACTGCAGTTAAAACCTTTAGCAACAATGGCTTTGCAGGTCGTATTGAGCTTATGGTTGGGTTCCTTCCCGATGGAACCATTAATAAGGTGGCAGTTATTTCACATAAGGAAACCCCTGGATTAGGCGATAAGATGGAACCAAAAAAATCTAATTTCAGCCTTCAGTTCGAGGGTAAAAACCCCGAATCATTCAAGCTGAGGGTTAAGAAGGATGGGGGAGATGTTGATGCCATAACCGCTTCAACCATTTCGAGCAGGGCCTATTGCGATGCAGTAACCCGTGCTTATAATGCATTAAAGGAAGGAGGTAAGCATGAGTAAGCTATATAACCTTACTAAGGGGATTTTAAAGGAAAATCCCATATTTGTAATTGTGCTAGGGATGTGCCCTACACTGGCAACCACATCCTCGGCCATGAATGGATTGGGGATGGGACTGGCTACAACCTTTGTTTTACTAGGTTCCAACACGGTAATTTCACTTATTGCCCGCTATATCCCCGATAAAGTTCGTATCCCTTCATACATTGTTGTAATTGCTACGTTTGTAACCATTGTCGATTTGGTAATGCAAGCCTATGCCCAATCGCTCTATGAAAAACTTGGGATCTTTATCCCACTCATTGTTGTAAACTGTATTGTTCTGGGACGTGCAGAGGCTTTTGCCAATAAAAATGGAGTGGTGGACTCAATGCTCGATGGCATTGGCATGGGTTTGGGCTTTACTTTTGCATTAACGCTTTTAGGTTCAGTGAGGGAAATTTTAGGTGCCGGTTCATGGTTCGACCATAAGTTTATCCAGGGCGACGCCATTTTGGTTTTCATCCTCTCGCCCGGTGCATTTATTGCCCTTGCATATCTGATTGCCATTTTTAACCGACTGAAGAAATAGGAGGAAACAATATGGAATACCTAATAATCATAATTGCCGCCATATTTGTAAATAATGTGGTGCTATCGCAATTTCTCGGTATTTGCCCATTCTTGGGTGTATCGAATAAGATAGAAACCTCCTTAGGCATGGCAGGTGCTGTAACCTTTGTAATTGTTTTGGCCACAATGGTTACCTTCCTCATTCAGCATTACGTATTGAATCCGTTGGGTATTGGCTTTATGCAAACCATTGTGTTTATACTTGTAATTGCTGCATTGGTTCAAATGGTTGAAATCATGCTGAAAAAGCTTAGCCCTGCTTTGTATCAGGCACTGGGTATATTTCTTCCACTTATTACTACTAACTGTGCTGTGCTTGGCGTTGCCATCCTGGTTATTAAAAAGAACTACAACCTGCTCGAGGGAGTTGTATTTGGTGCTGCCACAGCAATAGGCTTTGGACTGGCACTTGTTATCATGGCTGGTATTCGTGAGCAACTTGAATTGGCTAATATTCCTAAAGGCATGAAAGGGGTTCCCATTGCGCTTTTAACTGCTGGTATTCTTGCTCTTGCCTTTATGGGATTTGCCGGAATAGTGAAGTAGAAGTTGATATAAAAATAATGGAGGCTGCCTTTGGGCAGCCTCTTTTTTACTTTATTAGCTCTTTTGCCTTGCTAATCGCTCTGTCCAAACCTTCGGGATTTTTACCTCCAGCTGTTGCAAAGAATGGCTGTCCGCCGCCACCACCTTGAATTTCCTTGGCAGCCTCTTTTACAATTGCTGCTGCGTTAAGGCCATGCTTTTCAACGAGTGCCTCGTTTATCATAACGGTAAGTAAAGCTTTACCCTCAGTTTCCGATCCCAACACCAGAAACAGATTTGGAACTTCATTCTTTAGCTGGAAAGCTAAATCCTTTATGGCATCGGCATTACCAATGCTTATTCGTTCGCAAATCAGGTTGATACCATTGCGCTCGGTTGCTTTAGCCTTGAGCTCGGATTTAAGCGCTTTTATCTTTTCGGCTTGTAGTGCGCTCAGCTGATCTTTCAGCTGATTATTCTCTTCAAGGAGCTTCGAAACCGCTTGAATTATGTTCGAGGGATTACCCAACGCGGATTTAACTTGGTTAATGGTATCAATCTGCGAGTAAACAAACTCTTCAGCTTTTTCGCCGGTAATTGCCTCGATACGGCGAACGCCAGCAGCAATGGCGCCTTCTGAAATAATCTTAAAGTAACCAATGTTACCAGTCGCTTTGGTATGGGTGCCCCCACAAAGTTCAACCGACTCACCGAACTTTATTACTCTTACGCTTTCGCCGTACTTCTCGCCAAATAGAGCCATCGCACCCATTTGCTGGGCTTGCGACATGGCAACATTCCTGTGCTCCTCGAGCTGAATGTTCTGCCGGATAAACTTGTTTACGCGTTGTTCCACTTTCCTAATCTCTTCATCGCTCATTTTCTGAAAATGCGAGAAGTCGAAGCGAAGGTAGTCGGGATGAACCAGCGATCCTTTCTGTTCCACATGGGTACCTAAAATAGCCCGAAGCGCATTGTGGAGCAGGTGAGTGGCTGAGTGGTTATTAGCAGTACGGATACGTTTTTCGTAATCGACAGTGGCAAAGAATGCAACATTGGGGTTTTGTGGTAACTTATCAACCAAATGGATGATCAGGTTGTTCTCCTTAAAGGTATTAAGCACTTTGATTGTTTCTGAGTCGCTTTCCAGTAAGCCTGAATCGCCAACCTGACCGCCCGATTCAGCATAAAAGGGTGTGCGGTCAAGTACAATGTGGAATTGTTCCTTACCCTTAGTTTTAACCGTTCGCATACGGATGATGCGGGTATCTGTTTTTAGGGTATCGTAGCCAACAAACTCAACCTTTTCGGCATTAGTTATGCTAATCCAATCATCGGCTTCAACAGCTGCATCGGCCCTGGATCGTTCCTTCTGGGTTGCCATTTCGGCATCAAACTCTGATCGGTTAACGCTCAGGTTATGCTCACGCAGTATTAGCTCCGTAAGGTCGAGCGGGAAACCATAGGTATCGTAAAGCACAAAAGCATCTTTTCCCGAAATGGCCGTTTTCTTTTCCCTAATGGCTTTATCGATATGCTGTTCAAGTAGTTTGATACCAGTTTCCAGCGTGCGAAGGAATGTGGTTTCCTCCTTGTTGATTACGTTGGTAATAAGGGTTTGTTGAGCCTTTAGTTCAGGGTAATGGTCGCCCATTTGTTCAACCAGAACGGCAACCAAGCTATCGATAAAAGGCTCACGGAAGTTTAGGAAGGTGTAGCCATACCTAACTGCCCTGCGGAGTATACGGCGAATAACATATCCAGCTTTAACGTTCGATGGGAGTTGCCCATCGGCTATCGAAAAGCTGATGGCGCGCAGGTGGTCGGCTATTACCCGCATAGCCACGTCGGCCTTGGGATTGGTTCCGTATGGTATGCCGCACATTTGCGATATACGTTCAATAATTGGGGTGAATACATCGGTATCGTAGTTGCTCTTTTTCCCCTGAACAACCATGGCCAAACGTTCGAACCCCATACCGGTATCAACATGTTTTGCAGGTAGCTGTTCAAGCGTACCATTAGCCTTACGGTTGAACTGAATGAAAACCAGGTTCCAGATTTCAATTACCTGTGGGTGCCCTTTGTTAACCATTTGCTCACCAGGGATAGCTTTGCGTTCATCATCATCGCGCAAGTCGATGTGGATTTCGGTGCAGGGGCCGCAAGGGCCAGTATCGCCCATTTCCCAGAAATTGTCCTTTTTGTTTCCCAGTAAAATCCTACCTTCGGGTAAATGCTTTTTCCAGCATTCATATGCCTCAAGGTCGCGTTCTATACCTTCGTCGGGACTACCCTCGAATATTGTTGCGTAGAGCCTATTTTTATCTATTTTGAGCACATCAACCAAAAATTCCCAAGCCCAATCAATGGCTTCGCGTTTAAAGTAATCGCCAAACGACCAGTTTCCTAACATTTCGAACATGGTGTGATGATAGGTATCGTGACCTACCTCCTCCAAATCGTTGTGCTTGCCCGATACCCTAAGGCATTTCTGGGAGTTGGCTACCCGGGGATACTTTGCCGGAGCATTGCCAAGAAAGATATCCTTAAACTGATTCATGCCGGCATTAGTGAACATCAGGGTCGGGTCATCCTTTATTACCATTGGTGCCGAAGGCACAATCTGATGCGATTTGCCAGCAAAAAAATCCAAAAATTTCTGTCGCAATTCCTTCGAAGTCATAAAAAGTTAGTATTGAAAATGTTAATATTATCTATTTAACGGTTTAAAATAAAAAAAATGTTCTTTTTACTTGTGTAAAAAATATTTTTACCATAGTTTTGTTGCAGTTTGTCAAAAGTGTGTTACCTTGTAACTCTTTGTGTTAAAAGCCATGGCCAAGTTTAAATACCAATTTAACCCCCATACTCTCAAATTCGATGTTATTCGAATTCCTCTTTACAAACGCTTTGCAAAGATACTAATTCATTTGGGATTTTATGCGGGTGTTTTTTTGGGGTTGGGCTATGCTTTTTCCGTTATATACGATACACCTGTTGAGCAGTCGCTCAAAAGGGCTAATGCAGAATATGTGCTTAAGTACGAATTGGCTCAAAAGCAAATATTCGAGCTTAGTAATGCGTTAGCGGCTCTGGAAGCTAAGGATAATAACATCTACAGGGCAATATTTGAGGCCGACCCCATTCCTGAAAGTGTTCGTAGGGGTGGCTACGGTGGTGCCGATAAGTATGCAAACTTACGTTCAGCCACCAATTCCCTTACTCTTATAAAAACACTGAGAGCACTCGATGATATAACCTGGCGAGCATACATACAGTCGCGTTCTTTTGATGAGGTAACCGAAATGGCTAAGAACAAGGAAAAAATGATTTTAAGTGTCCCTGCCATTCAACCCATTAACACTAAGGATCTATTTAGGGTATCGAGTTTTTATGGTATGCGACGCGATCCTATTAACGGACGTTTAACCATGCATGCCGGTATCGATTTTGTGGGACAGGTGGGAACTCCTATATATGCAACGGGCGATGGTATTGTTGTTGAAGCAGGTTATTCCTTTAACGGCTATGGTAATGAGATAATTGTTGACCATGGTTTTGGTTACCGAACACGATATGCGCATTTGCACAAGGTTAATGTTAAGGTAGGGCAAAGGGTTAAAAGGGCTGAAAAAATTGGTACCCTTGGCAGTTCAGGTAAAAGCACAGGCCCACACCTCCATTACGAGGTTATTGTCCGGGGTAAACCGGTTAACCCCATTAACTACTTTAACGATATGACCGAGGAGGATTACCAAAACATGCTTAAGAACTATTCAAGTCAGTTTTTGGATTAAGGCAATATGGTTAAGCATAAATATAAGTTTCACCCGGAGCAGTTGATTTTCATAAGGGAAAGGAAAACCCTCAGGGATCGCCTTTTTCTTGTGGCTAAATACGTGTTGGCAACTTTTGTTGTTGGATTCATTTCGTACTTAATTTTCCCCATTTTTATCGATACTCCCGAGGTGCGAAAACTTAAACGCGAAAACCAGGAATTGCTCACAAACTACGAGTTAATAACCCGAAGAATTGAGCAGCTAAATGCGGTTATTAACGATCTTCAGCGCCGCGATGAGGGCATTTACCGTATTATCTTTGAGGCTGAACCCATTCCGGTATCAGTCCGTGAGGCCGGTATTGGTGGTGTAAACCGATATGCCGAGTTGGAAAAACTCACAAATAATAAGCTAATTATTGAAACTACCAGGAAAGTTGATGCTTTAACCAAGAAAGCTTACATCCAAAGCCGTTCGTTCGACGAAATAACCGATTTGGCCAAGCGAAAGGAAGAGATGCTACGAAGTATTCCTGCCATTATGCCCATTCGCGATAAGGATCTTACCCGAGTCGCTTCATCCTTCGGAATGCGTATCCATCCATTCTACAAGGTACTTAAAATGCACAATGGAATGGATTTTACGGCACCAACCGGCACGGAGATCTTTGCCACCGGCGATGGTTTTGTAGTTGACATCAATTCGGCTCAGCGCGGGTATGGTAACCATGTGATTATCGACCACGGTTTTGGATATTCAACGCTGTATGCCCACATGAGCAAAGTTATTGTTCATAAGGGACAACGCGTTAGGCGAGGAATGGTTATTGGTTATGTTGGCAATACCGGTACATCGGTTGCTCCCCACCTGCATTATGAGGTGCATCGCAATGGGCAACCCGTTAATCCCATTCATTACTACTTTAACGACTTAACTCCCGAACAGTACGAAAAACTGATTGAAATTGCCTCGCAGCCAACACAAAGTTTCGATTAGCCAATTCTTACAAAAATGCCATACAAAGAAAAAAAAATTGAAAAGTATTACTACTCCATTGGCGAGGTGGCCGAGATGTTAGGGGTTAACACCTCGCTTATACGGTTTTGGGAAAAAAATTTTGATGTAATCAAACCCCACAAGAACAAGAAGGGCAACCGTTACTTCACGAAAAACGATATCGAAAACCTTAAGTTGATTTATCACTTGGTAAAGGAACAGGGAATGACTCTTGAAGGCGCCCGGAAGAAGCTCTCGGCGCAAAAGGAGGAACTTACCGACAACTACAAAATTGTGGAGTGCCTCACTGAGATTAAGGGCATGCTCATTGAAATTCGCGATTTGCTCGACTAAATAGGATATGACCGTACGGGAAATTACTTCACTTCTGGAATCGTTTGCTCCGTTGGCATTTCAAGAAGATTACGATAATTCAGGCCTTATTGTGGGTAATGCCAGCATGGAGGTCAAGGGAATTTTACTCACCATTGATGTTACTCCCCTGGTGGTAGCCGAGGCAGCCGCCAAGGGGCTAAATCTTATTATAGCTCACCATCCAATAATTTTCAAGGGACTAAAACGGATTACGGGGAATAGCTACGTTGAACAGGTAGTTATTGATGCCATTAAGAACGATATTGCCATTTATGCCGCCCATACCAACGTCGATAGCGTTGTGGGTGGTGTAAGTTTCAAAATGGCTGAGCTGATAGGCTTAAATAATACCGGGGTGTTAAGGCCAATTCAAGGGCAGCTTGTAAAGCTGGTAACCTTTGTGCCAACTGAACACGCCGACAATGTTCGTCGGGCAATGTTTTCCGAAGGGGCAGGGGTAATTGGCAACTACGATTCATGTTCGTATAACATTCAGGGACAAGGCTCGTTCAGAGCCGGTGATGCTACCAACCCCTTTGTTGGCGAAAAGGGCAAAATTCATTTTGAGCCGGAGGTTAGGATCGAAACCATTGTTCCGCGCCACAAGCTGAGTAGTGTTATTAAGTCCATGCTTGAGGCTCACCCCTACGAGGAGGTGGCCTACGATGTTTACCCCCTTGATTTGCCCAATAGGATGGCTGGATTAGGGGTGGTAGGCAATTTGCCTGAACCTATGAAGCCCCTCGATTTCATCAGCCTCGTTAAGCATCAATTTAAAACCCCTTGCATCCGCTACACAAACCCGGTAAGCGACTTGGTTTCAAGAATTGCCGTTTGTGGAGGCACAGGTATCTCGCTGCTAAGCGATGCAATGGCTGCTGGTGCCGATGTTTTTATTACTGCCGATGTTAAGTATCACCAATTTTTCGATGCCGAAAACCGTATCCTTATTATGGATATCGGACATTTTGAAAGCGAACAGTTTACCGTTGATATTTTTTATGATTTACTCTCAAAAAAAATATCTAATTTTGCAGTCTTAAAATCCGAAGTACGAACTAATCCTATTAACTACATATAGATTATGGCTAACCAGAAAATCAAACCGGCTGAACAAGGCGCTGAAATATCAATTGAAGAAAAGTTACGTTTTCTGTTCAAACTTCAGCAGGTAGATTCCAAAATTGATAAGATTAAATTGCTGCGCGGGGAACTTCCCCTCGAGGTTCAGGATTTGGAGGATGAAATTGAGGGACTAACCACCCGTATTGAAAACTACAAGAAGGAAATCCACGATCTTGAAACTCAAATCAACCAGAAAAAAATTGAGATTAAGGATGCTGAGGCGTTGATCAAAAAGTACCAGGAGCAGCAGAAAAACGTTCGTAACAACAGGGAATACGACTCGCTAACCAAGGAAATTGAGTACCAAACCCTTGAGATTGAGCTTTGCAATAAGCGTATCAAGGAGTACACCCAACAGATAAAGGATAAAAAGCAAATGGTTGAGCAAACCGAGAAGACTGTTGAGGAGCGTACTCATGATTTGAATGTTAAGAAACAGGAGCTTGACAATATCACCCAGGAAACGCAGAAGGAAGAGGACGAACTCTACCGCTTGAGCGATGAGTATGCCAAGAACATTGAACCTCGACTCCTCACTGCCTATAAGCGCATCAGGGCTAATGCTCGCAACGGCCTTGCAGTGGTTACCGTTCAGCGCGATGCTTGCGGCGGTTGCTTTAATAAGATTCCTCCCCAGCGTCAGCTCGATATTAAGATGCACAAAAAGGTAATTGTTTGTGAGTACTGCGGCCGTATTCTGGTTGACGATTCCTTACTCGACTAAGTATCCTATTCCATAAAATAGTTTAACGCCCTTTTAAGGGCGTTTTGTTTTTGATTAAGTTACGTTCATCAAATTTTTCCAGTTATTCGACACATATCACAACTTTACATTTTTGCATTTTTATAAATTACCCCCAAAATTAAACTTAGGTAACATGAACTATTTGAAGTATATTGCATTGGCAGCTATCGCTATTTTTACAATGGCTTCGTGCGAAATAGCTGATGATAACGATAGCAAAAAGGATTCGTTGTATGTGAAGTTCATCAATGAACAAGCATCGCAGTACACTATCACAACCCTACAAATCAGGAACCGGGGTTCGGTTGATGCACAGCTAGAACCGACTGAGCCGTGGGGTGAAAATATTCTAAAAAATGGCCAGCGGATTGCCCCAGGCGAGCACATCTATTTTAGCCTTGATTTACCCGATGGCCATTGGGCTGAGTATAGGTTAGGTGTTGACAACGGCAATGGGGTAGAGGTCATGCTATATGATCAGCCCAATTACGCTGGGTTAATGAACTTACCAATAACCCACTGGGGAAGCGATAAGCGAACGGTAAGCGTAACAATTACCTACGATAATTCCAATCAAACCATTACTGTTAGCGCTTGGTCCGATTGGGCAGGAATTGACGAGTAACTCGTTATTTCACCACTTTTCGGTGCCTGCAGCAAATCATACAAAAGGTTAGCATCCGCTTTTTATACGAGTGCTAACCTATTCTGTTAAAATTTACTCTACAACCCGAAATGCTTGAGTAAACCATAAACCAAAAGGGCTGGCCATACCAGTGCCTTGAGGAATCCCAGAACGCCTACCCAAAACGAAGTAGCAGCGGAAATATAGTAAATAGCGGCTCCAATTATACCTAAGCCATAAAGGGTGCCGGCTGCGCTGTTGCAATGAAATTCATTCTTTGCCATAATGCTTATTTTATTTTACGTGTATTAAGGCTACAGCAACTTTTAGCTGCTAGCCATTGATTAATTAAGTGTTACCAGCTCCCTCCGGCTCCACCTCCGCCAAAACTTCCTCCACCTCCACCGCTAAAACCACCAAAACTACCCGAACCCGACGAGAAATGCCCAAAACTACTACCACGGCCACCTCCCATGCTGCTCATCAGTAGCCAGAATGGGATGTTTCGGCCAATGCTTCCACCCTGAATTCGGTTACCCCTGCGTGCCGACAGAAAGATTATCCCAAAGAATATGATAAGAAAAATTATTCCGCCCCATGGCGATTCGCCTTTGCTGTACTCCTCGGCAGTGTATAGTCCGGCAGCCAGGTCAATGATTACGTTGATGGCGGCATCAATCCCTTTATAGTAGTTATTTGCCTTGAAGTAAGGTATCATTTCGTTATCTACAATCTGGCGGGCTGTTGCGTCGGGAATGACCTCCTCCATGCCGTAGCCTGTGGCTATAAAGGCACGTCCTTTATCGTTCCCAATTTTGGGCTTAATCAGGATAACTATGCCGTTATCCTTTTCCTTTTGTCCAACGCCCCATTTTTCGCCCAACCTAAAGGCAAAATCCGATGGGTCATAACCCTTGAGGTCCTTAACGGTAACCACGTAAATTTGGGTTGATGTGCTGTCGTTATAGGCACGCAGCTTCTGCTCAAGGGCATTTTGCTCATCGGGCGTTAGAATTCCTGCAAAATCGTTTACCAGTCGTGGGGGCGACATGGGGTCAGGTATATCCTGTGCCTTACCAGGCACAATGAGAACCAGTAGCCAGAGTATGGTGTACAGTAATTTTTTCATGGCAAGATAATTTTTACCCAAACGAAATTTCATCGCTCAGCTCGTTGGTATCGGTGTTGGCATCGTAGGGGAAGTGGGTCGATAGCTGTTCGCCAGCCATTTTAATCCCTTTAACTAACCCTTCGGCAAGGCGACCTTCCTTGAACTCGGCCAGCATGGCCTCCTTGGTGGTGTTCCAGAAATTCTCAGGAACTTTTATGTTTATACCCACATCACCCAGTATGGCAAATTTATGGTCGTTGATTGATAGGTAAAACAGTACGCCATTGCGCAGTTTGGTTTTATGCATTTTGAGCGTGGCAAAAATTCGGGCAGCCCTATCCAGCGGGCTACCCTTACAATTCCACTCCACATGCACCCTTATTTCGCCCGAGGTTTGCCTTTCGGCCTCCTCAATGGCCTCAACTATTTGCCTTTGTTGCTCAGGGGTGAAGTAATCTTTTGGTTTCATGGTTGTATTTTGCTGCTAGTTGCTAAAATCAACCTTAGGAGCCTTTTCGGCACCGGCTTCGGATTCAAAGTAACCCTTCTTCTCAAAGCCAAACAGGCTAGCCCAGATATTTTTGGGAAACTGGCGGATGTAGGAGTTGTAATCCTGAACCACTTCGTTAAACTTACGGCGCTCAACAGCAATACGGTTCTCGGTTCCTTCCAGCTGAGCCTGAAGGTTGAGGAACTGTTCGCTGGCTTTAAGGTTGGGGTACTGCTCTACCACAACCATTAAACGGGCCAATGCACTACTTAGTTCACCCTGGGCAGCCTGGAATTGTTTTAGGCTTTGCTCGTCAAGTTTATCGGGGTTAATGTTTACGCTGGTGGCTTTTGCCCTGGCCTCAATTACCTGGGTGAGGGTTTGCTGTTCGAAGTTAGCGTACCCTTTTACCGTACTAACCAGATTGGGAATAAGGTCGAGCCTGCGCTGGTAGGCGGTTTCCACATTACCCCACTGCGCCTTTACACCCTCATCTTTCTTTACCATGTTGTTGTATGTACCCTTAATGGAGCTGTAAATAAAGATAACCAGCAGGACAACAATACCTGCCACAATCCATTTTTTGCTGATGTTCATCGCTGTATAGTTTTAAGGTTAATATTTTCGGTACCATAGGTATCAAAAATCATGCACAAGTTAAAGCAAAGATTTTAAACAGGCCACAAAAGCCTGTTTGATTTAACAAATATTGGGAATACATAGTGTTATTAAACAGCCTGTCATAATGTCAGAAAGACAGAATTTTGAAAAATGGATAATTTAACCATAATGAATTTTCGAATGGTAAAATATTTTCATAATTTTATGTTAGGAAAAGCTGGCAATGAAAAGGGATAGAAATAAAAAAGGCGAGTTGCCCCGCCTTAAATGTTTTCACAACGGAATAATCCTTATTGTGAATTGCTTCAGATTGTAATACAAATATAATTTGATAATGATAAAAATGCAAATGTTATGAAAAGAATTTTAGGACTTGATTTAGGTTCCGCATCAATTGGCTGGGCGTTGATTAGTGAAAATGAGATTAATGGAAATGTTAAGCGCGAAATACTGGGTTTAGGTTGCCGAATTATTCCTTACGAAGGAAACGAAGGAAAAGAATTTGAAAAAGGAACGGGCAAAAGTAGAAACTCTATCCGAACGCAAATGCGAACAATGCGAAAGGGCTATGACCGCTATCAACTCCGAAGAAAATACTTAGTACAAGAGTTGATTAAGCACAATATGTACCCAACCGATGAACTAAAAGGGCTTCCGAAGATGCAACTTTGGGAGCTTAGGAATAGGGCTGCAACCGAAAAAGTATCACTTACAGAGTTAGGTAGAATTCTATTGTGGTTGAATCAAAAGCGAGGGTATAAGAGCAGCAGAAGCGACTCAAATTTGGATAAAAAGGATACTGAGTATGTGGCAAAAGTTAAAAGTCGCCACCAACTAATTAAAGAGCAAAATTTAACCATTGGACAGTACTTTTACCAGCAATTACAAAACGACCAGTTTTTTAGAGTTAAAGAAAACGTTTTTCCTCGAGAAGCATATATCGAGGAGTTTGATACTATTTGCAATGTGCAAAAAAAGCACTATCCTAATATTTTAACTGAGGAGTTGATCTCAAAAATACGAGATGAAATAATATATTACCAAAGGCCATTGAAATCCCAGAAAGGCCTTGTGTCGGTATGTGAATTTGAAGGATTCTGGCGAAAAGGGCCCGATGGTAAGGAGTACTTTGTTGGCCCAAAGGTTGCCCCCAGAAGTTCCCCAATTTTTCAATATGCAAAGATTTGGGAGAACATCAATAACATTAAAATTGAAAATAAACAGGGAAATAACATTGAAATAACCCTTGAGCAGAAAAGGGCACTTTTTGAGCATCTGGATAATAATGAAAAGTTGACCACCACAGATATTGTTAGAATCCTAGGCTTAAAGAAAAATGAATGTTTTTTCAATAAGCAGTTGGCTAAAGGAATAACTGGTAATATAACCAAGTGTGCAATTTTAAATTGTTTTGATGATTATAGTAAGTATGCTCATCTTGTAAAGTTTGAAGTCGACATTATTGAAACAACTAAAAACACTTACCTATACGATAAATCCACAGGAGAAGTAATAAACGAAAAAACAGTAAAATACATTCATCCTAAAATTGAAAAGGAACCACTATATGTATTGTGGCATACCATATACTCAATCCCTGATCAGGATGAGTGCAGCAGGGTTTTACAGGATAAATTCGGAATAGAAAAGGATATTGCTGATAAACTTGCCAGTATCGATTTTACAAAACAGGGTTTTGGCAATAAATCGGCAAAAACTTTAAGAAAAATATTGCCTTATCTTATGGAGGGTGATGGGTATAGCGAGGCCATGTGCTATGCTGGTTATAACCATTCAAATTCACTTACAAAAGATGAGAATCTAAAAAGAGAGCTACAGGAAAAATTAAAGCCTATTCCAAAAAATTCGCTCAGGCAACCCATTGTGGAAAAAATATTAAACCAAATGGTAAATGTTGTCAATGCTATTATCGATAAATATGGAAAACCCGATGAAATTAGGGTTGAACTAGCCAGAGAGCTTAAGCAAAGCAAGGAGGAACGTAACGAAACTTTTAAAAGAAATAATGAGAAAGAAAGAGAGAATGCTCAAATTTCTAAGAAATTAGAAGAGTTTGGATTGAGAGCAACCCGAAATAATATTCTTAAATGGCGCCTTTATGAGGAAATGGATAATGAGGATAAGAAGTTAAACGCAATTTGTATATACTGTGGCCAGCCAATTTCGCTGGTTGAAGCAATTAAGGGTGCCGATGTTGATATTGAACATATAATTCCGAAATCGAAACTATTTGACGACTCACAAAGCAATAAAACCCTTGCGCATCGCCATTGTAACACAGGGAAGGGGGATTTAACCGCCTACGATTTTATGAAATCAAAACCCACTGAGGTATTTAATGCTTACCTGGAGAGGGTAGCAAAACTTTATGCCAATAAAGTTATAAGTAAGGCAAAGCGCGATAAGTTGCTTATGACCGAAAGCAAAATACCCGACAACTTTATTGACCGACAGTTAAGGGAAAGCCAGTATATTGCAAAAAAAGCAAGGGAAATACTTCAAACAATATCGCATAACGTTTGGACTACATCAGGCAGTGTTACCGCAGAGCTAAGGAGGCTATGGGGCTGGGACGATGTGACCATGAATTTGCAATTCAATAAGTATAAAGAATTAGGGTTAACATCATTTGTGGAGTGGGAAAGCGAGCACGGCAAGAATAAGCATAGTAAAGAGGTTATTACAGGATGGAGTAAACGCGATGACCATAGACATCATGCCGTAGACGCACTTGTCATTGCATGCACAAAGCAGGGGTACATTCAGCGTTTTAATACCTTAAACTCAAGTAAAACCAAGGAAGATTTGATAGCAGATGTTGAGAAAAGATCAATTCAATTCAAAGAAAAGCTCTCACTCCTCGAAAAATATATAGTAAGTGAACAGCCTTTTACTGTAAAGGAGGTCGAGGATAAAGTAGCAGGCATTCTGGTATCGTTTAAAGCAGGTAAAAAGGTTGCGGTTATTGGTAAAAGGAAGGTAGGGAAAAAGGGTAATAAAAAGGTTGTTCAAACAGGAATATTAATTCCCAGAGGGGAACTACATGAAGAAGGTGTTTATGGCATAATATGTCGGTATAAAAAAGATTCAAGAACTCAACAAATAATATTTGAAGATAAGGTTGTTAAGAAGTATAAAATTGGAATAGGCACGCAAGGTTTTTTATTTACAGGCAAGGAAACGTATGAAATTAAAGAAAAAACTGATAAAAAAACAGGAGCAAAAATAAAAATTGAGGTAGATAAAATTCAGAAAGTATTAGACTCTATTGTCGATGATGGTGTGAAAAGAGCAATATTAAGAAGGTTAAATTTAGGTTTTGAGAATGGGAAATCATACAAGGATGATGTTAAGCGGGCACTTGATAACTTAAAGAATCTTGAAAATTCACCAATATATCTAAATGAGAGTAAGAGAATTCCTATTAAAACAGTTCGATGTTTTACAGGCCTCTCGGCCGTAGTTCCTGTAAAAAAGGATGAGAATGGCAACAATATTGGTTTCGTAAAACCCGGAAACAATCATCACATTGCAATCTATACCGATTCCGAGGGTAATAAGCATGAACATGTTTGCACATTTTGGCATGCGGTTGAGCGAAAGAAATTCGGGTTCCCTGTAATTATCAAAAATACAAATGAGGTTTGGGATAAAATCCAGGAAAAACCTGATGGAACTTACCCCGAAGAGTTCCTTGAAAAACTACCATCGCCTAACCTGACCTTGGAGTTGAGCATGCAGCAGAATGAGATGTTTGTCCTTGGTATGACTAGGGAAGAATTCGCTGATTGTATGACTAATAATGATTACAAAGCTATAAGCAATAAATTATACAGGGTACAAAAACTTGGTAGTAACGATTACAATTTTAGGCATCATTTAGAAACGGAAATTATTAATGACGAAAACGCGAAAATGTCGAAACGATTTTTTAGAATAGCGAGCATAAATGGATTATTAGCATTAAATCCAGTAAAAGTTAAAATTGATTGTATTGGAAATATTACCGCTTGGAATAACACTGACAGGGTTTAAAACCCTGTCAGTGTTCTGGTCAAAAAAATATTAATCGTCATGCCAAATTCCCGGGATATACCATTGGAGCACGGCTGTTACTACCACATTTTCAACCGCGGGATTAACGGTACTCCATTATTTTATGCAGCTGAGAACTATCTGTATTTTCTGAGGCTTTACGATAAATATATTACCCCAATTGCCGATACCTTTGCCTGGTGCTTGATGGGCAACCATTTCCATTTGCTGGTGCGGATAAAGGAGGAGAACGAGATAATCGTTACGTCGCTACCCAACCCAGTCAGGGTTCTAAACCCTGGCTGGGTTAACTATAAAACCATCAAGCCGCCGCATCTATATTTTTCTCACCTATTTAATTCGTACGCACAAGCAATTAACAAGCAGCAGCATAGAACGGGGTCATTGTTTGAACGCCCCTTCCATCGCCTAAAAATAACCTCCGAGAGATATTTCCTGAACCTTGTAATTTATATACATCAGAATCCTGTTCACCATGGCTTTACCAACGATTACAGGGATTACCCCTGGTCGTCGTATGGCAGTATTGTCTCCGCAAAGCCAACAAAGGTTGATAGGGAAACCGTGCTGGAGTGGTTTGGTGGCAAAGAGAATTTTATTGATGTTCATCGGAAAATAGTTGACCTTGATATAATTCTTGACCTCTGACAGGGTTTTAAATCCTGCCAGAGGTATAAAAGTAAATAGGTTTTAAACCCCGCTAGGGGGTATAATTGAATAAAATATGATAAAACGCACCCTTTATTTCGGAAACCCTGCCTACTTAAAGGCTAAGGATGAGCAAATGGTTGTTGAATTCCCCAATGGTGATACCGAAAGCAAATCAATACCTATTGAAGATATTGGAGTAGTTATTCTTGACTCACCACAAATCACCATAACCCATGTATTGCTCAATAAGCTACTGGCCAATAACGCAGCAATAATTACCACTGATGATAGGCACATGCCATCGGGATTGCTGTACCCTTTGGAATCCAACACACTTCAAAGCGAACGTTTTGCCGTACAACTCACAGCAAGCGTCCCACTAAAAAAACAGCTATGGCAGCAAACCGTGCAGGCTAAAATTCAAAATCAGGCAGCACTCCTTAAATCTGTTGGGGTTGATGTTGAGCCCATGCTTTACTGGGCGCGAAGCGTAAGGAGTGGCGACCCCGATAACTACGAGGGTCGTGCTGCTGCCTATTACTGGAAAAACCTTTTCATGGGTTACATCAACGATATTATTTTTACACGGGGCAGGCACGAGGATGAACCCAATAATCTGCTTAACTATGGCTATGCCATACTCCGCGCGGTGGTTGCCCGTAGCCTGGTGGCTAGCGGGCTGCTCCCTACACTGGGAATTCACCATCATAACCGTTACAATGCCTTTTGCCTTGCCGATGATATCATGGAACCATACAGGCCCTTTGTGGATCAAATTGTTCTTGAAATAGTTAAGGAGGGTTCTGACTATACACAGTTAACTAAAGAAGTAAAAGCAAAACTCCTTGTAGTTCCGGCAATGGATGTGATTATTGATAGTAAAAGCAGCCCCCTGATGATTGCCACTCAACGAACAACATCATCGCTTTACGAATGCTTCGATGGTGCTAGTCGTAAAATACTGTATCCAACATTTTCGTGATTTCAATACAAATCCCGACACGGTTCTGAACCCTGTCGGGGTTCAACTCCAAAACATCTATGACCACTCTTAACCGCCTAAACCAGTACCGAGTTATGTGGGTGTTAGTGTTTTTCGATTTACCAACCGAAACCAAAAAGGAGCGCAAACAGTATGCGCTGTTTCGCAAGAACTTACTTAAAGACGGTTTCTCGATGTTCCAGTTTTCAATATACACTCGTTGTTGTCCAAGCCGCGAGAATGCCGACGTGCATATTAAGCGCGTTAAAAGCTTTCTTCCTCCCAACGGCTATGTGGGAATACTGTGTATAACCGACAAGCAATTTGGTTCCATGGAGCTTTTCCTTTCCACCAAACCCATTAAAGCGAGCCCAGAGCCTCAGCAGCTGGAGCTGTTTTAAAAGCTGAAGCATTTAAATCAGAAAAGTCATATAGTAGAAATAAAAAATCCACAGAAAAAGGTTTCTGTGGATATTCTATTGGTCACTTTTTTTTACTCGAAATACTGGTTTAACAAGCTTAGGTTCAAAAAGATAGCTTCACCTACGTTGTGACCAATATATCAAAGATACAATCTGAAAGCAATTCACAACGCATAGCCCGTTCGGGGTGATATGGAGCATGTTGTGACCAATATATCAAAGATACAATCTGAAAGCAATTCACAACGCAACATCGCGTAATTCTTTGGCATTTCCAGTTGTGACCAATATATCAAAGATACAATCTGAAAGCAATTCACAACAAAAAGGTTGTGGCAAACTATGACCCCCGAGTTGTGACCAATATATCAAAGATACAATCTGAAAGCAATTCACAACCGAAAATAAAGTGATTCAAATAACACTTTAGTTGTGACCAATATATCAAAGATACAATCTGAAAGCAATTCACAACAGCATCGCTGCAAGCATACATTACCTGCGAGTTGTGACCAATATATCAAAGATACAATCTGAAAGCAATTCACAACAGGTTAGGCTTATACAGAAGGGTATAGATTGTTGTGACCAATATATCAAAGATACAATCTGAAAGCAATTCACAACATATCCGTCCTCCTCGTCATCATGTTCGAGTTGTGACCAATATATCAAAGATACAATCTGAAAGCAATTCACAACTTGAGGCTAAGGCTTTCGCCGGCTTCCGGAGTTGTGACCAATATATCAAAGATACAATCTGAAAGCAATTCACAACTACCGCTACTGGGCACCAGCAACAGCCGCGTTGTGACCAATATATCAAAGATACAATCTGAAAGCAATTCACAACCGATACTCCCGCTTTCCTCCTGGCTCATATGTTGTGACCAATATATCAAAGATACAATCTGAAAGCAATTCACAACAGTGGCAAGCATTATAATATTTTTGGTAAAGTTGTGACCAATATATCAAAGATACAATCTGAAAGCAATTCACAACCGTCTGTTAGTACAAGCCTGATGCTTCTTTGTTGTGACCAATATATCAAAGATACAATCTGAAAGCAATTCACAACCGAACTCGCTTACGCTCCCCTTAACCTTGTGTTGTGACCAATATATCAAAGATACAATCTGAAAGCAATTCACAACCCTTCTCCGATTTCTACAACGACGACCATAGTTGTGACCAATATATCAAAGATACAATCTGAAAGCAATTCACAACAGTGCTGCCCTACGTATATAATCTGCAACGGTTGTGACCAATATATCAAAGATACAATCTGAAAGCAATTCACAACCTATACGTATTGGGATAGTAAACAACTCTAGTTGTGACCAATATATCAAAGATACAATCTGAAAGCAATTCACAACGTAACGCTGCGTTATCTGCTCCAGCGTTAGGTTGTGACCAATATATCAAAGATACAATCTGAAAGCAATTCACAACTGT
>JBFMGQ010000006.1:29010-31183 GCA_040752515.1 Bacteroidota bacterium | reverse complement strand
GGTTGTGACCAATATATCAAAGATACAATCTGAAAGCAATTCACAACTGTGCAAATAATGCATTACGGCGCACATCAGTTGTGACCAATATATCAAAGATACAATCTGAAAGCAATTCACAACGCATAAGTCGAGTATTCTTATCAGTGCGTCGTTGTGACCAATATATCAAAGATACAATCTGAAAGCAATTCACAACAGCCATACGCTCAATCACGGCATCCTCATGTTGTGACCAATATATCAAAGATACAATCTGAAAGCAATTCACAACCTGGTAACGGTTATTTATATGGAGTGAGACGTTGTGACCAATATATCAAAGATACAATCTGAAAGCAATTCACAACAAAAGACAGTACTAAAGCGGCTACTAAGCAGTTGTGACCAATATATCAAAGATACAATCTGAAAGCAATTCACAACCGCCCTTCCGTCCATGCCATGAACTCCCCCGTTGTGACCAATATATCAAAGATACAATCTGAAAGCAATTCACAACTAATACGTCATTGGAGTACGACAAGGGCGAGTTGTGACCAATATATCAAAGATACAATCTGAAAGCAATTCACAACGCTTAATGGCAATGTTCCTTACTACAACTAGTTGTGACCAATATATCAAAGATACAATCTGAAAGCAATTCACAACGTAATCCTCGTTCATGATGCTAAACGCACCGTTGTGACCAATATATCAAAGATACAATCTGAAAGCAATTCACAACTACCACCGCATAGACGTCCGAATACTGTGCGTTGTGACCAATATATCAAAGATACAATCTGAAAGCAATTCACAACTATGCGCCTCAGCAAACCTAACGGCTGCCTGTTGTGACCAATATATCAAAGATACAATCTGAAAGCAATTCACAACCAGTAGTTAATCAGTTTGTTAACATCAACAGTTGTGACCAATATATCAAAGATACAATCTGAAAGCAATTCACAACTGTTGGCTTTGAAATAGATAAAGAGTATTTGTTGTGACCAATATATCAAAGATACAATCTGAAAGCAATTCACAACGGTGAAGTCGTGGGTTATGGGGCTGGTGAAGTTGTGACCAATATATCAAAGATACAATCTGAAAGCAATTCACAACTGATAGTTATGGGCTAATCCGAATAGTATCGTTGTGACCAATATATCAAAGATACAATCTGAAAGCAATTCACAACTCTCCTTAGCCATTAGTCTTAGCTTCTCGTGTTGTGACCAATATATCAAAGATACAATCTGAAAGCAATTCACAACTGGCGGTTGAGCCTGCCGATGACGCGGAGCGTTGTGACCAATATATCAAAGATACAATCTGAAAGCAATTCACAACTTCAGTGCTCGCCAGTCAACCGGGTTTAGCGTTGTGACCAATATATCAAAGATACAATCTGAAAGCAATTCACAACTATGTCGTAATTGATGCATTTTAGAATTACGTTGTGACCAATATATCAAAGATACAATCTGAAAGCAATTCACAACTCCCTTTCGAGGTCTTCAATTGTTTTACGGTTGTGACCAATATATCAAAGATACAATCTGAAAGCAATTCACAACGGCGGTAAGCACGATGATGGCAGGTGCAGCGTTGTGACCAATATATCAAAGATACAATCTGAAAGCAATTCACAACCGATAGCACCACATTCAGCTCAGCGTCATGTTGTGACCAATATATCAAAGATACAATCTGAAAGCAATTCACAACTCTCGCCACCCCTATACCGTCAGAGCGGTAGTTGTGACCAATATATCAAAGATACAATCTGAAAGCAATTCACAACCCAAGTGTTCGGAATATATCACCCATGCCAGTTGTGACCAATATATCAAAGATACAATCTGAAAGCAATTCACAACACAATGTAGCGGTATCCCTTACGGTAAGCCGTTGTGACCAATATATCAAAGATACAATCTGAAAGCAATTCACAACTGACTTTGTCAGTGTATATACATCTGAGTAGTTGTGACCAATATATCAAAGATACAATCTGAAAGCAATTCACAACCATCCGTCAATACCAGCCTTAGCGGTCGCTGTTGTGACCAATATATCAAAGATACAATCTGAAAGCAATTCACAACACTTTTTTCTTTTACAATATGAACTATTAAGTTGTGACCAATATATCAAAGATACAATCTGAAAGCAATTCACAACT
>JBFMGQ010000006.1:0-28910 GCA_040752515.1 Bacteroidota bacterium | reverse complement strand
CGCTGTTGTGACCAATATATCAAAGATACAATCTGAAAGCAATTCACAACACTTTTTTCTTTTACAATATGAACTATTAAGTTGTGACCAATATATCAAAGATACAATCTGAAAGCAATTCACAACTAACTTGGGCTTCAATGTCAGCCTTAAGTTGTTGTGACCAATATATCAAAGATACAATCTGAAAGCAATTCACAACTACCTGGTTCCATGAATAGCGCACCAACCTGTTGTGACCAATATATCAAAGATACAATCTGAAAGCAATTCACAACTGCGGCACCGGCAATGCCTACTGCTATAGAGTTGTGACCAATATATCAAAGATACAATCTGAAAGCAATTCACAACACACTCCCAGACCTTATCGATTGTTCCAAAGTTGTGACCAATATATCAAAGATACAATCTGAAAGCAATTCACAACCGGATCGCCGTAGGCAACCAGGTAGCGAAAGTTGTGACCAATATATCAAAGATACAATCTGAAAGCAATTCACAACAAGGCTGGATTTTTTGGTCAATTTGAATAAGTTGTGACCAATATATCAAAGATACAATCTGAAAGCAATTCACAACTAATGATTTTGTCGGGGTCGCGTGCATCGGGTTGTGACCAATATATCAAAGATACAATCTGAAAGCAATTCACAACAGACAAATGTTTTATACGATGGGCATTAGGTTGTGACCAATATATCAAAGATACAATCTGAAAGCAATTCACAACTCTTGTGAGCATTAGTCTATCCTTATTCGGTTGTGACCAATATATCAAAGATACAATCTGAAAGCAATTCACAACTCGAACACGGACGTAACGTTAATCGTCCGGGTTGTGACCAATATATCAAAGATACAATCTGAAAGCAATTCACAACTGGAGTGGATGAGGAATAAACCCGAATTTCGTTGTGACCAATATATCAAAGATACAATCTGAAAGCAATTCACAACGTAGCCTATATCGCTGTTCAACCGCTGCGAGTTGTGACCAATATATCAAAGATACAATCTGAAAGCAATTCACAACTCAGGGCCTTATTCAGTTTGTCCACGTACTGTTGTGACCAATATATCAAAGATACAATCTGAAAGCAATTCACAACGGTATAGCAGTATAGTCCCGGCGGCCCCATGTTGTGACCAATATATCAAAGATACAATCTGAAAGCAATTCACAACTTGTACGGACAGGTCCCTTCACGGGATGCGGTTGTGACCAATATATCAAAGATACAATCTGAAAGCAATTCACAACATAGTAACATGGAAAAAATACGAACATCAGTTGTGACCAATATATCAAAGATACAATCTGAAAGCAATTCACAACTGACGATGCGCTGAACATACAGAAAGAGATGTTGTGACCAATATGTCAAAGATACAATCTGAACCGAGCGTTTTTTGCGAGCTCGGCGAAGCCAAAGCAATTACAACCGCTTGGGTAAGCGGAAGGCACACGAGGGGCTACCGCTAATGTCGCACCCCGTGCGGGTGCGTGGATTGAAAGGCTTCAGTTAATCCGAAAACCTTAAAATAAAACCATTCATTTTACAGAATGCGTTACGCAAATTGCGTTATGCATTTTGCATAATATTTTTTTTGCTTATATTAGCAAAAAATAGTAAAATGGCCAAGGTAAAGTATATTAACCCCTTTTTGGTAAATAGCTATATCTCAAAGGAGTACTTTTGCGACCGGGATAATGAGCTGAACATCCTGCTCAGGAATGTACAGAGCAATGTGAATACAACCTTGATATCGCCACGTAGGTTGGGAAAAACGGGGTTAATTTTTCGTTTTTTCGAATTGCTTGGCGAAAGGGGTGACTACGGAACGGTTTACGTGGATATTTACTCCTCACGTAACCTCTCTGATTTCATTAAGTTGCTTACCGCTGCAATAATCAATAAGTTTCCCGAGAGAACCCCTGTGGGGAAGCGTTTCCTAAAACTGCTAAAGGGTTTACGTCCTATATTCTCGTTCGATGCCATCACTGGCACACCTCAAGTGCAGTTTAACTACCAATCCGAAAGCGACAAGGAGTATACGCTGCAGCAATTGTTCGCTTTTGTCAATGACCAACCGCTGCCAGTTGTGGTAGCCCTTGATGAGTTTCAGCAAATTGCTCATTACCCTGAGAAAAACGTGGAGGCTATACTCCGCACATATATTCAACAATTTAACAAGGTGTGTTTTATTTTTAGTGGTAGTCGAAGGCATACCCTAATGGATATTTTTGCCAATGCCAATAGACCATTCTACTCCAGTACCCGTTTCATGAACCTTGAGGCTATTGAAAGGGTAGCGTACAGAAATTTCATTCGTGAAAAATTTGAACAAGGGAAAAGGACTATAGATGATGAAAGCATCGATTACGTGCTGGAATGGACAAAGGGCTATACATTTTACACGCAGAGTCTTTGCAATAGGCTATATTCGTTGAGAAAAATTAACTTGGATACCGTGAAGGCCGAGTGTTTAGCGTTGCTTAAGGAGAATGAGCCCATATACCTTCAGTATAGAAATTTAATCACCAGTAAGCAATGGGAGTTTCTACTTGCCCTGGCCAAGGAGGAATCTGTTTCGCAAATATATAGCAGGGAGTTCCTTGTGAAGCATCAGCTGGGTACACCCTCGTCCATTCGCAGGATGCTCGATGCCCTACTGGAGAAAGAGATGATACTTGAAAGCCTTGGCTCAACTGGTTCAAGCTATAGCGTGTATGATGTGTTTTTAATGCGTTGGATGCAAAGAACATATTAGCATGTCTGCAGCCCTTTTAGCGGTGCAGCAAAGGGTATGACCAATATGTCAAAGATACAATCTGAACCGAGCGTTTTTTGCGAGCTCGGCGAAGCCAAAGCAATTCATAGCAACATATGGAATGAGTAAAAAATAAAAGGCTTTCTATCAGTGCCAGGGCAGCTCCAATTGCTGCCGAGGATAATAGAAAGCCTCAACGGTGCAAATATAGATCAAAAAAAATTCCGAAAGCAATACTTTACCCTCAAAAAAATACAAAAAAAACATGAGTTCTACCCATGATTTAATGGGTAATGGTGTAGCGCCTGAAAACCTTGACGGGCATAGGGAAACGGAAAACGAAAGGAGAACAGTGGATATTGATTTAATCCAGGTAAACAAAAGGTTTAACCAAGATTTAGTCCTTCTTTCCCAAAACGAGCTGTCCAAAAATCATTTCTTAAAACTTGTTAAACCCAGTGAAAAACTCATTGATGCAGGTGTTTCTAACTTTGAAATAGAACTCTCGGCATCAAGGTTGCTAAGGAAATCAATGCAGGAGGAACATAAGTTTGAGCTGCTTGAGCTAAGAAATCTTCCAATCCTAATTCAAAACCCTGTTGCAGTTTTTAGTAGTGCAACACAACTAGGAGCATTTGTTGTAATGCTTGAGATAGAAAAAAAGGGCGAACCCTTTGTTGTTGCGCTACATGTGAAAACCTTTAGCAATACCCAAATCAACAGTATCCGGTCGGTCCATTATAGAAAGGCTAAGCATCTAATATACTGGATACATAAAAAACATCTTTTATGGGTAGATAAAGAAAAAGCCCTTAACTGGATTAGCAAACTGCGCCGAACCGCAGAGGTTGCCTACCTAGTTAAGGGTGCTACAAGTATAATAAAAAATTTTGGTTTTGTTCCAAAAAACAACAAAAAAAACGATGAGTATAATTTCTTGGGACTCATCAATTTTAGCAGAAAGAGCGCCATGCGCACTTACAAGCTTAATGGCGAATTGGGCAAATTCCTCGGTGAATACGATAGAAACCGTTATTCAATAGTTATCCGGGGTGATAAGGGAGCCGGTAAGAGCAGGCTTTTATACCAACTAATTAACGCCTTTGCCAGTAAACTTTACCGGGTAGCCTTTTTGAGCTTCGAAATGGGAATACACAGCGCTATTACCCTCCGACAAATCCAAGTATTATCACTTTAAGCTATTCCGAAACAACAGCCAAGGCCTTTGAATACGAGTAACATATGTAAAAAAAAAATCAGCAATACAGTGCAAATCAAAATTGGAGGTTTTGTTCCTTATGCCACTGCTCAAGGTAGCATACTACCTTGCTTAGCTCGTCATACAAAAAATCATCAAGGTAATATTTTCTACCGTTTTCCATTGTGTCGTTCTCAACCATATCTTTAAACTGTTCAAAGTTTCCCCTAAAGTCTTCCCACCAAACCGTATCGGATTCAATAGCATACAGCACTTTAGTGTATGTGTTGATTACCCTAGTAAAGTTTTGTTCCTGAAGTTCTGCATCTTCAATGTTGCTTTCCCGAATGAAAAGCATCGAGAGGGATTTCAGCGAACTCAGGTTACAGTCATTTAATCTGCATCTTGAGAATAGTACATCGTTAATCCATTGGTAGGTTGGAGATAAATTGTAAAATCCTGCGTCAACCAGTGAACACTCTTCAAACTCTGCTTTTTCTAGGTTGCAATCATGAAACCTAGCATTATTGAGTTGTGTTTTAAGGAAAACGGCAGCGTACAAATTACTATCAAATATTGAAGATTCATGAAGGGTTGTCCTTGTAAAGTGTGCCTTGATAATGCTACATTTATCAATATGAGCATTGGCAAGGTCTGTCTTTTTGACCTTAAACCCGTCAAGGTTGCAGTTATTGAACCAAACAGAATTAGCTTGGCATTCAATGAACTCCGTCCTATGAAGGTTGCAATTCTCGAACACCGCATTGTTAAGAGTGATTCCTTGGAATACAACATTACCGATGTTTTGGTTTTTAATGCACAAGCCCGTTAGGTCTTTACCCTGTGCAATTGCATCTTTTAGTACCGCAATGTAATTGGGGAACATCTCACACTGCTCAAGGCTATACAGCACATTGCCTTCGCAGTCGGTTATTGTAATTGTGTTCATATCTTCTTCTTTTTCTATCTATATCGTTTTTAAAAAGTGATAATCATTTGGGTTTTATTTAGTATCGTTGTATATATAACTTTAAGTTATTCAATAGGCAAAGTTTTGCTGCAGTAAAGTATTATCATAAAAAGCATTTCTTTATATCAATGGGAAGAAGTTGTTGTTTATTTGAACAGCATTTATTATTTACATTTAAAAATACTTACATTACCTCAAAACAACAATAGGTTTATTGAGATTTTATGTAAGTGAGCATTCCTTAGATGGTTTAGCTGCCCCCATTTTATAATTTCTTCTCATTCCGAATAATTCCGTCTCATTCCGATTCATTCCACCCATTCTTCTAACTTCCTCTAACTTCCTCTAACTTCCTATTACAGCTTAACAATCTTATCCACCTCCCTCGCCCGAAATCGTTTTAAAATTACTACCTTTGCGGTTAAGAGTAAAAATTGTTAACTATGACACTTGAAGAGTTCCGTAAGGATATTCTGCAGGGCATACCCGATGAGTTGCCCGCACCCAAACCATGGGATCCTACCGTAAACCATGCGCCAAAGCGTAAAAAAATCCTAACCTACGAGGAGAAAAAGTTAGCGGTTAAGAATGCCTTAAGGTATTTCCCTCCCAAGCATCATGCTGTTTTGGCCGAGGAGTTTTACCGTGAACTGGAGGAGTACGGCCGCATTTACATGTACCGTTTCCGTCCCGATTATAAGATTTACGCCCGTTCCATATACGATTTTCCCCACAAATCGGTTCAGGCCGCATCAATCATGCTAATGCTAAGCAATAACCTCGATTATGCGGTTGCCCAGCATCCGCATGAGCTAATAACTTATGGTGGAAATGGAGCAGTATTTCAGAACTGGGCGCAGTACCGCCTAACCATGAAGTACTTGGCCGAGATGACCGATGAGCAAACCCTGGTGCTTTACTCAGGACATCCCATGGGGCTTTTCCCATCGCATCCCGATGCGCCGCGCGTGGTGGTTACCAATGGCATGATGATTCCCAACTACTCCAGTAAGGATGACTGGGAGCGCTATAACGCCTTAGGGGTAACCCAGTACGGACAAATGACAGCAGGCTCTTTTATGTATATTGGCCCTCAGGGCATAGTGCATGGCACAACCATTACGGTTATGAATGCTGGCCGCAAACATATGAAACCGGGTGAAACCGATCTTCGAGGAAAGATTTTTGTTTCGTCGGGTTTGGGTGGAATGTCGGGCGCTCAGCCAAAGGCTGCCGTGGTTGCCGGAATGGTTGGTGTTATTGCAGAGATTAACCCCAAGGCCGTAGAGGTTCGGCATGGCCAAAAGTGGGTCGATGAGGTTTACACCAGTCTCGATGAGCTTATCCCTCGTATCCGAAAGGCATCGGCCAACAAGGAGGCCGTATCGTTGGCATACCAGGGTAATATTGTGGATCTTTGGGAACGTTTAGTGGTGGAGAATATCCATGTTGATTTGGGTAGCGACCAAACCTCGCTCCATAACCCCTTTGCCGGTGGTTACTATCCCGTTGGCCTCAGCTTTGAGGAGTCGAACCGGATGATGGCTGAGCAGCCTGAACTGTTTAAGGAAAAGGTTTATGAGAGTTTACGACGCCATGTGAAGGCTATTAATACTATGGCTGCCCGTGGCATGTACTTTTTCGATTACGGTAACGCATTCCTGCTTGAGAGTAGTCGTGCCGGTGCCGATATACTAAAACCCAATGGCGATTTCCGCTACCCCTCGTATGTTCAGGATATCATGGGGCCAATGTTCTTCGACTACGGGTTTGGCCCGTTCCGCTGGGTGTGCACCTCGTCCGATCCGAAGGATTTGGCTACTACCGATGCCATTGCCCTTGAGGTGCTTGAGGAGATAGCAAAGACTGCCCCTGCCGAGATAATGGGACAGCTACAGGACAATATACACTGGATTCGCGAGGCCGGAAAAAATAACCTGGTGGTTGGTTCGCAGGCTCGAATCCTTTATGCCGATGCCGAAGGACGTATCAGGATTGCTGAGGCTTTTAATAAGGCCATTCGTGAGGGCAGAATTTCAGCACCCGTAGTGCTGGGTCGAGACCATCACGATGTTTCGGGAACCGATTCGCCTTACCGCGAAACATCAAACATCTACGATGGCTCTCGCTTTACAGCCGACATGGCAATCCATAATGTGATTGGCGATGCATTCCGTGGTGCCACTTGGGTATCAATACACAACGGAGGGGGTGTTGGCTGGGGCGAGGTTATTAACGGTGGCTTTGGCCTTACACTTGATGGCTCCGATGCTGCCGACCGTCGCCTGAAAATGATGCTGCACTGGGATGTTAACAACGGTATTGCCCGCCGAAGCTGGGCCCGAAATAGCGGGGCTATGTTTGCCATTAAACGTGAGATGGAGCGTACCCCCCTGTTAAAGGTTACCCTGCCTAACATTGCCGATGATAGTTTGATAGATAAGGTGGTGAAGGGATAATACCCTTCATCACCCTATAAATTATTGAATAGATGAAAAGAATAGCTGAAAAATTTGCGCTCATGGCAATCGTGGCATTGCTTATGGGAGCATCGTGCGATAAGTATGAAAGCGGTGAGGGCGTTACCGGTGTTTGGCGCTGTCGCGAAAATTACCAGGGAACAAAGTTCAGATCATATAACGTAAGTATTGATAGGTACACTCAGCTCGATAGCTCAACTTACGTAATTTACAACCTTTACAACCTTGGGCTAGACGTGGAAACCTATGTTCAGCTTAAGGACACAGTTTTTTCGGTGCTAAGCACCAATAGCGATATGTATTTTATATCCGGCAGGGGAGTATGGCATAAAGCTACCCAGACCATGGATTGGGAGTATAGCGTTTCGGGTCAGGTAAACGATCCATTTGTGAGTGCCGTATTCGATAGGCCCTAATCGAATAAGATGGAGTAGGGGCGAGCAACCGCTTGCCTAAACGTTGCCAGATTAATGTTTCGTGCCATACGCAACGATTCCTTACCCTCAAAGAATATAAGTACGGTAGGAAAGGTAAAAACCGAAAATTTCCCACATATTTCGGGCGAGTCGTTGGCATTCACCACGTAAATATTCATTTTAGGGAATTCACTGCCAACAATTTGTTCAAGTTGCGGCAGCATAACATGGCAAACCCCACATGCTTGTGAGTTAAAATAGATAGCGGTAGCAGGTTCGCTCAGAGCCTTGCTGAGGTCGTTTTCGTTCTGAATAACTTTTACCATTCGTAGTAAGTTCCGTTACTTAACATAACCAGAGTGCACCCTTCAACCACATCAATTCCGTTTTCACGGGCAAGCTTTTCCAGTTCTGGATTTTCCGTTCCTGGATTAAAGATTATGCGCTTAGGTTTGAGGTTGATAATATAGCTGTAGTAAAGTTTTTGATTACGAGGGCCAAGGTATAGGGTTACGGTGTGAATATCAGAGATATCTTGAAGTTCTGTTTGAATTTCCACATCATCAACCATTCCTTTTCGAGCACCTATAGCTACTACCTCAATGCCGTGTTTGCGGAGACTACGTATTGCCAAATATGAGTAGCGCTCAGGTTTTTGACTTGCGCCTAGAACTAAGGTTTTGGGAAGTAATTCGTTGCCGGTTGTCATATTAATAGTTAATCCTTTTTTAGGAGAACTACTGCGTACGCCGAAACACCTTCCTCGCGTCCTACAAAGCCGAGTTTTTCGGTTGTGGTTGCTTTTATGGATATTTGCTGAGGATCGATGCCTAAAGTTTTAGCTAGCACCGCTTGCATCTGAGGGATATAGCCTTTTACCTTAGGGCGTTGGAGACAAATGGTTGAATCGATATTGCCAATGGAATAGCCTTTACTGGCAACAATATCCATTGTTTTTCGGAGTAATATTTTGCTATCGATCCCTTTTAGCGATGGGTCGGTATCGGGGAAATGGAGACCAATATCACCCAAATTGGCAGCACCCAGCATGGCATCACAAATGGCATGGATTAGGGCATCGCCATCGGAGTGGCCTAAAGAGCCTTTGGTATGTTCAAGCTGAATACCTCCCAGCCAAAAGGGTAGTCCCTCCTGCAACTGGTGAACATCGAAGCCAAAACCAATCCTGAAATCCATTACTTTTCCCTGTTAGTTCTTGATTTGGTTGGTTCAAACTCAAATGAGATAGAAAACCTTAGGGTGTTGGCCATTGGACTATTGAACCCTCCGGTTGGTATTAGGTAGGAGAAATCGATATTGAAAACATTGTAACGTAAACCTGCACCAAGGGTGATATACTTGCGGTTCCCTTTATTCTGACTTTCGTGGAAATACCCTGCCCTGATGGCAAACTGACGGGCATACCAGTACTCAATGCCAGTTGCAATGTATATTTCCTGCATCTCCTCCTTGAAACCACCCGGGGCGTCGTAAAACGACTGAATCATTCCCTGCACAACCGATACGTTTGGATCCATTCCGCTTACAATCTCGTTCTGACTGTTGTAAAGGGGCGGGGTAGGAACAAGTAACTTGTTTAAATCCAGCAGGTACGAAAAACCATTGTATTGGTCAATATTAAACGACACCCTTCCACCTACCCGCAGGTTAATTGGAATAAACTCTTTTTGAGGATCCTCGTTATACGATAGTTTTGTCCCAATATTTGAGATATTAGCCCCAATTGCCATTTCGCCGTTTTTTCCTGCAAGGTTTATGTTGTTTTGGTAATAAACTGCTAAATCGGCAGCAAACGATGTTCCTGCTTTGCCTGTTCCGGTACCGGTGGTTGTAAAATTGCCGGTTAAATCGGAACGGATATAACGGAAAGCCATGGCTCCGGCAATATGGTCGGAAAACTTCCGGGAGTATGCAAAGTCGAGGGCAAATTCGTTGGGATTAAAGGCCTGTATATAATTGTTATTATTATCCCTAAAGGTTATTTCACCCATTGAGAAGTAGAGCAACGATCCGCTAATGGCCTGCATCCTGTCTACTTGATAGAAACCGGTAAGGTGGGTAAGGTTGATATCGTTAACCAGATTCCTAAGCCAAGGCGTGTAGGAAAAACCCATACCCCACTTTTTCCCTTCAACAAATGGGAATTTTGCAGGATTCCAGTGCTGTGAGTTTACATCGGGCACCGAGGCCACCCCAGCATCACCTAATGCGGCACTCCTTGAATCGGGAGCAATGGTTAGGAAAGGAACGGCAATCCGTAATGCATTTAAACCGCCCGAAAGCGATATTGTGCTATCGAACTGAGCCTTAAGCAAAGGCTGAAATCCTAAAAGAAGAATTGTAGCAATTCCAAAAACTTTCTTAATCATCAACTTAACTATTATGAGTTTGCAAAAATAACATTTATACCGTAACTAACATTAACGTCGAATTTTCCTTATTATTGTTTCTTATCAAGCCTATAAAAATTGTATAGCAAAATAGATATAAAGCAACGAGTTAAAGAATAATCAATTTTGTGGTAGCTACTTGTTCCGCTTGACCTGATGAAACAATTATGCGAGCAAAGTAAACCCCTTTAGCAAGTTTGGCTCCGTTATGGTTACGCCCGTTCCATTCAAAGGGGCCAATTCTATAGCCTTCGGCATATATGCCTTTTTTTACCAGCTGGGCAACCTGGGTGCCGTTAACATTGTATATATCAATTTTGATATCAAGATTTGTCTGGTTACTGTTAGTCTCAAAGTAAAAGTGCGTAAAATCGGTTATAGGATTTGGAGTACAGTAGAAGTTTTCCAGCGCAAATTTATTTTGGTCAATCACCCTGAAAGTTATTGAGCCAGTATTGCTATTATTAAAGGTATCCCAAGCCTTTACTTCAACGGTGTATGTACCTGGAGTTAAAGCGGTGAGCTGGTATGCTGCTTTCCCATGGGTATAGTCATCGGTGTTTGCTTTGTAAAAATTATTCAGGTTGATGCTTTCAATTTCCCCATTTGGATAGGTTAATATGGCAGTAAGGTCATGGCCAATGCCAGTGCCGGTTGTGTTTATTCCACTATAATCGGAAAGGTAAACCAGCAGCAATGGGTTAGGGTTACAAATCCCGCCATTGGTAAACTTGGAGTCGTTTAGGTAAATATTTATAGTTGGGCCTTGGCTATCGATACTCTCGGGTGTACCAATACCCCCAACCACTATGGAATCGTGAACACCCAACGCAGTAATCACTCCATCAGTTGCAAATATGCTTATCTTGCCAGGCCCGTAGGAGTAGTTGATATCTTTTGGTACGGTAAAATCGATACTGAAATCGCCTTGTTTAACAGTTGCCTTACCCTTAAAAATGACATTCTCGCGGCTTTTGAAAGTCATGGGAGAGCCACCATCGTTTGCCAGAGTGGTTATTTCGCGCTCTTTGTCGTAAATGGTTACAGAAACAAGCCCATTGAATCCCTCAACTTTTATCCCGTTATTATCGGCGATAATACCTTTTAGGTTTACCTTATTGAGCGCTTTAAGCGTGTCGGTGGGTTCAGTAATGGGGCGTTGGTTTATATGTGTGATTATGGCATTGTGTTGCGGGTATTTTAACATTAGGGCAGGGTCACCCAAAAGAGTAAAGTTACGCTTGTTGTAACCAGTTCCGGAAAGTATCTTGGTTATCCGAACCAAATCGCCGAGCCGGAAATAGTTGCCATTTGCATCGGTATTAAATAGTTGCTGAATAAAGTTGTAGTTTAGGGTGAAATTAGGACTTGAGTAAACCAGTCGGGTGGTAGAAAGTAACGCTACGGCACCCCCGCCTGGGGTAAGCAGTATCCATTCCCCAGTGGAGGTCATGCGGTAATCGTCGAAACGGCTAAACTCACAGGTTGCAGTTACAAACAAAGGCAGACGTTTAGAATTTTTCCAAGAAAGGACATCGTTAAGCATTAAAACCTTTTCGTGAGCAAGCCAACGTTCGTTACCATGGCCAGTATAGTTTACAACTAATGCCCCATCATTAACAGCAGAGTTGATAGCACTTGTAACATCGGGGTAACGCTGACCGCCCGAGAAAATCTCCTGTTGGTATGCATCAAAAAATATTTTTTTGATATTATAGGCAGGGTAGTTGGTTTCAATGTACTTTGCGAGCGTGTTGGCATCCTGCATGTGAACGTTACCGTCCTCATCATCGCCAATAAAAACCAGCCTGGTTTGCCAATCGTCAATATCCTCGTTTTCCAAGTAGCGTCGTATTTTGCCAACAACATTGGCTGCTTGCTCGGTTGAGTTAACCGGTAAGCGACCTATTCCAATGTCCAGAAAACCGGATGCCTCGCCTTCGTTGTCATCGAGCAATCCATAGAAGTCGTCCGATACAAACGACTCAACCCTGTTTATCGACCGTGGCGATTGGTAGGTTAACACGTAATTGGTATTTCCTGGCTTGATGGAAAGATTATCGAATGAACCATCGCCAAACAGAAGTAGATATTTGGGCTTATCCTCGTCCGACATGGCCGATTTATAGAAGTATCGCATCATGTTACGAATAGCCCCAACATCGGGGTTGCCACCCGAAAACTCGTTGTACACTTCGTCGGTTGTGTAAACTGCAACCGAAAGGTTACTCCTTTGCCGGTGAAGTTGCGCTATCTCTTCGGCGTAACTCTTAAAACTCGGGTGTGTTACTATGAAGTAATCAAAGAAACCGCTACCCCTGATATTTTGATTGGCAACCGGAGCATACGATGTAACGTTGAATGCCTTATCGGGCTCAAAGGCAATAAACGTTTTAATAGTATCGGTGGGTTGTTTGAATGTTATAGTACCATTGGAGTAGGTGGTGTTAATTTTTTTTGCCTCGTTAATTTTAGTGATATCCCAAACCTGAACCGAACTGTTTGCATTACTAATACTGAACTTGGTTATTTTACCTGCTCCAACCGATTGGAAGTCCTGAAAAATTAGTTGAGCGTTGTTGTACGATAAGCTGTGGCGGGTTTGGATAGATATAAAATCAAGAAATCCAACAGAACCTGAATTGGATTTATTGTAGGTAAGGTCAAACGTAACATTTTGGCCAGAAATGTTACCCAGAAACACTTTTTCGTTTACGGAAACCACATTGGCCAGTTCATCGCCAATGACCACTGAACCCAATGTTATACTTCCTAGTGAACCATTGTTAGCCAAAGAGAAACTCGACGGTGACGAAGAACGTGCGGCGGCTCTAATCCAAACCTTAAAAGGCGAGTTATTTAAGGGAAGAGGAACTGGCACCGTATAGCTGTAGGTGGTTTTCAGATCGAAAATTTCTCCAAACCATTCCCGCCCTGAATTCACCAGGTTTGTATCGTTACGCTCAAAGGTTGTTATGTGGTCAAAAGCATTTGTTAAATAGTTTTCGGCTTCTGGGGGTGTATCGGCATCACTGATAATGGCTTGTGGTTGACTGGTTGTTAAAAAGTAGTATATGGTTTTAGTGTAACCGTGTTGCTCCCACTTCCATGCATCATTTATTTGGTTGTAGGCTAACGTTTCCGGACCTTGAGCATAAAACAGAATGTAATCGCCTTGATTAAAGATACCATCGTTCCCTTTCGATATATATATAGGTATTGGTGACAATTCATCAAGGGTATTTAGGCTATTCATATAGGGCAACTGTTTTCCTCCATTACCCCAAACACTTATATTTTCAGGATTACTAAAGCCATACTTAATCAAATCTTCGAAAACAATTCTGTATATACCACTTTTTTCCACGCCTACCTTAACCCACTTTCCGTTGCTAAGAATAGAATTTGAAGGTATATCTTGATTTTTCATTTTCTGGATAGATCCAGGTAAAGGGTGTGGCTTAATCCGAAATGAGAACGATTCAAGTTTTTCAACAGTCCCCATTGAATTTTTTCTTAAGGCAGGCAATGAGAAAGCAAGAAACTTTTTTCCACCAATTATAAAATTAGATACGGTAGAATTTGTTTCTGCTACATCGATATCAATGTCAAAAGTTTTTTCAAGCGACACCCATTTATACTGCAATATTTCAACGTTGTACTCCTTACTATCGGTTATGGGGATTAATTCTGTATAGTATGGGGTTTTGCTAAAAGGGTCAGGAAAATCTTCGCCTTTGAACCAAATGTAGTTTTCCTGTTTATCGTCGATTTTGACCCATTCAAGAATTCTTTGGAATTCTTGTGAAAATGAGTGAATGAACTGAAATGTTAATAATATGATGAAAAAAACTGTTCGCATAATATTTTGATGTGTTGCAAAGAAACAAAACTTTGCTTTACCTTTACGTTTGATTCTAACAATAAAAAACGATAAAAGTTAGTTATTATTACAAATAGGTTTAGATGACGCTAAAGAGTTGGATTAGCCCTTTTTTACTTTTTGTATTATTGCTCTGTTTTGAGAATTCACAAGGGCAAGATCCTGTATTTTCACAAGTTTTTTTTAATCCAACCATGTTAAACCCCTCTTATGCTGGAGCAGCAAAGGAAATGAGGCTTGGAATTATATATCGCAACCAGTGGACCATGATCGATATGCCATACTCAACCTTTGGGGTAAGTTTTGATAGAAGGATTGATTTTGGGCCAAGCTGGAAACGGTCTTTGGGTAGTAGCCGTTCGCAATCCTCCGGTCGAAGCGGCTTTGGTATAAACATTATTAGCGATATCGAGGGGAAAGGAGTTTTTTCGAGGAATACAGTCGATCTTATATACTCCTATGGAATTCAACCTACGTATAATTCACATGTAAGGTTTGGACTTCAAACCTCCGCTATTTTTCGTACTCGGAGTTTTTCAGGTTTGGTTTTCCCCGATATGATCGATCCGGCTGGTAATATAATCGGTGGAGCCGATGCCGTGGGCTATACAACATGGAATTACGATATTGGTTTAGGAGTTGCTGCTGATTATGAGAATTTTTATGGAGGTTTTGCTGTGCATCATATACTTCAACCCGTTGAGGCTAGTTTTTCTGGCGGTAGGGCATATATACCCCGCAAGTACACATTCCACCTTGGAGCCGATTTTAATCTTTATAAGTGGAAACGTTTCAAGGAGGTTTTGCTTTTATCACCCAACATAATCTACATACAACAGCTGAATTTTAACCAGTTGAACGTTGGTTTTTACCTCTCCAAGAACTGGGCAGTAGCAGGACTTTGGTTTAGAGAGAATTTGAGTTTAAATAGTCACTCCTTTGTTGTTACCTTAGGCTATGCCGATTACATGTTCCGAATAGGTTACAGTTACGATTTCAGCATAATGCAGTATGGACTCAGGGGATTACCAACTTCATCGCATGAGGTAACCTTAGGTTGGAATTTTGAGTATAAAAGGGGTAAAAAGAAATTTAGGTACATTAAATGTCCAAAATTTTAAATTTTTATGCACATTTTAGGTGTGGTACAAAATATTATTTATATATTTGAGTTGTATTATAATGAGAAAATCCGTACAGCTATGAGCTTAAAGTATAGAATCTTATTATTGGCATCAGCCGGTGTTTTTGGTCTCAACTCCTGTGGTTTGTTTGGTGGTAAAGGGGGTGGTAGTAACGCATCCGAAAAAACCGGTTGGGAATATAACAGTCCAGATAATGGCGGTTTTGAGGTAGTTCAAAACTGGCAACCTGAAGCTGGCCCTGGTTTGGTATTTATTGAAGGTGGTACGTTTACCATGGGACGAGTGGAACAGGATGTAATGTACGACTGGAATGCCAAGCCCCGCAGGGTAACGGTAACATCATTCTACATGGATGAAACCGAAATTAGCAACGTCGATTGGCGTGAGTACTTGCACTGGATTAAACGCGTTTACTCAACCTATCCTCAGGTTATAAAGAATGCCTTACCCGACACACTTGTTTGGCGGTCACCGCTAGGGTACAATGAACCCTTTGTAACCGACTATTTCAGGCACCCTGCCTATAACGACTATCCTGTTGTAGGCGTTAACTGGCTTCAAGCAAACGATTACTGCATTTGGCGCACCGATAGGGTAAATGAACGCCTTTTGGTTGATAAGGGCATTATAGAATTTGATTTGGCTCAGAAAGGAGCTGATGCTTTTAGCACTGAGGCTTACCTTTCAGGTCAGTACGATGCTCGCGTAAAAAAACTTTTACCTAGTCTTGATCCTGAAAAACCCGAAGGGCGTCACGTTCGCTTTGAAGATGGTATTTTGCTTCCCAAGTATCGCCTCCCAACCGAAGCCGAGTGGGAATTTGCAGCTTCAGGCCTTGTAGGTAACACATACGATGAACGTATGGTTGAACGTCGTATTTACCCGTGGAATGGCCATAACGTTCGAAATCCTGAGTCAAAAGTCCGTGGTCAAATGATGGCTAACTTTGTGCGTGGTCGTGGCGACTATATGGGGCTCGCTGGTAATTTGAATGATGAAAATACATTCCCTGGCCCTGTGAAATCATACTGGCCTAACGATTATGGCCTCTACTGCATGGCTGGTAATGTTAACGAGTGGGTACTCGACGTGTATCGTCCTTTAAGCTTTGAGGATGTTGATGAAATACGCCCATTCCGCGGTAATGTTTTCAAAACCCCATACGACTTGGATGGCAATTATGCTAAAAAAGATAGTTTGGGCCGTATTCCATATCGCGAGGTTACCGAGGAAGAAGCAGCTAATCGCCAGAATTACAATAAATCATACTATATCAACTACAAGGATGGTGATGTTGCATCTACCCTTGATTTCAGAGATGGACAGACTATTAAAGAGAAAAACTCCGACAGGATGTACTATCAAGGTGATGCCCAACAGAAGAACGTTGGCATGACTACACTCATTAACGACCATGTTAGGGTATACAAGGGCGGCTCGTGGAAGGATAGGGCTTACTGGCTAAGCCCAGGCACTCGTCGGTTCCTCGATGAGGCTTCATCAACCAACGATATCGGCTTCCGGTGCGCTATGGAAGCTGTTGGTGCCCAATCAGCAAAAAAACGCGGTGAGCGAATTGGCGGTAATTAGTTAAGTTAGTAACAATATAAAAAGAAAACCTCATATATTTATGAGGTTTTCTTTTTATACTAAACCTATGATTGAATACATTTATAAACACTACACCAGTTCATTTCACGTAACCATCGATAGCCGCGATGTTAAAGCGGGATCAATATTTTTTGCTTTAAAAGGCGAGAATAACGATGGTAACGCTTTTGCTGCCGATGCTTTAAAGAATGGAGCAGCATTGGCTGTTATTGATAATGCTAATTACCTAGCCAAGGGTTGCGTGTTGGTCGACAATTCTTTGCAAGTTCTTCAAAAGCTTGCAAATTTCCATAGGCAAAGGTTAAATGCAAAGATTTTAGCAATTACAGGTTCAAATGGCAAAACCACAACTAAGGAATTGTTATTTGTTGTTCTTTCGAAAAAGTATAGGACAAAAGCAACAGTTGGTAATTTGAATAACCACATTGGAGTTCCCTTAACTTTACTATCGCTAACACCTGAAGTTGAGTTTGCAATTGTGGAAATGGGAGCAAATCACCCGGGTGATATTGATGAGCTATGTCAAATTGCAGAACCCGATTTCGGTTTAATTACCAATATAGGAAGAGCTCATCTTGGCGGTTTCGGTGGTTTTGAAGGTGTTAAAAACACTAAGGGTGAACTATACAAATATCTAGTATCAAAAGGGGGGGCTATCTTTTATAATCATCAGAACCCCATACTTATTGATCTTTTAAATAGATACCAGGCTCAGAACACAATACCGTACTCAAATTTTGTTGACGATTGTATAATTGATGAAACTAATACAAATCCCTTTTTATCGCTTTCCATAAAAGAAAAAGAAAAGAAAGTTAGGATCCAAACCAATTTAGTAGGAAACTATAACGTAGAGAATGTAATGGCAGCCTATGCTGTTGGTCGTTATTTTGGCGTTGATATCAATTCTATTATTGATGCATTCGAAAAGTATGTGCCATCGAATAATCGCTCCCAGCTAATAAAAACACAAAATAACACTGTGATTATGGATGCATATAACGCCAATCCATCGAGCATGGAGCATGCATTGAAAAATTTTGGAAAATTAAATTCCCCTTCCAAGGTTGTAATTCTTGGCGAAATGCTTGAATTGGGCGAGTATAGTGCCGATGAACACAAAAAAATAATGGCTCTTGCTAGTAGTATGAATTTTGATAAAATAATTCTTGTAGGTAAAGGCTTTGCAGATTTTAAGGACCATTCTCATTACTTTGATACCGTGCAGGAATGTATTGATTATCTGAGGGGTAATCCTTTAACTAACTCTACTGTTTTAGTCAAGGGCTCTCGTGGTGTAAAGCTCGAGCAGGTAATAAATGTGCTTTAGCTTATATCAAAAGCTTTTATTAACCTTTTCTTGGAATAAATTAACTGAATTAGGGCGATAAGATCGATTAATCTATCGTTCTTTGTATTATTACCTCACACAAATAAAATAAACTGAACGTTTGGGGTTTTAACATAAAATCATAAATATATGGAAAAAATGAACCCCTTACGAATTGGCAACTTGGTTGCCACAATTCCCGTTGTCCAAGGTGGCATGGGCGTTGGAGTATCCCTTTCGGGTTTGGCCGCAGCTGTTGCTAACGAAGGCGGAATTGGTGTTATCTCAAGTGCAGGGCTGGGGCTACTCTATAAAAATCATGAAGATGATTACATCGCTGCAAGCATTAAGGGTTTAAAAGTTGAAATCCGCAAGGCCCGAGAAAAAACCAATGGTATAATTGGTGTAAATGTTATGGTGGCCATGTCGAACTATGACGATATGGTGAAAACTGCCATTGAGCAAAAAGTTGATGTAATTTTTTGCGGGGCTGGGCTGCCTCTCGATTTGCCCGGATACCTTGATAATAAAAGTGTTACTAAACTAGTTCCAATTGTTTCATCAGGAAGGGCTGCAAAGCTAATTTGCCGCAAGTGGCTGAACGATTTCAAATATTTGCCCGATGCTATTGTTGTGGAGGGGCCTAAAGCTGGTGGACATTTGGGTTTTAAACGCGATCATATAACTGATGAAAACTATTCGCTCGATCGACTTGTTCCCGAAGTTATTGATGCTGTAAAAGAGTTTGAATATGAGCAAGGTAAACCTATTCCCGTAATTGCTGCTGGTGGTATTTATACCGGAAATGATATAAATAAGTTCATTAAACTTGGTGCATCGGGTGTTCAAATGGGAACTCGTTTTGTTACTACAGTGGAATGCGATGCTTCCGAAGCATTTAAGCAAGCTTATATCGATGCAAAAGAGGAAGATATTGAGATTATTCAAAGTCCAGTGGGAATGCCTGGCCGAGCTATTGGTAACGATTTTTTAGAAAAAGTAAAAAAGGGATTTAAACAACCTATTCGATGTCCGTTCAAGTGCATTAAAACCTGCGAAATATCATCAAGTCCATATTGCATTATTACTGCTCTATATAATGCTTTTAAGGGAAACTTAAAGAATGGATATGCCTTTGCCGGTGCAAATGCATTTTTATCAACCAAGATAGTTAGCGTAAAAGAACTATTTTACGAGCTTAAGAATGAATATGCCCTAGCCGTAAGGTAAAGGACTTGAATATAAACCCCGAATGTTATCGGGGCTTATCGCTTTGTGGGAGCTACAGGGATCGAACCTGTGACCCTCCCGCCGTAAGCGGGATGCTCTGAACCCACGGATCTCTAAGGTTTACGGAACCCGCAGAGCGCCTCTATTCTTTTGCGGCTCTTCCAGGCCTTGATCTGGCGCTCACGGCTACGGGCCTGCTGGATGGATTCGAACTGCTCGCAGAAAACCAGGCTCCAGTCGTTAGCCCTGGCGGTAAACCCCTTATGGTTTGCGTTGTGCCTTCTGATGCGCTGAAGTAAGTCATCGGCAGTTGAACCGATGTAGAACCTATCGGCGGAGGGTGAGTATATGATGTATGTGTATGGCATACAAAAAAAGCCTTCGTGGTTTTCGAAGGCTTTGTGGGAGCTACAGGGATCGAACCTGTGACCCCCTGCTTGTAAGGCAGGTGCTCTGAACCAGCTGAGCTAAGCTCCCAATATTTCATCTCAGCCTGTGACCCTCCCGCCGTAAGCGGGATGCTCTGAACCAACTGAGCCCTAATATTTTTTAATGTTTTTATTGGTCATTCCCCGTTGGAAATGCGATGCAAAAGTATACTAAAGTTTGAAATCTTCAAAATATTTTTTGAAAAAAATTCAAGAAAATGTTTTGAATTCTTTGATTCTATTGATAATCAGCATAAATAATTATACCACCTCAGCGACTATAAAAGTGCTTCCACCAACAAAAATTAAGTCGTTTGAATTGGCTGCTTTTTTTGCTGCGGTTAAAGCCATAGCTACGTTAGGGTAAGAATTCCCCCTTAATCCATGAAGCATTCCTTTTTTCTGTAATTCTTCATGGTTTAAGGCCCTTGGAATTGCTGCCTGGGTAAAGTAATAGGTAGCAGATTTGGGTAGGAGGGCCAGCATTCCATCTATGTTTTTATCGGCGACTGCACCAATTACCATGTGTAACTTATTGTGAGGGGTGTGGTTTATTTGGTCAACCACATACTGGATTCCATCAACATTGTGGCCTGTATCGCAATAAATTAGAGGGTTTTCGGAAATTTTTTGCCAACGCCCCATAAGGCCGGTTAACGATTGAACATTTTTAAGGCCATCGGCAATTGCGCTATCGGGTATTGCAAAATTGGTATCTCTGAGTATTTCAATTGCCTTAATAACACCCGGAAGATTGTTACGCTGGTAAATACCTAACAAATCTAATTCTATGTTTATTTCTTTGTCACCTTCAATAAGTTTAAAAAACTGTAGATTGTTGGATTTAGTGTACTGTTGGCTAATTGTTATTTCCTTGCCAGCAAAAGATATGGGTGAATTTTGTTCCTTTGCTTTAGCAATAAAAATTTCTTCAACTTCAGGTTGGTACTGACTTATCACAACCGGTGTATTGGGTTTTATAATACCTGCTTTTTCAGCAGCAATTTTTGGTAAAGTGTCGCCCAGCAAATCGGTATGATCCAATGCTATGTTTGTGATTACGCTAAGTATAGGGTTAATAATATTTGTTGAATCGAGTCGTCCCCCCAGTCCAACTTCAACAACGGCAATATCAAGATTCATGTGGGAAAAGTAATCGAAAGCTAATGCAACCGTCATCTCAAAAAACGAAGGCTTGATTTGGTCAAAGAAATCTTTATGCTTGGTAACAAAAGAGGCGACTTCATATTCGGGTATCATTTCGCCATTAACCCTTATTCGCTCTCGGAAATCTCTAAGATGAGGTGATGTGTATAATCCAACCCGATAACCCGCTTTTTGCAGCACGGCTGCAAGCATATGCGATGTGCTTCCTTTGCCATTTGTCCCTGCTACATGAATGGATTTAAAGGTTCGATGGGGGTGGTCAAAATACTCATCAAGCTTTAGGGTGTTGCCCAAATCTGCTTTATATGCAGCCTTACCAATCCTATGGAACATAGGCAATTGTGAGTAGATATAATTGAGGGCTTCTTGGTAGGTCATTTCAATTAGTTTTTGGTGCAAGTTTAGTGATTTTATTGCTCAAAACTTATTAGCTAACGGTTAACAAATATTTAAGCTGCAAATGTTTGTTTTGGCGCATCTTTTCATATATTTAGATGAATTTTTAAATCACAATACTATGGCTAAGAAAAAATTGAATAAAATCTTCGTGATTGATACCAATGTCATTCTACACGACTTTCAGTGTTTGTATAAATTTCAGGATAACGATATTGTAATTCCAATAGTGGTTCTTGAAGAACTCGATAAGTTTAAAAAAGGCAATGAACTCATTAATTACCATGCTCGAGAGTTTGTCAGGGAATTGGATCAAATTGCTGGCGATAAACTTTTCAATGGAGGATTACCCTTGGGTAAAAATTTAGGAAAACTGAGAATTGAAACCGGTAAGCCTATGCCTCCTGAAATGAAGGAGTCGTTTGCTGAGTTTACACCCGATAACAGAATTTTAGCCATCACCATTCATTTGGTTAAGCAACATCCCGAACGTCCAGTCATACTTGTTACTAAGGATATTAACCTGAGAATGAAGGCAAAATCGTTGGGAATTGTTGCACAGGATTACCTAAACGATAAAGTGGAAGATATTGATAGCCTGAAAAAGGAAATTGAAGTTATTGAGAAGGTAGATGATGCATTAATACAAAAGCTATACAATTCCGATGAGAAACTTGTTGCCAAGGATTTGAAGTTAAAACCTTACGCCAACCAGTATTTCATTTTGAAAGGAAATAAGTCGAGTGCGCTTGCGCATTACGACAAGGCAACTGATACTCTTGACCGTGTGGAGAAGGTTAAGGCATACGGAATTGAACCCCGTAATGCTGAGCAAACATTTGCCCTCGATGCTTTGTTGCGCCCCGAAATTCAGTTGGTGGCGCTTACAGGGAAGGCAGGAACCGGAAAAACTCTTTTGGCTTTGGCTGCTGCTTTGCAGCAGGAAGATCAGTTCGATCAAATACTACTGGCTCGTCCTATTGTTGCCCTTTCAAATAAAGATATTGGCTATCTACCCGGAGATGTTGACGAAAAAATTGGGCCTTACATGCAGCCCCTATTCGATAATTTAGGCGTAATTAAAAACAGGTTTAAACCTACAAGTAAAGATTACATGCATATTGAAGAAATGCAACGAACCGATAAATTAGTAATTACACCATTGGCATATATTAGAGGAAGGAGCTTATCGAACGTATTCTTTATTGTTGATGAAGCTCAAAACCTAACTCCCCATGAGATTAAAACAATTATTACCCGTGCCGGAGAGGGAACTAAATTTGTATTTACCGGTGATATTCATCAAATAGACCACCCTTACCTCGATATGAAGTCGAATGGGTTAACCTATTTAAGCGATAGAATGCATGGACAAGATATTTTTGCTCATATAAATCTTGTTAAAGGCGAACGTAGTTACCTGGCCGAATTGGCTAGCGATTTGCTTTAACTAAAAATTAATTTACAAATGGCAAAAACGTTGCTCATACTCCGACACGCCAAATCATCGTGGGCCGAAGCCGACAAAAGCGATAAGGATAGGGCGTTAAAGGCAAAGGGGATTAGCGACATTGTTAATACCGCACGTAGTTTTGCCCCAAAGGTACAAGGGCTCGATCTTATTGTTACCAGTTCGGCCAACCGTGCGGTTCACACAGCAATTCTTTTTGCCGAAACCATTGGGTTTCCCCATGATAAAATCCGAATAGAGCCAATGGTTTACCAGGCCGATGAAGGGGAATTACTGGAAATGATAAAGTCGCTTCCCGATGCTCATCAGTGTGTTATGGTGGTTGGGCATAACCCAACATTGACATACCTAGTTAATAGGTTTGTTGCCAATCATATTCATGAACTACCAACATCAGGGCTTGTGGGGGTTGAGTTTGATATTAGCCGGTGGAGTGAACTTTCGGCCGAGAAAGTAAGTTCAGTTTTTAGGAGTTTCGACTGGTAGGCTTAACATTTTCTTAACATATGTGTTTAACCAGATAAGGGTTAATAATATAATATTGCCCGAAATATTTGATATACATGGCACCCAAAAAAATACCTTTAGTTAACCGAGAGCTAAGTTGGTTAGCATTTAATGGCAGAGTATTACAAGAAGCCCAAAATCCATCAGTTCCACTAATTGAACGCTTACGTTTTCTTGGGATTTTTTCGAACAATCTCGATGAGTTTTTCCGAGTGAGGGTTGCTACCTTGCGCCGTTTACTGGTTGATGAAAAAGGCGCTAAAAAGTTTATGGGCGATAATCCCCGTAAAATCCTTGAGAAAATTCAACGCATAGTCATCGACTATCAAAAAATGTTCGATAGTACTTTTCAGAATATAATTGATGAGTTGAAAAAAGAGAATATTTACCTCATTAACGAAACACAATTAACGGAGAAGCAAGTTGAATATCTCAATAATTACTTTGACGACCACATCTCGGAATTTGTGGCACCTATTATACTAAAACGAAATAATAGATTTCCTGAACTGATAGATCAGTCCATTTATTTTGCAGTCAAGTTAACCAATAGCCAAAAACAAAGCGTAAAGGAGTTTGCACTCATCGAAATTCCTTCGAGATTTGTTAACCGTTTTATTCTATTACCCAACGAGGAAGAGAAAAGTTTTATCATCTTGCTCGATGATGTAATAAGGCTTTGCCTATCCAAGGTATTCAGAATATTACCTTTCGACACCTTTGAAGCGTACACTATAAAGATTACCCGCGACGCTGAACTTGACGTTGATAACGATATATCGGAGAGCCTGTTAGAGAAAATTTCAAAAGGAGTTAAAAACAGAAAACGTGGTGAGCCTGTAAGGCTAGTGTATGATGGAAAAATCCCTTCCGACTTGCTCAAATTCATCGTCAAAGGGCTCAACCTCGATGAGGACGACTATGTAATACCCGGAGGTCGTTACCATAACTTTAAAGATTTTATCCGTTTCCCAAGCTTAGGTCGGAATCATCTAATAAACCAACCCCTTGAACCTGTTGGCAAAAAGGAATTGGACGATGCTATTCGTATAATGGATGTTATGTCCGATCACGATTTTATGCTACATTATCCCTTCCATAGTTTTCAGTATTACGTTCGCTTGCTACGCGAGGCTGCCCTTGACCCATTCGTTAAATCAATTCATATCACCTTATATAGGGTTGCCACTGAATCGCGGGTTGTTCATTCATTGATCAATGCGGCACAAAATGGCAAAAAAGTAACGGCCATAGTAGAGTTACGTGCCCGCTTTGATGAGAATGCCAATATATACTGGTCTAAACAAATGCAGGAAGCTGGTGTTACCGTTATATTCGGAGTACCCGGTTTGAAGGTGCATAGCAAAATGACACTGATTACACGACAGGAAAAAAACAAAGAGCGCAAGTATGCAGTGGTAAGTACTGGCAACTTTCATGAGGGAAATGCAAACATTTATACCGATGTGAACCTTTTCACTGCCGACCAGCGTATTACCTCAGAGATACTGAAGGTTTTTACCTTTCTGGAAACGAATTACAAGACATTTACCTACAAGCACTTACTTGTAGCTCCCTTCAACATGCGTCGGCGCTTATACTCATTGATTGATACGGAGATAGATAATGCAGCCAAAGGGTTACCTGCCTACCTGTACGGAAAAATTAACAACTTGGTTGATGAGGAAATGATAAGGAAACTCTATCAAGCCAGCAAGGCGGGTGTAAAAATCAAACTTGTAGTTCGGGGGACTTGCGCTCTTGTTCCAGGGGTAAAGGGTATAAGTGATAACATTGAGGTTTATGGTATTGTCGATAGGTTTTTGGAGCACTCACGCATTTTCATCTTTGCCAATGGGGGTAATGAGGTTTGCTATATCTCATCGGCCGATTGGATGACCCGAAATCTCGATTACCGGATTGAAGTGGCTACTCCCGTTTACAGTAAGCCACTTATTGAGGAAATGAAAACAGTGGTGGACTTTGCCCTTCGCGATAATGTTAAAGCGCGCTTGGTTAACCAGGTTGGGGCCAACGAGTTTAGGCCCCGCAAGGAGAATGAGCCAGAATTTCGCTCACAAATGGAACTCTATAAGTACTATCAATACATTGAAAAGCTTAAGTCCGGAGAAGAAAAATGAAAATATTAAAATTTGCTGCCATTGACATTGGTTCAAACGCTGCACGTTTGTTACTCACCAACGTAGTGGAGGATGGTGAGGCTGTAGTTTTTACTAAATCGTCTCTTGTTCGTGTACCCATTAGGTTAGGCGAGGATGCCTTTTCTATGGGTTACATCAGCGAGTTAAGGGCTCAGAAGTTGCTTAAAACCATGATTGCCTTTAAAAATTTAATGGAAGCGCAGGATGTTGTTGCTTATAGGGCATGTGCCACTTCGGCAATGCGTTCGAGCAGTAACGCACCCCAGCTTGTGGAAATGTGTAAAAAGCATGCCGATATTAGCATTGAGGTAATTGATGGCTCTCGCGAGGCCGAAATCATTTACGCCAACGGAATTGCAGAGATGCTCGACCACGATAGACCTTATATTTATGTTGATGTTGGTGGTGGTAGTACTGAAATAACTGTTTTTGAAAAAGGTGGGATTAAAGCTTCAAACTCATTTAACATAGGAACTTTACGCATTCTCAAGGGTATGATTGGAAAATCTGATTTCGATCAGGTTCGTGACTGGATTAAAGGGATTGTCCAAAAAAAGGATCAGCCCAAAATTATTGGGTCTGGTGGAAATATCAATAAACTTTATAAACTTGCGCGGAAACCAATGGGTGAGCCTTTATCCCAAAAGGAGGTAAAAAAATTATACGAATTTCTGAATGGCTTTTCGGTTGAAGATAGGATAAAGCTTCTGAGTCTAAACCCCGACCGAGCCGATGTTATTGTTCCGGCAACCAAAATCTTTCTAAAAGTTATGAAGTGGTCAGGTGCAAAGGAAGTAATAGTTCCAACCATAGGAATTTCCGACGGTATTATTAGAACACTTTATAACGATTACAAGCAACAGCTGGTGATGCAGCAATAGATTGAGTTACTTTTTGGCATAAATTCTATCGACTTAAACCTTAATGGTTTTCATGTGTTACCTTTGCAAAAATTTATGCAATGAGCCAAGGGAAGAAACGTGTAGCTTTTTATACTTTGGGTTGTAAGTTGAATTTTTCCGAAACATCTACTATTGCCCGTCAGTTTGCCGATTTGGGGTACGAGCGTGTTTCGCCCGACTCGGAGGCCGACGTGTATGTAATTAATACCTGCTCAGTGACTGAGCATGCCGATAAAAAGTGTCGTCAGGCAATCCGTAAGTTTGCAGCCAAACAGCCCGATGCAATGGTAGCCGTTGTAGGTTGCTATGCACAGCTCAAGCCCGATGAGATTGCCCAAATTGAAGGAGTTGATTTTGTGCTGGGCACTGCCGACAAGTTTAATCTGCCGTACCTGATTGGAAACGGAAGTAGAAAATCGCAGGTTAAGATATACAGCTGTGATATTGATACAGTTAGCGATTTCTTTCCGGCATACTCATCGGGCGACCGTACGCGATCGTTCCTGAAAGTTCAGGATGGATGCGATTACCATTGTAGCTACTGCACAATTCCTCTTGCCCGTGGCAAAAGCCGTAACATGCCAATTAGTCAAATAGTGGAACAGGCTCAAGCCATTGCCCGGCAAAATGTTAAGGAAATCATACTTACAGGGGTTAATACCGGAGACTTTGGGAAATCCACTGGTGAAACTTTTTTGGAGCTAATTCAACAGCTCGATAGGGTTGAAGGAATTGAGCGCTACCGTATATCGTCCATTGAGCCCAATCTAATTACTCCTGCTATTGTCGATTTTGTAGCCCAATCGGTTAAGTTTCTTCCCCATTTCCATATACCCCTGCAATCGGGATCAAACCGAATTCTTGCGCTTATGCGCAGGCGCTACCGCCGTGAGCTTTTTGCTGAGCGCATTGAACTAATCCGAAGCCGAATGCCTGATACCTTTTTCGGTGTAGATGTAATTGTTGGCTTCCCCGGTGAAACCGATGACGATTTTGCCGATGCATACCGTTTTATTGAACAGGTAAGGCCTTCATTTTTGCATATTTTTCCCTACTCTGAAAGGCCCAACACTCCTGCTGCTGAATTTGACGGTAGGGTAAATTCCACTGTGGTTAGGCAACGTGTTTCTATTTTAACTGAATTATCTGATAAATTTCATAAGGAGTTCTACATAAAGCACATTGGTCAAACCCGTAGAGTATTGATTGAATCGACTCGCAAAGGTGATTCCATGTTCGGGTTTACCGATAATTATATAAAGGTAGGCATTCCATTCAACAAAAACCTTGCAGGAAAGGTTGTTGATGTGAAACTTGAAAAGTTAAACAATGAAGGATTTATTGAAGGTATTGTGATTTGAGCTATTGCTGTTGAAAAAAATGAGCCGGATTGCTTTCCGGCTCATGTCATTTGGTAATGGTTTATCTTATAGGTCAAAATAGCCTGAATAAGAATCAGCGTACGATGGAGCAGCAGTTAATCCATTTGCCGATGCCCATGTCTTCATTTGGGTACAGGCATAACTGCAGTCGGGTTCAAGATAAGTGTATCCTTTGTAGTCAAATCCATACATTTGGTAGTAGGTAAACACACCATTCTTCATGCTGGCATCGCCATCGTAGGAGTAGGTTGATGTGCTTGAGGCTACAGCCACCACCCTGCCGGTTGCATTTAGGGCAGTTTTCATGGCACCAATTTGGCAGGCATCAAAACAGAACATCATCTTGGTACTCTTGGCAGTGGAGAATTTGGTTTTGAACCATGAGCTGCTTATGTAGTATAGGTCAGTTGTAACAATATTACCATTGCTTCCATGCCCCGAGTAGCAAAAAGCAATCTCGGTACCGGCAGCTGCTTTGCTCACCAAGCTGTTAATTGCCGATTGGATGTTGGCCGAGGTAGCATTGCGGTCAAGCAGTATTGTAACGGAGTAACCTTCCTTTACAAGTCTGTTCTTCCAATCGGTTGCATCGTCGTCGCAGTACTGAAGGTCGTACTGGGTTCCAGAGTAATCGGAAATTCCAATAACCAAGGCGTACTTTGCGCCTTTCGGGGTATTTTCATCAACCTTAACCAGGTCGGCATTCTTTTCGGTTAGGGTGAATTGTTCGATAACCTCTTGCGGGCGGGTATCGAGTGTTGCGAAATCGGGACGAACAGTCCATTGACTTTCGGTGGGTTTCTGGATGAGTTCGTCGTCTTCCTTTGAACAGCTAACTGCCATTGCAGCAGCCAAAATTGCCAATAAGGCAAATTTTAAAAACTTGTTTCTCATAGCGTTTAGGTTTGGTTAATTATTGTTTTTCACTATTGTCCGACTAAAATGCAAATATTGAGTCCTGCGCCAATAAATGCATGATAATCAGATATTAAAATTCATTACTAAAAAGAGACCTCCCCCCTCAAAACAATAGTTGAAGTTGTCCC
>JBFMGQ010000059.1:0-2231 GCA_040752515.1 Bacteroidota bacterium | reverse complement strand
GAACCGGAATTGGGATCGGAAGGCTGCATGCTTTCCCAGTACATATTGGCCATGCGGGAGTAAAACTCCGGGCAAGGTGTTTGAAAAGTACGGCGACTGCTACGAGGTGCTCGGCGCGATGGTAAAAGGTTATGCTCTTTCGTCATCCTCCGGAATGATGGTGCATTCGATTTCATGATTTTTCCAGTTTCGCAGCCTGACCGAGGTTCCATCGGCGCGCAGGATGTAGTTGGGCAGCACCGGAACCTCCCCCCGGCCGTTGGGGGCGTTTATGATATAGGTCGGTACGGCAAGGCCGGAAGTGTAGCCGCGCAGTTTCTCCATTATTTCCAGACCTTCGTCCAGGGTGGTGATAAAATGGTACGTACCCCGAACGTCTTTCGCATAAAAGAGGTTGTAGTGCCACACGCGGATTCTCAGCAGTTGCTGGTTCAGCTTGCACATTGCGAAAGGAACGATTGTTTCTATATTGACACCTAATATTTAAGGAATTTATACTTAGAATTGCCAAGAAAGTAGAAATAACAGAATCATTACGAACAATGATTAGAGGAAAAATCATGAACCCAAATAGCACAAACACCGACAAAATTATCCCAGTGTTATTAGAACAATATAGGTGTGCTATTGATTTGTATAAACATGAGGACTTAGTCAATTGGAATAAAATCAGTAACCTTCTTTATGTAAACACCGGACTTTGTGCGGCTTTTGGCTGGTTAATGAGCATCAAAAACAATGCTTTTAGATATGTCGCCCCACTATTAGCGCTATCAGGAGTAATTGTTTGTTTTGTCTTTTTTATTTCATTGCTAAATGGTAAGACATATATTGATTTAAGAAAACGAAATGTAAGCACGATAGAATCTCATATTGGGAAAATAGTTGAGTTGGAACTTTTGTTTTCTGACGAAACAAGCATTCGGAAAAGAGTTAAGATGCGCACAATGAACGTTATAATATGGTTGTCTTTGTTTTTGATGATCTGTTGGCTGCTTTATTTCTGTTATACTCTTGGACTGTTCCAAAATCATCGTTGATTACTTCCCAAAACTATACGATATCTTCTTCATAATGCTTTCCCGAGGAGTCAAGACCCAAAATATTTTCCACCGTATATACCCCAGGAGTGTTTACATGCACAAATTCAATTACTTCCAAGAGACAATCGGTAAAAGCACTCCGGTTCAGTGAGGCATGTTTAAGTTCTATCCGTTCGTTGTCACTGACAAAAACTATCTTATGTACCCCTATTATTCCACCGCTACGAATCGAATGGATAAATACTTTTCTTCCATCGTCTTTACTGCCCAAATCTCTGCCAAAAACTAATCCCTTCCGGGGATTTATGCCTAACTCCCTGGCTACCGTTTCACCCAATCTTATTGCTGTGCCCGATGGAGCATCTTTTTTGAAACGGTGATGCTCTTCAATAATTTCAACGTCAAACCCGGGAACGATACTTGCGACCTTTTTAGCTAAAGACATAAGAATATTAATGCCGGTAGAGAGGTTTGGTGCCAGCACAAGGCTTACTCTGTACTTGCTGGCCAGACAGCGTAAAGTGTCCATTTGCAAATCTGTAAATCCTGTAGTACCAACAACCATATGAACACCTCTTTTTGCTGCGATTTTTAGATTATGTAAACTGGCTTCGGGCGTTGTGAAGTCAATTATTATTTCAGGACGCAAAATATCCAGATATTCGGCCAATTTATCGGACCCTTGGACAGTAAGGTTTTGTGAGGGAAGTCCAAGAATGTCCCCTAAGTTTCTTCCCACTTTCTCACTGCCAGATCGGGTTGCAACTAAAACTATCTTTATTCTTGCGTTTTTCAACAAATCCCTCGCCACGGTTTGACCCATACGACCCAAACCGATAAGAGCCACCCTAATCGGTATTGACATAAGATTCCCCTCCTAATAGATGATTTACCTAAATAAAAAAACCGGACCAGAGGGTCCGGGGCTAAATATACGCAAAGCGCAACACTTTCCATCTTTCAACGCTTACGAAGTTAGCTGACGGATTCGGGTTGAAAGAATAACCCTACCCGGTACTCAGGGCTCGACGGCTTTTAATTTTTAACACCCTTGGCGTCGAAGGATAACTGAGTGCCGGGATTCACCCCGGAAAATTGGTTCCCCCGCTTCCCATACGGGAACTCAGCGAATTAAGAAAACATATTAAATTTTGGAATTACGAGTCTTAGATAACAACCCCGCTTTAC
>JBFMGQ010000058.1:0-2866 GCA_040752515.1 Bacteroidota bacterium | reverse complement strand
GCAAGGGCGAGGTGCTCTTTGGGGTTTACCAGGAGGGGGTTCGGATAAACATCCCCGACAGCGCCATAACCAAGGGGGCCAAGGGGGGCTTTGCCGTGGGCGGGCTTACAAATCAAACAAAAGCAGGTCCTGTGGAGTACCTGCGCATAACCCCCGACAGTGCAAGGGTTTACGTTAAGCAGAAGGCATGGAAAGGCGCCAAGGGCGGCTTTGCGGTGGGAGGGTTAACCAACCAGACCAAAACGGTGGTTGCACAGGATTTGCTTTTTGTCAACCCCGATTCGGCCAGAATTTACGTCAATGAGAATCCTGTTAAAGGAGCAAAGGGTGGTTTTGCCGTGGGAGGTCTTACCAATCAAACTAAGGCGTCATCACCACAATTAATTCAGCTTACAAAGGATAATTACTTAATTGGTTACGAAGCCGGGAAATCCATTACTACAGGTCTTTACAACTCATTGTTGGGTTATCAAGCTGGTAAAATGAACGATGTGGGTAGCTGGAATACTTTCCTGGGCTATCAAACAGGGTTGAGTAATACCGGCAGCGACAATACCTTCATTGGTTACCAAGCCGGTATGGCTCATACCACCAAGGGAGGCAATGTGTATATTGGGAGTAAGGCTGGTTCAAATGCAACCAACGGTGAGCGTAATGTATTTATCGGGGAATCGGCAGGATTCTCAGTAACCGATGGTTTAAAAAATGTCTTTATTGGTTTTGAGTCGGGATACTCTACATCAAGCGGAAACTACAACGTTTTTTTGGGGACAACAACGGGTTGGTCAAATACCTCGGGCTCGAGTAACGTATTTATTGGAATTGGAAGCGGGTTTAACAATTCAACTGGCTCAAACAATGTGTTTCTTGGAACCAACAGCGGCTTAACAAACATTTCAGGTAACTACAATACATTTTTAGGGTATGATGCTGGATATTCAAATACCGCTAGCTACAATCTATTTGTAGGGTACCAAGCAGGTCGAACAAATAGTTCGGGTACATATAATACTTTTATGGGTTACCAGGCAGGGTATGCAAATATCGATGGATCAAGCAATATCTTTATTGGACTCCGGGCCGGATACTCAAATACTTCGGCAAGTAATAATGTTTTCTTAGGTAATGAATCGGGACGCTATAACTCAACAGGGACAAATAATGCATTTATGGGGTACTTAGCCGGACGAGCAAACACAAGCGGAAGTAGTAACGTTTTTATAGGAAACGAAGCCGGAAGGAGTAATTCAACCGGTTCAAGTAATGTTTTTATTGGCGACTCAGCCGGTTATAGCAATACAACAAGTTATAATGTTTTTTTAGGAAAGGGTAGTGGTAAGGCTAATACATCTGGTGCAAGCAATATATTTATTGGGACTCAGGCAGGTCATAAAAATTTAACGGGTGCAAATAATGTTTTTCTTGGAAATCTTTCTGGTTATTCAAATACCGCAAGCAATAATGTATTTATTGGGACCGAAGCTGGGAAGATGAACACTTCTGGAAGCATAAACACATATATTGGCTATAATGCCGGTCTTAATAACACATCGGGTTATTGGAATATTTTTATTGGTCATTCTGCTGGCAAATCGAACACAACTGCTCATCAAAATTTGGCTATTGGTTACCTTGCCGGAACTAGTAATCAAAAGGGAACTAACCAATTCTTTATTGGAAATTTCTCGGGGCAATATCTTACCGATGAGAACAGCTATGGAAATACCTTTGTAGGGCATGGAACTGGTACAAATACTACGTACTCCCAAAATAATACCTATGTTGGGTATTGGGCGGCTTACAATAACCCTACAGGGGTTAACAATACCTACTTGGGCTATGGTACCGGCGGTACTGGATCATCTTCAGGAAACGTATTAATTGGTGCTTATGCTGGAACTAATATTGATGCTGGAGCTGATAACAATGTTTTTGTTGGAGTTGGAGCAGGTTATCATAATACAGGTACCGGGAATGTTTTTATTGGTGCTAATGTATGTTCAAACCAGGCATCGTACAATAATGCCGATAATATCCTGATGATACACAACTCAAATACTGCCTCGCCCCTTATTGGTGGTGATTTTACTAATAAACGATTAGGAATAGGCCGAATGCCTACTACCTATGCTCTAGAGGTGGCTGGTACAATTTGGGCAAATGGGGCTGCAATTACTACTGGTTCTACCACATGGTCCGATATCCGCTTTAAACGGAATATTACTGCTATTGAAAACCCTATAAATATGGTAAAGAACTTAAAAGGGGTTTACTACGAGTGGGATAACAGTTCTTTCCCTGACAGGAATTTTACAAAGGGACGTCAGGTAGGATTTATTGCTCAAGAAATTGATAAGGTGCTCCCGGAAGTTGTATTGAAGGGCGAAGATGGCTTTCTTTCAGTTGATTACGGGAAGGTAACTCCTTTGCTCATTGAAGCAATTAAAGAACAGCAAACTATAATTGAATCACAGGAGAAGAGAATAAATGAATTGCAAGGGCAGATTCAGCAGCTCAAAGAAGTTGTGTCTGGTTTAATGAAATGATTTTTAGATAAAAAGTTTAAAACCAATGATTATGAAGTCTTTAGTATTAACAGTAATATTTACATTTATCGTAGCACTTGTCATAGCGCAGCAACCCGCAGGGTTCAGCTACCAGGCTGTGCTCCGCAACAGCACCGGGCAGGTGCTGGCCAACCAGAGCGTAATGGTAAAGCTGAGCATAACCAGCCCCGACGGCTCCACCACCCACTACGCGGAGAGCCACAGCGCGAGCACCAACCAGTTTGGTTTAATAAATCTTGTGGTAGGCGGGGGAACTGTTCTCTCAGGCAGTTTAGCGGCCATCCCCTGGGCCTCAGGGC
>JBFMGQ010000057.1:0-2944 GCA_040752515.1 Bacteroidota bacterium | reverse complement strand
ACTAATTTTATTTCCTTATTTTTGCTCATGTTGTGATTTTGTATGCAAAACAAATCTACAACATCGGGGGCGAATCCTTCGGGTGAAACCCCCTTATTCTACTTTTTTTTGTCGGACAGTAGTGATTTTATATAATGTTAATATATTGATAATCAATTATTAAGAATTGCTTGATGTTTAAAAAAAATATTAACAATTACAGTTGAATTATGAACAGCGCTAAGGTGTAGGTCTTGAAAGAAGAATTTTACAATGTAAGTTAATTGTTGTAGTCGCTAATTTGTTGTTATACATAATTTAATTTTAAATGATGGTGATAGTAGTGCTAATTGCCAGCTTATTCCATAGTACAATATTGGTTTGATAATCAAGTGCTATTTAAATGGGAATAAGACTCTTGCCCAAAACAATCATTAGGTGGCAGCTTTTTACCGAACTATGTGATGCTGATAATTGAGTTAGATCAAACCAATTTTTACTCCGGCCCAGCTACTTGCCAACAGTAACATTTTTTTTGTATTGCTTATGCGGTAACGCTTACCAAGTAGTTTGTGGGGCGGTATCCGTTTGATTTTATTGAACAGCGATAGGTAGTAACGGTAAGCTACATAAACCCCAAGTTTTGAGTTGCTACCCAGCATTTTAATGCCTAAAAGTGCAGCGTCAAAATCCGATTGAATATCGGCTTCAATTTGGAGTTTTTGTTCAGGAGTAAAGTTGTTGAAGTCGACATCGGGAAAGTAAACCCTGCCAAGGTTGTTGAAGTCCTCGCCTATGTCGCGCAAGAAATTGATTTTTTGGAATGCTGCACCCAGCCTTCGTGCTGGTTGGTAAAGTTTTTCGTACTTTACCTGATCGCCTCTGCAAAAAACTTTGAGGCACATTAGTCCAACCACCTCGGCCGAGCCGTAAATGTATTCGCCTATTTTATCCCTATCGTAGGTGGTTGGGTTAAGGTCCATTTCCATGCTTTGCAAAAAGGCATCTATTAGGTGCCTATCTATGCTGTACTGGTTAACCACAAGCTGAAAGCTTTGCAGTATTGGGTTCAACGAGATGCCCTCTTCAATGGATTTGTAGGTATCTGTTTTAAACCGGGCAAGCAGTTCAGGCTTATTGAATTGATGAAATGAGTCCACTATTTCATCGGCAAAGCGCACAAAACCGTAGATCGCGTAAATGGCATCACGGGTAGTCCTATCGAAAAGGCGTGTACCTAATGAGAAACTTGTGCTGTAGCGATTGGTTGTTATTCTGCTACACTCTAAGCATACATTATTATATAGTTTGAGTCTATCGCCCATCATATCGTTTTACAATTTGCTCGGTTGTTAATTTTGAACTTATAACAGCCATTGGCAAGCCTGTTCCGGGAATAGTGCTAGAACCCACATAGAACAGATTTTTAAATTTCTCGTCGGTGTTGTGGGGACGCATGTAGGCTATCTGATTCAAGTCGTGGGCAAGACCAAGCCCACTGCCCTTGTACAGGTTAAACATTTTTTGCCAGTGGGTAGGGTTGTAAATTATTTGGGTGTCGAGGTTATTGGCAATATCGTAATCAACCCTTTCCGAAAGGTCGGTTAAAATATTGCTGGCCAACTCATGGCTATCGGCCCAATCGGGCTTATAGCGTAAATCGGGAACAGGGCAAAGTATGAATAGGCTCTCGCTGCCTTGCGGAGCAAATTCAGGGTTTGCCCTTGATGGAACGTTAACGTAGTAGTAAGGTTTTTGAAGGCTTACCTGATTTTTAAAGATTTTGGAGCTGTATTCCTTAAAGTTGGTTCCTAAAAAGTAGTTATGAACACTTAGCCCGTTAATTTTGCCTTTTACCCCAAGGTAGATGGTAAAGGGAGCAAGCGTCCATTTCATTTTATCGAGTTTAGGCTCGCTAAAGGCTTTGCGTTTAAGTATGGCGCCTCTGAACCAAGCTGCATCGGCATTTATAACAAATATGTCGGCACTCCATGGGTTCCCGTTTTGGTCTATTACATCGGTTACCTGTCCATTGCGGTATTTAACATCAACAATCTCAGTATTGTAATGGAATTTTACGCCTCGCTTTAATAGAATATCAACAATGCCATCAACAATTTTATACATACCGCCACGTACGTTGTGGTAGCCATCGTGTTTGAGTTCAGTGTAGGTTAGTATGGAGTAAACTGCGGGTGTATCGAAAGGAGTGGCCCCTAAAAAGAATGCCACCAGCGAGAATATTACCTTAACCTCGTAGCTGGTAAACCTTCGGTTAAGCTCATCCCACATCGATTTAACCATCAAAGGAGCATGCCCCCAGGGTACTGAGGCTAGCCCCATTGCGTAGGAGAGTAGGCTGTTGAAGTTGCGCCGAACAATTCGGTTTTCCACATCGTGGAAAAGCTTGCCTGTTTTTTCAAGGTATCGATACATCTTCTCGGCAAATTCATCCTCAATGCCTTCGAACTCTTGCGCAAGCTTATCGATGTCCTTATGTATCGTAAAATATCTTTTTGAATTGCTGAAATTGACCTTATAGAGCGGGTCGAGCTCATAAAACTCGAATGGCTTATCAATTCTACAGAAATCAATTAACTCCTTGAACTCATAGCTCATGGAGAAGAAGGTTGGAGCCATATCCCAGGTGTAGCCACTGTGCTGCAGCCTATTCAAACGGCCACCCGGTTGATGAAACTTCTCAACCATTTCCACCTCAAAACCCAATGTTGTAAGCCTTAATGCAGTTGATAATCCTCCAAGACCTGTCCCAACAATTATTACCTTCTTTGCCATAAATACTTATTTACCATTTAAAACTGATTAACACACATTAAATATCAGTAGTGTCCGACTAAATTTTTGAATAAAAAGAGGGCTACTCCCATAAAGGTTTCGCCCGATGTTGTAGATTTGTTTTGCACACAAAATCACAACATGAGCAAAAATAAGGAAATAAAATTAG
>JBFMGQ010000056.1:0-3348 GCA_040752515.1 Bacteroidota bacterium | reverse complement strand
CTAATTTTATTTCCTTATTTTTGCTCATGTTGTGATTTTGTGTGCAAAACAAATCTACAACATCGGGCGAAACCTTTATGGGAGTAGCCCTCTTTTTATTCAAAAATTTAGTCGGACACTACTGAAATACTTTAAATGTTTTTTGAACAATAAAAAAAAATAAGTATGTTTGAGTAAAATATGGTTAAAGTTGAAACAGCTTAAACTTATTATAATTCTAATTTTTTTGGTTCTGGTTTCTGCTATTAGCGCAGTAGCCCAGCAGGAGATTGTTACCATACCTAAAGAGAAGCAGGACGACATCGATCGGTATAAAGAATTAGTGGTTCGATACAAACAAGCCAATAACGCCCAACAAGCAGCATTTTATCTGAATAAAATTGCATTTATCTACTGGGAGTTTGGTAATCCTAAGGAAGCAATTAACTATTTTCTTGAAACCATTCCCCTTAACGAAAAAATTGGAAACTATAACGACATTAAGGCTGTGTATAGCAACATAGCCCTAATATACGCTGATATGGATAGGCTTGACCTTACCCTTGAATACTTCTATAAAAGCCTTGAGGCCAGAAGAAAACTTAACAATAAAGGAGAAGTAGCAGCAGGTTTAATAGATGTTGCTTACATTCATACTGCCCTTAACCAATCAGAAAAAGCCATTCAACTCCTTGAAGAAGCCCTTGAACTCTCAAGAGAAGTCAATAATCCCCGACTAATACTCAATTCATTAAAATTGCTAGCCCAAAACTATGATAATTTGGGGAATAAATCCAAAGCAACAGAGTTTGGAGGCATGGCAAGCGCATATGAGCAACAGCTTGCCACACAACAAATAAAAACGGAGTACGAAACAAAGGTTGTAAAATCGCAAGCCGAAGCCGAAAGGGAGCGCATGCAGCGTACTCAACAGGAACTTTTAATGAGTTTACGCGAATTGCAAGCCAAAGCAACACAGGACTCCCTGAATTTTGTTGTGATGCGAAAACAGGATAGTCTTCGAAAAGCCGAAGAGGAAGCGCAACGTAAACAAACCGAAATCGACCTGCTGAATACAGATAGAATGCTCAAAGAAGCCCAGCTTAGGGAACGAGAAGCTCAATCGAGGGTTCAAAGGATTATCATTTTAGCTGGCGCCATTTTTGTAATTGTTTTAATAGGCTCATCGGTTGCCATTTACAAGAACTACTCCGATAAGAAAAAGGCAAACGAACTACTCAACCTCCAAAATATTGAAATTCAAAAGCAGCGCGACCAAATTCAGAAACAGAACGAAAACATAAGCAAGAGTATCAACTACGCTCAAGGAATTCAAAGGGCATTGCTTCCTCCACAATCCAGCTTGCAAGCAATTTTTCCGGAATCATTCATATTTTTCCGTCCACGCGATGTTGTTAGCGGCGACTACTACTGGTTCAAGGAGTTAACCACCGGCTATGGATCGACCGAAAAAACCGGCAAGGTTGCAGTAGCTGCAATTGACTGTACTGGCCACGGCGTTCCAGGTGCATTCCTTTCCATGATTGGTTATAACTTACTCGACGATATTGTATTCCGGGGAATTCACAAACCCGGAGCTATTCTGAGGGAACTCAACAACGGTATACGAAGAACCCTACGCCAAGATGAGACCGACAACCGCGATGGTATGGATATGGCTCTTTGCGTGGTTGATACAAAAACCAATATTGTTGAGTTCTCGGGTGCTAAAAACCCACTGGTTTACGTAGTAAACAATGAGGTAAACCGTATTAGAGGTGATAAAGAATCGATTGGAGGAGGCATGGATTACCGCAACGATGAGTTTACAACCCATGTAATCAAGGTCGAAAGCCCAACCTGGTTCTATATGTTCTCCGACGGATTTATCGATCAGTTCGGGGGACCGGATGGACGAAAGTTCATGATTAAAAACTTTATCGATTTGCTGGCCGGCATTTCAATTCTACCGCCTGATCAGCAACGTGAAATTCTTAAGAATACACTAAAAGATTGGCTTGGCACCAAATTTCCTCAAGTTGATGATATTCTGGTAGTTGGCTTCAAAGTCGATCCAAAATAAATTTCCGTTTTTCCTTTTTTGTCTCTTAAATATTGGGCAGTTCGGAATTTTTACCGAATATTGTAGTATATATTTACATTCACACATGATGCTTCAATTCTTCAAATACCATGGAGCTGGTAATGATTTTATAATGATCGACAACCGTGATCAAAGCTTTGCTCCTACAGTTCCTTTGGTAAAATGGTTGTGCGATAGGCATTTTGGTATTGGCGCCGATGGGTTGATATTGCTCGAAACTCAAGATGGATCACCTTTCATGCGCTACTTTAATTGCGATGGAAACGAATCGACCATGTGTGGCAACGGAGGAAGATGCTTTGCTGCATTTGCTAAAAGAATTGGACTGACAAACGAACCAACCTTCGACTTTTATGGTATCGATGGGATACATACAGCCATGTTCAATGCAAATGGTTCCATAAAGCTTAAGATGATTGATGTTAAATCCATTGAGCTATTGGACGATTGCTACTTTATAAATACCGGTTCACCCCATTACGTTACCATGGTTAGGGACGTAAACAATGTTGATGTTGAGCGTGAAGGGCGACTTATTAGGCAAAGCGTAAACTTTAATGATGGTGGCACCAATGTGAACTTTATCCAAGAAGTAAGCCCGGGAAAAATAAAAATACGTACCTACGAACGTGGAGTGGAAGCCGAAACCCTGGCATGTGGCACCGGAGCAACCGCATCGGCAATTGCATATTCCCACTACTTCGATATCGATCAAACGCCTATTGAAGTGGAAGCACTAGGTGGACTCCTAAAAGTATATTTCGAACATGAAGACGAACAGTTTGTAAATATCTGGCTTGAAGGTCCAGCGGAAGAAGTATTTGAAGGTAAAATTAATTGCCCGCCCTTTTAGTTTTCAGTGCCATTTTTCATAATTTTGTTAACGCTTTTTGCCGTACTATCTTATTAAACTATTGAAGAATGAAACCGTTGAAGTTGTTGGAAACCAGCGATACCCCTGAAGTTACGCTGGATAAAGAGCGAGGTCGATTTGAGTTTTACGGAAAAATTATGCCTGAAAACCCCAAAGAATTCTTTGAACCAATAATTGAATGGTTTAAAGAATACGTAAACGATCCAAATCCTGAAACAATTCTTACTTTTAAGCTCGATTACTTTAACACCGCCGCTTCAAAAAAATTCAGTAGTGTCCGACTAAATTTTTGAATAAAAAGAGGGCTACTCCCATAAAGGTTTCGCCCGATGTTGTAGATTTGTTTTGCACACAAAATCACAACATGAGCAAAAATAAGGAAATAAAATTA
>JBFMGQ010000055.1:0-3478 GCA_040752515.1 Bacteroidota bacterium | reverse complement strand
CAAAGCGGAACGGGACTTGGACACGTCGGCGGCCCTTAGGGCCGTAAAAACGGCCCTAAAATCAATCGCTAAGGGCTTGGACGTATAAAATCACGTCCGAGGCTAAAACGGCTTAAATTTGCCCGTTATTTGCGTTTATACGGGATTTTCAATAACAACCCCAGCTTGAAAAACATACCGGACATTTCGGAAATGTCAAAAAGTGAATTGGAGATTTTGGAACTTGCTCTCAAAGCGGAACGGGACTTGGACACGTCGGCGGCCCTTAGGGCCGTAAAAACGGCCCTAAAATCAATCGCTAAGGGCTTGGACGTATAAAATCACGTCCGAGGCTAAAACGGCTTAAATTTGCCCGTTTTTTTGCGTCTAGGAGGGTTTTTTCAACACCCCATATAAATACATAAGCGGGTCTAAAATTTGCAAATGATTTGCAAATTTGTTACCTTTGTAATATCAGATAGTTGGGGGGTAGGGACCCCCTATTTCCTGCAAGGGGTTTTTAATTTTGTTAGATCTGTTATGTCAGATAGTTGGTGGGGGATGGTTTTTTTGAAAATATCTAAAATTAAAAATTCCCTCCCCGCCGGAGGCTCAGCTGGGGATCTCGTTAGCTTCTTAATAACTTGTTTACGGTCTTTACAGATACTCCAGCCATTTTTGACAGCTCCCGCTGTGTTGCATGCGGGTTTTGTTTTGCTAGTTCGATTGTTATTTTTTTTAATTCTAAAGATTTTTCCCGCCGAACGGCGATGCTTCGGTTCCTTCGATTTTCTCCCCATCGACGAAAACTTTCCGGTGACATGTGCTCCCATGTCCACTTGGCCACCGACTTTGCCGTCGCCCTTATTTCGCAATCTGGCAGGGGTTCTGCGAAATCATTGTATTTCCTGGCCTGACACTCAACCGTGTAATGCCAAAAATCATAATCAATCCAGTTCTGGCGGATCGCTCTATAAGCCCAATGGCGCAACCTTTCAAACAGAGTGCAGTTTCTGCCAAGTCCGATCTCCGGCAGGTTTTTTCTTCGGTCTTTGTAAGGTTCTAGATCGACGTAATCTGCAATCCAATTCAGATCGTAACTGTACGGCTGGAAGGTTTGTACAAGCCACTCGTCGTCCCGCAATGGGTTTTTAGCGATGAGTTTTGAATACCCAGGGTCGGCTTCAAGGGCTTTTGTCATTGCCACGTCTACGGCGCAGGCAAACCGATAGGCTTTTGAATCTTCGTATTGCTGCCATACGGGAGTTTCTAGGCCGTAGAAAAGATGAGCATGGCCGTTTTTAGGATTTGTAGCGATGATATTCGGGGCGGGACAGTTACGGTCGTACCAGTCAAAGGACGCTGTTTCCCTGTCCACGTCGTAGACAAGCCAGCGCAGGTCATATTCATTATTAGGTTGTATGTATTTTTTCTTTATAGCGTATGCCTTTGGTATCTTTTTAAGATATCCGAGTTCGTCAGTTGCATAAATAAATTGCGGTAGGGTCTTTTCAAAGTTTTCAATCTGTTGTATAATCATGGTATCTGTTTTTCCTTAAGGCCGTCTAGGAGTTCCCGCTCCGTTAAAGACGGCCTTTTTTTCAGATTTTGCTATATCTTAAGCCTTGATTAATTCGTTGTCTAGGTCATTTTGCCTTTGTTTTACGTTAATATTGGTTATTTTATACCAATCTAAGAGAATTTTGAGACACTCTGCGTCTTTGGCAGAGAATTCTTTACCTTCGATTATTTGTTTTATTATTTTTTCTTTTTCTGGATACTTGAGCAGCTCCCCGGCTATGATAAATTTTGCATGATTCATTTTTTTTCTTACTTCAAAGTTGTACATCGCTTCAATTTCTTTTAGTTTTCTTGATTCTTCTTCAAGTTTCCTTTTCAGCTTTTCTATCTTGTTAATACTCATGGTTTACCCCTTTTTTTATTATACTATTTTCGCTTATTTTGACAAGTTCTTGTTTTGTTTTTCTTGTATGTTCTTGACAATCTATTAAGTATAGCTTACGCTATACTTAATAGCGCACTTACGCATTGCCAGAAGGCAATGCAGTGCGCCAGCAGGGGCTCTGCCCCTACTGGACACCCCGCAAGGGGACCAGTCCCCTTGACCCCAAAAGATCCCACACACCGACCTAAGGGCCTACCGGAAAGGCCCGCCCGGTCGGTGTGTGGGAGGAGGCGCCGCTTTCTATGGCCATCTATCACCTGCACGTTAAGGTCCTGACCCGCAGCAAGGGCCACAGCGCAATAAAAGCGTCGGCCTATCGCTCCGGCACAAAGCTAAAAACACTTGACGGGACAACTGTAGATTATAGCAATCGTAAAGATATTATTACGCTCCCTATATATGGTAATAATTTGCCCGACTGGGCCACGGAGCGACAGACACTTTGGGAGTCTATCGAGCGGGCCGAGAAGCGAAAGGATGCAAGGCTTGCCCGCGAGATAGAATTTGCATTGCCGATTGAGCTATCTGAGAGGGAAAAGTTGGATTGCGTAGAAACTATGTCAAAGGTGTTTTGGGACAGTTTTCATATACCTGTCGATGTTGTGATACATAACAAACCCGACAACCCTCATGTGCATATGTTAATTCCGACCCGTGAACTTACACCTGATGGATGGGGAAAAAAGATTCGATGGATGGACAATAAAGAATTTGTTTTAGGTATAAGAAGAATTTGGCAAGATGTTGCTAATAAATATCTTGAAAGATACCAAAAAAAAATTGACCATAGGTCTTATAAAGAACGGGGCATTGATAAAGTGCCACAGAAACATCTAGGTAAAAAATTTTGGATTGAGATTAAAAAGGCAATTAAAATTGGTATTGATATAGTCCTAAATCAATTTGAAAATGAAAATAAAAAAACCGACCAAACTATCAAGGACCCGTTGCAGGTACCGCAACAGGAACCTGAGAGACTGCAACGGATACAGGAAAAAAAGCGGTCCCGGGACCGCGGAAGGGGGATAGAGTTATGACCGAAAAAGATTACGCGACGATGGCGGCTGCGTGCAGGCACCTGTCCCTGCGTCTCCAGTATCTGGATGAGGACATCACCGACGGCAAAAACTTGGACAAAATGTCAAAAAGTGAATTGGAGATTTTGGAACTTGCTCTCAAAGCGGAACGGGACTTGGACACGTCGGCGGCCCTTAGGGCCGTAAAAACGGCCCTAAAATCAATCGCTAAGGGCTTGGACGTATAAAATCACGTCCGAGGCTAAAACGGCTTAAATTTGCCCGTTATTTGCGTTTATACGGGATTTTCAATAACAACCCCAGCTTGAAAAACATACCGGACATTTCGGAAATGTCAAAAAGTGAATTGGAGATTTTGGAACTTGCTCTCAAAGCGGAACGGGACTTGGACACGTCGGCGGCCCTTAGGGCCGTAAAAACGGCCCTAAAATCAATCGCTAAGGGCTTGGACGTATAAAATCACGTCCGAGGCTAAAACGGCTTAAATTTGCCCGTT
>JBFMGQ010000054.1:0-3892 GCA_040752515.1 Bacteroidota bacterium | reverse complement strand
TCCTCAATGAGTACATCGGCACGGTAACGTTTCTTACTATCCTTGTTGTCGATAAGAGGGTCATTGAAAGCGCCCACATGCCCCGATGCCACCCAGGTTGTAGGGTGCATAAAGATAGCCGCATCAATACCAACAATGTTTTCGTTCAGGCGTGTCATGGCCTCCCACCAGTAACGGCGTATGTTATTCTTAAGTTCAACACCGTTCTGCCCGTAATCGTAAACAGCGCTAAGCCCGTCGTAAATCTCGCTCGATGGGAATACAAATCCATACTCCTTGCTATGTGCAATCAGCTTTTTGAAAAGTTCCTCCTGTGTCATAAATGCTTCAAATGAATTTCCAGTAACTCACAAAAATAGTTCAATTTCTTTACATCCAAAAAAATGAGTTTTGGCAAATATGTTTTGACTTTGTAAATGGCATTTCATATATTACCAAAAATTTTGATACTGCAATGGTTCGCTTAAAGCCTTTCATAACAACCATTACAAAATATCTTGTACTACTTTTAGCATTCACTAGCGCGGTTCATGCACAGTATCTTGCAAATTTCACAAATAACAAGTCAACAAAAATTGATGAAGTAAAGCCTTTATCACAAATTCCTGAATATAAAATTAAAGCAGCCCTTATACTTAACATTGCCAGTAACATTGAATGGCCAAACGAAAGGAACATTAAAGAATTCGGAATACTAATTGTTGACAGCGATACACTTATATTCAATGAAATCAGAAGTGTTGAACCCAGCTATAAGCTTAAAGGTAAACCCATAAGAGTAAATCTTTCGTCGCTTCCAGTAAGAAAGCCAACAGAGTATTCAATTATTTATCTAAGCCACAGCTATAGCCCTTTAGTTAACTCAATTTACCAGCAAATAGTTGGTAAAGGGGTGCTCATTGTTACCGATGAAGGAACTGAACGGCTACTTACCATGGTAAACCTTTTTGTCAGCCAGGAAAAACAAAATGTATCATTCGAGATTAACCGGCATACCCTTGAGGAGAATGGATTTACCCTCAGCCCAAAGCTTGTTGCCCTTGGTGGGAACTTTATTGATATTAAAGAGCTTTACCTAAAAACCTACCACCAGCTAATTGAAGAGAATAAAAAACTGCAGCAACTACAAACCGACCTAACCCGCTACCAGCAAGAAAAAGCAGAATACGAAAGCGAGATCAGAACGCTAAACGAAAGGGTAAATAGATTAAATCAAAATACTGCGGTTCTAGAGAAGCAGTATGCCAATGCAAGTGTTTCCCTTAAGCAAAAAGATAGCCTGCTCCTAATTGCAACGAAGGAGCTTGCCAAAAAAGTTGCAGAGAGTCAAAAACTGCAGATAGCTATCAATAAACAAGTGGCATTGATAAACTCTTCGCGTAGCCAACTGGACTCACTGAACAAACAAATTGTTCAAACCCAAAAAGTTTTAGACCAGAAACAAAAGGAGATTGAGGAACAGGACATAGTTATATCGGAAAAGGAGAGTATCATTCTTAAGCAGCAAAGACGATTCTTTATTATGCTTATTGCCCTTGTAGGAATTTCATTTACTCTGGTATTTGCGTTTTGGGCATACAGCATTAAACGAAAACTCAACATCAAACTTGAAAAACAGGTAGAGATCAGAACAAACGAGTTAAACATAAGCCGGCAACACTACCAAAGGCTTTTCGATAATTCACCTGTGGCTATGCTTGAGCTTGACCTGTCGCTCCTTTTGAACTACGTAACTTCTTTCGGAATTCCTTTGGATTCGATGTACGAAGTTGATCGAAGTTTTTCCATTGCAAAAGTACGTGAAGGCCTTAAGTACATACAAGTTGTAAATGTGAATAATGCAGCATTAAAGCTGCTTGGGTTTGAAAGCAAAGATGATGCTATTGAAAATTACATAGGAACCTACTCCGAAGAATCGCTTGAGACATTCCGGGAAGTTTACAAAGCATTAATAGAACGAAGACAGTTCAGCGAGTACGAAAGTATAAGGAATACAAAGGAAGGCAGGAAGCTTTTTGTGGTTTTAAAATGGATAGTACTACCCGGACACTCCCACGATTACTCCAGAGTGTTGCTATCAATTACTGACATAACAAAGCTTAAGGAATACGAGAAAGAGCTGACCCAACACCGTGATCATCTTGAGGAAATTGTTGAAGAACGCACCCAACAGATTATCCAGCTGAATAAATTGCTCCAGGAGTCAAATGAAGAACTACTGCTTAAAACCGAGGAGTTAGAACAAACCATCCATTTACTGGAAGATGCCCAGAAACAGCTTGTACAGCAGGAAAAAATGGCCTCGCTTGGAATGCTCACCGCAGGAATTGCGCATGAAATAAACAATCCCATTAACTTTATTAGCGGGAGCCAACAGGCTATTGAATCGCTACTCGATGAACTTTGGAATAGCCTGAACATATACCGCGAAAATGCCCTAAAGTACTCGCCCCAAAACATTACCTATGAACTTGAAACCAATAATAGCATTCAGGTTGAGGAACTTTACAACTCCATAAAGCTAATGCTTCGGAATATTGAAATTGGTATTGAGAGAACTACTGGCATTATCAGGAGCCTAAAAGCCTTCGTTCGGTCCGATAGTAAAGAGTACGTTCCGGTTTCAATACCCGAAACCATTGCCGATGTGCTCAACATGCTGCGGGGTAACTATAAGGATAGAATTGAGATTATTCAGCACTACGACCAGGACCTTCCCAAAGTCAAATGTTACCCTAACCAGCTACATCAGGTTGTTATGAATTTGGTAGCCAATGCCATTGATGCCATACCGGGCGAAGGAAAAATTTACATAAGCGGTGAGTTCTCCAGCTCCGATAACAATGTTACCATTCGTATAAAAGATACTGGCGCAGGAATCCCAAGCGATATCCAGGAAAAGATCTTCGACCCGTTCTTCACCACTAAGGATGCTGGTAAAGGAACTGGTTTGGGGCTTTACATCACCTACAATATTATAAAGTCATTAAATGGCGATATAAAAGTAAACTCAGCACCAAATCAGGGGGCTGAGTTTACTATAACTCTAACAGCTTACGAGTAAATATAGTTTCTCAACTATTTTCAAACCTTTTGAAAGCTGACTCAATTATCTCACGGAGTTCATCCTTCTTCCAGGGCTTCATGATGTAGCGGTACACCAACTCCTCATTGATAGCCCTGAGCATGACCTCTGACTCCATGAATGCCGTAAGGAGGATACAAATTTTTTGAGGGTTTTCCCTTTTAATCCTCTCGATAAAATCGATGCCGTTCATGTGGGGCATTTTCAGATCCGATATAATCACATTGATATCTTCGTTCTTAAGGATATCGAGCCCCTCTTGTGCCGAATCGGCTACTACTATGGAAAAATCGTTCCGGAAGTTAATCTTAAATAGTTCAAGGTTTATTCTCTCATCATCAACGTATAGAACCTTCCTTTCCATGATATAATGAGTTACAAAACTGCAAAAATATAGGTATTTGGGAAATATGCAAGTATTTCCCAAATACCATAAAAACTAATTCTTAACGCAGCGGACTGAGTATGCTGTGCCAGGAGATCCTTCACCAATCGTAACATTTCCTGAATAACTGTCAATTGTTACAATCTGAACGATTGTTGGTAATGAATTTACCCAAAAATAGGCGTTTTCCCCAACAAATGGCATTCCCCAAACTGAAAACATGTTGTCCCAGAAATTACTTCCAGCACCACGGGCTGAAAATCCTGTCTCATTGGTTGCATATATTACACCCTGATTGGGTATCCAGTTGTAAATTCCAGCATAAATCTCTCGATAGGGGTCAATTATTTTTTTACCAAGATTGGCTGAATTAAAAGTCCAATCGGCACCGGAAACGAAAGCAAACATAGCTTCCCATTCAG
>JBFMGQ010000053.1:0-4441 GCA_040752515.1 Bacteroidota bacterium | reverse complement strand
AGGGACAACTTCAACTATTGTTTTGAGGGGGGAGGTCTCTTTTTAGTAATGAATTTTAATATCTGATTATCATGCATTTATTGGCGCAGGACTCAATATTTGCATTTTAGTCGGACAATAGTGATTTTTTATTAAAAACGCAAGAAATGCTTTTAATGTTTTACAATTAACCTTACTATATGTCTTTAAAATCTCAAAATAATATAACTTATTCAAAATTTAAGCGCTATTAAAAGTAATATATTAAAACTAGTCAAGTCGCTTTGTAAATATTAGTTTATCGTCGTTACTATCGTAAAAATCTTTAAGAATGGCTTCAATGGTATAGCCATTACCAAGGTAGAATTGCTGAGTTGGTTTATACAGGGGTTTCGACGATGTCTCGATGTATATGGCTTTTCCGCCAAATTTTTTGATTTGGTTTTCCGCTTCTTTCAGAACAATTTTACCAACGCCATTGCCCCGAAAATCATTTCTGGTGGCAATCCAGTAAAGGTCGTAGCTGCTTTTGGTGCAAGGGATTGGACCAAAACAGGCATACGATATGGTTTCACCGTTAAGATCGGCAAAAACGAAGAAATATCCACTTGCTTCGCCCTTTTCGATCCTTTCCTGCACTAACTCAACGGCAACAGGTACCTCGTAATCGTGAAAAAATCCCGATGAACTCACAATGTTTCTGACAATTTCAATGTCCTTTGGTGTTGGCTCAGTCCTGATTGATAGTCCCTGCATGGCTTTTCGACTTAAATTTTGGAATGTCGTTAATTATCCGGTTAACGGCTTGGTTAAAAGGAATTGATGCCTTTTGGCAAGCGGCATAAAAGCCGCTATCGGGCGAAATACACGGATTTACATTTATTTCCAGGATATATGGATTGCCCTTTTGATCAACCCTAAAATCGACCCGTGCGTAACCATTGATGCTGAAAGCATTCCAGCAATCGATACAAATCGATTGGAGGTTTTTAAGCAGTTTGCTATCGCTCTCGGGAAAATCAAAGGTTCTGTGGGTGTGTAGGTATTCAAAGCTGCTTTCGTCCCATTTGGCTTTATAGCCAACTACTTTGGGCTTGGAGGATGCATAGCTATCGAAAATGATTTCGGCCGGAGGAAGCACTGTTGGGCCTTCAGGTCCGGCCAAAATGGATATGTTAAACTCCCGCCCATCGATATACTCTTCCACAAAGTGGGTATTAAAGTTTAGGGCTTGAACTTGCTTTGCGAGTGCTGCATCAGTTGCATCATAAACGCAATTTTCATCTAGGCCAAGCGATCCATCTTCCCAAATGGGTTTTACAATGTATTTTTTGCCACTTTCTGCAGTAAAGTTGCCTTTACCCTCATACCACGAAGGGGTTGGCAATTTGGCCTTGTCCATGAGTTGCTTGGTAAGGGTCTTGGAGGTAGTTAAAAAAATGGTTTCCAGGGTTCCGCCCGTATAAGGAATAGCTAGTGAGTTCAGTAAGGCAGGAGCAAGAAATATGAGATTGCCTTTATTGTTGACCGATTCCACAAGGTTAAACACAAAGTCGGGATTTAAGGCCATTAAGCTATCCTGAACCTTTTGGAGGTTAAGTGAGAATTCCAGGGTTGTATGTTCAATTCCCAATGATTTTAACGCATCGGCAACCACTTTTACTTGATCCAGAACATCGGCTTCATCGGGACTGGCGTTCGCCGATAGCTCGTTATACAGAATAACTGCCTTTAGCTTTTTCATCCGTATAAAATATCTATATTATTAATTACTAACACGTTACTGTCTTGCTTTTAACAATCTTTATTGAGCGGATGGAACACCCATAGCTTGTTCATCTGTGTTTACCTTTGGTGAACTCGCAAGCTCGGTTGTGCAAGCTGCCTTACATGGGTGTTTCATAATCATTCTCTACCGTTTAGCCTGAGCATTGCAGAATCTACTATTAATTTGATGAGTTGCCTGTAATCGATTCCATTCATACGGGCGAGCATTGGCAAATCGGAGTGTGAAGGGTTAAGTCCTGCCAATGGATTTACCTCAATAAAGTTTGGGATACCGTTTGCATCCATCTTTAAATCGATCCTACCCCCATCGCGGCAGCCTATACAACGCCATGCACTCAATGCCGTTTCGGAACAAAGCTTTTCAACTTCACCCGAAGCCATGGTGTATTCTACAACTCCTTTCCAGTTCTCCTTTGTGTGGAATGAGTAGGTTTTTTCTTTGGCTTTTGAGGTGATAGTAATTTCCATCACGCCTATGGCTTTGGCATTGGTGCCAGTTCCAACTATACCTACTGTAAATTCCCTTCCGGGTAAGTATGTTTCAACCAAAACCGGCTGGTTAAACCTATTGAGCAAGTTGCTGCATACTGCTTCTAATTCGGATTGGGTACTAATTACTGATTTCCCATCGATACCTTTCCCCGTACCTTCGGCAATTGGTTTTGCAAAAAGGGGATAGGGCAAATTGATATGCTGTAAGTCTTGAACCGATTCAATAATGGCAAAATCGGCAGTAGGAATGCCGCAGTCCCTAATCACACGTTTGGTTTGCCCTTTATGAAGGGTAAGTGCCAGAACTAGCGGGTCGGAAAAAACATAGGGGATGTTATACGCATCGAGTAATGCCGGGACTTGAGCTTCGCGGCCAATTCCATGCATTCCCTCACAAATGTTGAACACAAAATCCCATCGTTCACCTTTATCGAGCCTGTCGATAAGCGAAAAGATATTGCCTATTCGTTGAGTTTTGTACCCCAGAGAGATTAGTGTGTTATCGAGGGCTTCAATGGTTTCTTCCGAGTCAAATTCGGCCGTTTCTTCATCGGAGTATCCTTGCTTAAGATAATCGCTTCGCAAGTCGTAGGTCAATCCCACTTTCAACATAATGCCAGAATAAACAGTTTTTAATCAATTGGGTTGGGGTAGTAGAAAGTTTTGTCCTCGTAATTTCTTAAAATTACCATACCATCAACTTCACCCTGATAGTACTCAGGCAGTAAAGGGATTTTACCTCCACCCCCAGGGGCGTCGATAACAAAGGTTGGAACTGCGTAGCCGGTTGTAAAGCCACGTAAGTCTTTTATTACTTCAATCCCTTTAGATACCTTTGTTCTGAAATGATTCGATCCCGGGATGGGGTCGCACTGGTATATGTAGTAAGGACGAACCCTTATTTTAAGTAGCCCTTGCATTAAACTTTTCATGGTATCAACATTATCGTTAATACCTTTGAGCAGAACGGTTTGGCTACCCAAGGGTATTCCAGCATTTGCCAATCGGGTGCATGCTTCGGCAGTTTCTGGGGTAAGTTCGGCAGGGTGTGTAAAGTGAATGCTGATGTATAGGGGGTGGTATTGCTTGAGAACCCTAAGCAAATTATAAGTTATACGCTGAGGTAAAACCACTGGCACTTTGGTGCCAATTCTGATGATCTCAACATGCTTAATTGCCCTGAGGTTGCGCAAAAGGTATTCGATGTGCGAATCGCTCATGGTTAAAGGATCTCCACCCGATATCAGCACATCTCTAACCTCATTATGGCTCCTAATATACTCAAGGGCTGGTTGCCACGCTTCAATTCCAACATGGCACTTGTCCTTTGCCACCATATGTGAGCGGGTGCAGTATCGGCAGTATGCTGAGCAAAAGCCTGTGGTTAGGAATAAAACCCTATCGGGGTAGCGGTGTACCAGGTTTGGAACCGGGCTAAAATGCTCCTCTTCCAATGGATCGAGCGATTCCCCTTTGGAGAGCGTTAGCTCGTTTATGGTTGGAACCATACATCGCCTAATGGGATCTAACGCATTGTTCTTGCCCATCAAACTGGCATAGTATGGGGTTATTCTCAATGGCAAAGCATGATGTGGATTGTCAATGGCTTCAATCTCTTCGGGGGTGAGTTTTATAAAATTGCTTAATTGCTTTATTGAGGTGATACTGTTTTTTAGTTGCCAACGCCAGCTATTCCATTCCTCATAAGTTACGCCGGGGTAGAACTCCTGAATAAAATTGCGTGTATTTTCACTTATTGAGAATGTCCTAGTGGATTGATTTTTATTCTCTAAGAAATTAGCGGTATCTATAAATTTTTCATACTCACCACCGCTTGGAGGTTCATCTTCGTCGGTATAGTCCGCTTGGTCAAAGCGCTCGAATTCAAATTCACCATTCATCGTTTTTTTGTTTAACGTGTTGTTATCAAATTACTTAGCCCTAAATTTCTATGGGCAAATTATATTCAAATATTAGAATTAGTTAAATACATTGTTTGCCCTTGTAAGGCTTTTAGGGTTTGTCAATCATAAAAAACGTTATTTAAATATTTTATATCACTATTGTCCGACTAAAATGCAAATATTGGGTCTTGCGCCAATAAATGCATGATAATCAGATATTAAAATTCATTACTAAAAAGAGACCTCCCCCCTCAAAACAATAGTTGAAGTTGTCCCTG
>JBFMGQ010000052.1:0-6704 GCA_040752515.1 Bacteroidota bacterium | reverse complement strand
TACACTCATTAAAAAGAAAATACAACTATAAAAACCTGCTCTACATAGAACAAACCACCAAACAAGTATCAAAAACTAAAATATCCGCAAACGATTCCAACATTTTTATTGACAACCCCCAAAAATAGCTGTAACTTAACACCCCTTTTCAACCTTTTTTTTAACCTTTGCTCATTGATAGTTGATGGTTGATGGTTGATGGTTGATGGTTGATAGTTGATGGTTGATAGTTGATGGTTTAAGAAACCACCTTTAATCATGAATCTGAAATCTGAAATCTGAAATTTTTTAACCTTTAACCTTAAACACTAAACACGAAACACTAAACACGAAACACTAAACACGAAACACTAAACACGAAACACTAAACTATATGCCTATGAAAACAAAAAATCTACTCACAACCATGGCCCTTACGCTTACCCTGCTGCTCGCAGGTAAGGTCGGGTGGGGGCAAATATTGACATTTGATTTTGCATCTTTGGCGGGAAACGAATTAAGTGCAAATTCAAATTTCAACGATCCAAACCTAAATTTATCTACTATTACTAGAGGTTCTGGGTTAACCGCTGCTACAAATAGCGGAAGATTTAATGCTACTAATTGGGCTTTAACTTCAATTGATAATGCAGTTAGTGGAAATAACTTTATGGAGTTTACGATAACGCCTAAAGATGGTAATCAATTTAGTGTAACGTCTATTTTAATTCAACTTCAACGTTCCAATACAGGGCCAAGTGCTATTGCTTTGAGAAGTTCTGTTGATGGCTATACGTCAAATCTTGATCAAATTTATAACATAGTAGATAATACCAACACACAGAGTTTTACATTTAATTTTACACAGTCAAATACTATCAATCCAGTTACATATAGAATTTATATGTATGCAGAAGCAACCTCAGGATCTGGTGGGCCAGGTGATGGTACTGGAGATGATATTGTTGTAAATGGTACTGTTACATTTTCACCCTTAATAATAAATTCTGAATCTTCATTAACTGGTTTTTCCTACTTAGAAAATTCTGGACCTTCAGCCGAGCAATCATTTACAGTTGAAGGCTCAAATCTTACCGACAATATTACTGTTACTCCCCCTGCAAATTATGAAATATCGTTAACCAGTGGTAGTGGATTTGCATCTGACCCCATTGTACTAAATCAAAGCGGAGGTTCTGTTTCCAGTACACCTGTATATGTCAGGTTAAAAGCAGGGCTTGCTGTTGGCAGCTATAATGAAGATATAACTCTTACATCAACAAACGCACTTCCCAAAAGCGTAAGCTGTAGCGGTACCGTTTACCTACCTGAACCAACAAACCATGTTACCGGTTTTGCAGCAACAGTTGATGGCAACTCTCAAATTACACTAAACTGGACCGATGCAACGGGAGGTACTGAGCCTACAGGTTATATCATTATGGTTAATACCACCGGTACATTTACAGATCCTGTTGATGGAACACCAGTGGCTGATGATACCGATATGTCAGATGATGCTGGAAAGGTTAATGTTGCACAGGGTACACAAACCTATGTTTGGACAGGTCTAACACCAAACACAACCTATTACTTTAAAATTTACCCCTATACCAACAGCGGTACCCTAATTGATTACAAAACTGACGGTACAGTACCTACCGATAACAAAACCACCACCAACATTCTTCCCGAGCCCTCCAACCACGCAACTAACTTTCTTGTATCGGGTGTGGTTAAGAGCAACGAGGTTACCCTTACCTGGACCGACGCGGTGGGCGCTCAGCTCCCCGAGGGGTATGTTATCCTGATTAACACCTCCGGTTTGTTTACCGATCCCACCGACGGCACCCCCATAGCCAACGATACCGATTTTGCCGACGATGCCGGTGCTGTGAATGTGGCATACGGTGTACAAACCTACACCTTTAACACCCTTCTGCCGGGCAAAACCTACTACGCCCGCATTTACCCCTACACCAACTCCGGTACTGCCATCAACTACAAAACCGATGGCACCGTGCCCGAAGTTACGTTTGGTACACCTATGATACTGGTTACCTCCCCCAACGGCAATGAAACCTTCTACGCCGGCGACAACCTCAACATTACATGGACTTCGGCTAACATGGACACCGAAACCATCAAATGCGAGGCATACGTAAGGCAAGGCTTAACCACAACCTGGGCGTGGGAAGAGCTTGCTCCGGCACTGCCCAATACGGGCTCGCTGAGCTTTACCATACCCACCGAAACCAAGTACGGCACCCAGTACAAGATTCGCCTCACCGGCAACACCAGCGGTGTAAGCGATGAGAGCGATGCACCCTTTACCGTTATTGCTACCCCCTCGATTTACGACATACAGTCCCACAACACTGCCGGTGCTTCTGACTGGAGTGGCGATAAGGTGCGCTTCTCAGGCATTGTAACTGCACAGTACAGCACCACAACCCGCTTCTTTGTTCAGGATAGCGCTAAGGGTTGGAATGGAATTTACGTTTTCAATAGTCCGGTTTCACCTGCTATTGGCGACAGCGTTGTTGTTGAGGGTACAGTTACGGAGTATAACGGCTTAACCGAAATCTCACCTACCACTTCAACCACGGTTGTTGCCTCAGGCAAACCACTGCCCACACCCATTGACCTTACTACACTCGCTGTTAACGATGAGCAGTACGAAAGCGTGCTGGTAAAGGTAACCGGAGCAATCTGTTTGAGCGGTAGTAGTGGCAACTTTACCGTAAACGATGGCTCAGGTAATCTGGTTGTTTATAAATCATTATTCAGTGGATTGACATTGAATATTAACCGCAAGTACGATATAACCGGCGTGGTTGGTTGGTACAGTCCAAACTACCAGCTCTACCCCCGCAACGCAGCGGATATCTACCTGTACAATAATGTTGCTACCCTAAGCGACCTGCAGGTTGATGGGGCTACCGTTACCGGATTCGACCCGGCCACCCTCACCTACAACGTGGAGCTGCCTTACGGCACCACCACCGTGCCCACCGTTACCTACACGCTAACCGATGCCAAGGCCAGCGCAGTTAAAAACGATGCAGCCGCATTGCCCGGCGCAACCACCGTTGCGGTTACTGCCGAGGATGGTCTGGTTTCGCAAACCTACACCATCAACTTCACCATTGCTGCACCCAACACCGAGGCCAACATACTAACCTACACCGTTGCCGGTGTTAACGCCACCATCGATAACGTTAACCATACCATAACCGCTACCGTTCCCTACTCCACCGACATCACCAACCTGGTAGCCACCTTTACCCTTTCCGATGGTGCAACTGCCAAGGTGGGCGGGGTTGACCAGATCAGCGGAACAACCGCCAACGATTTCACCAACCCGGTTACCTATACCGTTACCGCACAGGATGGTACTACCACTCAGGATTGGACTGTAACCATTACCAAGGCCGCCGAGCCCAACCACGAAGCCAACATCACCGCATACAGCATCAATGGCGTTGACGGAATAATCAACGACGGAGCCCACACCATTAGCGTAACCCTACCCTACGGCACGGATGTTACCGCACTGGTAGCCACCTTTACCCTATCGACCAACGCCACCGCCAAGGTGGGTGGAGTTGATCAGGTGAGCGGCACCACTGCCAACGACTTCACCAACCCCGTAACCTACACCGTTACCGCCGAGGATGGCATAATCACCCAGGATTGGACGGTAACCGTGATTGTTACTCCTGCAAGCACGGCCAAGGATATCGTTTCCTTCACACTTGGCGGAGAACTATCATCGGTTATTGATGCCAACGCAGCTACCGTAACCATTGTAATGCCCTATGGCACCGATGTTACCAACCTAACTCCGGTTATTTCGATTTCGGAATTCGCAACCATCAATCCCGCCAGCGGTGTGGCCCAGGACTTCACCAACCCGGTGGTTTACACTGTAACCGCTCAGGATAACAGCACCAAGACTTGGACAGTAACCGTAAGTGTTGCTAAGAATACCGAAGCTAATATTCTTACCTACTCAATTAATAGTGTTGATGGTACAATTGACAATGTTAACCATACTGTAGCTATTACCCTGCCATACGGAACCGATGTAACCAACCTGGTGGCAACCTTTACCCTGTCGGGTGGAGCATCGGCAAAGGTTGGAGGTGTTGATCAGGTAAGCGGTGTAACCGCTAACAACTTCACCAATCCTGTTACCTACACTGTAACCGCCGATGATGGAACAACCACTCAGGTTTGGACAGTAACCGTAACTGTGGCACAGCCTGCATTAACCACGCTTGTTGCCTGGACATTCCCCAATAACCCCGATGATGCCATAGCTGATGAGGGTATTGCAGAAAACCTTTCCCGTACCATTACTTGCACAGCAAGTGGCACTGTTGCATACAATGTAACCGGTGTAACCACATACGCTGCAACAAATACTGGCTGGGACAATGGAGTTGACACCAAGTTCTGGATGGTTGAGTTCACCACTCTTGGTTATGAAAACATCAAGGTTTCGAGTGCTCAACGTTCATCCAGCACTGGTCCACGCGACTTTAAACTACAGTACCAGGTGAATAATTCTGGTAACTGGATTGATGTTCAGGGTGCTACAAATATTGTAGTGGCAAGTGATTTTGTTAGTGGAGTTGTAGATAATGTTTCATTACCTAGTGAGTGCGATAACCAAAACCTCATAAGCTTGCGTTGGGTTGTAACCTCTACTACTTCTGTTGCAAATGCAACTGTTGCTTCAACTGGAACGAATCGCATAGATAATATCTATGTTAAGGGTGAAGTTTTTGCTCTTAGCAATGATGCCACCGTTTCATCGCTGGTTTACACGGTTGACAACGTAGCCGGAACCATCACCAACGTTCCGCAAACCGAAACGCTGGACAACTTCAAGGCCAACATTACCCCTGCAGCCGGGGCCTCCTTTGATGTTTACCAGACCGACGGAACCACCGTTGCCACCGATTTGCAAACCGGCTACAAGCTGATCTGTACCGCCGAGGATGGTGTAACCAAAAAGACCTACACCATTACCCTGAATACCACTTTAAGCAGCGAAAATGCTATTCTCAGCTACAGCATCAACGGGGTAAACGGTACAATTGATGCAGTTAACCACACCGTAACCCTCACCTTGCCCTACGGCACCAATGTAACCAACCTTGTTGCTACATTTACCCTTTCGGCTGCTGCTACCGCTAAGGTGGGTACAACACCTCAGGTAAGTGGCACAACCGCCAACGACTTTACCAGCCCCGTTACCTACACTGTAACCGCCGAGGACGGTTCAACGCAGGATTGGGTGGTTACCGTAAACATTACCGCAGCAAGCACTGAGAAGGATATCCTTACCTTTACCATTGCAGGTCAGGTATCGTCAACCATTGATGCTGCTGCTGGTACTGTAACCGTGGTAATGCCCTACGGAACCAATATTACCAGCTTAACACCTACCATCACCGTATCGCAGTATGCTACCATTAACCCTGCCAGCGGTGTGGCTCAAGACTTCACCAACCCTGTTACCTACACAGTAACCGCTCAGGATAACAGCACTAAGACATGGACTGTAACTGTAACCGTTCAGGATGTTCCGTTAACAAAGATTTACAGCATCCAGTACACCACCGATGCCAGCGGCGATTCACCGCTTAAGGGTCAGCAGGTTCGTACCAAGGGTATTGTAACTGCCGTTAAAACGGGTACGTCCTCCTTCAACATATGGTTGCAGGATAGCGCTAAGGCTTGGAATGCCGTGTATGTTTACGGCGTAAACAACTCCTTTGGTACAATTGCTCAGGGCGATAGCGTTGAGTTAGTTGGTACTGTTGATGAGTACAATAACCTCACCGAGATTAAGACCGTAAACTACCTGAATAAGATTAATAGTGGTAACACACTACCAACCCCTGTTGATGTAACACCTGCACAGGCAGCCAGTGAGGCATACGAGGGTGTTCTGGTTAAGCTCAGCAATGTTGAGTGCACCGTTGCCGATGCCGGCTTTGGTGAATTCACTGTAAGCGATGGCACCAACAACATTAACATCGACGACTTCCTCTACAAGTTCACACCAACCCAGGGTGCACGCTACAATATTACCGGTGTGGTTGATTACAGTTTTAGTGCATTCAAGGTTCTACCTCGCAACGCCAGCGATGTGGAAAGCGCTCAGGTTAAGTACACCGTTACCTTCACAGTTAAACGCAGCGATGGTACAACTCCTGTTGATGGTGCTACCATTAACGTTACAGGCCAGGGCAACGTAACTACTGATGCCAGCGGCGTGGCTACCATGCAACTCCCCGATGGCAACTACACCTACACGGTGGTTAAGAGCGGTTTCGATACCAAGAATGGTAACTTTACCGTTAGCGGTGCCAACATAAATGTTGATATTACCCTTATTCAAACCGGAGTTCCCACTAACCCCATTGCTAAGCTAAGCGTTTACCCCAACCCATTCACCGATCGTATCTACTTTACCGGCGCTGAGGTTACCCGAGTAACCATCACCTCGGTAATTGGTCAGGTAGTAATGGATCGTCAGGTTGAGAATACCGAGTCAATCGACGTTAGCTCAATTGAACGTGGTATTTACCTGGTACGCTTCTACAACAGTAATGGCGAATCGGTTCTCCGTAAACTAGTTAAGGAGTAACTTTAACGTAATTCATAAAGCTAAAGAACCCCGCTTAAGCGGGGTTTCTTTTTGGTTG
>JBFMGQ010000051.1:2822-7750 GCA_040752515.1 Bacteroidota bacterium | reverse complement strand
AAAAATTTTTTCTTTTTTATTTTTTTTTAAAAAAACAATCAATAAAACCAAAATAAAAAATAAATTATTTTTTTTCTAAATATTTTTTTCTTTTTTCTAAAGAAAATTTTTCAATTGCATAACGCAAAGTTGTACGTGCCATCTGATTTTTATTTTTTTTCAAAAATTCTTCTAAAATTTTTTGATCTTTTTTCCCCACTTCTCGTAACATCCAACCCACCGCCTTTTGAATCAAATCTTCCCTATCTAAAAGCAAAATCTGAGCCATTTTCAAGGTATCAGCAAAAGAATTTTTCCGAATAAATCCCAAAGTTGCCAAGATTGCAATTCTTCTTTCCCAAAGATTTTTTGATTTAACCAATTGATAAAGAATTTTTTTGTCCTGAGAAAAAAAATAATCACCCAAAATTTTAGGAGCGGAAACATCTACTAAATCCCAATTATTTATATGAGAAATATTTTTTAAATAAAAATTAACAATTTTTTCTTTTTGTTTTTCATTTTTTTCTTTTTGATATTTTTTCACCAAAAAAATTACTCCCAAAAAACGCAACTCGTGAATTTTTTGATTGAGAAAAAATTCAATCTCTAAAAAATCAATTTGTAAAAAATATTTTTTTTCGATTTCTCGTAAAAAAGGAACATCAATCCCCCAAAAAATATCCCCCTCACCATATTCCCCTTTTTTAGTTTTAAAAAAACCAGCCGTAATCTTAGCTTTGGAAACATTTTTCTTTTTTTTCAAGATCAATAAAATTTCATCCAAAACTTTATTTTTTTCATTTTATTCTTTTTAAAAATTAAAAACCCCTCTTGCAAAAAAATTATAACACAAAAATTTTCATTAAAAAAATAAGAGTCTCTAACAATCATTTTTTTATTCTTAGGAAATGCCTCTCATTTTATTGATCTTCTTCAAGATTAACATCCTCTTGAAAATTTCATCAATTAACATCAAAAACAAAAATACCAAACCAAAAATAGAAAATTATTTAAAAATAAAACCTCTTATAATCACCTATAATCAACAGTCAGTATATTATCAAAAAATATCAAGTAACTTTTCTTAAATTCTTTGTTCTTCTCCTTTTTTAGAATTCTATCCTAAGAAATATTTTAAACATCCGATGCCCCTACTGGACATCGGATGTCTCTGTTATGTCTTTTTTATTTTTATTTTCACTTTTGTATTTTTGTATTTTTTTGTAATTTAATAGTATTTACCACAAAAACATTCGAATCTTTTGCCCAGCGGTTTTTAAAGTAGAAAAGAAAATACCAATCAAATTGCTGCCTCCTGCTCCTCCACCTTTGCGACGAATCCACCAAGGAATAGCCCAACCCACAAAAGCTAATCCCAAAGCAATTTCCATCCAAGGCAAGAATTTTTTCCACCAAGGAGCTACGTTATCATCTGTCACTTGCTCATCTTCTGGCACAACAGCTCCATCTTGTTCGCCTTGCACTGAAGGAGATTCTTCACCACCAGTCACAGCTTCACCACCATCGTTAATAATATTTTCTCCACCAGTTCCAGTTTCTGCACCATCAACTGTTCCCATTACCATTCCGAAATCTTCTCCAGAAGTTGTCATTGCAACATTACCAGTCTTAGCTGGATTATCACTATCAGTGGCAATTAAGACTATATTATTGTCACTGGGCGTAATTCCTCCACCTTCACCAAATTGAATTTGACCACCCCAAATTCCCTTATCAAAAACACCTGACTCATTAGTTTCCGTCTCCTGAACAAAAACACTCACATTGCTTTCGTCTGTGGTAAAATTAACAGTCTCTCCAGCACCGTCAAAACTGTCTACCACATTATTAAACTGATCTCGGGCTTGTAAAACAACAGTAAACCAAGTGCCAGCATAACGAGTTCCGCTGGTTGGATAAATAAAGGTAAAGTGATCTACTCCGGCTGGAACAATGTCCACGCTATAATCACCAGTATCGGGAATTCGATTTTTGTTACCAGTATTATCAATCACCTCAATATAATAATGAACATTATATTCGGAATTTTCTTCGTCTGGCACAGAATAACTATAATTTCCATCACCATCATTGTTCATATCCTGAGAAGTGTAATTATTATCACCATGGTGCTTATAATAGACTTTTACCGAAGCAATTCCCGATCCAGCATCAGAAACATCAGTCAATTCCACATCAATATCCACTCCGGCAGTTTCTTCATCCACCGCTGTGTGGTTGGCACTCGGATCAATAGTATCGATTTTGAAAGGGCCAATATGGCTAGCAACTGAAGCATTGCCAAGAGTATCCACTGACATCACATGGAAATACCAATCATTACCATCGGCTAAGGCTCCGCTGGTATAAGCACTGCCTGTTCCTTCAACGGTTGTATCCGGAGTGGTGTTATTTGTATGATCTAACTCATAGGAATAACCCGCTATCCCTACTCCAGCGCCATCATTGGAATCATCCCAATCAAAAGCAATCGTATTATCATTAGTCCAAGTATTAGCCGCTGGATCAGCCGTTAAATTGCCAATCTCGCTTGGCGCCGTCGTATCTTTCTTGAAGCCAAAGCCAGCTGCATCATCAGGAGTCACATATTCATTAGTGGCATCATCATAAATTCGGAAGTAGATATAGTGTTGACCTTCGCTTAGAGCATTCCAGATTCCGCTTGCCATCGACCAATTATTGGTATAAGTGTTACCACTTAATCCAGTTCCCAAAGTTGTCCACTCACCAGCAGTTCCATCTAATTGATATTCAACACTGTGAATTGATCGAGCATCACTGAAATCAATATCTAAAGTTGGATTGGCATTAAACCACTGGTCTTCGGTGGTATTGTAAGTTGGCGCATTCGGATTAGTAATATCCTTTTTTAACCTAAAACCATTAGTGTTTGTATCGGTTTTATAATCATTTCCCGCATAATCAGTTACCCTGAAATACAAGTAATTAGTGCCCTCCGCCATCGCTGTCCAATCTGTATTATCTATTTGCCAATTAGCTGTGTAAGCCGCCGCATCCACATTAGTAGCAAGTGTTCTATAGGTCCCATCGGCATTTACTTTATATTCGATAGTATTGATTTTGATATTGTCAGAAAAATCAATATCTAAGGTCGGATTATTTTTATACCAGACATCATTTCCTTCAGATGAATTAAAGGTTGGAGCGTCTGGATCAGTTGTATCTACTACAAAAATATCAGAAACATAATTTCCTTCATCTACTACATTTCCCGCCTGATCAGTGGCTCGAGTCTTAATAGTGTGCGTTCCATCTGTCAAAACCGCAGTGGTGAAAGTGTAATCTTCATCTAACTCATCAAAAGTGCCATCGGAAGCGGTAGCGGCTATCCAAGTTCCACTGCCATCAATTTCATATTCCACTGAAGCAATGTTGGTTAAGGTATCTACTGCATTACCAGTTAAAGTCGGCGTGTTATCAGTGGTTGGATCTGGCGCCACAGCATTCAGAGTAATAGTCGGATCAGTTGTATCATAAGTAAACGTCATTGTATCAGAAGCGCTATTGGCAGCATTATCCGTTACAGTCAACTGCAAGGTATAAACCCCTTGATCACTAATGGCGGTTATATTTGGATCTTCAACATTATCAGCACTGAAAGTTACTGTTCCCGGTCCGGCTGTTTTTGACCAAGCGTAGGTAGCTACCCCGGCAATAGAAGCATCTACCGTTGCCGCCAAAGATCGAGACAAAGTATTGGCGATAATATCTGCTCCGGCATCCACCAATGGAGCGGAGGTGTCAATCACCAACTCATTGGCCGTTCCGTCCGTTCCTACATTGCCCGCCGTGTCAGTAGCCGTAGCGGTTACATTGTAAGTGCCTTCCGTTAAAGCTGGCGTAATAGTGTTGTCAGCCAATGTCCAGCTTCCATTTCCATTATTAGTCGCGGCATAAGCATTGCCATTAACGGTTATTTGAATGGTCGCTGCCGCGTCATTTACATTACCCGTCAATTGCGGAGTAGTATCCCTAGTGGTTAAATTATTTACTGTGATAGTCGGCGCGGTTGTGTCAAAAGTAAAGACAGCACTATCTGGCGCAGATTGATCATTGCTCACATTGTCCCAAGCAGTCGAATAAATCGTATAGCTGGCTCCATCCACCCAAGTTGGCAAACCAGAATTCTTTGTCCAAGTACCAGCACTATAGTTAGTAGTTAGAGGTGTCTCCGCTCCCCACTCGGCGCCTGTCCAATATGAATTATCACTATTCCTCTTGATCGCTATAGTAACACTGCCTACACCAGAGCGATTATCACTGGCGGTACCAGTAAAGTTGCTCCGTCCGCCGGACTAGTAATAGCTGAGGTTGGCTCAGAAACATCACCCAAAACATCAATGTCATCATAATCAGCAACCGCTGTTGTATTACCAGCATTGTCGGTAGCTCGGGCATAAATATGATAAGTGGTGTCATCTAAATTAGAACTAAAACTGACTGACCAAGTATTAGTTCCACCAGTATTTATCCATGTCTCTCCTGCTACCCAATTAGTACCACCATTCCAATACTTATCATTGCTGGCATTTTGAACCCGTATTTCAGTTGAGGCCACTCCAGATCCGCCATCAGCGGCAGTACCAGTAATATCAAAGGTTCCACCCTTATAATCTCCATCATTCGGCGCGATGATTTCTACTGTTGGGGCGGTAGTATCAACTACAATCGCACTTCCATCAGCAATAGTAGTAGCTGGTAAAGCCACGATGGCATTATTTCCAGCTGCGTCTCTTAAAGTTCCACCATTTAAAACTATTCCAGTTGAATCTAAATCAGCGCTATTGTCTCCTGCTCCCACTATATAAGTTCCAGATGCAGAGTTAACTGGTCCAAAAGCTCCAATTTGAATTACATCACCAGTGTCTAAGGTTACATCTAAAGTTCCACCAGCTAAAGTTACA
>JBFMGQ010000051.1:0-2722 GCA_040752515.1 Bacteroidota bacterium | reverse complement strand
AGCGCTATTGTCTCCTGCTCCCACTATATAAGTTCCAGATGCAGAGTTAACTGGTCCAAAAGCTCCAATTTGAATTACATCACCAGTGTCTAAGGTTACATCTAAAGTTCCACCAGCTAAAGTTACACTTTCTGAAAAAGTTACATCAATATCAACTACTTGACCAACTGTATAACTTCCATTTGCTAAGTCAGAACTAACACTTAAAATAGTTGGTGCGGTTCCGTCTTTAACAATACCAGCCTCATTATCTGTTCCTGTATTTCCGGCTACATCAGTATCTTTTAAATATAAAGTAAATTCTCCATCTCCCAGTGCATTAAAACCAGTAATACCACCAAGTGTGGTTACACCTGAAGTACAAGTAACCCAATCTGTGTTATTAATAGAACATTGAGGACTGGCAGATTCGTAACCGGTAAAGGTTACAACAGTTGAAGAATTAACTCGATTTGCTGCAAGAGGCGTGATGATATTTACTGTTGGGGCGATATTATCAACCGTAAAAGTGTTATTTGTTGCTGTATTATTTGCATTACCAGCTAAATCAACACCACTAATAGTTACTGTGGCAGTGGTGGTGACGGCACAGGCTGGAACATCAATATTGTATGTCCAAACTGTAGCCGAAGTTTTCACCATAGCTGTTGCTCCTAAGTCAGCACAACTACCATCGGTATAATCTACAGCAATTGTTGGAGTATCTTGCACATCTTCTGTAAAAGTAGCTGTAATATTCATCGTATCAGAATCCTTGACTGCACGATTTGGGTTATAAGTTAAAGCAACGTTCGGCGCGGTCGTATCTTTAACCGTTGTATCACTTTCTGAATTACTGCGGTTCCAAGAACTATCAACCAAATAAACTGTAGCGGTTAAAGTCCCATCATTTAATGTAGAAACATCTACTGACAAGTCGGTTGATCCGTCTCCTTCCATAGTGTCTGGAGAACTAAAATTATTAATTGTTGAACCACCCGAAATTGAATAGTAAATATTTGTGCCCGCCTCGCCATTAACCCTCAAATCAGTCGCATTATCTTCAGAACTATTAATTAAATCGTCTTGAAATTCAACTAAGCTTGGTCGAGCTGGAGCACTGGTGTCTTTGGTAACATCATCTGGATTGCCGGTACTATCGGTCGTAGTCGCCCAATCGGAAGAATTAGTTCCCGCATCTTCCACCCGAGCGTAAATTTCTAAATTCGTTCCTTGTTGTAAAGAAGAAGCATCAATTCCTGAGATCGTGGTATTATTTACCGCATTTATGTCTTCATCATATTCACTGGTCTCATTGCCCAAACCATCCTTGATTTTTACAAAAACTTTTCCGCCATCCAGCGTGTCTGCGTGATAAACCTTCACACTTACATTTTCATTATTATAAATATTGATTGTATTTTCCGGATGGCCATTGGTTGCAATTAAACCAGACTCCTCAATATAAACCTTAGTCGGGGTCGCCGGCTTGGAGGTTAAAAGATTGAAATCTTCATAAGCGATAACGGAATTCGTGTAACCATCTCTGGAAATTACCCGTACACAATAGGCCGTCTCATCTAAAAGCGCTTCGCCAGCGGCTAATTGATATTGCGAATTTTCACCATCATAACTGGCCAAAGGAGAATCATAACTTATGCTACTGCAATCACCAGTCTTTTTTACCAAATCCATTTCATATGAAATTCCCGTTCCAGCCACATCCGTCCAGTTTATTAAAGGAGTAGAGTCGTTCGTACTGCCAGAAGGAGTAATACTCGGCGCGGCAAAAAGATTCACATTAAAAGCGTTACTATCACCACTGATTGTTCCATCATCAGCTTCCAAAACTACCTCATCTTCAACTTTATCGTATTTCAAAGTAACGGTATCTGTTCCATCTCCGCTAACATCAGCTGTCGTATCTCCCATTAAATTGCCCCGTTCCTGCTTTAACATTTATACTGACCGGATCAGAGCCAGTCGTTGTGTTATTGTAAGCATCTTTGGCAGTAATAGTTACATTAAAATTTACACCCACCACTTGATCGGCAATGGCACTAATTTGATAACTCGCCACTGGACCTGCTTCAACATCAATCGAAGCTTGACGGGCATCAGAAAGTTTTTTATAAGATCCGCCAGCTAATTTTGATTCAGTAATAAATTCATAACTGCCAGCAAGTGTCGGAATAGTCGCCACATTATACTTCAAAGTAAAGTATTGGCTGGCTGACATAGTCTGAATATTTACCGCAATCTCTCGGCCATTAATAGAAACATCTGCATTGCCATCGTCATCCGCATCCAAATCCGCACCATTTTTTCCTTCTACTAAAATTTCCCCATCAACATCCAAAACTCCATCTCCCTCAACTGGGACTGACCAAGAATTTGGCACCGTTATTTTCACCGCTCCGCCATCCATGTCTTCTGATGGATTAAAGGTAAACTTAAAAACTTGTCCAACTGCTCCAGCGATTACACTATCATCATCCACTGTCATAGTGCCACTGCCGTTAGCCGCCCCAGCACTCATCAAACTCAAGGCTAAAAAATTTAAACTGGTGGCATAGAAAACAAAAATCGGCAACAAGATTGAAGCCAAAATTCTTTTTCCCATTTTTATTTCTTTTTGTGAAAGTTCCATCTTCCAAATTCTTTTCATCGTGTTCATTTCTTTTTTTTAAAAATTTAAAATTATATAATATATAAAAATTTTTTATTTCCTTTTTACACTTTC
>JBFMGQ010000050.1:0-7780 GCA_040752515.1 Bacteroidota bacterium | reverse complement strand
AGGGACAACTTCAACTATTGTTTTGAGGGGGGAGGTCTCTTTTTAGTAATGAATTTTAATATCTGATTATCATGCATTTATTGGCGCAAGACCCAATATTTGCATTTTAGTCGGACAATAGTGATTATTATTATTACATCCTTCATAGGTAAAATAGGTACGCCCCCACCAGTTGGTAGTAGGCACAAAATTAAGATTTGCAAGATTGGCGGCAGTAACAGTATAGGGCACACTGCTAATTGGAGTTGCTCCAACACGTAAAGTACCATTTGCAGGCAACGATGTAATTCTAATTTCCTTAAGTGCAACACCGGTTGGATCGAAAAATTTACTGGTGAAATCGGCCTGTGTAAAAGTAATATTGGTGTTAAGCGGTCCTTCCTTATAGATATCGCCCACCCAAGGGGCAAGTCCATTAATACACTTAGTGGCACTCTGGGTTACATGGATTTTGATATTTGAATAACCCAGGTCAATGGCATTGAACCAGGTATTCATGGTGTTCATGTTACCATTGAAATTGGTATTCTGTAATGCAGAGTTCCATGACCAAATTCGAGGTACGGTTGCACCCTGTACCAATTGAGTTCGCTGGGTGGCATCCATTAAACCCTGACCGGTCTCATCGCCCCAGCGCGAAATAAAAGTATCGTCCCAGTAAATGGTTGCGTTCAGCTTTCGGAACGGACGCACCGATGAGGTGGTAACGCCGTCGCATTGTTCTACATCGTAAACGGGGAAGTTGGTTGGCCCGCGGCCCATAAAGGTGGCTGATGCATTGTAAACCCCAATCGGAACCTCGGCACCTGCATCGTTCTTAAAATCCCACAGTATATAGTTAATTCCCTTTTTCAAATCGCGGTAAATAACCCTATCGCTTCCGCTTGTGGAATAACCATTACCATCAATATCGATTAGGATAGCCACAAAGGCATCAATGTTCATCTCAATTTTAAAGATAGCAACCGAGCTGTAGGGACACCCAACACGATTCTTTTCCAGGTAAACATCATAATCGGAAACCGGCAGCTGCATGGGTGAGCGCATGTAATCGTAATCGTAGAAAAGGGTATCCTCCGCCCATACCTGAATTTTAGGAGGAGCAAGGCGAGTGGTGGGCCAAATGCTGCGGTCAGGGTCATTAAGGTAAACCCTATACTCCATAGCATTGGCGGTTTGGTCGTTATCCTTACTCTGAGCTCGCTTAATGTAATGTGGTTCTGTGGATGAGGGGATAATACCATAGGAATTTGACTGGAATTTGAATGAGAAGGGGTAATACTGAAAGTTGATTTTATTTACAAACTCATCGGAAGTGAAAACGTAGAAGAAGTTATTTACAGGGTATTGTGTGTAGCTGGTTGTTGTCATTTGCCAACCCTTACTATAAATGCGACCGGCAGGCTTATTGGGTTCACCTGGATTAGTGATTATGTTGTTGCTGGCATCGGTAACGGTGATATCAAAAAACTCAAGCGCCCACCTTCTGTTGTCAAGATGTCTGAATTCAATATAGTAATCACCGGTTTGATCGGCAGTAAAGGAAAGAGGGCTATAACCTGTAGTTATAGTTATTCCATTGAGTATGGCTCCATTTGGACCTGTAATGGCCTGGGTGTAATTTGTAATGTAACCAGCACCAGATGTGGGCATGGCTGTTTCAGCATATGCAATGGTTCCATCAGGTTTTCTTATTCTAAACCTTACTCTGGCTGGATCGGTATAAACATTTCCACCATAATTCACTGTGTTCATCTTAAACCCGAAGAACACCTTCTCGCCAGAACGAACTCGTATATAAAGCTTTTTCTCCGCTGGGCAATCGTAACCTGCAAAATCGTTACTACCGGTTTGAAAAACGTTAAACTCCAGCCATAGCCTATCGCTTGAGTTAGGCATAAGCTGTTTTGTACCCTCGGGGTAAACGGTTTTTACGCTAAGTGTTACCAGCGCTATTGCTCCTAGTAAGTAAATCAGTCTTTTCATATACTTTATATTCTAAATTATTTCAAACTCAAACAAATAAAAAAGCTAAGGCATAATCCATACCTTAACCTTTGCAAAAACCTGTATTGTTAAAATAAATTAAATTCCTCCTCCTCATGAAACCCAAGTGCAAAATATGCCGTATAAAAATAATTAATTTTATTAATTTATTGATTATCAGTATTTTAATTTATATTTTTCTACTGTTATTGGTATAGCAATTTACGGCGATTTTTTTAATTACAAATTTTTTTCATAAAAAATGTTATACGATAGGGAGAGAAGGTATATGGTAATGGGAAAAAGGAAAGGTTAGTTGTTGGTTGATGGTTGTTCGTTGATAGTGAATTAAATGGAAAACATATGACGCAGATTTGGCAGATTTCCACTGTGAAACACCGTGTGAACCCTGTGGTGCTTATTTAGTTGACGGTTGGTGGTTGATGGTTTGAAAAAATGACCTGTCTTCTCATGTCATGCTGAGCTCCGCCGAAGCATCTCTTCAATCCTTAATGAGTGACATCCTTCGCTACCCTCAGGATGACAAGGGGCTTTGACAGTTGATGTTTGATAGAAAAGAATTCACATTTAATCTGGAATCCAGCTAATGCGGGACAGGTTCTGGAATCTTAAATTTGGAATCTTGAATCTTGAACCTTTCTGCACACTGAGCACTATACACTACAAACTACTTCACAGCCTCACCCTAAAACACCTTTCGCAAAAGTTTACGAGTGTTCCCGGGTGTTATTCCCCTTTTGGGATGGGTGCGCTGTACCTTGCAGGTTGTTTCATCAACCTTGAACCGAATTACATAGGCAGCTGGGTAAACGCTTTCTAAGCTCGAAAAACGTAAATCGTTCACATAAAGGGAACCCTGATTATCATTATCAATGGTATAATAACCCTTGGTGAATTCCTTGATTCGCTTCAAGGATTCACTACATTTATCATCATTGCCTTTTACTAATAAGGTATGGCTTACAATCTGCTTTTTTAGAATACTTACCTGTGTTACCCTGAAGCCCGAGGAGTCCTCCACCACCACCATCCAAACCAGATTGGTTAAAGGCAAAGGAGTGGAATGTATGCGAGTAAAAGCAATATCAGAGGTTTTTAGCCTCTCCTTTACCTCGCCTTCAAGCGAAAATTTAATGAGTACGTTCAGTGTAAAGTAAAGCAAAACCAGAGCAAGGCCAACAATACCCAGCCATTGTTTATAGCGATTTTGTTTTTTGCGGAAAATGAAAAGCGCAAGGAAGGTGAACGAAAGAATGAGCAGCAGGTTAACATCGATTATAGCCATGGAATCAAATGAGACCCTAATGCTGCTAATGGGTTCAAAAAGGGCTGTTCCGTATGTGTTGAAAATATCCATAATTAAATGCGAAAGCCATGGCAATAAAACCATAAGCCACCAAAAACCGAATGAATATAGAGTGCGGGAAAATCGCTTAAAAAAATATGCCAGAAAAAGCGAACCCACTACCAGTAAAAGCAATGAATGGCTAAAACCACGATGAATAAACATGGCCTCAACCGGTTCGAAGAAACGGGTAAATGCCACATCAAAATCGGGTATGTTTGCGACAACGGCACCTATTATCATGGCCTTAGGCCCAATTTTAGTATCACCTAAAGCATGCCCAATAATAGCGCCAGTAAGCGCATGGGTTAACGAATCCATACAATTTAGCTACCTTTGCAAAACAATAACGTTTTCATTAAGTTCAAATTTACTCAAAATAATCGTGGGACGAAGAAGTAAGCCGCTGCTTGAGCAAGTCCGTATAGTGGATATTGCTGCCGAAGGCAAAGCCATTGGAAGGGTTGATAATAAGGTTGTTTTTGTGCCCTTTGCAATACCGGGCGATGTGGTTGATATACAGGTGACCAACAACCGAAAGAATTTTATGGAGGGGCATGTAATTAAGTGGCATGCCTACGCCCCAAACCGGGTTGAGCCCTTTTGTTCGCATTTTGGTTTGTGCGGCGGCTGTAAATGGCAAAATCTGCCCTACGACGAACAGTTAAGGTATAAACAGAAGCAGGTAGCCGACCAGCTAAAACGTATTGGTAAGCTAACCCTACCAGATATTTCGCCCATAATCGGCTCAAAAAACACCACACACTACCGCAATAAGCTCGAGTTCACTTTTTCGGAGAGTAGATGGTTAACCCGCGAGGAGATTGAGCAATCGGGCAATATTGAAAGGCATCCTGCCTTGGGCTATCATATCCCTGGCAGATTCGATAAGGTTTTTGATGTTAGTACCTGCTACCTTCAGCCTGAACCATCAAATTCATTAAGATTGGCCATTAGGGATTATGCCATAAGGCATGGTATCGCTTTTCTGAACCTTTACACCAAGCAGGGTCTACTAAGGAATTTGATTATTCGTACCGCAAGCACGGGCGAAGTGATGTTAATCGTATCGGTTACCCGCTATAATAGTGAGATAAAAGGTTTACTGGAATACGTACGCGATAATTTTCCTCAGGTTACCTCACTGATGTACGTTGAGAACAGTAAACTAAATGAGACAATAAGCGACTTAGAGGTTCAACTTTTTGCGGGAAAGGACCATATCGTTGAAGTGATGGAGGATTTGAAGTTCAGGGTTGGACCAAAATCGTTCTATCAAACTAACTCGGAGCAAGCTCTTGAACTTTATAGGGTGGCTCGCGAATTTGCAATGCTAACGGGCAATGAGCTGGTTTACGACCTGTATACCGGGACCGGTACCATTGCCAACTTTGTGGCTCGAAAGGCTAAAAGGGTTATTGGAATTGAGTATGTACCGGAAGCAATTGATGATGCTCGAATCAACTCGGAACTTAACGGAATTACTAATACCATTTTCTTTGCAGGCGACATAAAGAATCTGCTAAACGAAAAGTTTATGAATGATGAAGGCAAGCCCGATGTTGTAATACTCGACCCGCCTCGAGCCGGCATTCATCCTGACGTGGCAAAGGCATTGATTTCTACCCTTCCCTCTCGGATAGTTTACGTGAGCTGCAATCCAGCCACCCAAGCCCGTGATATAGCCTTATTGGCTGAATACTACAAAGTAACCCGCATTCAACCTGTTGATATGTTTCCACACACACATCATGTGGAGAATGTGGTGCTTTTGGAGAAGAACTAAAGCGGTCAGGAATGTTAGCTGATGGTTGAGGGTTGATAGAGATAAAATTAGAATGCTAATTACGCTGGTTTATTTGATTTACAATGACTTACAGTTAACCAACCTCCAATAACCAAACACTAAACACCCCACACACTTCTGCACTTGGCAAACTATTTCTTTTTCTGGTAATAGAGCTGGAGTTTCTTTCGAAAAACCCTTTCGTTTGCTTCGTTTATGCGTTTAATAAGTGCCTCAATCAGTTCGGTACGACCTTCGAGTTCTGAACCAGAAACCACCTCACCATCGGAGTAAACAATTTTTTCTATCTTATACCCGTTTACACCCAACGAAAGGGCAACAGCGGCATTGTAGTCGTCGAAAATGATAACCGAGGGCATAGTGTTAACATTATATTTCATTACGGCTATGAGCACGCGTGAACTGATATACCTTATTTGATCCTCGCCTAAATACTTTGCGCCAAGCAAAAGCTTTACCAAATCGATTTGGGCAACCTCGCGCATTCGCCTGTTGGCTAACATCTTCTCATAATCGGTCTGACTTGTAGTAAGGAATAAATCGATAAATGATTGCGGTACGCCTTGCAAATCCTTAAGGTCACCCTCACGTTTACGAATTTTGTACTCCTTATGGGCTAACTGTTGTGTATTAGGGTAATAGTAAGCCCATTTACGGGTACGCTTATAGGTTGATGTCATGGGCTTAGGTTTCCACTTGGTTGAGGGGCGCATCAGTATTGGGTCGGTTAACCGGAGGTTTTGTGATTCAAGGGCATATACCATGCAATTGATAAAATGTATATATCCACCACCCAGGTTGGCATTCAATGCCGACCAAAGCGTTTTATAGCTGGTTTGACGAGCACTATCGGCTTTAGGGTCATCACTGTAAATCCTTTTGCTTTTGATGTAATCAACAAATTCCTTGTCGAGTGTAACCGGATAGTAGGTAGCAGAGTTATCGGTTGTATCGATGAAAAGATCCCTACCAGTATGATAAAGCCCACGAACATCAACTACGTAATCGGAATCGTTGGCCAAACGGACATGCAACTTGTAATCGGCTCCCCAGCGCATGGCTGCAATGGTCGGCTGTAGGCCCTGCTGTGCAAATGCATTGAATGTAATCAATGCAATGATTACTACTGATATTAACCTTTTCATAACCGTTTATTTTCGTTTTGTAAAGTTAGTAATTTTGACATCGGAAAGAACTACGAAAGGTATTTTGTGGGAAAGTTATTGTAAATTGGGATGCTTCGTGTTTTTGGGTTAGGATTTGATGTATTCCACAGCTTGCTACACTCTAGGGACTCAAATTTTTAGTGTTCAGTATGCAAAAAGATTCCCGATTCAAGAACATGTCCCGTGTAGCAGGAACCAGTCCCGCGAAACGGGATTCTATTTTTAGTGTTCAGTTTACAGTGTGCAGTGAACAGAGAGGTGTTTAGTGTTTGTCTGGCTGTATATCAGCGTATATCAATTCAATCTGTGTTATCTGCGTTCTGTTGAATTTACTATCAACCATCAACTAAATAAGCACCACAGGGTTACACAGTGTGAATCTGTCTAATCTGCGTCATCAGCGTTCAATTTCAATTAACGAACAACTATCAACGAACAACGAACAACTAAATCATCTGCGTCAACAGCGCTCTATTTCAGTTCAAGAACAACGAATAACTAACAACAAAATTGACCTTCCCGCTTCCTGCGGGACGCTCTTGCCTGCTGGGCCGGGTGGAAAATAAAAAAAGGGACACGCTTAACTGCGTCTCCCTTACTCCGTGGAGGTAAGGGGAGTCGAACCCCTGACCTTCCCGATTCCTGCGGGACGCTCTTGCCAGCTGGGCTGCGTGGAAAAGAAAAAAGGGACACGCTTAACTGCGTCTCCCTTACTCCGTGGAGGTAAGGGGAGTCGAACCCCTGACCTTCCCGATTCCTGCGGGACGCTCTAGCCAGCTGGGCTGCGTGAAAAAAAAAAGGGACACGCTTACCGGTGTGTCCCTACTCCGTGGAGGTAAGGGGAGTCGAACCCCTGACCTTCCCGATTCCTGCGGGACGCTCTAGCCAACTGGGCTGCGTGGAAAAGAAAAAAGGGACACGCTTACCGGTGTGTCCCTTACTCCGTGGAGGTAAGGGGAGTCGAACCCCTGACCTTCCCGCTTCCTGCGGGACGCTCTTGCCAGCTGGGCCGGGTGGAAAATAAAAAAAGGGACACGCTTAACTGCGTCTCCCTTACTCCGTGGAGGTAAGGGGAGTCGAACCCCTGACCTTCCCGATTCCTGCGGGACGCTCTAGCCAACTGGGCTGCGTGGAAAAGGAAAAAAGGGACACGCTTAACTGCGTCTCCCTTACTCCGTGGAGGTAAGGGGAGTCGAACCCCTGACCTTCCCGATTCCTGCGGGACGCTCTAGCCAGCTGGGCTGCGTGGAAAAGAAAAAAGGGACACGCTTAACTGCGTCTCCCTTACTCCGTGGAGGTAAGGGGAGTCGAACCCCTGACCTTCCCGCTTCCTGCGGGACGCTCTAGCCAGCTGGGCTGCGTGGAAAAGAAAAAAGGGACACGCTTAACTGCGTCTCCCTTACTCCGTGGAGGTAAGGGGAGTCGAACCCCTGACCTTCCCGCTTCCTGCGGGAC
>JBFMGQ010000005.1:0-124852 GCA_040752515.1 Bacteroidota bacterium | reverse complement strand
AAGGGACAACTTCAACTATTGTTTTGAGGGGGGAGGTCTCTTTTTAGTAATGAATTTTAATATCTGATTATCATGCATTTATTGGCGTAAGACCCAATATTTGCATTTTAGTCGGACAATAGTGATTAACTATATTGAATCAAGGGGAATTGATATTGGTATTGCTAAGAAATTTTGCAGGCAAATTGAATACACGGTTGGTAATGCGCATTATTCCTCAATTGGTTTTGAAAATATTATTGGTGGCTGGGAAATAAGAGACAAATCGTTCAAGGGAGCTACTGTAAAGGCAATTAGTGTCATTAATCATTCAAGTTCTTCAGTATGTGTTTTTGAAGGCTTTTTTGATTTGTTGTCCTTTGTTCAGTTGAATATAGACTCCTTTGTTAACTACGATTTGCTTTCCTTAAACTCCTTATCATTGATTAAAAAATCTGTTACATTATTAGAAAGGTATCAGAATATTATTCTTTTCCTGGACAATGATGAGAGGGGAAGGGAAGTAGCCTATTCGTTATCTCAATCTTTTGGTGCTAAAGTGGATGATCGCTCAAATATGTATTCCTCTTTTAAAGACCTCAATGAATATTTAACCACTAAGAAGGGTAAGGGAGGGGGTTACAGCGAGATAGTGGCCATGTAGGCCTCTATCTCGATTTTCGCGCTTCGCTTGAAAATGGATTTGCTCACTTTGTTCGCAAATTTTAGATTATGGTAATTAAACGAACTAAAATTCTCAGGGTAAGGCTTTCTTTTATTGAACATGCCTCTATTAAACGCAAAGCAACAGAATCGGGTAGAAACCTCTCCAGATTTGTGAGGGAGGTTGCTTTGGGCTACGATGTAAAACCCAAAAGGTTTTCTGAGGAGCAAAAGATGCTTTATAGAACCCTTGCCGGTATGGCCAATAATTTAAATCAAGTGGCTAAACGCTATAACTCTGGCCATTTTATGCAGGCAGAACTTTCCAGGTTAGTAGGTGAAATTAAACTGGTAGTTGAGAAAATTTTAAGCAATGGTAGGTAAAACAAAAACTGGTAAAGGGTTTAGAGGAATCCTTTACTATTGCTTACAGGAAAAGAAAAACCCTGAAATTCTATTTCAGAATAACCTGGTAGGTAGTTCTCCACGGGAACTCCTCCGGGATTTTTTGGCTGTAAGAGAGGAGAATATGTTTATCTCAAAACCGGTTTGGCATACATCTCTTTCCTTTTCCAATGAAGATAGTATAACGCATGAACGAATGCTGGAAATTGCACTTAGATTTATGGAAAAGGCTGGTTTCTCAAACGACAATCATCAGTTTTTAGTGGTTAAGCACAACGATAAGAAACATTCTCATTGTCACATCATTGCCAATAGGGTTGGATTTGATGGCAGGGCTGTTAGTGATTACTACTTTAAATCCAAAACGGTAAATTGGGCTAAGGAGTTAGAAAAAGAGTTTAACCTGGTTTGTGTCCAAAAAATTGCAAATAATAGGAAAGCAACCAGATCCCAAAAACCTTCCGATGATGTATCCTACCTACGGAATGCCATTGACAGCATGTTAAATAGTAATGGGGTTAATTCACTTTATGACTTAGCTCTAAAGTTAAAGGATATAGGTATTGGTATGGAGGTGCTTCGCCATGTCAATACAGGAAAGGAGTATGGAGTTAACTTTTGTTTGGGAGGTAATACCTATAAGGGTTCTGATATTGGTAAGCGGTATGCTTACAAATCGTTATCCCAATTGGTTTCTAATGGTAAAAAGCATTTGGAAAGAAAAATTGTCCAAAAATCTAATTCTAATAACAATCTAACCCTATAGTATTATGAATAACGAAGAACAAGTTTTGACCGTCCTGGAGGAAATGGCCAGTCAGATTGAAGAAATCAAAAAGACTATTAGTAAGCCTAGTCAAACAGACGACTTGCAACCTTTTAAAGACAGTATAAATAAGGTTCTTGATGCATCCAACAAAATCTTTATGAAATTTTTTGAAACTGATACCAAGTTTGATGATGTAATATTTGCTTTAGATCGACTAAAGGACATCTCCGAGAGGAAGCAAAAAGAGATTGTTCATCGGGTTATTGAGATAAAAAACTCGCATTGGTGGATCATAGGTATTGCATCTTACATTGTTATTTCGATTTTTACTATTTCTATGCTTATCTATTCCATGAGTAATCTGAAATTACAGTTAAAGAATTCGATTGATAGTGATTTTAAGTACCGGTTTTTAAGGGTTCGCTCTATGGATGTCAATTTCATTCGTAAGAATTATAGCAATACAACCGAATTTATTTATGATATTGATTCCTATTATTCTAATAATAAAGAGAAAGTTCAGAAGTACGTTTTAAAACGAGAGGAAGAAATTAAAAGGTTCAATGAAGCTAATGCAATAGCAAAGCAGAAGGAGTTGGAGGCAAAACGTGCCAGGGAGGAGGCGGAAAAATTAAAAGAAAAAATTGACATATCAGACTAAACGTCGGCTTTACAATCTGCTCAGGTAAACTGAGCAGATAGAAAAGCCTGGTGGATTGACCAAGAGCAGGGTCAAATAAATTTGCCCTGCACTTGGTTTTTTACTTTTAGTTTTCTTAATATTCAAATAATTATGGTATTTAACCAATTCCTTGGAACAATCGGAGGAATAGAGGGGTGCTTTGCTACAGGATGTTTAATTATTTATCCATGCTCTTTTTAATGATTTTAAACTATCTCCGATTGTTTTTAATTTATGACTCAAAAATTTAATTTGTAACATTTTCGCTGCAATTCTATTCCTTTTTTATATTTTTATAGTTTGTTTAAATTAATTTGAATCATTTTACTTAATTTTGGTATAAAATCATTACTCCATGTCAAATTTTATTACCAATAGTCCCACAAAGGATTTAAAGAAAAGAATTTCCGAGATAATTAGAGTTAGCAAGGAGTTGAAGTTTTTGGTAGGGTTCTTTTATTTTTCGGGTATTAGGGAACTTATTGATGCTCTCAAGGACAATCCTGCTGTTGAGCTAAAGGTTTTGGTTGGACTCGATGTTGACCGCTACAACAACCTTTTATTTGAGTACGCCGAAACGCAAAGTATGAGCGATGACGAAAAAACGGAGTTGTTTTTTCAATCCATTAAAAAGGCTGTTAATAGTGAGGAGTTTGACACCAGACAGTTTTACGAACAAATTGGCTTCTTTATTAAGCAAATTGCTGAGAATAGAATTACCATACGTAAAACCCTTGAGCCAAACCACGCCAAGCTATACCTATTCAAATTAACCGACAACCAGCTGATCCGTGAAAAACTTTTCATCACCGGTAGCAGTAACCTAACCCGTGCCGGGCTTACCACTCAGAATGAGTTCAACGTTGAAATATCGGACTACGGTTTTGATGAGGCCGAAAAGTACTTTGATACGCTTTGGGACAGTGCCATAAGAATTACCGAGTGGGAGGATGTAAAGAAACGCTTGATTGAAGTTATTGAAAAGGAGACCCACGTTAAGCAGGTTACCCCATTTGAGGCATACTTGTTGGTGCTGAAATCGTACCTTGAGGCCTATGAGCATAAGGATATTGGTACTTACCTGCCCCAGTTTCTTGAAAAAATTGGATACAAACCATACCGCTACCAGCTTGATGCTGTCCAACTTGCCCTGTCAATAATAGAGCAGCACAATGGTGTGCTTATTGCCGATGTGGTGGGATTGGGCAAAACAATCATTGCCTGTACCATTGCCAAGGCCCTTCGAAAACGGGGAATGGTTATTTGCCCACCAGGGCTTATGGGTGATGAAAATAAAAACGAAGGCTGGAGAAAGTATCTCGACCAATTCCAGCTTTACGACTGGGAAGTTCGTTCGCAGGGTAAGCTTGAGGAAACATTCGAGTATATTAAAGACCGTGATGATTTTGAAATTATTATAGTTGATGAGGCACACCGTTTTAGGAACCCCGATACCCAAAGCTATGAGTTTTTAAGAAACATTTGCAGGGGTAAATCAGTTATTCTGTTGACTGCCACACCTTTCAATAATAAACCCAGCGACATACTGGCCCTTCTGAACCTGTTCATTATTCCGCGCAAATCGTCAATTACCCTCGATTACGACCTGGTTAGCCAATTCCGTTCGTTTGGTTACCTCTTCGATATGCTATCGTTCATTAAAAAGAATCATAGCTCCAGCGATACCATTAAACGGAATAAAGCACGGGCATACTATAAAAGCATTTTTGACGAGGATACGATTCAAATAGCCAAGGTGGCCCGCAAAACACACCTGCTAGCAAAACAGATACGCGACATTATTGAACCCATTACCATCCGCCGCAATAGGCTCGACCTCATGAAAAATCCTTACTACCAAAATGAGGTAAATGAGCTTTCGGTTGTTAAGGATCCCATGGAATGGTTTTTTGAACTTACCCCGGAGCAGTCGGTTTTTTACGATGAAATTATTAACCATTACTTTGCCGACCCCGATGAGGGTGGGCTATTTAGCGGTGCTATTTACCGACCCTTTGAGTACGAAGGGGGAATTTCCGGCGATTCTAACGACAGGGAACTCAATCGTGAACTATTGCAACAGCGCAACCTTTTCGACATCATGCGCCGGTTGGTGGTGAAACGCTTCGAAAGCTCGTTCGGTTCGTTCGAGAAAACAATTCAAAACTTTAAACGAACATACACAACTGTACTTGAGTTTATCACAAAAACAGGTAATGGCGACCCCTTGAAAGGGGAGTACATTCTTGATCGCGACCTGTTAGAAAATATTGTCGGCCTTGAAATGGATGAAATTGAAGAACGCCTGGTTGAGTACGAGCAGAAAATTCGCGACGGCGTTTACCCCAAAAAGCACAAGCGGTATAAAGTGGGTACCTTTAGGGCAAAGAATAAGTTCATTGAGGATATTGAGGCGGACTTAGTGCTTTTTGATGAAATTATTAAACGACTGGCAGAATTTAACCTGTTGCATAACGACCCCAAAGCAACCTGCCTGATTTCGAGCATTGAACACGAAATTGCCAAACCTACTAATGGTAACGAGCCTAAACGCAAGTACATCATCTTTTCGGAGTATGCCGATACCGTTGATTACCTGTACGATCATTTTGAAAAGCTAAAACCGGCGCTGGCTAAGCGAACGCTGGTGGTGAGGGGCAATATAACACAAGGCAAGTACGATGAAATTATTCGAAACTTTGATGCGGCAAATCAAAAGCCTCTTGATAGCTACGACATCTTACTCTGTACCGATAAGCTGAGCGAAGGGTTTAACCTTAACCGTGCCGGCATGATAATTAACTACGATATACCCTGGAATCCGGTTAGGGTTATTCAAAGGCTTGGGCGTATAAATCGTATCAGCAAAAAGGTGTTTGAGCATTTGTACATCGTAAACTTTTTCCCCACTGAGCAGGGGGCCGAACTGGTTAAGTCGCGCCAGATTGCCCAAAACAAAATGTTCATGATTCATAACACCCTGGGCGAGGATGCCAAAATCTTTGATATCGATGAGGAGCCAACACCCGCCAAGCTGTACCAGAAAATTATGCAAAACCCCGATACCGCCGAGGAGGAGAGTTTCTTTACCAGGGTCTTAAATCTTTACAACGAGAACAAGGAAAAGTATCCCGAAGTTGTTGCCAAGCTTGAGAATGCTCCGGCGCGCATTAAGGTGGCCAAACCCTCGGACGAGAACAATGTTATTGTTTGCTTCAAGAAGAATCGCATGTATATCCGCATGAGCGATTTGGATAGCAATCCTAAAGCAGTAGTTGACACTTCGCTTGAGTTTGTTTTGGACAAGTTAATTTGTTCGCCCGATACCCAACGATTACCGCTTGATAACGATTTTTGGGATCACTACCAGCGGATTAAGACATTCAAGGCCAAGGCCGAACTGGCACCATCGGAGCAAAGTATCGAAAAAGTTGCACTGAATAACCTGAACTACTGGTTGCGCCTGCAGGAATCCGATTTGCTGCCGTATAAACCTTTCATGCGCACGCTACGCGAAGATATTCTCGATTATGGAACACTCTCGCAGTTTACCCTTCGCCGTATTGCCAACCTTAAGAACAATGGCAATGGATTAACCGATGTGATTAATGAAATATCGAAATTAATCAACGAGCTGGGCGAAAACTACCTCGAACGAGAAAAAAAGCGTATGTCAAAAACCGAAACGGAAATTATTATTGCCATTCGCAACGTAAAGGAATCGAATTAAATGTTGCATGAATACTTTTTGTTACAACCATTAAATGTTTAACCATGAAGGAATTAGTTGAAAATCTGATTGCCAACTTTAACCACAATAACCTTGTTACACTTTTTCGGAATAAAAGCCGGAGCTTTAAATATGAACAGGAAGAATTATCCCATTTCAACGACGATCTTTTTTCCGATTGTACGCTACTGGGTAGTTTTAAAACAACCGACGACGAGTTGGAGATTCTTGTTTTTACTGCCAAAACCAATAATGACCTCACCGAGCGTAGCGGTAAAAAACGGCAGTACGAGCTGGGTAAAAGGTTATTAAAGGAGCAACTCAGGTATTCGGGTGGTTTCTTTGTTTTTTACGATAGTAATGGGGCTTTCCGTTTTTCGTTTATATACGATATCCCATTGCCCAATGGCAAGGTCAGGTTCAGCAACTTTAAACGATATACCTATTTTGTAAGCCCCGAACAAACCAACAAAACCTTTATCCGTCAGGTTAGCGAGGCCGAGTTTACTTCATTGCCCAGTATTGTTGAGGCTTTTAGCGTGGATAAGGTCCGTGCCGAGTTCTACCGCGAAATCGCCTGCTGGTTCTTCTGGGCTATGGATAAGGTAAGGTTCCCCAATGACTACAAGTACTCAACCGACCCCACAAAGGATACCGAAATCCGAAATTCCACTAACCTCATTCGGCTGCTTACCCGAATCATTTTTATATGGTTTTTAAAGGAGAAAAAATTAATACCCCATTCGCTGTTCGATGCAGCATATCTCAAAGGCATTGTAAAGGATTTGTATAAAGGAAAGGATTCATCAAACTATTACAATGCCATTCTGCAAAACCTTTTCTTTGGTACCCTTAACCAGAAAATGAGTGAACGGACTTTTGCCAGAGAAGCCGACCTACTGGAAAACCGTAAGGAGTATGGGGTAAAAAACCTTTACCGGTATGCCGATATGTTTTCCATTCCATCGCAGGAGGCCATTGCCCTTTTCAAGGATATCCCATTCCTGAACGGGGGGCTTTTCGATTGCCTCGACAAGGAGGACGAGACAGGCAAGGTAATCTACATCGATGGGTTTTCGCGAAACCCTGCTAAGCAGGCTATAATAAACGATTACCTGTTCTTTCAGGCCGATGAGGAGCGGGTAAACCTCTCGGCATACGAAATGGGTAAGGACAAAACGGTGCGGGGGCTTTTTGAAATTCTGAAAAGCTACAGCTTCACCATCGACGAAAGCACGCCGGTTGACCAGGAGGTTGCCCTCGACCCCGAGATGCTGGGTAAGGTTTTTGAGGAACTTTTGGCATCGTACAACCCCGAAACCTCCACTACCGCCCGCAAGGCTACAGGTAGCTTTTACACCCCCCGCGAGATTGTCGATTACATGGTGCAGCAGTCCGTTAAGCATTACCTGCTTTCAAAAACCCAGTTGGATGAGGCAACCATTGAAAAGCTAATCGCATTCACCGACGATACTCCCGAACTAAGCGATGAACAGAAAGAGCAGGTTATCGGTTTGCTCGATAAAATTAAAATCCTTGACCCTGCCTGCGGCTCGGGGGCTTTTCCCATGGGCATCCTGCACCAGCTGGTTTACATGCTGCAAAAGCTCGACCCCGATAACAAAATATGGTACGATTTACAGTACAGCAAAGCACTTGAAGAGACTCAGGAAGCATTTAAGCATTCTGATAAAAATGAACGCGAAGAACTTCTTAAAGAGATCAACGAATCGTTCGACGAGCATATCAATTACCCCGACTATGCCCGTAAGCTCTACCTGATTGAGAACTGCATTTACGGGGTAGATATCCAGCCCATAGCCATACAGATAAGCAAGCTGCGGTTCTTTATCTCGTTGGTGCTGGACCAGAAAATTGATTCCAAAAAGGAGAATTACGGCATACGCCCCCTGCCCAACCTCGAAACCAAGTTTGTGGCGGCTAATACGCTGATCGGAATTAATGTTTCAAAAAATCATACCTACTATACCGATAAAATAAGGCAAATAGAAAAAGAAATAGCCGTTTTGCGGCATAAATATTTTCTTGCCAAAACACGCAGCGAAAAAAGAAGATACCAGGAACAGGACAAAATGCTGAGGAACGAGCTCAAGGACGAGCTGCTGAAACTGGGTTATACCCTTGACTGGTCACAGAAAATTATCGCTTTTGACATATTTGATACCAATGCCGCCGCCCACTGGTTCGACCCCGAATGGATGTTTGGCGTAACCGATGGCTTTGATATTGTTATTGGCAACCCGCCGTATGTTTCAACCAAAGGTGTTTCAGAAAAAGATAAAAAAGTTCTTCAACAACAGTTTGGTTTTGCCGACGACCTTTACAATCATTTTTACTTTAAAGGTATTCAGTTGCTTAAAGAAAAAGGCATACTGGCTTATATATCTTCGAAAACATTCTGGACCATTCAAACCAAAAAAAATCTTAGAGAACTTATATTAAAAAATAAACTGCTCCAACTTGTAGATACTGCCAACCCATTTGAAAGTGCTATGGTCGATACCTGTATTACCATTGTACAAAAAGAAAACGCATCTGATTATGATATAAAATTTATCGATTTACGCAATGGTTGGGATAATAAAAAGGAATATAGTGTAAAAGATAGTGTTTATAAGAATGTTGTTAACAATGTATTTTTTGAGCCCAACGAAATTAATATGAAAATTTATGAAAAGATTGCAAAAAAACTTAACCCATTAATTAAAAATTGGTGGAGTTTAATTTCTACAAGTAAAAATATTGAAAAATATAAAACAGAACTCGAAAATTACAGACAATCGCTAAAACCCGGCGATATTACTTTGCTTGGATTGATTACCGAAGGCGGTCAAGGGCTGGCCACTGCCAATAATGGCAAATATATAGGAGTGCTCGAAGGCACAAAATGGGCAGATAAAGTGCGACAAGATAGGGTTCAAAAGCTCTGGGAATTTATTCAAAACCAAAAACCCAAAGAACTAATACATTTAAAATCTAAAACAGATGTGCAACTTTATCTAAACCAACTTTCAGAAAAGGAAATCAGAAATTTGTTTGACGATTTAAAAGAAAATTACGGACGCGATATTTTTGGGCAAGGCTCGTTGTACAGAATTGTTAATGCCAATGAAATAGCCGATGTTGAAAAACTTACCCAAGATGAAAAACTAAACGGTATTTCGGGCACAAAAACTTTTGTCCCCTACGACAAAGGCGACAAAGACGGCAACCGCTGGTGGGCACCAACGCCGTATTACATCGATTGGAGCAGAGAAAATGTGAAGTTTTTAAAAGAAAACTCAGGCAAAAAAGGCGAAGGTATGCCCGTTGTTCGCAATCCACAATTTTACTTCAGAGAAGGTTTTTGCTGGAGTGATATTCATACTAAATTTATAAAATGTAGAATTAAAGAAAGCGGCATTCATGATGTAAAAAGTATGAGTTTGTTTTCTTTAAATGTTAGCAACTTTCCTGATTTTTATTTCGTAACAATTCTAAATTCTACATTTATTAGTGAATATGTAGAAGCTTTTATTAAAAATACACAAACATTTCAAATAAATGATGCTCGCCAACTTCCAATCATAATTCCAACTCAAGAGCAGTTAAAAGAATTTGAAGCTATTTTTGATAGAGCCATGGCTATACAAAAACAAAAATTCTTAGGTACAATTAGCGAAAACAAAGCACAAGCACTGCTCGATGAAATACAAAGGGAGTTGGATGAGAAGGTAATGGAGTTGTATGGGGTGAAAGAGTAAAATAATAGATTTATAAAAAAATAGTATGGCAAGTTTAACATCTATAACAATAGAGAATTACAGGTCAATAGGGGAAAATCCTATAACTATTACATTTCCAGAAAATCAACCAATTATTATAATTGGAGAAAATAATTCTGGAAAGACTAATATAATCCGCGCAATAGATATATTATTTGGTGAATGGCATCCAAAATACAAAGAATTTGAAGACCATGATTATTTTGGTAGAAACGGCGAGAATAAAATAATAATTAAAGCAGAAGTATCTGGATTTCAAAACAGATTAGGAAGAAATGGCGAATACACTTGTACGGGTTTTAATTTAGAAGTGCAAAAGGGTGTACACAATAAATTTGTTGCAATACAATCAGATGGCAATGATAATCAATATGTTAGTAATGAATTAAGAGAAGAACTTTCAACTGTTTTAATTACATCTGAACAAAATTTAAACTTTCAATTGAGTTATTCTACAAAATATACTTTATTATCAAAGGTTACAAAAGCCTTTCATGATAAATTGACAAGTGATGCAAATAAGATAAATAGATTAAAAGATTTGTATCATCAAATCATAAATATTTTTGATGAAGTCGCAGAATTTAAAGACTTTAAATATAAAATGTCTTCAATAACTGGAGAACTCATTCAAAATATGACACATGGCTTGGAATTAGATTTTTCTGCTTATGACCCAAGTAATTATTATAAAAATATTCGAGTATTACCACATGAAAATGGAGAGTCTCGTAATTTTGATGAGTTAGGTACTGGCCAACAACAAATATTAGCACTATCATTTGCACATGCTTATGCAAAATGTTTTAAGAATGAAAAAGGGCTTATTTTAATCATTGATGAACCCGAAGCACATCTACACCCCTTAGCACAAAAATGGCTGGCACGTACTTTATATCAAATGGCACAAGATGGTTTGCAGATAGTAATTACAACACATAGCCCATATTTTATAGATTTAGAGTTTTTAGAGGGAATTTACCTTGTGAGAAAAGAATATGGGATGACTTCTGTAATACATCAAACAAAGAACGAATTTGTAGACTATTGCAAAAATAATGGTGCTAATAAATCTGATGTGAATACTATTATTCCTTTCTATGTTAAAAGTGCCACATCGAATATTCTAAAAGGTTTTTTTGCCAAGAAACTTGTACTGGTTGAAGGTATGACTGAGGAACTTGCATTACCTATCTATTTAGAGAAAGTTGGCTTAGATGTATTAAAGGAAGGGATTGATATTATAAGCGTCGGTGGTAAGGGAGAATTAGCAAAATGGTGGCGTTTGTTTACCGCATATAAGATACCTTGCTATGTTTGTTTTGACAATGATGCTGAAAATGACAAACAAGGCAATAAACGAAAAGATTTTTTAAATACAATTGGTTTAAAAGACAATGATCAGTCTAATATTCTGCAAACAGTGGATTGGTTAGTTACGGAAAAATATTGTGTTTTTGGAAAAGATTTTGAAATTACATTTAAAAACAGCTTTTCAGAATACGCTAATATAGAGAACGAAATAAAAAAAGAACTTGGTGATTCGAAACCATTAGTTGCAAGAGAAGTAGCAAAAGAACTTTGTAATGAAAAATACAACAAAGATGATCGTGGTTGGGGTAAATTAAAAGAGTTAGCAGACAAAATAAAAAACTTATGAAAGTTTTATTAGATACAAATATCATCATTCACCGAGAAACTGATAGAATTATCAATGAAGATATCGGAAAACTCTTTAATTGGCTTGATAAAATAAAAGCAGATAAGTTAATACATCCAGTTACCGAAAGAGAAATAAACAGGTTGAAAAATAGTCAACAAAAACAGACATTTAATATAAAGCTTGAGTCCTATACAAAGTTAGTTACAAAAGAGATACTTGACCACGAGGTAAAAAAAATAGCCGCTAAATATGATATAAATAATAATGACAATAATGATACACTTCTTTTAAATGAAGTTTATATAGGCTCTGTAGATTGCTTAATTACAGAAGATAAAAAAATTCACAAAAAAGCCATCGAACTCGGGATTGCCGATAAAGTTTTTACCATTGAGCAATTTATAGAAAAATCCATAACAGAACACCCCAATTTATTAGATTACAAGGTCTTAAGTGTTCAAAAATCATACTTTGGACGGGAAAATTTAGATGATCCATTTTTCAATAGTTTTAAAGAAGATTACCCGGAATTTGAAAAATGGTTTAGAAAAAAATCAAATGAACCAATTTATGTTTCAAAAGATGAAAACAACAATATTCAGGCATTTTTATATTTAAAAGTAGAAGACTCTAACGAAAATTACTCTGATATTGAACCAATATTTCAACCTAAGAAAAGACTTAAAATAGGAACATTTAAAGTGGCTTTGAACGGTTTTAGGTTAGGAGAAAGATTTCTGAAAATAATTTTTGACAATGCTGCGAAACAAAGAGTAGATGAAATTTATGTTACCATATTTGAAAGAAGAGACGAACAAATAAGACTTATTAATTTGCTTGAAGACTGGGGATTTATAAAATGGGGAATCAAAAAATCAACTGGCGAAATTGTAATGACTAGAAACTTTGCTAAAAGCTTTAATATTGCTAACCCCAGGCTTACTTATCCATTTATTTCTTTAAATGAAAGAAATAAAATTTTTATTGTGCCAATATGGCCAGAATACCACACTGAGCTTTTCCCTGATTCAATACTAAGAACAGAATCTCCAGATGATTTCAAAGAAGATAAACCCCATAGAAACGCGATATCAAAAATTTATATTTCAAGATCGGTTGAAAGAAATGTAAATAAAGGGGATATATTATTATTTTATAGAACGGCTGAAAAAGATAAAAGTGCATATTATACTGCTGTTGTAACTACGATTGCAATTGTTGAAGAAATAATAGACAACATTCAAAACGAAAACGAATTTATTTTGAAATGCAGAAAAAGAAGTGTTTTTTCAAATGAGGAGTTAAAAAAATGGTGGAACTATAAAACTCGTAATCGCCCGTTCATTATAAATTTCTTGCACGTCTACTCTTTCCAAATAGGTGAAAGAGTTATTAGAAAGCGATTGTTAGAACTTGGTATACTAACAGGTGAGGAAAATGAGTTAAGGGGACTAAAACCAATATCAAAAGATAACTTTTTAAAAATCATAAAGGAGGCTAAAATCGATGAAAGTTTTATTATCTATTAAACCAGAGTTTGTTGAGAAAATAATTGATGGTGAAAAAAAATTTGAATATCGTAGAAAAATATTCAAAAAAGATGTAGAAAGTATTATCATTTATGCATCTTCACCATGGAAAAAAATTATTGGAGAGTTTTTTATTGAAGAAATATTAGCTGATGATCCTGATATTTTGTGGAGTAAAACATTCAGGTTTTCTGGTGTTGAAAAAGAATTTTTTATGGATTATTTTAAAGGTTCAGGGATAGGTTATGCAATTAAAATAGGTAAATTGGAACTATACAAAGAGCCATATGATATAACTGAACTAGTAAATACACCTCCTCAATCTTATGTATACATTACATAATTAGGAAGCATAATTTTAATGAAATTTTGGAAAAAAAGACATTATCTACCAAAAGATGGTAATAAATTTCGCAAATATTTTATTGACCAAAAGCAGGGGTAAAAACTTGTTGTTTTATTGACATAAAAAAAAATCGTAAGCAACTATATATCAATAAGATATATTTGCCAAAATAGTGGGGGAATAAATTTTATTGGACTAATATGGCCCTAATGCCACTCAGCACAAGAACCAAAACTTGGCATCAGCAATTAGGAAAGGAAAAAAAATGAACTGGTGTACAGGTTGTATGATTTGACTGTGGAAGAAATAAAAATAATTGAAGGAGTAAACTAATATGTCAATTCAACGTTATTCAGTTAACCAGCATCCCATACAAACCATTTTAACATGGATACAGAGCGGCGAGATAGCCATTCCGGAAATACAGCGCCCCTTTGTGTGGGATGCGGCTAAGGTTCGCGATTTTGTTGACTCGCTTTACAACGGTTACCCTGTTGGGTACATCATTGCATGGCGTAACCCCGATGTACGCCTTAAGGATGGCACAAACGCAACGGGCAAGAGGGTATTAATTGATGGTCAGCAACGCGTTACGGCTCTTATGGCTTCGCTACTTGGTAAAGAGATTATAGATAAGGATTACAGAAAGAGGAGAATAGTCATTGCCTTTCACCCCGTAGAAAAGCGGTTTGAGGTATCGAACCCAGCCATACAAAAGGATAAGCAATGGATACCGGATATTGCAGAAATTTTTCACCCCAATTTTTCGTTACTGGGTTTTATTGATAGGTACTGTGCCAAAAATACTGATTTTAATAAAGATCAGATATTTAAAAACATCGAGCTTTTAAAGGGCATTGTAAACAATCATATAGGTTTAATTGAGCTTAACTCCGATTTGGATATCGATACCGTTACGGAAATATTTATTCGCATTAACTCGCAGGGCGTTGTTCTTAGCCAGGCCGATTTTGCCATGTCGAAAATAGCTGTTAACGAGACCTACGGCGGTAATGTTCTACGTAAGGCCATAGACTATTTTTGCCACATGTCGGTGGCGCCGGATTTTTACAGCCAGTTAATTGAATTGGATAAGGATTTTGCTAAAACGGAATACTTCCAGAAGATGGCATGGCTGAAAAACGAGAACGACGACCTTTACGATCCTTCATATACCGATATGCTCAGAGTGGCCTTTACCTTTAAGTTTAAGCGTGGCAAGCTACAGGATCTGGTTGCACTACTATCGGGACGTAACTTTGAAACCCGCAACTACGAGGAGGAAATTGCTAGAAATTCGTTTGAGAACCTTTCGCTTGGCATAAAGGAATACATGAACGAGAGCAACTTTAAAAAGTTTGTCATGATTATTCGTTCTGCCGGGTTTATCGATAGTTCGATGATACGCTCGCAGAATGCCTTAAACTTTTCCTATGCTTTATACCTGCATTTGCGGGAACAAAAGGTTAACCAGGCGTTAATTGAAAAATGGGTAAGGAAATGGTTTGTTTTGTCGGTTTTAACCAGCCGGTATTCGAGTTCTCCGGAATCGCAGTTTGATTATGACATAAAGCAGTTTTCCATTGATCCGGAAAAATACTTGCAGAATACCATAGACGCTGAGCTTTCCGACGCATACTGGAAGTTAAGGTTACCCCAGCAGATGGATACCTCCGTATCGAGCAGCCCATCGTTCAATGTTTACCTAGCGGCGCAGGTTAAAATGAACGATAAGGGATTTTTATCCAAGGATATTACGGTGCAAAACCTTATAGAACAGAAAGGGGATGTACATCATATCTTCCCTCGCGAGTACCTAAAGAAGCAAGGCTATAACCGTGGAATTTATAACCAGATTGCCAACTATGTAATGACTCAAAGCGAAATTAATATTGCCATTGGCTCCAAGGCTCCAAATGTTTACTTTAAGCAAATCATGGAACAATGCAATGGGGGTAAGCTGAAGTATGGTGGTATCAAAACTATGGAGGAACTTAAAGCAAACATGGAGATGAACTGCATACCCGAGGGTATAGCCGAGATGGATGCCTCAAAATACAAGGACTTTCTTGAGGAGCGGCGAAAGCTAATGGCGTTGAAAATTATGCGATACTTTTCAATGCTATAGCAAATAGGGGAAGAAGTATTTTAAAAGCCAGTAGGGTCAAAAAGGGTTGTGTTAACCAAAGTGGTTACCTATTCGGTTACCTATTGCAAGTTGAAGTTCTGAAAGCCTTGTAAAATCAATACAATTGCCATGGGGTTCGATTCCCTCCAGCTCCACAACATAAAACCCAACCATTGAGGTTGGGTTTTGTTTTTTTGAAAGGTGATGGATTTCTAGAGGTTATCTACCTTGGCCTCAAGGGCATCCTGAATCTCCTTGGGAATGCTTGTAAAGAAATTGTAACCGGTAAGGTGCTCAATGGAATCGACGCTTACGCGGTAGGATGTCCAGGGCTTACTGCTGCATTCCTGATTATTGGGGATAACCACGGCAATAACCCTTGCCGATGGGGTTATGCGCGAAAGGTCGTTGTTGCCATTGGGCAGCACAAGGGCAATCTTCCAAACCAGTGAGGGAACCACCACTCCCGACTTCAACACGGTAAAAGTTCCCTTAGCACTTGTTCCACCCTCGCCGTATGGGCCGCTAATAATGTATAGTTCCGAACCGCTTTTTGCCAAATTCCGGCAGTAGCTCTCAAGGTTTTCCCAAACAATCTGGTTGTTGTTTGGCGATTGGGGAATCATGTTGGTCATTAGGAATGTTGCGGAGTTATCGGTAACGGTTGCTGTGCGGTCGGCGCTGGGGCACATGTGCCCCCGGTCGAAACCGTACTGGGAGTAAAAGAAATCGGACTCGGTAACGTGATACCAGCTTGAGGGTAGGGTGTTATCGGCTCGGAAATCGTCCTGCCGCGACACGCTTCCCAACCAGCTGGAGTTTAAGTGCCATGCCACCCAGTTGGCGGTGAGTTTGGAGTTGTTGTACGATAGGCAGTACTGAGGTTTTACCATAAGGTAGTTGTTGGCATTGACAATATCGGCTGTGGCATTCGTTGGGTTACCCAGTAAAAGGTGGTCGTTGTCAACTAATGCTGGGCTTTCGGATGCGGTGGTAAAGGTTCGTTCAACGCTGTAAGATGTTCCTGCACTGGTTATGGCGTAGGCACGGATGTAGTATTTTGCCCCGCTTTCCAGATTTTCGATTGTGGCCGTAAATGACCCCATATCGCCGTTTAATGCAATTTTACTATTGACAGTTGTTGGCATTGAACTTTTACTCCAGCAGAATCCCCTTTCTACTAAACTTTGTCCGCCCGATGAGATAATGCTTGCCGTGCATTGTGCCGTTGTTCTTGTTACTGCCAGTATTGTGATATCGGAGACTGATGCCAGCTCTGCCTTTGTTTTAAAGTTGATAGTATTGCTGTAAGAGGTACCGTTTGCATTGGTTGCATATGCCCTTGCATAGTAGGTGGTGTTGGGTAAAAGCCCCTTGATGGAGCTGGTGAATTGCCCTATCCCTTTGCCATCGATACTTCGATAGTCTGCAATTGTGGGGTTTCCCTTTGTATTCCAGCAAACGCCTTTAGATATTACCTGGCTTCCACCATCGTCAAGTACATTGCCGTTGCAAGTGGCAGTATAGCTATCAATAACAATCACCTCAACGTTTGAAACATTTGGTAACGACTTGTTTTCCTTACAGCTCCCGAAACCAATAATAACCGATAATAATATAACCCACGAAACTATGGTTCGGCTATGCTTGAAAAGATTAGAAACCATGTTAATTTGCTTTAACGATCAGAACGCAAAAGTAAGAAATATGGGAATAGAATGGGGGTAATAAATATATTAATCATCAATATTTGGAAGAAAAGTATGTGATTTATTTAAATAATAGGATAAAGATATAGAATAGAAGGCTAATGCAAGAGATATGTATAATGCTTCTTTTGTGCAGGATTATGGTTGATTTAATTATTAGTAGGAGACAATTTACGCGGATGGATTTAGTTAAAAAACACAGGATGTAAGGTAACGCTATCGTATTTAGGTTGATTCAAGCCCTTTGGGGATGTTAATGGTAACCCTGGTTCCCATTGGTTTTCCATCGGCGGCGTATAGGTCAACAATCTGAATATTAAATTTTTCGCCGTACATGGAGTTAAGCAGTTCGATGCGTTGCTGGGTAATTTGAAAACCCCTCGAGCGATGAGCTTTGTTGGTGGTTTCCTGTATCTTGCGGGCTTGTTCTCTGCCCACTCCGTCATCTTGGATTGTGCAAAGCACGGAGGTATCCATATCACGTATTGTTATCTGAACATGTCCCGACTTGTCGGGCTTAAGCATAATCCCATGCCAAATGGCATTCTCCACAAAGGGTTGAATCATTAGGGTAGGGATTTTTATGTCAAGAACTGCCTCGTTGTTCTGGTAATCGATATCGTACGTGAATTTTCCTTGAAGCCTAAGGGCTTCCAGTTCTAGGTAAAGCTTAAGCGATTCAAGTTCATCGCGAAGTGGAATGGCTGAATGTAAAGAATTATCGAGGGTGTAGCGCATCAGCCGGGCAAATTTGGTAAGGTACTTATGTGAGCTTATGGTATCTTTCTCCAGTATGTAGTACTGAATGGAGTTAAGGGTGTTGAAGATGAAATGGGGGTTCATTTGCTGGCGTAACGATTGTTGCTTATAAAGATTGATATTGTTAATCAGCTCATTACGTCTTTTGATTTCACCCATTCTAAGATAGTAGATAAGGTATAAAAAACCGCTTATAGTCAATGTAAAAAGGGCAATAAACCATACCCTTTGCCAGTAAGGCGGGGTAACATTTATGCTTAGCGATGCAGGGTTGCTCCAAATGCCGTTTGAGTTTTGTACCTCGACCTCAAATGTAAAGTCTCCGGGTTTGAAAACGGTATACAAGCATTGGGTTGATGGGGTATAAACCCAGTTTGAGTCGAGGCCAAGCAGGCGGTACCGGTAAAGCGCCTTGCCCATATTCTTGTAGGATAAGCCCTCGTACGAAATTTTGGCGTACTTGGTATCCCATGGGATATTCAACCCATCGGGTGTCCATTTATAGGTACTGTCGGCTACCTCGATTGAAGTTATGTATATGTTAGGTTTCGTTTGGTTTGGCTTAATTCTATTGATGTTTATTATTGACAAGCCACTAGTTGTTCCTATATAGGCATTTGAATCATTAACGTACAGCGATGTTATATCGTTACTAACAAGTCCTTCGTTTGTGGTAAGGTTTTGAATGGAGTAACCCTCATTCTGGAGTGTTATTATTGATAAACCTTGTCGCGTACCTACCCAAATTCTGTTCTTGTGGGGAAAAAAGGTGTATATTGAGTTTGAAATTAAGCCATCGTTTTTGGTTATCTGCTTAATCCTACCATTTTTATCGAGTATAACAATCCCAGCACCGTTAGTTCCCATCCACAAGCTTTCATCTTTAGGGTTAAAGTAAAGGGCATAACCGGGAGTTGCCAGGAGTGGATTTTCGTCGCCCATGAACTGGAAGAGTTTATTGGAATACTTCCATAGCCCATTAGATGTAACAAACCAAACATTTCCCTTGCTATCTTCATCAATTCCAAGAACAAGAGGCGAAAAACCTTCATCTCTGGAATCGTACACCACTTTATCGTCCTGCACTTTTACTATTCCGTAAGCAGTAGAAACCCAGTAGTAATTGCCCTTATTACTTTTCACAATTTTTCTGGGGTATATTGGTTTTTTCGATTCAATTACTTTGTACCTATTGTTCTGTATATACCCCAAATGTCCAAAAGAGCAAATCCAAAGTTTGCCATTAGAGTCATCACCCAGGAAATATCGGACAAATGAGGTATTACCTTCTCTTTTTATCATTTTAATTTTTTCTACTTTCCCATCCTTGATCATGTCCACCCATCCCATTTGATAGCCAAGGTAAAGATTGCCATCTTTCTCGTAAACAGCTTTAATCCGATTATCGCTAAGGCCATTTTTAGTGGTGATGGTTTGAATGTGTATGTCCGGGATATACAGTATACCATTGTCGAGTGTCGAAACCCAGTAGGCACCTTCGGTATCCTTAAATACCGATGTAACCTGAAATTCCTTAAGAATGGTTTTATGGGTAAAGCCATTCCGATTAGCTATTGGAGAAAGATTCAACCCTCCCTCGAAATTACCCGTAATGATAAATTCATCGTTGTAGCTTACCCAGATAATGGCTTTTTGGCTTTTATCAACCCATTTTAATTTGTGGTTAACAAAACAAGCAATACTACTTTCGAGAGTGGCATATATGGTTGAATCGTTTGTTTTGATGGCGTATAAGTAAACGGGATTGATACCATCAAAAATATCTTTCAGGGGGAAACGCGTGGTTTTGGTACTTGAGTTAATAATTAGTTCCTGTTTAATGGGTTTATTGGGATTTGAGATCAAAATCTTGTTATTTGGGAATTCGTTTAGCACAACCAAAGCCTCATTATTTAGCCCGTCCAATTTTTTAAAGATTCCTTCCGGGCTGATATGCATTATTCCATACTCTTTTACCCCAAGATAAACGTTATCGAGCGAGTCGATATAAAACGACATTTTTATTGGACCTTTTGACCGGGTTGGCATGTTTTGCCTTATCTTGTTATTGTAAGGGTAGGTTTTGATAACTCCATCTTCATAGTAGCAAAGTGCTCCGGAATAAGGGATAAACCAGATTCGGCCTTTATAATCCTCGTAAATTTCAAAAACAATATTATCGACTAAGCCCGATTGAACATCAAAGTTTTTAAAGGTATACCCATTGAACATACTTACGCCTGTGCTGGTGGCAATCCAGATGTAGCCTTTTGAATCTTGGAATACATGGAAGGTTTCATTCCCTGCAAGCCCATCGTTAACCGTAAAGTTCTTGTAAACAGGATCGTACTGGCTAAAACCAAGTAGAGGAATTAAATAAAGAAAAAATATGGCAACAGGCTTAAACATTAAACGAAGTTTAGGATTAAAGAATGGATTTTACTTAATGCTAAGGTAATATTTTTTTGATAAAGTGATAGTTTGTAAAATAAAAAAAGCCGCACATAGGCGGCTTTTTTTGGTGTTATGATGTTACTCGTTACCTGCCATTTTTTTGTAGGTGTTGTATCGCCACTTGGCATTCTCCTCGGCAGCCTTGAAGAGCTCTTCGGCTTGCTGGGGGAAGGAGAGTTGCAACGAGGTGTAGCGAACCTCACCTTTAAGGAAATCCTGGAACAGGTTCCATTCAGGTTCCTTTGAGTCGAGCTGGAAAGGGTTCTTACCTTCAGCCTCGAGCATGGGGTTGTAACGGTATAGGTGCCAGTAACCGGCTTTAACGGCCATCTTGGCTTCGTTTTGGGTAGAGCCCATACCTTTACGGATGCCGTGGTTGATACAGGGCGAGTAAGCAATGATTAGCGAAGGTCCGGGGTAAGCTTCGGCTTCCTTAATGGCTTTGAAGTACTGATTATGATCGGCACCCATGGCAACCTGAGCCACGTAAACGTATCCGTACGACATGGCCATCATGCCAAGGTCTTTCTTACGAACGCGCTTACCCGATGCGGCAAATTTAGCCACAGCTGCAGCCGGGGTCGATTTTGACGCCTGTCCACCGGTATTGGAGTAAACCTCGGTGTCAAGTACCAGGATGTTTACATCCTCACCGGTTGAAAGTACATGGTCAAGCCCGCCGTAACCGATATCGTATGCCCAACCGTCGCCACCAAAGATCCAAACCGATTTCTTCTCAAAGTATTGCTTGAGATCGAGGAGTTCTTTGGCAACAGGGTTGTTCTCTTTTTCAAGAGCAGCAATGAGTTTAGCCGATGCAGCACGCGATAGCTCAGCATTATCTTTACCGGCAAGCCATTCCTTCATAGCTTCCTTGGTTTCGCTAGCAAAGTTACCATTATTAATAGCATCCTGGATTTTAAGAGCAATGCGTTCACGCATTTTAGCTACGCCGGTAGCAATACCAAAGCCGTACTCGGCATTGTCTTCAAATAGCGAGTTAGCCCAGGCAACCCCTTTGCCATCCTTATTGGCGGTGTATGGGGTTGAAGGAGCTGAACCGCCATAGATTGACGAGCAGCCGGTAGCGTTAGCTACAATCATTCTATCGCCGTATAGCTGGGTGATAGCCTTGATGTATGGGGTTTCGCCGCAGCCGGCGCAAGCACCGCTGAACTCGAATAAGGGCTGAGCAAACTGGCTATTCTTAACCGATTTTTCTTTACCAAGAACATCCTTGTATCCAACCTTTTCGTGCATGTAATCGAAGCGTTCAGCTTCGGCCATTTGGGTTTCGATGGGTTTCATTACAAGGGCTTTGGTCTTGGCAGGGCAAACATCGGCACAGTTACCGCAACCGGTACAGTCTAGTACGCTTACCTGAATGCGGAAATTGTAATCCTTGATACCCCCATTGCCACGAACGGTTTTGGTACCTTCGGGAGCATTCTTGAGCTCTTCGTCGGTTAGTATGAACGGGCGAATGGCAGCGTGAGGACATACATAGGAACACTGGTTACACTGGATACAGTTTTCAGGAATCCACTCGGGAACATTTACTGCAATACCACGTTTTTCGTACTTGGTGGTACCGGCGGGGAATGTGCCATCCTCACGGTCGATGAATGCGCTTACGGGTAATTCGTCGCCTTTTTGTAGGTTAATGGGCAATACGACTTTATTGATAAACTCCGGTGCGCCTGGAATTTCCTGCTGTTTTTCGGGTTCAAGGTTAGCCCACTCTGAGGGTACCTGAATCTTAATTACATCACCACCACGATCAACGGCAGCATAGTTCATCTTGAGTACTTCTTCGCCTTTGCGGCCATAGGATTTTTCAATGGCCTTTTTCATCTCCTTAACTGCCAGCTCGTATGGAATAACATTGGCAATCTTGAAGAATGCGCTTTGCATGATGGTATTGGTGCGGTTGCCCAAACCAATTTCCTCTGCAATTTGAGTAGCATTGATTATATAAAAATTGATGTTATTCTGGGCAAGGTAGCGTTTTACCGAGTTGGGTAATTTTGCTTTAACCTCATCGATGCTCCAAATGGTGTTGAGCAGGAATGTTCCGCCTTTTTGTAACCCTTTGAGCATGTCGTATTTGCCCAAATATGCCTGAACGTGGCAAGCCACAAAATCGGGTGTATTTACAAGGTAGGGTGAGCGAATGGGCTGATCGCCAAAACGTAAGTGCGATACAGTTATACCGCCCGATTTCTTTGAGTCGTAAGCAAAATATGCCTGACAGTACTTGTTGGTATTGTCACCAATAATTTTGATGGAGTTCTTATTTGCACCAACTGTACCATCGGAACCTAAGCCGTAGAATTTAGCCTGGAAAGTTCCCTTTGGCGAAAGGTTGATTTCCTCGCCAACGGGTAACGATTTAAAGGTAACATCGTCAACAATACCAACGGTGAACTGGTTCTTGGGCTCCTTCATCTTTAGGTTCTCGAACACGGCAATCATTTGAGCAGGGGTTGTATCCTTGGAGCTCAAACCGTAGCGTCCGCCAACAATGAGAGGAGCCTTTTCCATTCCGTAGAATAGATCCTTAACATCTAGGTATAGTGGGTCGCCGTTTGCGCCGGGTTCCTTGGTGCGGTCGAGCACGGCAATGCGCTTAACGCTTTTGGGCAGAACCTTGAAGAAGTATTTTGCCGAGAACGGACGGTAAAGGTGAACAATCAGCACGCCTACTTTTTCGCCCTTCGACATCAGGTAATCAACTGTTTCTTTCAGAGTATCGGTAACCGAACCCATTGCAATAACAATGTTTTCGGCATTGGGATCGCCGTAGTAGTTGAATGGGTGATACTCGCGGCCGGTTAGCTTGCTAATCTCCTGCATGTATGCTTCCACCACATCGGGAACAGCATCGTAAAACTTATTGGCAGCCTCACGGGCCTGGAAGTAAATATCGGGGTTTTGAGCTGTTCCCCTGGTTACCGGGTGCTCAGGGTTAAGGGCTCTGTCGCGGAAAGCCTGTAATGCCTTCTGGTCAATGAGCGGGGCAAGGTCGTTGTTCTCCAAAACTTCAATCTTCTGGATTTCGTGTGATGTTCTGAAACCGTCGAAGAAGTGAAGGAAAGGAACTCGGGTTTTGATAGCTGCAAGGTGAGCCACACCAGCAAGGTCCATTACTTCCTGCACTCCACCAGTTGCCAGCATGGCAAATCCGCACTGGCGGGTACTCATCACGTCGCTGTGATCGCCAAAGATCGATAGCGCTTGCGCTGCAATACTACGAGCCGAAACGTGGAATACACCCGGGAGTAACTCTCCCGAAATCTTATACATGTTGGGGATCATCAGCAACAACCCTTGCGATGCAGTGAAGGTTGATGTTAATGCACCTGATTGCAATGAGCCGTGCACTGCTCCTGCAGCTCCGGCCTCGCTTTGCATTTCAACCACCTTTACAGTGTCGCCAAATATGTTCTTTCGACCAAATGCCGACCACTCGTCAACATACTCGGCCATGGTGGACGATGGGGTGATGGGGTAAATAGCTGCAACCTCACTAAACATATATGCTATGTGCGCAGCAGCATAGTTCCCATCACAAGTAATAAATTTTTTTTCTTTTCCCATTTCAGTTTGATTGTTATGATGGTTAGTAATAATTTTTAAGCCCATGCAAAGTTAATACTATTACCTGATTTTTTTCATGCTTTACAACAATTTACAGCGATGTGTTTACACGCTAACAACCTGAAAACGTTTGAAATAAACATCTGTTATTGGAGTATAATATTACAATTCGATATATTTTTTGCTCGATATGTTATAAATCGTAAGCAATAATTCTTTTATTTAACATCCATTTAAAAATTTTTTCAAATGTGATATCGTTTTATTAGTTTCGCAAAATTCAATTTTTGCTAAAAAAAGTTAAAACCAAGCCATATGCCTAAACATTATAAGATTGGAATTTTAAGGGAAACCAAAACGCCACCCGATAGGCGCGTAGCCTTAACCCCCGAGCAGGTTGTTGAGGTGATTAAGAAATTCGACAATGTTGATGTTGTGGTTCAACCCAGCGAGTTAAGGTGCTATAAGGATGATGAATACTTGCGCCTTGGGGTAAAGCTCCAGGACGATTTATCGGATTGTGACTTGCTCGTTGGCGTTAAGGAAACCAAAATACCAACAATCATTCCGGGTAAAACTTACATGGAATTTGCACATGTGGCTAAAAAGCAGCCTCACAATCAGAAACTGATACAGGCTTTTGCGGCTAATGGCAATACGGTTATTGACTATGAGTATCTTACCGATAAGAATGGCGTTCGTTTAGTTGCATTTGGTCACTGGGCAGGAGTTGTTGGATCGTATAATGCCCTAAGGGCAATTTACATTAAACACAAGTTAGGAGAATTGCCTCCTGCTCATACGTTGCACGACTATAATGAGCTAAAGGGCATTCTCAAAAAAATCAAGTTACCCCCGTTGAAGTTTGTAATTACCGGTGGTGGTAGGGTGGCAGGTGGTGCCATAGAAGTGCTTGGACAAGCTGGTATAGCTGAAGCTACACACGAAGAGTTCCTGACCAAGGAATTCGATCATCCGGTTTACACCCGCCTCGACCCATGGCATTACGCCAAACGCAATGACGGTAAACCCTTTGAATGGGATTACTGGGTGAATAATCCAGCCGATCACCAGAGTACTTTCTTACCCTATGCACAAACTGCCGATGTGTTTATTGCTTGCCACTACTGGGATTTCCGTTCACCCCACTTCTTCACCGTTGATGATATGAAACAACCCGATTTCAGAATCTCAATCATTGCCGATGTGAGCTGCGATATACCCGGTCCAATACCCTCAACCATAAAGGCCTCCACCATTGCCGATCCTTTCTTCGACTTTAATCCAGCTACCGGAAAGGAAGAGCCCGCATTCTCATGCGGGATGAACGTTACCGTGATGTCAATCGATAACTTACCGGGCGAATTACCCCGCGATGCCAGTGAGTTTTTTGGCCGTTTGCTCATCGACAAGGTGCTACCGCACCTGCTATGCGACGATTGCGAAGGTGTGATAGAGCGAGCCACTATCCTAAAAGATGGGAAGTTAACACCCCGGTATGCTTACCTTCAGGATTACCTCGAAGGGAAAGAGTGAATGGTAGGAATTTGAAACCGGTGGCATAATCACCGGTTTTTTCTTGTCCTTTCAATTAATAGCATATCGGCTAAAGCAATGGCTGTAATGGCCTCTACTACAACCGGAACCCTTAGCGCAATGCAGGTATCGTGTCTGCCTTCAACCATTAGAGTTTCAATTTTTTCGGATTTTATATTCAGGGTTTGCTGCGGTTTAGCAATGCTCGATGTTGGTTTAACCGCAATTCGGAACACAAGTGGGTTTCCGTTTGTGATACCACCGTTCACCCCTCCGGCATTGTTAGTAGCTGTAGTTCCTTTACTATCAATTATCGGGTCATTATGTTCCGAGCCTTTCATGCGCGACGCGGCAAAGCCTGATCCAAACTCAATGCCTTTTACGGCTGGAATGGAAAAGGCTAAATGGCTTATAACCGATTCAACAGAATCGAAAAATGGTTCTCCAAGCCCTACTGGTATTCCAGTAGCAGTGCATTCAACAATTCCTCCTATGGAATCGTTATGTTTTTGTGCGTCCTCAATGGCCTCGTCAATATTAGTTTTACCTCCTGCTTCAATCAGTTTTGTAGTAATGCTAACTTCTGGAATTATCTTTTTGGCCACTACACCTGCGGCAACCAGGGCAAGGGTTAGTCGGCCTGAGAAATGCCCGCCTCCCCGGTAATCGTTGTAACCACCAAACTTATGGTAGGCCACAAAGTCGGAATGACCAGGGCGGGGAATATCCTTTAGCTTATCGTAATCGGACGATTTGGTATTTGCGTTTCTGAAAATTATTGTAAGCGGAGCGCCGGTTGTGCAACCGTTGAACCAGCCCGACACAATTTCGGGCATATCACTTTCAATTCGGGGTGTTGTCCCTTTTTCTCCTGGCTGCCTCCGGGCTATGTCGGCTGTAAAGTCATCAACACTTAGCTTTATACCGTGTGGTAGCCCGTCGATTGTTACTCCAACCATTGGTCCATGCGATTCGCCAAAAACGCTGATGCGTATTATTCGTCCAAAGGTATTCATATAGCTACACTTAATTATCTACTTGAATTTTGTAAAGGTCGTCAAAAAAATTGGGATACGATTTGCTAACCGCTTCCGAGCCATCAATTTCAACAGGGCCTTTTGCCGCAAGGGCTGCAATGGCGCATGCCATTGCAATTCGGTGGTCGCCGTGCGATAGGGTGGTTGCTGGGTTGATACTCGCTCCGTTTACTACCATCAAATCGCCAATAAGGTCTATTGTAACACCCAGCTTGCCAAATTCTTGCTGAAGGGTGAGTGCCCTGTCCGATTCTTTTCCGTGTAGGCGGTTAACCCCAAGAATACGTGACTGCCCATTGCAGCATGCAGCAAGTGCAACTAGTGGTGGGAATAGGTCGGGGCAATTGCGGGCATCGAAATCGAAGGGCTTCAGGCTGGCTTTCCTTACTGCTATTCGGTTCTCTTGAACTGAAAGAGAAGCACCCGCACTCATTAGTGCCTCAAGTATCAATCTGTCGGCCTGTAACGATTTTGGGTTTAGATTGATAACCTCTACCTCGCCAGCTATGGCCCCAGCAACAAGCATGAAGGCTGCCCCGCTCCAATCGCCTTCCACATTATACTCACATGCCTTGTAGCTTTGATGTGCAGCGATACGGTAGGTATCGTTTGGCAGTATTTCAACCTGAACACCAAAATCCCGCATAATTTGAATGGTAAGGTCGATGTAGGGTCTGCTACTCAAGTTTTCAACCTCAATGGTAACATCGGTTTTGGCATAGGGCGAAGCCATAAGTAACCCAGTGATGGCTTGTGAGCTTACTGAACCATCAACTTTTACGATTCCTCCCTGAATGGGGCCCTGAACTGTTATGGGCAATTTCCCCTTGTTTGTTGTGCATTTAACTCCAACCTGCATAAGGCCATTGGTTACCATGCTCATCGGGCGATCCGCTAAAGAACCGCTTCCTGTAAGGGTTACAGGTGTATCGAATATCGAAGCTATGGCCGAGAACATCCGAATACTTAGCCCCGATTCGCCACAGTGCAACGCCTCCTTTGGATTTACCAGTTTCCCGTTAATGGTTAACATACTTCCGTTCCCGGTTATTTGAGCGCCTAATTTCTTGCAGATGTCAATTGCAGCAAGGCAATCGTTGCTATTGCCCGTATTGTATATAATTGACTGTCCGTTGGCTAAGCAAGCCAAGGCAATTGCCCGCTGGGCAATACTTTTCGATGCCGGTGCTTGAACGGCACCTTTAATCGCCGAAGGCCTTACCAATCTCTTCATTTAAATATTGCTTGTACTCATTCTCATTGCTTGCCGATATCAATATATCGTAATTTCCAAGAGGGTTGCTCTCTCCAACTCTTTGCAGCCATTCGGTTTTAAGCGCATTCCTTTCCAGTTCATTTTCCACAGCTGCGGTCATGATATCGATTTTAGGTATATCGCCTCTAAATATCTTAAACGATGCAATTGCCTGGTGTATTAGCCATTGCTTACCCGAAATTACCCTGCAACCATAATTCTTGAAATGATTGCTTAAGCTCGATGGGCGGTAATTGGCATCGAGCAGGATAATTTTTTTGGGAACAGGTAGATCCTCAAAGGGATTGGCGTTAGGAAGTAATGCCGAAACAACAATATCGAATTCGCAAACATTTTTTGTAACATCGGCAAAATCGATGTAGTTCACATTCAGTCTATTACCTATTTCTACAGCCTTATGAGCGGTTCGGTTTGCTATGAATACTTCTGCTCCGGCTTTCCTAAGCCCATAGGTTGCGGCGGCTGCGGCCGCCCCTGCCCCCAATACTAAAACCTTACTTTTTCCCAGCGTAATTCCTGCTCCAATCAGCGAGTTAACAGCTCCAATATGGTCGGTATTGTAACCTAATAGTTTACCGTTACGGTTGATTATAGTGTTAACCCCCTGAATTTCTTTTGCATCATCGGTAATGCTGTGTAGGTAACCCAGAACTTCTTCTTTAAACGGTGTGGTTACGTTGGCACCTATTATATTATGATTCAGAATGATATTTACCAGGTCGGTTCCGTTTATAGGGCGAATGCGTGTGTACCTCGCGTTGATATCCATTGATCCGAAAACGCTGTTAAAGAGTTGCGGGCTTTTGCTATGCAATATAGGATTTCCAAAAACAGCGTAGGTTTCCATTCCTATAAAGGTTTAATGGTATTAAGTAAATTATTTAGGCTGATATAGTCCAGTTGACCCGGAGCAGTTTGTTTCTCTTGTAAGCTGGCATAGGTAAATGGTGCACCCAGAAAAGGTGCCGCCACACGCGTAATTGTCCCGATTTGTCCCATGCAAAAGGCAAGGATGTTTGAATGATTATCGTAAAGCGAAAGCATACGGGCACAATCGTTAGGATTATTGGCCATGCTTGCAATTTTAGTTAATGCAATATGGTGTGCCTGACTCCTCGCAACAATATCGCTCAGCGCCGATATGGAAGGTGTAGCATGATAGTTGTGGTATGAAATTATCACCTTGCAATTAACCGATTTAGCCTTAGCGCTAATTTCCTTGATAATTTCGTTAGGGGTTTCAATATCAATATCAACCCATGCCGCACCCCATTCAATAGCCTCATTCAGTAAGTTATGCATCAATTCAAATTCATTGCTCTTAGGTCGGTAGGTTGCAATAAGATTTTTATGCATGGCCATGATTTGCCTTAACTCATCCTTGCTCAGGTTAAGCAAATCTATTCTGAGTTCGGCTAATCTTAGGGTAGGAAGAAGGGAGGCAATCTCATCAAAACTAATATTCCCTATGCTCACACAGATATCAGGTCGTATTGCATTCATTGTATGAGTTGATTTTTTTTAATGAAGTTTTGGATTTCTTGTAGTGCCAAGGCTTCAATTTTGGGTTTTCCAATTCCTTGGAGTAGAATAAAATCGATATTGTTGCTATTCCGTTTCTTATCCTTAAGCAGAATGTCAAAAACTTCAGTAGGGTTAACCCTAAGGCAGGTTGGTAACCCGAACAACTGAAGTATATTTACTATTCTAAGGTATTCTCTATGGTCTATCAATCCTTTATCCAACGATAATCGACAAGCAAAATCAATTCCAACACTTACCGCTTTGCCATGCGCTATGCCTGTTAAGGTTTCAACTGCATGCCCCCACGTATGACCCAAATTTAGTAGTTTTCTAATGCCGCTTTCGCGTTCATCGGCACTAACAATGGCTGCTTTTACCTTGATGGATTCAGTTACATGCCTTGTTATTACAGGGTGATTAAGGTTAAGCAAGTCATTACAATCCATCTCCAGCTGTTCAAAAAGTTTGATATCCGAAATCAGGGCGTGTTTTACCATTTCGGCAAAACCGTTCACCAGTTCTTCATTAGGTAAGGTTTGCAGTAAGTAGGTATCGCAAAGCACAAATCGGGGTTGGTTAAATGTGCCGATAATATTTTTATAGCCATCAAGGTCTACGCCGTTTTTCCCGCCAACACTTGCATCAACCTGCGAGAGTAAGCTTGTTGACACAAACCCAAATTCTACCCCACGCATGTAGGTTGAAGCAACAAACCCTGCGATGTCGCAAACCACTCCTCCCCCAATTCCAAGTATAAAACTATTTCGATCGGCATTCTTTTCAAGCAGCCATCGGTAGATGTTTTCGATATATCCCAGCTGTTTCGATGCTTCGCCGGGATTAACTGCATATAGTGGGGCTTTGGGAAACCTTTTAGAGTGATGCCGTTCAACGTTTTTATCCGTGATGATGTACAAGGGTTTGTTGGGAAGATATTTGGCGACCCCCTCAATTTGTTCATCAACCAAGATGGTTGAACTGCCATATTTTCCCTTGATTACAATGGTTTCCATTCTCATTATTAGTCTTATGCCAAAGTTAACCAAATTTTACCATTTGGGTTCGGTTTTGGGTAATTGCCTCCTGTGTTTGTAGCGATTCACGATGTATGCTGTTAAATAGGCGTTTCACAAAATCGGTTCTAAGCCCCATTTTATGGCCTTTCCCTATAACTTTGTTGAGCACTTCGTTCCAACGGTCGGGCTGAATGATAGTCTGTCCAGTTTTGTTTTTAACTCTGGCAATTTCGGTTGCTATTGCCATTCGGTGCGATAATGCCCAAACAAGCAATTCATCAACCGCATCAATTTCGGCTCTGAGTTCGGTAATTAGTTCTGCGTTAGGGTTGCTTGCTTCAAACAGGTTGCAAAGCATGGCTTTAAACTGGTTGGGCGTAAGCTGTTGTTTGGCATCGCTGAGTGCTAGTTTAGGGTTGGGGTGCACCTCAACCATTAACCCATGGAAGCCAAGGCTTAAGGCTCGGTTCGACAAAATCTCAATGTATTGCCAATCGCCCGAAATGTGGCTTGGGTCCGATATTACCATTAGGTCAGGGTTGTTGGCTTTTAGCTGTAAAGCTAATTCCCACATGGGGAAGTTTCGGAAGGGCGATGAATGCCAAACGGTAAATCCCCTGTGAATGGCGCCAACTTCTTTTATTCCTGACAGGCGAAGTCGGTTTATGGCACCTTCCCAGAGTTTTAGATCGGGACTAAGCGGGTTTTTAACCAGAACAGGTATCTGAACACCCTTCAAGGCCGATGCTATTTCCTGAACGGCAAAAGGATTTGATACGGTTCTGGCACCGATCCAGAGTAAATCAACGCCAAACTTTAACGATTCATAAACATGTTTTTCATTTGCTACCTCGGTGGCAAAGGGCATTCCGGTTTCCTGTTTTACCTGGTTAAGCCACGATAGGGCTTCGGTTCCATAACCCTCAAAGGAATTCGGTGTAGTGCGTGGTTTCCATACGCCTGCTCGCATGTAGCTGATGTTTCCGATGCTTTTGAGTTCCTGTGCAACACTAAGCAGTTGTTCCGGCGATTCGGCGCTGCATGGCCCTGCAATTATCAAGGGCTTAACATCGGTGATTATTGATGTATCGAACCCACCATCAGTTTTTAACTTTTTGTTTGTCATGGTTTATTATGTTTTGATTTTGTTGATTCTCAAATGTGTTTCGTATGCCGTTTGCTTTAACAATCAGCGATTGGAGTGCTTGGTAGTCGCTCTGTATGATTGCCATTTGAATCTGATTAAGTTGTTTCTGGTACTCGGCAATTGCGCTGAGAATATTCTCCTTGTTATGCTTAACTATGGGTAACCACATGCTTGCGCTACTTTTGGCTAAGCGGGTCATGGAATCGAATCCGCTTGATGCGGCTTTTAGCGTATTGCTAATATCATTGGGATTATTAGCTACCGAGTTTGCAAGGGCATAAGCTGCCAGCTGTGGAAGATGCGACACAAAGGCCATTAGCCTATCGTGTTCGGTAGAGCTGGCAAATTCAATTTTTGCGCCAAGTAAACCCCAAAGCCCTTTAACCAATTCAAGCGAACGGCTTGCCGAGTGGTGTACGTCGCATATGAAAGCTAATTTGCCACTAAACTGGTTTGCCGATGCGTATTGTGGGCCTTGTCCTGCATTACCAGCCATTGGATGCAACGATACGAATTGCCCTCGCCTTGGATGGTTCAAAAGATACTCCATGATGGGTGCTTTTACTGAACCTACATCGGAAACAACAAGTTGCTGATTCGCACTGCCTAGCAGTTTATGAACTGTTGTTACAATTTGGTCAACCGGTGTGGCCACAGCCACGACATCAGCCTCTTGAGCGATTCCCTCCAACGTTGAAGCGGAGTTAATATACCCTGCGCTTAGGCAGTAATTGGTATTGTTTGTATTGATGTCGAATCCAATTATCGTTTTAACCTTTCCAGAAAGTCCAGCAGCAATTGATGCCCCCATTTGGCCTAAGCCAATTATTCCAAGGGTTAAATCGTTGAAATTCATTGTTTCCATCATTAAAATTTTCACAAGGGTTAGACTTTACTAGCAATAAAAAAGCCCCGTTTTTTGCGGGGCCTACTATTCCTTTGGTCATATAAGACATAGGTGTTCGAGTCCCGCTGGTTAGGGGAAATAATAATAGTAATAGTAATATTGCTTGCTAACGGTAGAACTCATATCCAACATCATTCCTACATTATATGCCATAACAAAAAAGCCCCGTTTTAGCGGGGCTGGTTTTATTGTTTATTCAGTTTACACCTTTTTAATACACACAACAATTACCAAGCCCCCACTTGCTTGAGTAGAAGTAGTAGCCATAATAGTAATTGTTAATTCTTGTGTTCATTTCTCTCGTACTAGTTTTGCAATATTAAATAATGTAATTCACAAATCAAAAGGGTGAATAAGATTATTTTTGTAGAAATTTCATTTTCATTAGCAAGTAATTGATATGATTAAAATTTTACTACTCGATAATTACGACTCGTTTACCTACAATCTTTACCATTACATTGATTCAACAGGTGGTTTTAAAGTAGATGTAATTAGGAACGATGCAGTTGTTCTTTCCAACATCCACCATTACGATGCAATTGTTCTCTCGCCAGGTCCAGGTTTGCCAAAGGAATCGGGTCTGTTAATGGATGCCATTCAAAACTACCATTCGAGCAAAAAGATATTTGGTGTATGTTTAGGTCATCAGGCCCTAGCCGAATATTTTGGGGCAAAACTTTTTAATCTGCCCGAGGTTTTGCATGGTGTTCAAACCCCTATCAAAATACTTAATCCCAAGCATTATCTATTTAAGGATTTACCCGATATTGTTGAGGTGGGTCGCTATCACTCGTGGGTGGTTAATCCAATTGGCTTACCCGATGGTTTAACTGTTACTGCTGTTGATTTCGATAATCAGATTATGGCGTTAAGCCATAAGAACTTCGATATCTGTTCGGTTCAGTTTCATCCAGAATCCATAATGACCCCTTATGGAATGAAAATGGTAAGGAACTGGCTAAATAGTTTTTAGGCTTTTTTGATCATCTCAATGGCAGCCAATGGGTTGTCGGCCTTAAAGATGGCATTACCAGCAACCAAAACGTTGGCTCCAGCCTCATACAGTTGCTTGGCATTGCTTGGCCCAACACCACCATCTACCTCAATTAGTGTTGGTAGCCCTTTTACATCGATGATTTTCCTTAACCTTTCGATTCTGTTGATGCTGTTGGGTATAAATTTTTGCCCGCCAAAGCCCGGATTTACCGACATGATGAGAACCATATCGGCATATTCTACAATATCGGATAGCAATTCTATAGGCGTGTGAGGATTAACCGAAACGCCTGCTTTCATGCCTAACTCTCTGATTCTCGAAAGAGTTCGGTTTAAATGAGTGCATGCTTCGTAGTGAACGGTAAGCCAGTTGGCGCCTGCATCACGAAAGCGTTCAAGGTATCGGTCGGGGTCAACTATCATCAGGTGAACATCGAGCGGTTTGGTAGCTAAGGCCTTAATGCGTTCAATAACCGGAAAACCGAACGAAATGTTTGGAACAAACACGCCATCCATAATGTCCAGATGAAACCAGTCGGCCTGGCTCTTGTTCACTAACTCAATATCGCAGGCCAGGTTTGCAAAATCGGCCGACAGCATCGATGGGGCTACTAAACGTTCCATGGGGTTTACATTTTATGCAAAGGTAACAAAAAAAGGAAACGACCCGCTTAACGGGTCGTTGGGTATCAATTAGCCTAGGTAGCTTTTTAGTATTTTACTCCTTGTGGTTTGCTTGAGCCTTTTGAGAGCCTTTTCCTTAATCTGCCGAACTCGTTCACGGGTTAGGTCGAACTCCTCGCCAATTTCCTCGAGCGTCAAAGGGTGTTTGCCGTTTAATCCGAAGTAAAGTCGGATGATGTTTGCCTCGCGGGGAGTTAGGGTCGATAGGGCTCTCTCTATTTCCTTGCGTAAGCTCTCATTCAGCAAGCCCTTGTCGGGCATTGGTGAATCGGGCGAGAGCAGCACATCGTACATGCTGCTATCCTCATCCTGGGTAAGGGGGGCATCCATTGATAGGTGCCTGTTATTACCTCTGAGAGCTTCCTTAATATCTTCGGGGGCCAGCTCAAGGAGTTCGGACAGTTCATCAATGGTTGGCTCGCGCTCAAAACGTTGTTCCAGCTCCGCTAATGCCCTGTTTACTTTATTGATTGAGCCAATCTTGTTTAAAGGGAGTTTAACTATTCGGGCCTGTTCGGCTAAGGCTTGTAATATTGATTGACGAATCCACCAAACCGCATACGATATGAATTTAAACCCTCTGGTTTCATCAAAGCGTTGGGCAGCCTTAATTAATCCAACATTTCCTTCGTTAATCAGATCGGGTAGGCTTAACCCCTGGTTCTGGTACTGCTTAGCTACCGATACTACAAATCTCAAATTGGCTTTTACCAGTTTTGCTAAAGCTTCCTGGTCGCCTTCCCTAATTTTACGGGCAAGTGTTACTTCCTCTTCGGCTGTGAGCAAATCAACCTTGCCAATCTCGTGCAGGTACTTATCGAGCGAAACTGCTTCGCGGTTCGTAACCTGTTTAATTATCTTTAATTGCCTCATGCCAAAGATTGATTTTAAACACTCGAATATATTAACAAAAATTAAAAATTGTTCTGTTTGATAAATATTTTTTTGACTCCAATTAAACATTTGCCAAAAGTTATTGTCTAATTAAGTTTTTTTTATGGTGTATGGCATATTTTTGTTGACGAATGAAAACCCAAATAGTATTATCTTCGTAGTTTAAGTTGAAAGCCATGCGTTTTTCTGTAATTATTCCTGTTTATAATCGGCCAGGCGAAGTAGATGAGCTCCTTCATAGCCTTAGTTCCCAAAAATTCAGGGATTTTGAAGTGATAGTTGTTGAAGACGGTTCTGCTGAAAGATGCGGCGATGTGGTAAACCGTTACTCTTCAACCCTGAATATTCAATATTTTTTCAAAGACAATTCTGGACCAGGTTTAACACGAAACTATGGTGCCGAAAGGGCTAACGGCGAATTTTTAATTTTTTTTGATTCCGACTGCATAATTCCTGTTGACTACTTTACTCATGTTGAGGAAGAGCTTGTCTCTGGCTATGTCGATTTTTTTGGGGGGCCCGATGCTACTCATCCTTCATTCACCGATGTGCAGAAAGCCATTGGGTATTCCATGACTTCGTTTTTCACAACAGGCGGAATCCGGGGCGGTAAAGTCAAGCTGGAGCGTTTTACACCTCGCAGCTTTAACATGGGCATTAATGCAGAGGTTTTTAGGGCTGTTGGCGGTTTTTCAAATATGCGCTTTGGCGAGGACGTTGATTTAAGCCTTCGGCTTTTCGAGATGGGCTTTCGGAGTAGGCTTTTCCCTAAGGCATTTGTTTACCATAAGCGTCGTACCGATTTCCGAAAGTTCTTCAAGCAGGTCTTTAACTCCGGCATGGCTCGAATTAACCTTAGCATAAATCACCGTAACTCGCTTAAACTGGTTCATCTTTTGCCAGCAGGGTTTGTTCTGGCAATGAGTGCTGCAATTTTGCTCTCGTTGCTTTACCCTGTCACTTTAATTATGCCTCTTATTTACTCTGTTGCATTATTTGTCGATTCGTTATTGAAGGGTAACCCAATTAGGATTGCCATACTGGGAGTTGTGGCAGCATGGGTGCAACTTTACGGCTATGGATTAGGTTTTATGTATGCTCTCTGGCTATGGGTGGTGCATGGTAAAAAGCCTAGTGGCGCTTTTACCAAAAGCTTTTATAGGTAGTTACTTTATCATTTCCAGCAGTTTGGCTCTGTTGAGTATGGTGACTTCGCGCCGGTTAATGTGAATTATTCCTTCGTCCTGCATTTCGGCAAAAACTCTTGCTAAAGCCGGGCGTGTAACTCCGAAAAACTCTGCCAGTTCCTGATGCGATTTTGGTAGGATTAAGGTAGTTCTTACCTCGCTTTTTGACAGATTTAACAGGTAATGAGCTATTTTCTCTTTTATGGTTTTAAACGAAAGGAACCACAACTTATTCGATAGAAATTGCGCCCTGTTTGATATTGAATTGAGGTAATTTGTTAGTACCTGTGCATTTTTTTGCATCAAACCAAGAAATTCAACCTTCGGAATGTAAAGTATTTTACAATCCTCAAGTGCTATTACATCAACCGGGAACCTGTTACTATCGCCAAAAAGAAAAGCATGAGCAATGGGCATTGGGGTATGCATCTCTTCAATTTTAAGGATTTTACCCGAAAAGTCTACCATTTCGCCTTTCACACTCCCTTCAACTACAATGCACAAATTTCGAACTTCCTCGGTTCGCTGGGCTATGGTTTGTCCTTTGCTATACGAGCGTATGTTATGTGGAGTGTCATTTAGTAATTGTTCAACTTCAACCTCCGTTAACCCTCGAAATATTGGCGATAGGGCTATTGTTTTAAACATGATTTTTGTAATTTGCCACAAAGTAAACAATTAAGAGGTAAGGTTTGCTTAAAGCTATGGCTGATAAATATCAAAACGGACAAGCCGTATGTATACCGGAGTATAAGCCGGTGGCTTTTAATCCATGGAAGCACCACCGCAATTATGTTTGCAGCCAAATTGAGCAAAACCGGTGGAAGGGCGAAGCGGATTTCAGCCAATACTTGAATTATATTGGGGGCACCTTGCTTGACTTTTACTTGGGCAACCTCACAGTGGGAGGGATTGTTAATGAGGTAAATTTGCATTTCAGGAACAATGGGGTAAACAACTCCAATACCTTTAAATACTGGCTTGGTTTACCGGCAAAGGCCTTCCGTAGTTTAATTCTAAGCGATGGTTCTCGATGGGTTATGCGTTTAGGTCAAAACGATGAGTTTTACATTCATATTCATCCCGGCCGATATTCGCCCTTAACTGTTCGATGCCGACCAACAACCCTCAAGGTAGCCATTGCTTACAGGTATCTTTTTGGATTTGAACGCGATGACATGGATATTGTCAAAATTAATCGTGCCCGTAAACTTGCCGATTTGCCTCCAGTAAACACTTTAGATTCAGTTACCGCAATTCTAAAGTTCATACCCATTCTTAGGGTTAATAATTGTTAAACTTTTTGGCATGTTATAAAACATATACCGTTGATAATCAGTTTTTATGGGCGATTCAAAAAAGATGTTTTAAATCATCGTTTTTGGCCTGAAATTTGTGAAACTATGGTTGTATTTTTGCGTTATAAAAGTAGTTTTTATAGTATAGGTTTTAGGGTTAATAGTTGGTTAGGTTTAGTTGATTTAGGTTAGTTAGGGTGTAAAGACGGAGCCGTGTTTTCGGTTCCGTCTTTATTTTTTATCGCTTTATACCCTCAAATGCCCTTCTGTGTCCTAAAAATTTGTAGGTTTGAGTGAAAATTTTCATGCATGTTGCAATTCTGTAACAGGATATCTTTTCTTTTGTTAATCTTGATGGTTGTGTCGTGCACGCGGGTTCACAACAACCAGTCAGCCAATGTTTTCAGGTATAACGAGAGTAAGGGAATAACTACGCTCGATCCGGCTTATGCTCGCAACCTTGCTTTAATTTGGCCGGTAAGCCAACTATTCAATGGCCTCGTTCAATTCTCCGACTCGCTCACCGTTGAGCCCTCCATTGCAAAGCGCTGGGCTATCTCCGCCGATGGCTTAACCTATACCTTTTATCTCCGCAACGATGTTTTTTTTCATAACGCTCCGGTTTTTCCTTCGGGCATGGGACGACGGGTAACCGCTTATGATTTTGTTTACACCTTTAACCGAATCCTCGATTCCCAAACCGCATCGCCCGGCATGTGGGTTTTGAGCGTGTTGGATAAGGATTGTCCAGGATTTAAAAATGGGTGCTATGCTCCTAACGATAGCGTGCTGGTGTTAAGGTTAAAGCAACCCTTTCCGCCTTTTCTTGGTTTGCTTTGCATGCCTTACTGCTATGTTGTACCGCACGAGGCAGTTTCGTTTTACGGTAAGGATTTTGGCCGAAATCCGGTAGGCACAGGTCCCTTTTACCTCAAGCTTTGGCGCGATGGGGAAAAGTTGGTTTTGCGCCGAAACCCAAATTACTTTGAGGTTGATGAAACCGGTAACCGCTTACCATATCTCGAAGCGGTATCTATTTCCTTTATTCCCGATAAGCAATCGGAATTTCTGGAATTTGTGAATGGAAAAATCGACTTCCTTTCAGGGGTAAATGCAGCTTCAAAGGATGAGCTTCTTACCCGTTCGGGTAGGTTAAACCCCAAGTATTCCGCTAATGTAAAAATGATTACAGGCCCATACCTAAATACTGAGTACATTGGAATACTTGTTGATTCGTCAAAACTCCCCAATAACCAAAGGTTTTTACTCGACGAAAGGGTACGTAAAGCTATTGCTATGAGTTTTGATAAAGAGAAAATGATGCTTTACCTCCGGAGCAACCTTGGCTTTCCGGCTTATGGTGGATTTGTTCCTTCCGGCATGCCCGGTTTTACGGATGTAAACTACGGTTTGGCCTACAACCCTTTACAGGCTAAACAATTGCTAGAGCAAGCGGGTTACAATAGCACGAATGTTTTACCTGAGATAACCGTTTCAACCACCGACGATTACCTCGATTTGTTTGAGTATATTCAACATCAACTTAGCGATATTGGTATTAAGTTAAATATCGATATTTTGCCAGGAGCGGCGTATCGTGAAATGCTTGCCAATGGTAAACTTTCTGTTTTTAGGGGTTCATGGATAGCTGACTATCCTGACCCTGAGAATTATTTGGCCTGTTTTCTCACCGATAACTTTGCGCCCAATGGGCCAAACTACACCCATTTTAGCAACTTACAATTCGATTTGCTTTACAAAAAAGCTATGACGCTTCCCGCATACAATCAGCGGTTAACCTACTACCATCAACTCGACTCAATTGTTACTGCAAAAGCCATTGTTATCCCCTTATATTACGATAAGGTGGTTCGATTTACTTCGAGCCGAGTTGAAGGGTTAGGGGTTAATCCCATGAATTTTTTAGTTTTGAAAAAGGTAAAAGTAAAATAGTACAAAATGATAATTATTGCCGACAGCGGAGCAACCAAAACCGACTGGAGAATATTAGACAACGGAAAACTAATTGCTAGTTTCGAAACCATTGGTTTAAGCCCATACTTCAATAAGCAGGAAGATTTTTTAGGTGCCTTAAATCAGAACTATCCAAAGGAAGTGAACCCGGAAAGGGTAAGGCACATATTCTTTTATGGCTCTGGATGTGGTGTGCATGAACGGGGTCAAGACGTGGCAAGGTATCTGGGCATTTTTTTCAGCAATGCAAAAGTTCAGGCTGTATCCGATGCACTTGGGGCAGCCCGAGCGCTTTTCAAGCGTCAGCCCGGCATTGTGGTAATCCTTGGCACCGGATCGAATATTGCCTATTACGATGGGGAGCAGCTAACCAATCGAACTCCATCGCTCGGATTTGTTTTAGGCGATGAAGGAAGTGGGGCATACATGGGGCGCCTTTTACTCCGAGCATACCTCTATAAAAACCTAGACCCCGATATTTCTAGAAAGTTAGAAAATCAGTTCAATGTAGAGTTAAGCCATATTCTCAATATGGTTTACAGTGCTCCTCGACCATCGGCCTATCTTGCTTCGTTTGTACCGTTTATTCTCGATAATATCAATAACCCCGCCATTTACTCTATTGTCAAGGAATCGTTTGTGGCGCTTTATAAGTATCACTTTACGGTATTCGATAATTTATCGGAACTACCTATTGGGGTTACAGGATCGGTGGGTTGCCTTTTTAGCAAAGTACTCGATTCGGTTGGCGAAGAGTATGGCTTCAAAGTATCGCAGTACCTAAGGTATCCTATAGTTGAGCTAATTAAATACCATACACAAGATATTCAGAGTATGCCTTAATCCCCGATTTATCGGAAAGCGTTTCGGCATAGGAAATAAACGATTTCCCATGCTCTACCTCGCCTAAGCGAATTAAAGTTTGGCCTAGTATGTTCATCAGAATCATTTCATGTAATCGGTAGCCCGATATGCCACAAAGCTCAATAGCATTTCTAATACATGTATGCGCCTCGTTCAACTTGCTCTCGTAAAAGAATGATATGGAGCGAGCAAACTCACCCAGTGCAATTCCAAAATGACTTCTGGTGGGGTTGAGCTGGCTGTAGTGTTGCATGAGCTGTTGATGCTTATCGGCGGAGAAAGGAACTCGTTTCTGGATGAGCTGTTGGTATTCAAAAATGATTGAATCTAATGCTTTCTGGTGAGCCGAAACGTTTAAGGGGTCGTTAAAGATATCGATTAATGACGAAAAGCGCTTATCGATAAAAATGAAGGGCAATAAAGATTCCCTGAACTCTTGCTTTGCTTCATCTGTAGCAATGTTTTTATAGTAGGTAATTGTATCCTTAGCTAAGGATGCAGCGTCGTTGTTGTGCGAGAAGAAAATATTATTGCAGAAACACATACCTGCATACCTTTCAGCATTTTTGGTAATTGCACTAAAATCGTTTGACCATGTATTGAGGTTTTTTATTAGTTTGATATCCAGCGATATAATTTTGCAGTAATCCAATGCAATTCGTGAATGTATATAGTATTGGTTTTCGGCCTGAACCTGCTCCAGAATTTTCCGGTAGGTTGAAGTAAAACCATTCAAATCGGGATTTTTGACAATTAGCTCTCTTGCAATTATAGGCTGATCGAGTATTTTCGGTAACAGTTTCTTGAGCAATGCCTCATCCCTTTTCAAGCAAAGTATGAGTGTGTTAGTGAGTTCCGTAACCTGATTTGGCAAAAATAAGGGAACTAAATCACTTAGAAAATCTGCTTTTTGGTCGTTGAAAGCTATGCTAAAGATATAGCTGATAAGCTTTGGGTAATACTCATTCTGGGCATAAGCGTGTTTAATTGTTTCAATCAATTGTTCGGTCAAACCAAATTCTCTGATTAGTTTTTGGGCTATTACCGATGTTAAAACGTTGTGGTTATTGATGCTAACAAGAGTTGAGTAACCCAACGAATCGCTATAGATTTTTTCTTCGGCGATAATTCCAAATGAGAGCAGTTCATGGTAGGCATCAAAGTAATTGCCAGCGCTTTTCAGGTGTATGGGGTAAAGTTTCTTTAACTCCAACTTGTAGATTGGTGTTTGTTTTTCCCACCATTCCCTTGCCAAGGCAATGAGTATATCGGCTTTCTCTTCAGGGTAAATCGATTCAAATACCTTTTTCTTAATGAACTCGTTAATAATATTGAGCGGATCGGATAGCACTCGTTGGTTTGACCGGGAATAGGTAGTTATGAATAGTTGTAGGTAAAATGGGTATGCTATGGTTTGGCGAAGCAGAGGTGGAAGTTCGAATACCAGTAATCGCTCGGTACGTTTCTCGTTTATGGTGTTGTCGAGTACCTTTTGGATTTCATCGTAGGAAAGGGGTGGGATATTGGCTCCATCCGAATTAAAATTTGAGGGGTCAATGTTCATCCATATCTCAGGGTTTATAAGATACCCCTGCAACAATTTCCATGTAGCAAACCTGGTGGTAATGATTAATTTGGTATTAGCAGATTTTTCAAACTCTTTGGCAAGCTCATGTATCCCTCTAAGCGTCTTTTCGAGTTTAATACCAGAAAGGGTAACCTCATCGAGGGCATCGAGAATAAAAAGAACTTTACCCGGAAGCTTTGCGAGTTCATCCTGCAAATTGGGATAGGAGAAGGCATTTATGCCTATCTGGCTCCAAAGCCATTCATCGATATTTAAGTCCGAAAATGCATAATTCTCAAGTTTAGACGCCGAGATAATAATTGGGATAATTTGATTTTTCCATTTTTTGGGGATATTCTCAAACCAATGGGCAATTAAGGTTGATTTTCCGTATCCACCGGGTGCAACAATTGCCAACGCGGAATAGTTTGTATTGATAAAGTGATTAAGGAACGATTCCAAGTGAGTGCGCCTAACCGTTTTTTCAAATGGAATCCCCGATTTTATTTGTATTGTTCGGATGCTATGGTGGTTAATCTCTTGAGTGTTTATGTTTAACAAATCCCAAAGGGTATTGGGGTTGGGCGTAAAGTCGGATTGAGAATTAATTTGATTCTCAACAAACTTTTGCCAATTACTAAATCCGCAGTAGCGGGCAAGAATATCGAGCGTGACACGCGTTGGTTTAGAATTCGTACTCAGGAATCCAAAAAGACGGCGTAGGGTGGCCGGGCTAATATACTCGTGAGTTTGCTCAAATACCTTATCCGACAAGGTTTTGCAGTCGCGCTGGTAGGCTATCTTTTTACCGAACTGCTTTTCAACAGACTCTATTAGCTGCTTATGTAAATCCATTGTCGTACAGGTTTCTCAAACTCAAAAGTAAGGAATTTCAAGATAATTACTATTCCAAACACAAAATGCTTTTGAATAATTTATTGACACGTTTGACACGTCACTCAACCATGCTTACACCCGTATATTTGGCATATGATAAACATTAAAGCTATGTTAAGGTCTATCAAAAAGCATAAAATTGATATCGGGGTGTTTGTAATATTTTTCATTATCACCCTGATTTTTATTGTAACCCTAGTTAAAACGCTATCACTTTAAAACTTTATGTCCATGTATAGTCAGGTTTGGGAAAAATGTTCAGCATCGGTTTGTTGTCTGAACTTTTACAATGAGCACGGTGTTCTGATTGACACCCTGAGCGGGTTTAAAATCAATAAGTCGCTAGTTACATGTGAACAGGCTTTTTATGTTAAAGGTGCCCAAAAGGTAGAAATTCGTTTTGTAGAGGCTGACGCCAACACACCCAAGGCAACCATTAGGGTTGACTACAAGGAATTTATTGAAGACCTTAGGATTGGTTTCACACACAACCATGCCGACTATGCTGTGTTTAATATCGATTTTACCGAATTTCAGGATATTCCAAGCCTTTCGCTGTGCGAGCGGTGGAACTATCCAGTAGGTATGCCTATTGCTGTTCTTGGATTTAATGGGGTAGGGCAAAACCTATCGATTAAGTCAGGCATTATTTCATCAGCATTTTCCAATAAGCAGGGTGTTCGTTACCTACAAATCGATGCCTTGACATGCTACGGTAACAGTGGAGCTCCGGTTATCGATCCACAAACCATGCAGGTTGTTGCCATTGTTTCACGCCGAAATACTCCCGCCACTAAATCGTACAACGATTTGATGGGTTACATCAACACAAACCTTGAGGAACTCCGAAAGATTGAAGGGAAGTTCAAGCTGGGCGAACTCGATCCCATTCAAGTTTTAATTGCTAACCAGAATCAAATTAAACTCCTAGCATCAAACATTTACAAACACACTGCATCGGGAACTTCGCAGGCTGTTATGCTCGATCATATTATTACCTACTTTAACGAGCAGGCTGTAATCGATAACAACTTAATTAAAAGCAACGAAATTGAAACCGATGTAACGGTTGGAAAGGAGTAGTGTTTTTGTTTTCATGGGTTGGTAGGGTACTGCGGTAAAAGCAGTGCCTTTTCTTTTTGTTAAACAATTCTAAAAGATAAAATGTTTGTAACTTACAGGAACAAAAAGCATCAAGCATGCTTAGTTTTGTGGTTGCTTTTAATAAAGTAAAACTAAAAGATTAAAAAATGAGCCGAAAGAATTATGTCGATTTCTTAAGTAAAATAGAACTTTTTAGGGGGTTAAGCGAATCGGAACTGAATACCCTAGTTAAAGGGATTGTGGAAAGAGAATTCCCTGAAGGGAGCATGTTATTTGTTGAAAATAACAAACGCGAAGGCATTTTAGTGATCTATGAAGGGCAAGTTGAACTTTTTAAAAGCAATCCTTATGGGATTGAGTTAAAGTTAACCCAATTCTCCAAGGGTGATTTCTTAGGCGAAGGGGTCTTAACATCGGATTCCACCCATTCAACCTCGGCACGGGCAATTGCTCCCACCCAAGTGCTACTCCTTAGGGTTGAGGATTTGAACGCAAACCCAGCCATTGCCCTTAAGGTTCTTACCAATATAACAAGGGTAATGCAGCGCAGAATGAGGTATGCCAACAACCGCATGGTTAACCCCGCTAGCCAGTACGAGTCGGGTGCTACTCGCCTTGAGCACGATTTACTTGGAGAGAGAGAAGTCCCTGCCGAATACTACTATGGAGTACAAACCCTAAGAGCGTTAGAAAATTTCAACATTTCAGGGGTTACCCTGAATTTCTACCCCGATTTAATCGATGCTTTAGCAATGGTTAAGCAAGCTGCTGCGGAGGCTAACTGTGAGCTTGGCTTACTTGATCCCAAGGTTAAGGATGCCATCGTAAAGGCTTGTACCGAAATAACCAACGGCAAGTTCCATAACCAGTTTGTGGTTGACATGATACAGGGGGGTGCAGGAACATCAACAAATATGAATGCTAACGAGGTGATTGCAAATCGTGCCCTTGAGCATTTGGGCTATTCCAAGGGACAGTATGAGTTCTGCCACCCATTGAACCAGGTCAACATGTCGCAATCAACAAACGATGCTTACCCTACCGCTGTTAAGATTGCACTAATCAACTCCAATAAGAAATTGGTTAAAGTACTTGAATCCCTTATAGAATCGTTTAGGTCAAAAGCCAATGAGTTTGCTCATGTTATAAAAATGGGCAGAACGCAACTTCAGGATGCTGTACCGATGACACTCGGGCAAGAGTTTGAGGCTTACGCAGTTACACTTTCCGAGGAGGTGGAACGTTTGAATCAGAATGTTCGACTTTTCTTGGAGGTAAACATGGGAGCTACAGCAATAGGAACAGGCATTAACTCCGATCCCGATTACCCTGAAAAGGTAATTAAGCATCTCCGGAGAATCAGTGGGTTGGATATTGTTCTTGCTTCAAACCTTGTAGAGGCTACCCAGGATACCGGAGCATTTGTAATGTATTCGTCGGCTGTTAAAAGGTTAGCTGTTAAGCTATCAAAAATTTCGAACGATTTGCGATTACTCTCATCTGGTCCACGAACCGGTTTGAACGAAATTAACCTCCCACCCATGCAACCGGGATCATCTATCATGCCCGGTAAGGTGAATCCGGTAATTCCGGAGGTGGTAAATCAAATAGCATTCAAAGTAATTGGTAACGATTTAACTGTAACCCTTGCTGCCGAAGGCGGTCAACTGGAACTGAACGTTTTTGAGCCCGTTATTGTTCAAAGTCTTTTTGAATCAATTGAGATGCTGAAAAACGGCATGAACACCTTAAAGTATCGTTGCCTCGATGGCATTACTGCCAATGAGGAGCACTGCCGAAGTATGGTGTATAATTCCATTGGCCTGGTAACAGCTTTAAATCCTTACATTGGCTATGAAGCCTCAACACAACTGGCAAAGGAAGCCTTGGTAAGCAATAAGAGCGTGTATGAATTGGTATTACAGAAAGGATTACTTTCTAAGGAACAGCTCGATACCATCTTGGCACCCGAAAATATGGTTAAGCCAAGAAAATTGAAGTTATAAATACGATATTACCTAAAAATCCTTACATTTGATGCGTTCCCTGTTTATCGTGGAGCGCATCAAAAATATTTGGCAATGCTTACAATTGATTATACTGAGATTTCTGATACCCATCAGCTGCAGGAATGGGAAAAGAACCTAATCGAACAGGCCAAAATGGCATTGGCCGGAAGTTATTCGCCTTATTCTCACTTTAGAGTTGGGGCTGCGGTTTTATTAGAGAATGGTGAAATTATAACCGGCAGTAATCAGGAAAACGGTGCTTATCCCTCGGGCCTGTGCGCTGAACGGGTAGCTCTTTTTTATGCTGGTGCTCAATACCCCAATGTTCCTATCAAGGCTATAGCCGTTGTAGCCTCAAACGAAAAGGGTATTACCTTGAATCCGGTATCGCCATGCGGTGCGTGCAGGCAGGTTATGATGGAATATCAATTGATATCGAAAAAACCATTCTCCATTTACATGGTAGGATCAGGGAAAATAATAAGGATAGATGATGTGAGGTTTTTGCTCCCCTTTAGTTTTACCAATGTGAGCGAAATAGATTAGTAAGTTTTACAGCGACGAAACAATCTTCCGTAGCGCATTATTCGGGATCAAACCATCGGGATCCTCAGAAAATTCGGGTTTTATCCGTTCAACAAAATACATATCAATTTCCCCAATGTTCTTGGCAGGTATTTTACCGCGAGGGGAGCAAATAAAGTATTCCTTGATGTAGGAGTAGGTGGTCTCGGATATATTTATTTTACCAGGTTCACATGCTGTTTCCATTCGGCTTGCCACGTTGACCGTATCGCCCCAAATGTCGTAAGCAAATTTGTGTTTACCAATAACACCTGCAATTACGCTGCCCGAGTGAATACCAATTCTAATCTGCCAGGTAGGTTTGTTGGCTTTTGCCTCCTCAATGTTCCTTGCCTTTGTATAGCGCTGCAGTTCAAGTGCAGCAAGCACGGTGTCGAATGGGTGACTATGGTTAGTTCTGGGTAATCCGCCTACACACATGTAGGCATCGCCAATGGTTTTTATTTTTTCGATATAGCGCTGGGTAACTATTTCGTCAAAAGCCTCAAAGTAACTGCTCAGCACGTTCAGGAACTCCTCAATATTTTCGTAGGCAACACTAATCTTAGAGAAACCCACAAAGTCCGCAAACATAACCGAAACTTCCTTGAACTTCTTGGGTTTATATACGCCCTTCTTCTGTAATGCATTGGCCACCTCAAGGGGCAGAATATTCAACAGTAACGCCTCAGTTTTTTGTTTTTCTTCGGCAAGTAACTCCGATTGTTTTTGAATTTGGTTTTGTTGTTCTTCAAGGATTTTGTTGGCATTTTCAAGGTTTTCCATTATGCTCTGGAGATGCTCATTCTTTTCGGCAAGGTCTTTTTCAATGAGTTTTAAGTCGGTAATATCCATTTCAATGGCTACAATGTAGCTCAAGTTTTGTAGGTCGTCGAAAACAGGAGTTAGACTGGTTTGAATGTATTTCTCCTTACCTAATGGCGTAATCCATTTACTATCGTAAACCACATATTCGCCAGCAACGCAACGCTTTATGGCATCCGATGTTGTACTATTAATTGTTTCTGAAAACAGATTGTCCCCAAAGGTTGCCTTAAACTCCTCGATACTACATTCGTAAAGGCGTTTGAATCCCTCATTTACCCATGTAATTTCGCCCTTATTACTAATAATGATAACCGAATTTCCTGCTTGGCTTATAGCGGTTGTAATACTATCGAATTGTTCGGATAGGGTTTTGAGTTTTTTCAGCATTCGGCCCCGCTGAATGCCAACCATGGTTCGTTGAATGAGCTCGGGTGTATTTATTGGTAAACCAATAAAATCGTCGGCTCCAGCATGGAAAAGCGATTGTATATGTTCAGGTTGCAAAAAATCGGCAATGGCTAGTATGGGAATGCTGGAAGTAGCCGGATCGGCTTTTATTATTGATAGAACATCGGCGGCAGCTTTGTTGGCAAAATGGATATCGTAAAGGATTATGTCGGGGTTACTGCTGGATATATTCGATATAATACGTTCGGAATCAACAATATTGCTTACCGTAAAATCATCGTCGGCAAGGCTGAATATCCGTTGAATATCTTCTAGGAGTTGGCTGTTTCCGCAAGCGGTTAAAACCTTGTAAGGCATTTTTCAAATCCAATATTAAAGCAAAAAAACGAAAAATTGGGAATTAAAGAAAACGTTTGCGGAAAATTATTTTTGAGAAGTTTCCCATCTAAAACGTTCACTTTTCATCTTCGTGCATTTGGTCAATAATTTTTTGGACTTCATTTTCTGTAAAATGAAGCTTTTGTTTACAAAACTTCAGGAGTTCCGATGCACGTCGGATTTTCTCAATTAGCTCATCGATATCGAGCTCATTTGACTCGATTTGGCTAATAATTCTCTCAACCTCCTCGATCGCTTCGCTATACTTGAGCGTTTTTTTGGTCATGGTTAACTTTTTTTGATGGAATAGTTATAGTGAATGTTGTTCCTTTGCCTATTCTGTAAAATGAAGTTTTTGTTTACAAAACTTCAGGAGTTCCGATGCACGTCGGATTTTCTCAATTAGCTCATCGATATCGAGCTCATTTGACTCGATTTGGCTAATAATTCTCTCAACCTCCTCGATCGCTTCGCTATACTTGAGCGTTTTTTTGGTCATGGTTAACTTTTTTTGATGGAATAGTTATAGTGAATGTTGTTCCTTTGCCTAAAGTGCTGGTTACGCTGATGCTTCCCCCGTTTGCTTCGGCAAATTCTTTACAAAGCATCAAGCCAAGCCCTGTACCACTTTCGGAGTTTGTTCCCTTGGTAGTAAATCCATCCAATTTGAATAGATTCTTCAGATTTTCTGGTGCAATTCCAACGCCTGTGTCAGTTACATGTATTGTTACTGTTTGATTGTCCGAAGCAGCACTAACCGATACTTTCCCACCGTTGGGGGTGAATTTTATGGCATTGCTAAGCAAATTTCTGATAGTTGTTAGCATGGTATCGTAGTCGGCATAGGCGGTAAGGGAATTGTCGCAATTGGTTTCAATGGTTATTCCTTTCTCACTGGCTGGTAACGATGCCACTTCGACAGCCTTAGCAATTAACTCGCTAATGTTTATGTAAGCAGGATTTAACGTTAGCTTACCGGTTTGACTTCGTGCCCAGCTAAGCAGGTTCTCGGTAAGGGCAAGTACATTTGATGCCGATTGGTAAATATGGTTACTGAACTCTTTTACCTCGCTGGGCGAGAGTTCATTGGCTTTTGTGGCTAGGATTTCCGAGAGACCAACCAAGGCAGTGAAAGGGCTTCTTAAATCGTGGGCAACAATTGAAAATAGTTTATCCTTTGTTTTAATGGTTTGTTCAAGCTCTGCCTGGTATTGCTTTAATTTCTGGTTAATTCTTTCTTCTTCCTCGTATTTCTCTCGCTGCAGTTGGGCTAAATTCTTTTTCTGGTTGAAAAGGTATAGGGTTCCTATTACAATAAAAAGCAGGAAAACAATTAGGGTAACCAGTAAATTACGTTGCGCCTTTTGCTTGTTTATTCTTTCCTTGTCAAGTTCAACTTTTGTTCGTAAAGCATCTACCTCAGCCTCAATCAGTTTTATTTCTGTTTTGGTTTTGTCGAGCTCAAGGTTGATATGTGCCTCAATGTTTGCCTCGCTGCGTTTTGCATTATCTAGGCTATCCTTTAGGTAAACATACCGTTGGTATAGGGTTAAAGCGTTTTGGTATTTGCCCTGAGTCTTTTCAATTTCGCTTAACGAGAGTGTTCCAAGCAGAACAAGGTATGCATTACCAACTCTTTTCCCAATTCGTATCGACTGGTTGATATTTTCTTTTGCTTCCTTATATTTTCCTTGTACAGATAGTATTTCGCCAATTTTTCTTAGGCAAAGCGCTTCGCCTTCGGCATTTAAACCTTGCCGGTACTTTTCCATAGCTTTTCTGAAATGAGAAAGGGCAAGATCAAGGTTATTATCCTGACGTTCAATGTTGCCAAGAGTATTATACAAGTCGGAAAGTAATTGATTTTGGTTGTTCCGTAAGGCAATTTTTATGGCCTGTGTAATAGTACTTCGTGCCTTACTGGGCTTATTCCAATCGAGGTAGGTTTGAGCTATGTTCTTAAGTATTCGGGTAACCTGTAAATCATCGCCTTTCTTTTCGCTTAATTCGAGTGCTTTTTGGTAAGCATTTATGGCATTTGCGTATTGCTTTTGGTCGGAGTAAACGTTGCCTAGGTTTTGGTAAATGTATATTTTCAGGTCAGGTTTAACCTCAAGGTTTTCTACAAGACCCTTTGCTTCGTCGATATACTTTTGAGCGTTGCGAAACAAACCCAATTTTCGGTAAACCAACGATATGTTTACCAATGTGATGGCGATACTTTCCTCTTTCCCATACGATTGGCGTATTTTAAGGGATAGAAGGTATCTTCTCAGCGCTTCGGGGTAATCCTCCAGGCTCAAGAAGGTATTGCCCAGTTCGTTTTGAATCGTGGCTTCAGCTAGCGGGTCGCCAATTTCTTTTGAAAGGTCAAGGGCTTTATTAAGGGCTTCGATTGCCTCGGCGCTGTTCTTTTGTAACAGATATGCCCTGGCAACATTGTTCAAGGTGTTTATGCTCGATTGTTTAAAACCAAGCGATTCCTTAATGCTTAGGCTTTGAGAATAGTATTCAATTGCTTTAGCTGGTTGTGAAAACTTAAGGTAAACACCACCCAAGATGTTTAATATGTCGGCAACCTCATCGTTCAATTTTACATTATTTGCCAGCTGAAGGGCATTGTTCAGGTAGCTAAGCGATTTATCGAAATCGCCAGTTTCGCGATACGTTAGCCCTATGTTTTTCAGAACCTGAATAATCCGAAGAGTATCCTTAGCCTGTTCGGCAGTAATAAGTGCTTCAAAATACGATTTTAGCGCTTCGGTGTAATTTCCATAATTCCAATGGGTGCTACCTATGCTTTGGTGACATTCAGCAACATTCACTTGGTATTTTTTTGCAATGGCTAATGCTTCTGTTTTTTTGGTTACAGCATCGTTATACCTTCCAATCTCCTTGTAAATATCGCCCCATAAAAGTAAACTCTGAATAAGTAAATGTTGTTTTTTTTCTTTCAGGGCAATAAGCCTTGCTTTTTCGTTTACTTTAATAGCTTCGCTGAAATTACCAGATTTTAATAGCAGAACCGACTTATTCAGGAGTGCCTCAATGTGAATGTTTTGATTTTTTTTTGATTGGGCAATGCTAATGGCTGAATCGATATGGTTTAAGGCTTCGGCTGTAAGACCTGTACCACTTTTGTACTCGTACATGGTAATGTGGTAGAGCGCTTTTAGGGTATCGTTAGGTTTTTTTCGTATTTGGGTATAAAACCTATTGCAGTTAATGGCTGCAATTTCAGGATTTTCAGAGGAGTATTTTTTTACAAGGGAACGTAAGCTGTCGATGCTAACCTTTGAACTTTGTGAAAAAGCATTCAAAGCCAACAGGATAAAAATCAAGGCAATATTTTTTTTTTGCAACATTTGCATAGGTGTAAGAGAAGCTCATAGCAAAGTAAGGGAAAAAATTGATTACGACAAACAAAAAGAAATAGGTTATGCTAAAGGAATTGTAAAGTGGAACTCGCTACCGTTTCCCTTTGAGCTGTTTACCCAGATTTTCCCTTTGTTTTTGTTAACAAACTCATGGCAAAGTATAAGTCCTAGTCCTGTGCCAGTTTCATTGGCGGTTCCCTTGGTGCTATATGAACCGTCAATCAGGAATATACGGTCAATGTCATTTTCATCGATACCAATACCTGAATCCTTCACAACCACTTCGGCCATTTTGGGATATTCTTTTGATTCACTGGCAGATATCTCAATAGTACCTCCAATATCGGTAAATTTTATGGCGTTGCTTAGCAGGTTCCGAATAACGGTGGCAATGCTATTTTTGTCGGCATACGCGTAAAGAACAGGACTTGCATTGATGGATACTTTTATTTTCTTTTTCTCGGCATTTGCATTAAGGTTTATAACTTCCTGTTTAATCAACGGTTCCAACTTGAATTTTTCGGGGATATAGTTAATGCTTCCGGTTTGGGCTCGTGTCCACTGTAAAAGGTTATCGAGCAGTTTGTACAAGCTTTGAGCCGATTCCGAAATTACCGAGATGTATTCTTTCTTTTCGTTTTCGGTAAGGTGGTTAAAGTTGCGTTCCAATATATCGCTAAAACCAATCAGAGCGTTAAACGGGTTTTTCAGGTCGTGGGCAATAATTGAGAAGAGCTTATCTTTGGTGGCGTTAAGTTCTCTTAGGTTTTTCTCCGATTCCTCGAGCTTTTGGTTGATTTCGAATAACTCTTTGTTTTTTTCAGCCAGTTGCTTGTTCTTTTTTCGAATAATTCCTATTATAAGCGATGTGCCAATAAATATAGCAAGCAGTAGAAGGGTTAGCGAAACCAAAACCTGTTGAACGCTTCTTTGCTTTTGGTACTGGAGTTCCTTGAGCTCAACATCTTTTTTCAGGAGTTCAATCTCCTTCTCTTTGGTTTCGGTTTCGAATCGGGCTTGCATCTCAGCAATGCTCGAAAGGCGTTGTTGGGAATAAAGGGTATCGGTATAAGCTAACTCAATAGCCTTATAGCGATAAGCTTTTTGGAAATCGCCTTTCCTGGCATAGAGTTCACTGAGTAGCTGGTAGGTTTCCTGTTTGTAGGCTGGGTCAACAACCGTTAGGATATTTTTTAGGGCTTTGCTTAAAGCCTCATTTGCCTTCTCAAGGTTCCCTTGCTTAAGGTATGTGGATGCAATATTGTTTAGGGTGTTATGGGCAGCGTCTATTTGTTGGGTTTTAACTGATATCTCATACGATTTGAAGTAGTTGCTTAGGGCTTTATCGAATTCATGTATTCTACCATATAGGTAGCCAATATTGTTATAGGCTGTTGCAATACCTGACGAATCCTTTAGTTGGGTTGCAATATCAAGCGATTTGGAATAATACTCCAAGGCTTTCTGCAAATCACCTTTTTCGTCCAGTATTATTCCGAGGTTGTTGTATGCAGTACCTAATCCGCTAAGGTCTTTGCTTTTTTCCCATTCCTTAAAGGCAAGCAGGTAGTACTTTTCGGCCAACTCTAAGTTTTTTAAGTCCCTATTCAACGAACCAAGCAGATTGTATAGGTTAGCCTTAACATCATCAATTTTATTATCGTTAGCAATATTTAGGGCTTTGAAAGCGTATTCCAAGGCTTTGTTTTTATCGTTTATTAGATTGTAGAGGCTTGCTATTAGGTTATATGACATTACTATCAAATCGAATCGTTTAGCCTTCTCATAGAATTCTATGGCTTTGTTATGGCTGCTGACGGCAAGGTTAAATTGCTTCAGATCTCTATAAACCAACCCAAGGTTATGGTAGGAATTCCCAATTTTTAAGGGGTTGCCGTTCCGTTCCCTATACTCTAACGATTTTAGGTAGAAGCTAAGGGCAGGTTCATTCAAGTTTTTGGATGAGTAGGCATTGCCAAGGGCATTGTAGGCATCGCCTATGGCATCGTCGCTTCCTTCCTCTTTTGCCTCTTTAAGTGATTTTTCGGCATAAAATATTGATGAATCGGGGTTTATTGGCCAAAAATATTTTGATATATCAGTAAGAATATTAACCTTTTCTTTGCCTTTGGCACTTTTAAGTTGATGCTTTAAGCTATCGAGTACACTTTGGGGTTGCTGGCTAAATCCCAAAAGTGTAAATGAAATCAGGGTAGATATAACGAATAATATTTTCAATGTATTCTTTTTCAAGGTTGTTTATTTTTGCCAATTTACGGAAAAAAAAGTTATTCCACTTTACTTTTTATTTCCCCATCCCAAAACTTTGTTGTAATAAAATCGCCTTCTTTAACATCGTTTGCGCTTTTAACGTACTTCCCGTCAATCATAGTAATTGTAAACCCTTTCTTTAACGTATTGGCTGGGTTCATTGTTTCTATCAATTTGCAAAAAAAATCTACTCTTTGCTGGTGGCTCGATATGGTTTGAAGGGTTAACCCTTTTAAGTTTTTTTGGTAGAGAGGGATTGCGAATTTTTTGGTGACAAGAAACTTTTCTGCCGCCATTTTAAAATGTTCTTTCAGACCGTTAACCTGCGAAAGGTTTTTATATGTACTGAGTTTTGCCAGTGTTGGAAGGGTTGACCATCTTTGAGTTAACCAGTTTTTATTTTGAAAAACAATTAACTGAGAAGCCGACTTTAGTTGATTAGCTAGTTCAATCAGTTGTGAATTGGAAGTATTGATATAGCTGGTTGAGAGCTCAAGGAGTTGGTCTTTGAGGTAAAGGTACTGTTGTTCAGCTTCGCCTACTAAATCGATGAGATACTCGGCTAGGGCTGTTGGTGTTTTAACCGATTTGTATGCAACTAAATCGGCAACCGTGGTGTCTTTTTCGTGACCGATGCCTGTGAAAACCGGTAAAGGAAACTGGGCAATGTGGCTTGCCAAAGTGTATGAGTCAAAGCACGATAGGTCGGCTGATGCTCCTCCACCGCGAACAATTGCCACCAAATCAAACTTATCTATTTCAGTGTATATATTCGATAGCGCCTCAATAACCGATGCTTCGGCTTCGGTGCCTTGCATGGTTGCCTCAAAGAGTTTTAGGCTGAATCGGTAACCAAATCGGTTACCCAGAAGCTGTTTTCGGAAGTCCTCGTATCCGGCAGCTTGAGGCGAGGATATTACTGCAATTCTGTTTGGGAGCACATCTAGAGGTTGTTCCCTGTTCATGTCAAAAACGCCATCGGCTATTAATCGGTTGATGGTTTCGCGACGTTTGAGCTCTAAATCGCCTATGGTGTATGTGGGTTCAATGTCGGTGATATTTAGGCTGTAGCCGTAAACCTCATGGAAGTTTACCTGTGCCAACACCATTACCTTTAAACCTGGGGCTAGTTTTCGACCGGTTGTGGACTCAAAGTAGGGCTTTAACATGCGGTAGCTGTACGACCAGATAGTTGCCCTTGCTCGGGCTACGATGTTGCTCGATTCTTCATCCTTTTGGATAAGTTCAAGGTAGCAATGCCCTGAGTAGTGCTCTTTAATCTCGCTAATTTCGCCAATAACCCAGTATGCTTGCGATAAGTACTGGTTAAGGGTTTCCTTTACCAGCCAGTTGAGTTCGAGGAGCGAGTATGTTTTTTTATTCTCTTCCATCATTGTTTAATACCCATAACATAATAGGTAGTTTCTGCGGTACTGAGCGAAATTATATATACCCCTTTAGGCAAATCCACGGGGAGTTCAGCTTCAACTAACCCAGTACCGTTGCTTATTAAATTTTTGGAAAAAAGTATTTGGCCGTTAGCGTTACAAACCCAGATGGTTACTTTTGTATTAGGTTTGCTAACGTTTACGTTGATTTTTGAGGTGAAGGGGTTAGGCCATAACTCCATGGTTTTGGGCAAAACAGCAATATTGGATTTTGAAGCTAATGCAAAATCGGGGATGCCAAAACCTATGCTATTATCGGGTGAACTGTAATTTGATGATGAACTTTTTATCAATTCAATAATTTGCTGGGCTGTGAGAGTAGGTTTTGCCTGCCATAGGCAAGCCACCATGCCCGCCATCAAGGGCGATGAGAATGAAGTGCCATTCGAAGTATAAATTGACCCTGTGGCATTAGCCAAAACAGTGCCTTTGCCCATAGCGCAAACATCAGGTTTAATGCGCCCATCGGCTGTGGACCCAAAAGAGCTGAAATCGGCTTTCATTTTCTTGTTATCCACAGCTCCAACAGTTAGTACGTAAGGCGAATCGGCGGGCACTGAAATGTAATGCCATGGGGAGTTCCCGTCGTTTCCGGCACTTACCACCACCACCAAGCCCTTGCTTGCTGCCATGTTGGCAGCAAGTGTGACAAGAGCCGTGTTGCCATTCAAATCCTGGTAGGCATGGTTTTGCCCTACCACATCAAACGTGGTATATCCTAGCGATGAATTTATAATGTCGGCTCCAGCGCTATCGGCAAACTCGGCGCCAGCAGCCCAGTTGTACTCCTCAATAATTTGTTCGGTTGCAGCATCTTCGGTTCTGATTAACCAGTACTTTGCCCTTGGGGCTGTTCCAATCAGATTTCCATCGACATATCCCCCCATGGTCGATAATACCATGGTGCCATGGTAATGCTCCTTATAGATGTCCGATTGTGGATTAACAAAGTCGCGGGTACCCAATATTCGCCCCTTTTGCCATAGGCTATCGAATGCGCTATGTGTGTTTGCATTTAAAAACCCTGCATCGAGAACTGCAATAACCATTCCGTCGCCAAAGTAGCCATTGCCGTGCAGTATATGTCCATTCATCATGGCAACCTGTGTGTACGATGCGCCATAGTTGAGGTTGGCAAAAACATTTTTATCTATCTGACTTAGTGGCTGCCATTCGGTTACTTCATCAGTTAACGATTTTGTTGGCTCAAAAATCTTAGTTACGCTTTTTACAAACGAAAGTTCTTGAATGGCTGTAAGCTGTTGGGGTGTTAGGGTGGCAATAACTCCATTAAACCATCGTAAGGGATAATGAATTGTAGTAGCTATTTGTGCCACCTGGTTTATGTAGTATGATGATACAGGCAGGTCGTCGGTGGTAATGGCAATGCCCTGTTTTTGTCGGCGTTCAATTGCTCTTGCGGAAAGGAACTCGTTGGGTTTATCAACTGAGTAAGTTGAATTTTGCTTATCAGTAAATCCAATGAAGTATTTTGCTTGGGCAGAAATACTGATAGGTAATGTACTTGCAGTGGCAATTAATAGTATGAATGACAGATATTTAAGCAGCGACGTGTTCATTACAGATGAATTTTAGTATTTAGTTCCCATTGAGTTCATAACATCATCAATGGAAGGTTCTTTTAACTTACCGGCATTCTTTATGAGTGAATCCATGTACTTCGATTCTTTTTCAATCAATTCATTAGCGTTCTCGGCTACTCCATCGATGTACTTGATGGTTTGCAATATTTTTCCATTGGCATCGTAGTACTTCCATTCACCTTGCTTAAGGCCTTGCCTATAATTACCCTCAATTCTTAAAGTACCATCGGGGTAAAACACCTTCATTGTCCCTTCAATTTCACCATTAGAGTAGGGGATGATGCTTTTGTTCAGGCCATTTTCATAAAACAGAATAACCAAACCATTGAGATTGTTATTGGTATAGCTTGCGGTTTCCATGATTTTGCCCGAGGAGTAATAGCTGCGCGCTCTACCATCTTTCATGCCGTTTTTGTATCTTTCTTCAAAAATCAAGTTGCCGTTCACGGAGTAGTATTGCCAAAGGCTATCCTTGAGTTGGTTTTTGTAAAAGCCATTAACAATCTTTTTTCCCTCTTCATTAAAAAAAGTAGAATAAACGTATGGCGAAGCCTCTGAGTAAATCATTATTACCTTTAGCTCTCCGTTTTGGTGGTAGCGTTTGAACTCGCCTATGGGCTTATCGTCCTTGAACCATCCCTCGTATGCCTTTTTGCCATTTGGGTAGTACTTACACCAGTAGCCTTGCTTTCTGTTTTTGCTGTCAATTTGATTTCTTGCGTTTTCGGTTTGGCCAATGGCTGTACCACAAATAATTAGTAAAAATAAAAAGGTAGCAATATGTTTCATGTTTTTTGTTTTTAAAAGAATTTGCAAAAAGAATGCCCTTCAATGTATATGATGCAAATTTAATCCGAATTATATTAGAAAATCGATTATGGGTTTGTAATTCATATTTTTTGAACATTTCAAGCAAACTCTAAATTCGGATATGTTCATCTAATAGTTAGGTAAATGTGGTCACATAAGGATTGTTGCATTGGTAAAGTTTTCACTTGTTGTATTAAATAAAAAAAGCCGCCTTAAAGGCGGCTTAAGTCATATAGGCTACTCATTATTTTACTTCCTCAAAGTCTACGTCGGTAACTTCCTGGTCGTTGCCCGTTGTGGATGAACTACCTGCATTAGCATTGGCTTGCTGTCCGGCACCTGCGTTAGCTTGAGCTTGTGCCTTGTAAAGTTCTTCCGATGCAGCTTGCCAAGCAGCATTGAGTTCGTTGGTAGCGTTCTCAATAGCAGTCAAATCCTGGCTCTTATGGGCATCTTTCAATCGGCCAAGGGCATTTTCAATAGCACCTTTTTTATCGGCAGGGAGTTTGTCGCCAAACTCCTTGAGTTGCTTTTCGGTTTGGAAAATCAAGCTGTCGGCAGCGTTAATCTTTTCGATACGCTCTTTCTCGCGGCGGTCAGCTTCTTCGTTGCGTTTGGCTTCCTCGCGCATGCGCTTGATTTCCTCTTCGGTAAGACCCGATGAGGCTTCAATTCGTATTTTCTGCTCTTTACCAGTACCTCTATCCTTAGCAGTTACATGGAGAATACCGTTTGCGTCGATATCAAAGGTAACCTCAATTTGCGGTACTCCACGGGGGGCGGGAGGTATTCCGTCGAGATGGAAACGTCCGATTGTTTTGTTGTCCTTGGCTAAAGGACGTTCGCCTTGCAGCACATGTATTTCAACCGAAGGCTGATTGTCGGCAGCAGTTGTAAACACCTCGCTTTTGCGGGTAGGTATGGTAGTGTTTGCTTCAATTAGCTTGGTGAACACGCCTCCTAAGGTTTCGATACCCAATGAAAGAGGGGTAACGTCCAAGAGGAGCACGTCCTTAACCTCGCCGGTTAAAACTCCGCCTTGAATTGCAGCACCAATAGCAACAACCTCGTCGGGGTTAACACTCTTATTGGGCTTGCGGTTAAAGAATTTTTCAACAACCTCCTGAACTTTAGGAATACGGGTTGAACCGCCTACGAGTATAACCTCGTCGATATCCGAAGGTTGTAAACCTGCATCGGCCAATGCCTTACGGCAGGGCTCTACAGTACGCTGAATGAGATGGTCGGCTAACTTTTCGAAGTGAGCACGGGTTAATGTTTTTACCAGGTGTTTGGGTATGCCATTAACGGGCATAATGTACGGAAGGTTAATTTCTGTTGTAGTAGTGCTGGAAAGTTCGATCTTTGCTTTTTCGGCAGCTTCTTTTAAACGTTGCAGTGCCATGGGATCCTTGCGGAGGTCAACGCCTTCTTCTTTAAGGAACTCCTCGGCAAGCCAATCGATGATAACCTGGTCAAAATCGTCGCCACCAAGGTGGGTATCACCATTAGTCGATTTTACTTCGAAAACGCCATCGCCAAGCTCAAGAATAGAGATATCAAATGTACCTCCACCAAGGTCATACACGGCAACCTTGAGGTCTTTATGCTTTTTATCAAGGCCGTAGGCCAATGCGGCAGCGGTGGGTTCGTTAATGATACGGCGAACCTTTAAACCAGCTATCTCGCCTGCCTCTTTGGTAGCCTGACGCTGCGAATCGCTGAAGTATGCCGGTACGGTAATAACAGCTTCGGTTACTTCGTGCCCCAGGTAATCCTCAGCGGTCTTCTTCATTTTCTGAAGAATCATCGAAGATATTTCCTGAGGGGTGTAAAGGCGACCATCAATATCAACTCGGGGTGTGTTGTTTTCGCCGCGAACCACCTTGTAGGGTACACGGGGTACTTCAACCTGTGCAACCTTGTCGTAGGTTTCACCCATGAAACGCTTGATTGAGAATATGGTTTTTTGTGGGTTTATGATGGCCTGGCGTTTTGCTGGGTCGCCAACCTTGCGTTCACCGTTTTCGGCAAAAGCAACTACCGAAGGGGTAGTGCGCTTACCCTCGCTGTTTGTGATAACAACCGGTTCGTTACCTTCCATTACGGCAACGCATGAGTTGGTTGTTCCTAAGTCAATTCCTATTATCTTGCTCATTGCTTTAAAAATTTTATTGTTATACTTTGATTTTTTCAAATTTCGTTGTTCCTATCTTTGTGCTCAATCATTATGCCATTTAAAAAAATCAATAAAAAGGCGAAAATCTGTCACAATTATTTGAAGTTTCAGTAATCCTTTGTCAGGTTTCTTTGTTTATATCAGAGTTGATGTGCTTATAATTCACAGGCTTTCAGCTGTAACCGTGAATGAGTGTCTTTTTGTCAGTTTTGTCTATTTTAATAAATTAGCTTAGATTTTCCTGAATATTAGATTACCTTTGACATCTATTAATGTTTGAACTATGTCGAGCGAGAGTAAAGTAAAAGTGGTAACCACCCATGTGCTTCAGGAGATGAAGGTCAGGGGTGAAAAGATAGCAATGCTTACAGCATACGATTACTCCATGGCCAGAATTTTGGATGCTGCAGGGATTGATGTTTTGCTTGTTGGTGACTCAGCATCGAACGTAATGGCAGGTCATATATCCACCCTTCCCATTACGCTTGACCAAATGATATATCATGCCAGTTCAGTAGTTCGAGGGGTAAAGCGTGCCTTAGTGGTGGTTGATATGCCTTTTGGCACCTATCAAGGCAACTCAAAGCTAGCCTTGCGCTCCGCCATTCGGATTATGAAGGAGAGCGGTGCCGATGCCGTTAAGCTCGAAGGCGGTTCAGAAATTATCGAATCGGTTGAACGAATACTCTCGGCGGGTATACCGGTAATGGGGCATCTTGGACTTACGCCCCAATCGATTCATAAGTTTGGAACTTATGTGGTTAGAGCTCGCGAAGAGGCTGAGGCCAATAAGTTGGTTGAAGATGCTCACCTGCTTGAAAAAACCGGTTGCTTTGCCATTGTTCTGGAGAAAATCCCCGCTGCTTTGGGGCAAAAGGTTGCATCGGAAATCAAAATTCCAGTGATAGGTATAGGTGCAGGTAAGCATGTAGATGGGCAGGTTTTGGTTACCCACGATATGCTTGGCATCAATCAGGAGTTTTCGCCCAGATTCTTAAGGCGATACCATAACCTGTATGCCGAAATGCTTGGCGCATTTCAGGCCTACATTAACGACGTGAAATCGCTCGATTTCCCCAATGAACGAGAGCAATACTAATTTTAACGATGACAAATTTTTCAAGTGACAGAATCCTATTCGAGGATAACCATTTTATAGCAGTTAACAAGAACTGTGGCGAAATTGTACAGGCCGATAAAACCGGCGATGAATCGTTGGTCGAAACCGTAAAACAATTCATCAAGGAACGCGATGGAAAACCCGGTCGCGTTTTTCTGGAAGTAACCCATCGTATCGACAGGCCCGTAAGCGGAGTTGTACTCTTTGCAAAAACCAGCAAAGGTCTTAGCCGCATCAACAATCTTTTTCAGGAAGGGAAAATAACCAAAAAGTACTGGGCTATTGTAAAAAACATGCCCCCTGCTGAGTCTCAAACTCTGGTGCATTACCTTTTACGCGATAATAAAAAGAATAAGTCGTTTGTTTATGCCCGCGAGGTGCGCGGCTCAAAAATAGCAAAACTGAAGTACGAACTTGTGGGTAGAACCGAGAATTATTACCTGTTAGTGATTGACCTAATCACGGGTAGGCATCACCAAATACGTGCTCAGCTATCTAAAATAGGTTGCCCTATCCGTGGCGACCTTAAGTACGGTTATCCCCGCTCAAACCCCGATGGTGGTATCGACCTGCATTCGCGTATTTTTGCATTTACCCATCCAATTTCAGGTGAGGATATTAAAATTGTTGCTCCACCGCCAAATGAAAAGCTTTGGAATGAGTTTTTGACACTTGGCTTGGAGTAGATTTATTGTCGTATGAAAAGAAATTTTGCAATACTGCTTGGCATCTTAGCCGGATTTCATTTATCAACCTACAGTCAAAAGCGAATTTCACGTGAGGAGTACATTAACATGTATTCTAACATTGCCATTAGCAATATGAAGCAGTTTGGTGTACCAGCAAGCATAACGCTTGCACAGGCCATGCTTGAAAGCGATAATGGAAACAGTACTCTGGCAGTAAATGCCAATAACCATTTTGGTATAAAGTGCCATAAGGATTGGACTGGTGCAACCATTTACCACAACGATGACAGGAAAAGCGAGTGCTTTAGGAAATACAAAAATCCTGAACAATCGTTTACCGATCATAGCCTTTTTCTAAGAGGCGGTAAGCGTTATGCGTTTCTATTTGATTTTAACCCAACCGATTATAAGGCTTGGGCTCATGGACTAAAAAAGGCAGGTTATGCCACTAACCCCAAGTATGCCGAAATGCTTATAAAGATAATTGAGGAAAATGAGCTTTACCGGTACGATCAAGGAATAGCGGTGAGCATAAAACCTCCCAAACCGGCTGTAACCGATTGGGATAATTACGAAATAGACCTTTACAAAACGCGACCTGTTTTTACAAGAAATAGAATTAGGTATATTGTTGTTAAGGAGGGCGATACCTTTGAATCGCTCTCTAAGGAGTTGGACTTGATGCCTTGGCAGTTATATAAATATAACGATTTATCGCGCGATTCAATTCTACATCCAGGGCAAGAACTATACATTCAACCTAAACGATGGAAGGCCGATAGGTCAAACCCTGTTCATACCGTTGAACTGGGAGAAACGATGTATAAGATTTCGCAGATGTACGGGGTAAAGCTAAAATCGCTATACAGGAAAAACAGGATGAGGCCCGGCGATGAACCTGAAGCAGGCCAAATAATTTACCTAAGGAAGCGAAAACCCTTATAGCATTTCAATAAATTCGGTATTCTGCCAACCTCTTAAGAATTCATCAATATCCATGGCTTTTTTGCCAGCCTGCTGAACATTTTTTAGCGAAATGATCCCCTGCGAGCAGTAAACGTGTAAAAAAGTTTTCCCATCAGTTTTTATGGTTCCAGGCTTTTGTGAATGGTATTCCTCAAGTTTTTCGGCAAGGTAGATTTTTATCGGTATAGCTAACTCTAAAGTATTCCTCCTGACTTTAAGCTCAGTCCATGCAGTAGGATATGGACTAAGTCCTCTGATAAGGTTGTAAACCTTATAGTATGGCTCATTCCAATTAATACGGCACGTTTCCTTAAAAATCTTTGGGGCGGGTTTAAGTTCTCCGCTTGTGTTGATTTGATTTTGGGGTATAGGAGCAATGTTTCCCTGGGTTAGCATCCTAATGGTTTCAACCACCAGCTCTGCACCATGGTACATCAATCGGTCGTGAAGTTCTCCTGCCGTTTCGGTATCGCCTATGGGTATAGCTTTTTGAAGGAGAATATTTCCGGTATCTATTTGTTCGTCAAGGAGGAAGGTGGTTATGCCTGTTTCTTTTTCACCATTGATGATAGCCCAATTTATTGGGGCAGCACCCCTATACTGGGGTAGGAGTGAGGCGTGGAGGTTAAAAGTTCCTAAACGGGGAATTTGCCAAACTTCCTTTGGAAGCATTCTGAAAGCAACCACAACGGCAACATCGGGGTTTATATCTTTGAGTGCTTGAATGAATTGCGGATTTCTCAACTTTTCGGGTTGCAGAACTGCAATACTGTTTTGCTCGGCAAAAACCTTTACGGGCGAGGGCTGAAGTTTTAAACCTCGTCCGGCTGGTTTATCGGGTACTGTTACAACAGCCGACACATTGTAACCAGCTTTAAGAATCGCTTTAAGGGGTTCAACGGCGAACTCTGGCGTACCCATGTAAACAATGCGGGGGTTCTCCTTGGTTGGCATAGGATTTTAATCCTTTTTGGGGTTGAATAGGTTAATGTGCCCCATTCTTTCGTGTTTAGTTTTTAGGTAAAACTCATTGTATGGGTTGGGCGGAATTACAAGGGGGATGTTTTCAACTACGTGTAAGCCGTAACCTTCCAATCCGCTCATTTTTTTTGGATTGTTGGTAATAAGTCGCATGTTTTTTACCCCAACCTCGCGTAAAATACTTGCTCCTACGCCATAATCGCGCTCATCGGGTTGAAATCCCAGTTCAACGTTTGCATCAACGGTATCTAACCCTTCCTCTTGAAGTTTGTAGGCGTGTATCTTATTGAAAAGGCCTATGCCCCGCCCTTCCTGGTTTAGGTAAACTAAAACGCCTTTCCCTGCATTGTCAATCATTTTCATGGCCTCATGGAGTTGTGGCCCACAATCGCAGCGGTAGGAACCAAAAATATCACCGGTTACACATGAGGAGTGAACTCTTACCAGAACAGGCTCATCGGGTTCCCATTCGCCTTTGATCAAGGCTACATGTTCAAGTCCATTGGATTTCTGACGGAATGGAATTAACTCAAAATAGCCAAACTCAGTAGGGAGTTTTACCTTAACCCCTCTCTCAACAATGCTTTCAAATCGTAGTCTATAGCTTATTAGATCTTTAATGGTAACAATTTTTAGGTTGAATTTTCGGGCCACCTCCATGAGTTGTGGAAGGCGAGCCATGGTGCCATCATCGTTCATGATTTCAACCAGTACTCCGCCGGGTGTAAGGCCAGCTAGCTGGGTGAGGTCGATGGCAGCCTCGGTATGACCAGGACGACGCAATACGCCTTTTTCCTTTGCACGCAGGGGAAATATGTGTCCAGGACGAGCTAGGTCTTCGGGCTTTGTATTGGGGTCAACAAGTGCCTTTATGGTTTTAGCCCTATCGGCAGCCGAAATGCCAGTTGTGCATCCATGCCCAATGAGGTCGACCGAAACGGTGAAGGCTGTGTGGTGCAGGGCAGTATTGCGGCCAACCATGAGCTCTAACTCAAGCTCATCGCAGCGTTTTTCGGGCAGCGAGGCGCAAATTAACCCACGCCCGTGCTTGGCCATAAAGTTGATAATCTCCGGGGTAATCAGTTCAGCAGCAGCAATGAAATCGCCCTCATTCTCCCTATCCTCATCGTCAACCACTATTATTACTCTACCATTACGGAGCTCTTCAATTGCTTCATCTATCGTATTTAGCTTAATTTCTTCGTTGTTTGCCATTGTGCTGCTATAATAAATTGATAAAAAGGATGTCGCAAAATTAGTATTTTGCAAGGAATAATATCTTGTTAAATGTCAGCTTTTCGATTTGCTTTTTCCCAAATGTGGCTTTGCTTGCCCAACATAAATCGAAACAGCCCTTTAAGCATGGCTATATTCATCATAAAACCATAGTAGGGAAAGGTTACAAAAGGAGCTACTCGAGAGGAATTTCGGGATAAGTAGCCAATAAAAACAATTACATAGAAAGAGCAAATAGCTATGAATGATACAATGTAAGGCATTGATATGTTTTGGTAAAAGAATAATATAATGCCATTGAGGATTGGGAGAAGCAGTATGGCCACTGGAACAATTATCCAACGTAAAATTTTATGAGAAAAGAATTTAAATGCAACCTCAAGGTTCTTGAATGGATTTAGCAAGTTGGCATGTCGTGCAAGAGCTTGAAAACAGCCAGCAGCTATTCGAATTTTTCGTTTTTTTTCTTCCTCAACAGTGATTGAACCGGTTTCCGATGCAACTGCATTATGGTCGTATTTAATTTCATAGCCTTGTTTAATAATGTTTGCCGAAATCTCAAAATCGTCGAGAATGGTACTTGGAGGGAGAGGTTTAAAAAGATTAGTTCGAATGGCATATAGCTCGCCAGTTCCCGATAGTGTTGAACCGGTGCAACTTTCAACTGTCTTAACAAACGATTCGTATTTCCAGTATATCCCTTCGCCTTTCGATGCCAGTGTGTCATTATCGTCCCAGCTAATTGTTTTTTGTCCGGCAACGCAACCCACCTTGGGGTTTTGGAAATGTTTTACCAAATCGCTTATAGAATTTTGGGAAAGGAATGTGTTGGCATCGGTAAGTATTGCTATTGGTGTTTGTACCCGTTCCATGGCTTTGTTTATCGACATGGCTTTACCCATTCTTTCTGGGTTAATAATAATATTAACCCCTTTAAGGTTCATAAGCAATTCACGGGTGCTGTCGGTACTGCCATCGTCGACCCATACCTGATTTAATTTATTGGAAGGGTAATCGAGCGAAAGTATATTCTGATATTTGGATATTACATACTTCTCCTCATTGTGGGCAGCGGTAATAATGGTAACTTCAGGAAATTGATTTTGATTAGTTTTTAATTGTTCATGGTTTCGTTTTAAGGCACAAAATAGCCAAAGTAACAACAAATACCCGAAGTAGGTGTAAAGAACTAAACCAATAGCCAGCCAGAAAAGGGAATGGACTATCATCCTTCAAGTTGTTTGTAGAACTCGGTAAGTTTATGGGCTAACTCGATGGCATCGAGATTTTTACGGGCAAACTCCATGGCGTTTTGTGCAATACGTTTACCCAGATCGGGGTTATAAATCAAGGAACAAACCGCTTTGGCGAAATCATCGGGGTTGTCGGCAATAAGGATGTGCTTTTCATGTTCTAAATCGATGCCTTTTACGGCCATGCTTGTGGCTACAATTGCTCTTTGAAGATACATGCCTTCAACTATCTTAATACGTATTCCGCTACCAGAGAGCAATGGAACCACCATTATTGGACAACGACTCAGGAATGCGGATGAGTTTGCCACTTGCCCATGAAAGATGATATTACGCTCAGTGATGAGCCTTTCCGCCAGCTCTTCCGATGCATTTCGGCCGGCAATATGGAACTCCATTTCAGGTATTTCCGACTGAATGCGTGGCCAAACCCAATTGAGAAACCAGTTTAAACCCTCAACATTTGGGAGCCAATCCAATGCTCCTATGTAGCAAATCGCTGGGAAATCGACAGGTTCAAGTTCCTCAGTAACCTCCTCCATTAAATATCCAGCAGGGATTGTTATGGTAGGCTTGGTGAAATTATTTTCTATAAACCATAGTCTATCGGGTTCTGCTATTGCAACAAGGGCATCAACCTTATCGGATATGGCCGATTCAACCCTAGCCAATCGTTTGGCAAGAAATTCAAAATAAATCCGCTTTAAGGTGTTGGGCTCGTTATCAGCTAATTTTATCCAAATTTGATGCTCCACATTATGACTCCGAAGCGAAAGGGTTCCTTTAAAATACTTTCGGATGGTATTTATGTAAGGGTAAAGGTATAAACCCTCCAGCTGAACCACATCAAACTTTTCGTTAATCAGAACTCTTTTTATCAAGCGCTTGAAGGGTGAGCTTATATATCGCTCAATGTTGTACGGACGAAGGGAAAACAAAAAATTAAGGATGTAACCTAAAATGTTGGTTTTAATGTTTACATGAAAAATTTCAAAGTTAATGAGAGCTTTAATTTCATTGGGAATAATTTCAAGCGAACTAGGGTGCTTTTGGGTGCTTAAGGTAAGCACTGTGACATTATTACCTGCTTTTGCAAGGCCAAGGCACATGTTAAGAGTTGCCAGGGTGCCTCCATCAACTGGGGGGTAAGGGGGTTTGTGTGAAATGATCAGGATTCGCATTTATAATTTATTCTGTTTTTGGGGAAGATTCATCATGTTTTTTCCTCGATGCAACCACATTAAACGCCTTTTTTATCTTTTCGATGTAGAAGTCTGCATTCATAATTACTGAATCGGTGGTTGCTTTATAGGACAGGAAAATCCCAATGGGTAATAGAATAAACGATGATAGCCAGGTTCCAAGCGAAGGGTTCATTACCAGTTCCTTGGCAAATTTTTCACCGGATATGTTAATAATGTAGTAGATGATAAAGAATAGAACCGAGATAACCACTGGGGTTCCCAAGCCGCCTTTTCTGATAATGGCACCAAGCGGAGCGCCTATAAAAAAGAAAATAAAGCAAGCAAAGGCTAATGTGAATTTTCTGTTCCACTCAACCCGGTGTCGGGCTATATATTTTTGCTTGTAATAGAATTCTTCTTTCGACGACGATATGTAGCTTTTGGTTGAGCGGGCAAATTCAATGGCACGCTCAAGAGCAGCTATCTTTTCTTCAGGGGAAAGCGATTTGTAGAGAGAGTCGGTGTTGATGCTGCGTTTTATTCTTACGTCGTTTTGACGACGACCCCAGTACGGGTTCCGAAAAATACTGCTTCGAATTACCGATTGTGAGAACGATTCAATTTGAGTGTTAAAGGCTTTTGATAGCGAATCTTCAGTTTTTGCCAGTTGACTGATGTTTTGGGTTTGGTAGCTATCCTTGAAGAAACTCTCATCGGCACGTTGGAGCTCAAAGCCTTTTAGCTCAAAGATAATCACTTCCTTTTCAAAGGTTTGTTTTTGGGCAGGGAGTTTTTCCTTGTAGGTATAGCGCGGCTTGCGATTATCTCTTACTTCTTTATAGCTATTTCCGCTATAGAGTGTTGCTACCAGAAATTTCTGGTCGGCTGTAGGTCTCATATAGCCAGAATCGGCATAGGTAACCGTCGTGTTTTCCTCGTCTTTACTGTGATCATAAATCAGAATGCGACGCATTAATCCTGTGTTGGGGTCTTTGTCTCCTACTTTTATGCTGTAGCCTTCAATCAGATTAGTGAAAACACCTTCCTTAATAATCAGCTCAGGCTTTTGTTGCTTTACCGAGTAAAGCAAAGTGGATATTTTTAGGTTGGTGTAGGGGACTACATTATTCGAAAAAAAGAATGCTCCTATGCTGATAAAAATAGTAAGAACAATTAGCGGGGTTAGTATTCGCGGTAAAGAGATTCCTGCCGATTTCATGGCAAGCAATTCGTTATTCTCCCCAAGATTTCCCATTGTCATGAGCGATGCCAGCAGTATTGCAAGGGGTAAAGCAAGAGGTAAAAGCCCTGCCGATGCATACAAGAGCAACTCTGCTATTACGTCCCAACTTAACCCTTTGCCCACCAGGTCGTCAATGTAACGCCATAGAAACTGCATGAGCAATACAAACATAGTAATGAAAAATGTCATTACTAGTGGGCCTATGTACGATTTCAGAATAAAACGATGAAGTGTTTTCACGAATTAAATATTAAAGAAAAACATCACAAATGTAATGTTTTTCCTAAAAAACACAGATAAATTTGGGTATAGATTAAGCCCCAATCAGACGTTTAAGCTCACCGATTTGATAGTTCCAAAGCGAAATAACTTCGTCAATGTCCTCTTCATCGTTAACCTCTTCAATTACGGTTAGCGAAACCTCGCCGGTAAGTTCATCTTTGGTAAGCTTGAAAGCAAAATGCTGCCCGCCTTCATTCTGATCAGTAATCCACCGAAACTTCACAAACTTATTTTCTTTTTTATCGATTAGCTCAGCTTTTTTGGTATCGCCATCCCAAATGAAGGTGAAAACATTTCCCGAAAGGTTAACGTCGTTTGCAAACCATTCCGATAAACCGTGTGGAGTGCTTAGCCTTTTAAAAAGCACACCCGGTGCAGTGTTAATCTGATACTCAAGTTCAACCTTTTGATTAGTATTAACCATTCCTTTCATACCTGCTCGTTTTTAAGTTTTGCTCAAGCTCATACTATCTAATTCTTGAACTTAGCATAAGCAATTTAAAAAGAATTGCAATAATTATTCCAGCATTTTAGAGTTTTTTATTAACAAATGGCTGTTAATAAGCCACAAAGATATGGTTGCAAATTTTTAAACCCCTTATTTTAGGATTAAGTTAAGGTCAAATTTTCATGAACAATAATTATTAAAAAAGCCTGCAGCACCCAAGGCCTTTGGGCTTTGTAGCGAGAGCCGGGATTGCCTGTCCCGTACACGGGAAACCGGCGACCTTCCCGATATAAATCGGGACGCTCTAACCAGCTGAGCTGCCTCGCCAACACAGTATTTCAAAAACAAGTTCTTACTTTTTATCGGTGACCAAGATGCGTTTGATAGGAGGTGGGCCAAATACCCATTAATGCAAAAAAGCCTTCCACACCGAAGTCTTTTGGGCTTTGTAGCGAGAGCCGGGATTACCTGTCCCGTACACGGGGAACCGGCGACCTTCCCGATATAAATCGGGACGTTCTAACCAACTGAGCTACCTCGCCAACACAGTATTTCAAAAACAAGTTCTTACTTCTTATCTGTGACCAAGATGCGTTTGATAGGAGGGGGGCCAAATACCCATTAAAGCAAAAAAGCCTTCGACACCGAAGGCCTTTGGGCTTTGTAGCGAGAGCCGGGATTGCCTGTCCCGTACACGGGGAACCGGCGACCTTCCCGATATAAATCGGGACGCTCTAACCAGCTGAGCTGCCTCGCCAACACAGTATTTCAAAAACAAGTTCTTACTTTTTATCGGTGACCAAGATGCGTTTGATAGGAGGGGAGCCAAATACCCATTAAAGCAAAAAAGCCTTCGACACCGAAGGCTTTTGGGCTTTGTAGCGAGAGCCGGGATTGCCTGTCCCGTACACGGGAAACCGGCGACCTTCCCGATATAAATCGGGACGCTCTAACCAGCTGAGCTACCTCGCCAACACAGTATTTCAAAAACAAGTTCTTACTTTTTATCGGTGACCAAGATGCGTTTGATAGGAGGGGGGCCAAATACCCATTAAAGCAAAAAAGCCTTCGACACCGAAGGCTTTTGGGCTTTGTAGCGAGAGCCGGGATTGAACCGGCGACCTCATGATTATGAATCATGCGCTCTAACCAACTGAGCTACCTCGCCAACACAGTATTTCAAAAACAAGTTCTTACTTTTCTCGGCGACCTTCCCGATATAAATCGGGACGCTCTAACCAACTGAGCTACCTCGCCAACACAGTATTTCAATTGGTTACTTGCTAAAGATGCAGTATTTTGGCATGTTTCAGCAAGTATTGCCATTTTTTTGGCACTGCAAAAATAAGTAAATTTTTAATTCGTAAAATACTTTTAAAGTAATTTGAGAATTTTTCTACCTAATATACCAATTGGGTATTGGGGTTCAGGCAGAAAGCATTTATCCCTATAAAACAGGTTCTTCGGGTAGTTTGGTTTTCTTTTGCAGCTTCTTTGCCTTCTTTTCTTTCTTTTTCCGGTTTTTAAGGTAACCCTTAATCTTTATGTAAGAAAAGTATGCAGCTGTGGCCAGTAACCAAAGCGGCCAAAGTTTTACCAGTAGGATCAAAAACCACAGGAAACCTTTCCAGCCCCAATGGATACCCTCTTTTACTCTTTGCCAGAATCCAGGCAATTCCTCGGGAATATACTTGTATTCCAATTTTTGGTAAAGGTATAGCGACACTGTGCTGAGGTTTACTTGATGGTCGATATACTTTAGCCTTCCCTGAGCCGATTCAATTTCGGAACGGATTTCGGCCAGTTTGCTCTCAATCTTTAGAATATCCTCAATATTCTTTGCCTCACGTAGATGTTTCCTGTATGTCCTTTCAACTTCAAGCTTGTTTAACAATCGTGTTTTAACATCTATATATTCCTCGGTAACATCCTGCGTGTAAATATTCTGATAATCAACTTTTTTGGCAATTGCTGCAAAATCAGTAAGTAAAAGGTTAAAATTTTGGGCTGGTACCCTAATGGTAATGCTGTTACTTTTTTGGGTGTTGGTTTCCTGAAATGCTTCGTTAGTTATGTAACCTTTATGCTTTGCTACAATTGAATCGACTTTTAGCCGCGCTTTAAAGTAATCGAACACTTCAATGCTAACATTTGCCGTTTTAATTACTTTTGGTTCTACATCAGCTGCAGTAACCTCTTTTGCTAATGGTTCTGCCAATTCATCAACTACTGTTTCGGTATAATCGCTACCTCGATTTGCACTGATAGATTTAAAATTAGCATTCTCAGCTGATTTTCGTGAGCCACAACTGGCAATTGTTAATACCAGAAGTACAATTAATGGAAGGGATAATCTTTTTTTCATAGCGTTTACTTTTTAGCGTTAACAATTATTGTTTCGGAACCGATCTGAACCCTGTCGCCGGGTCTAATCTTGGCTCGCCTGCGACTCTCAATTGTGCCATTAAGTTTAACCTTTCCCTCATCTACAAGTTGATGGGCTTCGCCACCGCTGGAAACTACTCGACATACCTTGAGTAGTTTATCTAGCTGAATAAATTCCGTTTCGATATCGAATTCAATCATATAGTTCAATCAAATTTTTACCAAGTTAGGTAAAAAAGTTAAATTTAGGTTTGCTTTAACAATCTTTGTAATTGCAAATTCTACATTGATGATTAACGTTGACGATGTAAAGCGTATCGCATTAGATATTGGTTTTCATGCTTGTGGTGTGAGCCGGGCAGAACGGTTAGATAATCAGGAATCGGTTTACTCCCAGTGGTTAAGCCATCAATACCATGCAACCATGGGCTACATGGAACGGAATATTGACCTTAGGCTTGATCCTACTGAATTGGTTCCTGGTTCGAAATCGGTGATAAGCGTTTTGCTTTCATATAATACAGGCGATTTGCCAATAAATCTTAACGCACCCCGTGTTGCTCGATATGCATGCAGGGTTGATTACCATGTCCTGATGAAAGGAATGCTTTGGGAAATGCTTGAACGGCTGCGTAGAAACTATGGTTCAATAAAAGGGCGGGCATTTGTCGATTCGGCCCCAGTAATGGAAAGGGAGTGGGCTGTTAGGGCTGGCTTGGGTTGGATTGGGAAAAACTCAAACCTAATCAATAGGGGTTTGGGCTCGTACGTTTTTATTGGTGAGCTTATTGTTGATATTGAGATTGAACCCAGCAATTGTCTGGAAAGCAACAGATGTGGCTCCTGCACCCGCTGTATGGATGCCTGTCCAGGTAAAGCTATTGTTGCACCAGGTGTTGTTGATGCGCGGAAATGTATTTCATACATTACCATTGAAAGGAAAGAGGCGCTAGCCGAAAATGAGATTGACAGCCTAAACGGATGGTGTTTTGGGTGCGATGTTTGTCAGGAGGTTTGCCCATGGAATGGGAAGGCTAAAGTGGTTGAAGGAGCGAAACAGGGAATAAATATTTTTAGAGATAAAAGTGGCATTTCATTGGCATCCCTGGGCAAAGACGAGTTCAACATTCAATTTGGCAGCACACCCTTAGCAAGGGCAGGGTATGAAAAGATTAAAAGAGCAATACAGCTAATGGAAAGTAAAAACAAAAAATGAGAACTGCCGGAGGGTTTCCGGCAGTTTGTGTATTGATTAGTAGCGATAGTGCTCGGGTTTGTAAGGGCCTTCGGGTTTTACACCAATGTATTCAGCTTGCTTTGGGGTCAACTTGGTTAGCTTAACGCCAATCTGTTCAAGGTGAAGTCGTGCAACCTCTTCATCGAGGTGTTTGGGTAAGCGGTAAACATCAACGGGAAGATTTTTTGTCCAAAGTTCTATTTGGGCAAGGGTTTGGTTGGAGAAACTGTTGCTCATCACAAAGCTGGGATGGCCTGTGGCGCAGCCAAGGTTAACCAGACGGCCCTCGGCCAAAATAAAGATGGAGCGTCCATCGGGGAAAATGTATTGATCAACCTGAGGTTTTATGTTTACACGCTTAACATCCTTCAGGGAGTTGAGCCTGTCCATTTGTATCTCGTTGTCAAAGTGGCCGATGTTGCAAACAATAGTTTGGTCTTTCATGCGTTGCATGTGTTCAAGGGTAATAACATCGCAGTTACCGGTAGCGGTCACATAGATATTGCCCTCGTCGAGGGTGTCCTCAACGGTTTTCACCTCAAAGCCTTCCATTGCGGCTTGGAGAGCGCAAATGGGGTCGATTTCAGTTACAATTACACGGGCACCGTACGACCGCATGCTATGAGCGCAACCCTTCCCTACATCGCCATAACCGCAAACCACCACAACCTTGCCGGCAATCATAACATCGGTAGCGCGTTTAATGCCATCGGCTAAAGATTCGCGACAGCCGTATAGGTTATCGAACTTGCTCTTGGTTACCGAGTCGTTAACATTTATGGCAGGGATTAGCAGTTCCTTACGTTCCAGCATTTGGTAAAGGCGATGAACGCCAGTGGTTGTTTCTTCCGAAACCCCTTTAAGTTCCTTTACCAGGTTGTGCCATTTGTTTGGCTCTTTAGCCAGAATATCTTTTAAAAGCGATAGAATAACCTTTTCTTCGTGCGAGGAAGGTTCTCTCTCAAGGAACGATTTATCGTTTTCGGCTTTGTAGCCCCAATGAACCAGAAGGGTTGCATCGCCACCGTCGTCAACAATCAGGTTTGGTCCTTTACCGTCGGGGAATGAAAGAGCCTGAGCGGTACACCACCAGTATTCCTCAAGGGTTTCGCCTTTCCATGCAAAAACCGGGATACCTGCGGCTGCAATGGCTGCTGCAGCGTGGTCTTGGGTTGAGAATATATTACAGCTTGCCCAACGAACCTGTGCGCCCAGTTCAACGAGGGTTTCAATAAGCACTGCGGTTTGAATGGTCATATGGAGCGAACCGGTTATGCGAGCCCCTTTAAGGGGTTTTTGTGGACCATACTTTTGGCGAAGAGACATCAGTCCCGGCATTTCCTTCTCAGCAATAGTGATTTCTTTCCGTCCCCATTCTGCCAATGCGATATCCTTAACCTTGTAGGGTAAGGTAGCCTGAATTACTTGTTCCATTAATTATAGATTTTATTGGTTATTATTCCTTTCGGGCCGTAAAGTTAGGAATAAGTTTTGATAACGTTCAACTTTTTCGTCCTTTAAGGCTTCAAGAGCATTCTGCTTATCAATAACAAGTTGCTCTTTCAAGTGTTCAATGGAAGGGAATCGTTTTTCGTCGCGCAATCTACTTACTAGCGCCACCTCAATACCTGCGTTGTATAGATCATTCTCAAAATCGAAAATGTTAACCTCAATAGACTGTTTATTGGTGGTATCAATGGTAGGCCTAAAGCCGATATTGAGCATGCCCTTATAAATGGTGTCGTTGGCGTTTACTATTACGGCATAAACACCCTCCTTGGGAATAAGTTTCAGCGGGTCGTTAGGGCGAATATTGGCGGTAGGGAAACCAATCTTCCGTCCCAGCTGATTACCGGATTGAACCGCTCCTGTTATGAGGTAAGGATACCCCAGCATTTGATTGGCCAGCTTAAGGTTTCCCGAAAGGAGCGCTTCACGGATTTTTGTGGAGCTTACATCAACACCATCAATTTTTTGGGAGGGAACAACTTTAATGGTGAAGCCCATTTCACCGGATAGCTTATTTAAAAGGTTGGAGTCGCCAGTTCCTCCTTTACCAAATCGGTGATCGGCTCCAATTACAAAGTGTTTAACCTTGTACTCGTTAACCAGTAAAGTGATGAAATCGGTGGCATCGAGATTAAAGAAATCCTTGGCAAATTCCTGGACTATGAAATAGTCGATTCCAAACTTGGCAATAATTTTTGCCTTTTCGTTAAGTGTGTTAAGGAAACGAAGTTTTTCGGGGTCTTTGTGAAGCACAAGGCGAGGGTGAGGCCAAAATGTAAGCACAGCCGATTCCAATCCCATGATTTCAGCATCGTGGGCTACCGTTTGGATAAGCTCACGGTGTCCAAGATGAACGCCATCGAAAAAACCCATGGTAAGAGCTAATTCCTTACGGCGGGTTTGGTTTGGACGTTGAATGATTATCATGTTTGGCTTGCGCTTACTCACTTGCTAATTTGCAAAATTTTATTGTTACAAAATTATTTAATTGTTCATGAATGTGTTCTTGTTGACCAAAGTTTAAAAAACTTTGACGAAGGGAAGAGATTTATTGACCGGGAAAAGGCTTTTCAAAGCCTTTTCCCGGGAGTTTGAAATTATATCCAGCGAACCAAGCAGAAGTCCATGCGGTGGGGGAGGAGTGGGTTCTTAGGGAATATCCTAATGCCGCACTCAAAGGCTCCGGGTTCAACGGGTATCAGTTTCAATCGGTAAGTAGCCCTTGAGCCTTCAAATCCGGCAAGTTCAAATTCATGAACGCGCTTAACGGTTACCTGTTGGTTCTCAATCAGGTCGGCAACTACTAGTTCTACTCCAATTTCATCGGGAGCAAGCGATCCTAAATCGAGAACAACTTCAGCTTCGTATTCATTGCCAAGCAAAATGGGTTCGCGGTTCATATCGAACTGCTTAACTCGTATTACTTCAATTTCATCCCAACTACGGGTTATGCGGCGCTTCCATGCCGAGATTTGTTTGGCCTCCTCAAATTCGTTTTCGGCAAGTTCGTTAAACCTATAGTATAGCTTGTTGTAGAATCGGTTTTGGTAATCGTTAATCATCCTAAGGGTGGTAAAGTTAGATGCCACCTGTGTCATGGATTTTTTAATAAACGAAATCCATTTTTGGGGAACATCGTCGGCAGTACGCTCATAAAATGCAGGAACAACTTCGTTTTCAAGAATGGTATAGATGAGTTCAGCATCGAGCTCGTCCTGGAATTCCTCTTGGGGGTATGTGGGTTCCATTGGTAGTGCCCAGCCGGCATTCTCCCGGTAGCCCTCAACCCACCATCCGTCCAGAACGCTAAAATGGAGTACTCCGTTCATCACGGCTTTTTGACCGCTGGTGCCGGACGCTTCCATGGGGCGAGTTGGAGTGTTAAGCCAAACATCTACTCCCTGAACCATCCGCCGGGCTAACTCCATATCGTAGTTTTGGAGGAAGAGAATTCGGCCAAGGAAACGCGGTTGCTTGGATATTTCAATTATCTTTTTAATTAAATCCTGACCAGCTTTATCGTGAGGGTGGGCTTTACCTGCAAATAGTATTTGCACTGGTCGTTGGGGGTTATTCACCAGCTCGGCTAACCTGTCTTGGTCTTTAAATAGTAACCATGCCCTTTTATAGGTAGCAAACCTGCGTGCAAAGCCAATGGTAAGTATCTTATCGTTAAGTTTTTCTTGAATCTCAATCACCTGACGTGGACTCTCAAACCTAACCAAGTTGGGATTATTCAGCCTTTTATTTATTAGATTAATAAGACGTTTTCTTAGTTTATTGCGGATATCCCAAATCTTGTTATCGGGTAAGTTCTCAATGGCATTCCAATTCGGAAGTGAATAGCCTAAATTAGTATCTTCTGAGTCGTTTTCAAGAATTGCTTTCCATTCACGCGCTGTCCATGTTGGAAAGTGAACGCCATTGGTAACGTAGCTGATATGAAGTTCGTTGGCGAAGTAGCAAGGCCACATACCGGCAAACATTTTACGGCTTACTTCGCCATGAAGCCAGCTTACGCCGTTAACTTCCTGTGAGAGCCGAATGGCCAAATGGCTCATTGAGAAACGCTCGGTTGTGTCGCCAGGCGACATTCGTCCTAGATCCATGAATTGATCCCAGGTTATTTTTAACCTTTCGGGGTAATGAGCCATGTATGTTCGAACTAATTCCTCGGGGAAAGCGTCGTGGCCGGCGGGTACAGGTGTATGGGTTGTGAAAAGGCTTGATGCCCTCACTAGTTCAAGGGCTTCGGGGAACGAAAGTTTTTCTTCAACAATATAACGGCGTAAGCGTTCAAGTCCGATGAATGCAGCATGCCCTTCGTTTATATGATAGATATCAGGGGTTATCCCCATTTCGTGTAAGGCTCTTATACCCGCTATGCCAAGTATCATCTCCTGTTTAAACCTATTTTCCAAATCGCCTCCGTAAAGGTGATGCGTGATGGTTCGGTCAAGGGGCTGGTTATCCTCAAAGTCCGTATCCAGAAGGTATAGATCGGTTCTACCTACCTCAACCTTCCATATCCGGGCATACACATCACGCCCTGGGAAAGCAACTTTAACGGAAATCCATTTCCCGTTTTCGTTACGAACAGGGGTGGCTACGCTTTGGGTAAAGTTTTGCTGGTCGTAAACCGCTACTTGCTGGCCAGAGGCTGAAAGGGTTTGGGTGAAATATCCATACCGATACAAAAGGCCAATCCCAACCATATCGATATTGCGGTCCGAAGCCTCTTTCAGGTAATCGCCAGCTAAAACGCCCAAGCCTCCTGAGTAGAGTTTAAGCGAGCTATGCAATCCAAACTCCATGCTGAAGTATGCAATTCGAGGGCCTTTGCGTTCGTAGCGTTTCATCATGTATGAGGAAAACTTCAGGTAAACCGATTGAAGCTTATCGACAAACGCAGTATCGTTTTCTAATTCTTGGAAGCGGGGTAAACTTATCCTTTCCAGAAACTGAATGGGATTGTGTTCGCACTCGTTCCACAAGTTCTTATCAATTGACTCAAATATTTCTTTTGCATCGGTATTCCACGACCACCAAAGATTCCGTGAAATTTCATCGAGCGGTTTAAGCTTTTCAGGTAAACGTTTTTGGATTATAAGCCGAACCCAATTGGGTTGATACTGTTTGAATTTTCGCTCAACAGTTGGCAAAACCTCTTGCCGTTCAACCTCCATATACATTTGTGTGCGGTCGCCCACAACGGTAAGGGCCTTATCGTAGGCCTGAAAGTAATAATCAATAAAGTTTTCCCAAAGGGCAACACGCGATATCTCATCGGCATTATTGGCCAGATTCTGTTTCTTGTTATGATCGAGTTTCATGTAGTAGTCGATGGTTGATGCAATTTGCTCAATCACCTCGGGGTCATTCTCGTCGGTGCGGTGAATAATTTTAATGGCATCCTTCGGATTTTTATAGTGTTTGTTAATCCAGTCGCCAAATCCCGCAAGGGTAGTGGTAATAGTAGGAACTCTAAAGGCTAAACTTTCAAGCGGGGTGTACCCCCAAGGTTCATAGTATGAAGGGAATACGGTGATATCCATACCTATGAGTAAGTCGTAGTATGGCTTATTGAATATGCCATCATTTCCGTTGAGGTAGCAGGGAACCCAAAATACTTTAACCTTATCGGACGAAGCATTGTTTAGTCCCAATGCACGAATCCGCTTCAGTATTATCTCGGATTCGGGATCGTTAAGGTAGTGTGTAACGTGGGTATCATCAAGTATGATATAGCTGTCGCTTTCTTTGGCATCGCGTAGGTTATGGAATACGTCTTTACGGGGGCCATGGTGCCCTGCTGGAATGAGCAGGAATGCAAGCACTTCCTTATCGAGGTTGTTTTCGCGATTAAGCTTTGCAAGGGCTTCAAGAAAAACATCAATACCCTTATTCTTAAATTCGTAGCGTCCGCTGATGCCAACCACTAGGCTGTCTTTTGCTACCTCGTGCGAGAGCATGGCCTCTGCAACCTCATAAAATTTAATCTTGCCCTCCAACCTTCGGAGTTTAAACTCCTCTTCGGGTTTTGGGATAAAAGAACCATCGAATCCGTTAGGGGTAATAAGATCAACCTCATTACCAAGGAAGTATTTACACTCCAGAGCGGTAATTTCGCTGACGGTTGTGAAGCAGTCTGCTTCCTTGGCCGCTATCGATTCCAAGGAGTGTTTAGCAACAACATTGAATTCCTTGGCTTTATGATCGGGATTATACTTATCGATATTGCTGTATAGTGGAATACCATTGCCGGCAATGCTACGTCCCAAAACGGTGGCGTGGGTGGTAAATACTGTTCCTATCTGGGGTGAATTCTGTTTTAGGTAAAGTAGCCCTGTCCCTGTCATCCATTCGTGGAATTGGGCAACCACCCTATGACGCAGACTAAGGTTGAAGTTTGTAAAGCTCTCAATTACTTTTCCTGCGGCGTAGCCAAACAGGGCAGGTTCAATGTAATCCCATTGCCCCGTGATGGAATCGAGTTTAAAACGTTCCCAAAGCAACTTGAAAATGGCATCCTTTTGCGATATTAGGCCTGAAAAGTTTACCAGTATTGCAACTGGCTTGCAGGGAATATTCCATCGTCCCACTCTCACTGAGATACCTTCCGATAAAGCTTGATTTTTCCATGCTTTAAAAAGGTTGGGGTCTTCAGTAAACTCAAAGTTGTGCTCAGTATCTTTAATGATATCGGGCCCAATGGTTATGTAGTTGTTTTTAAGTTCATTCTCCAGCAACGAAGCCTTAGTGGAAACAACGGTGTGAATTCCACCTACCTTGTTACAAACCTCCCAGCTTACCTCAAATAGGTAGTCGGGCTTCAGTAATTTATCCTTCATACTATGAACCTTTATTTAGTTTTGCTTTTTCCGGTTGCTTTTTTCGGCGTAGTGCTTTCCTTTTTCTCCTTAACGGCCTTGCCCTTAGTTGCTGACGTTTTGGTTTTAGGAGTTGCTGCTTTATCTTTAGAGGCCGATGCTTTAGTTTTCTTGACCGTAGTCTCTGGAACTACAGTTTTCCCTACTGGTTTGGCTTTGGTTGTTTTTGGGGTTTCTGTTTTGGTAGTCTTTGAGGTTGTTTTTTTTGCTGATGCCTTGGTGGTTGAAGTTTTTGCAGCCTTTGGCTTTGCTGGTTTTGTGGTTTTTGGCTTAACTTCTTTAGCTTTTAGAACAGCCTGAAGTTCGTTAATCTTTTCCTGGTATAATTCAATGAGTTTGATGGCCTCCTCGGGATTGTCAATCTTTTCGGTTTCAACTGGTTCTTCAATCAGCTTGCTTTTAAGCCTGATGGTGAAATCGCTAAGAACATTCATAAAGTTAATGAATGCCTCGTATGGAGTGTCGTACGGGTTAAAGTATTTATGAACGTCGCCATCGCTGAACCATTTGGTGCACATGTAGTAGAAATGGTCGCTGGTTTGCAGGTAAAGCCAATCGCGTTTAATGTCCGGATCATCAACTTTTTCAACCATATCGGCAAGTGAGTATAGTTCATTAAAAGCGCTATCCTGCAATTCATTACCAAGCCATGCGGTTAAATCGCGCTCTTCATCGGCCCAAGATATGGGATGAGGGACATGGAGCAGAGCTACTGGTTGATGCTTTTGCGAGGCCTCCGAGGGTGTTAAGAATTCAAAATTGGTATTAGCGAATACCTTACCGGGTAATGCCCGCATAAAATCGAAAATGCCGGTTTCAGCCCACTGGTGTTCGCCAAAAGTTTCGTAATCCATGAAGAGATTTATAATCTCCTCATTGGGGTTGATGTTGTTCAACCAGTGAACATACTTTTCGGTGGTAAGAGGCCACTCGCTCCAGTCGCGGTTCGAGAACCTAAAAGCGATATCGTCGCTAAGCCTAAAGTTCTTTAATAGTAAACGGAGCTTGGGATTAATTGCATTGGAGTAAACAAAGTTAGAGCTCTTCCATCCGAGGATGTGTTTAGCTCCCTCAGTGAGCATGGTATTGAATCCCAAATCGGCAACCATTGCCCCAATTTCGTCGGAGTAAATAAGCTCGGTATTACGGAAACTTTTTGGCTTATAACCTATAAGACTTTCAACCTTGTTCATTTGGGCGTTTACCTGTCGGGTAAACTCGTCTCTGCTTTTCAGGGCCGATAGGGAGTGCGAGTAGGTCTCGGCTAAAAATTCAACACTCCCTGTTTTGGCAAGTTTCTGAAAGGTTTCCAGCACATCGGGGGCATACATTTCAAACTGGTCCAGTGCAGTTCCCGATATGGAGTAAGAAATTCTAAACCGTGAGCCATATTCTTTTATCAGGTCGAGCATTAGCTTGTTTGTTGGAAGGTAGCACTTTTCAGCCACTTTTCGCATTATCGACCTGTTAGCAAATTCATCGAAGTAATTGTGATTTTTTCCGATATCGAAAAAACGATACCTACGCAACCGGAACGGTTGGTGAACCTGGAAGTAAAAACAAATGGTCTTCATATCAACTCGTTTTACCTGTTAACTAATCTGTTATAAATTTCAATGATTTTTGTAGCCGCACCATCCCACTTGAGGCTATTAACCTCCTCTTGTCCATATTTAATAAAGAAATTTGAAAGGGCTTGGTAATGGAGTAGCCCGTAAATACTATCGGCTAGGGCATCGATATCCCAAAAATCCACCTTAATGGCATATTTAAGAACCTCGGCAACACCCGATTGCTTGGATATTATTACTGGAACGCTTGAGCGCATTGCCTCAAGCGGACTTATGCCAAAGGGTTCCGATACCGAGGGCATAACGTAAACATCCGATAGCTGGAACATCTGATTTACCTCGTTTCCCTTAAGGAATCCGGTAAAGTGGAACCGAGGGGCGATGCCCAGCTGCGCCACACGCCTAATCATTCGGTTTAACATATCGCCGCTACCAGCCATCACAAACCTTACATTTTCAGTGCGTTTAAGCACTTTATTGGCTGCTTCCACAAAGTAATCGGGACCTTTCTGGAAGGTTACCCTTCCGAGGAAGGTTACCACCTTTTCGTCCACTCCACGCTCAAACTCCTGATCGATATTACCTGTAAAGTGAACGGCATTGTGAACCGTTACAACTTTTTCTTCGGGTATGCCATAACGGTTTATTACGATATTTCGGGTCAGGTTACTTACCGTAACCACCATATCGGCAACCTCCATGCCACGTCGCTCAATGTCATAAACAGCCTGGTTGATGTTTTCGCCGCTACGGTCAAATTCGGTTGCGTGAACGTGAACAACCAATGGTTTACCCGACACCATTTTGGCGGCTATTCCTGCGGGGTAGGTTAACCAGTCGTGAGCGTGAATTACATCGAACTTTTCGCGCCATGCTATAGAGGCTGCGGTAATGGCGTAGCGGGTTACCTCGGTCATAAGGTTAGGACCGTACTTTCCTGAAAACTTAAACTTCCTTTTAAAGGTGTTTATATTGTACTCAACGCTTTCGTTTTCGGCGTACTCAACAATCTTGCTAAATTCCTCAGGATCAACATAGGGTACTATGTTAGAGCTAATTTCCAGATACTTTATATGTTTCCAGAATTCTTCAAGGTTTTTTGATGAATGCGACACCTCAATATCTTCGGCGCTGACAAGACGAACCCTTCGTTGGTCTTCATCGCCATAAGCCTTGGGTACAACGAATATAATTTCGGTTCCCTGTTTGGCTAATGCTCTGGTAAGACCATAGCAAGCAGTGCCTAAACCTCCGGTAATGTGAGGGGGAAACTCCCATCCGAACATGAGAACTCTCATATTATATACCCTTTCCTGATTTATATTTTTCTACCATTTTTTGTATTCTAATTAGTTCAGCTACGCTCCAGGCCTGCGATATACAGCCATTAGGACGTTGAGGGGGATCGCCATCGTACACCTCGGAAACGGTGCAGATGCCGTGTATGTTAATATCTTCATGGAACGATTCAAGTATACTCTCGGCCAAATTAATGGCATGATGCGGATTAAGGCGGAAATGGGCCTCTACGTATGCGCCCAAAAGCCAAGGCCATGCAGTGCCTTGGTGGTAGGCTGAGTCACGGGTTGGTTGATCGCCTTCGTATCTACCTTTATACTGAGGATTATTAGGCGAAAGGGTTCTAAGCCCTTTAGGGGTATAGAGTTCCTTATCGACAATTTTAAGTATGCTAGGCATTTTATCTTCATCAAGTGGTGTATAAGGAAGCGATACAGCGAAAATTTGATTGGGCCTTATGTCGGTGTTGGGACCTTCCTCGTCAACGTAATCGGCCAGATAGCCTTTGTCCGGTAGCCAGAAAAGTTCATTAAACGATGCTTTTACCCTTTCGGCAATTGGCAACCATTCCTTTACAAAACGGTAATCCTTATTCTTGGTGGCAAGGTCAACGGTAAACATTATAGCATTGTACCACAATGCGTTAATCTCCACTGGGTATCCAATTCGGGGTGTAACGGGTTTGCCGTAAACCACGGCATCCATCCACGTAAGGGCATAGCCCTTTTCTCCCGCCCAAATCAATCCGTTGTCGTGCATTTTAATATTAAAGGGGAGTCCATCCCTGAAACCTTTCAGAATGGTTTTCATTTTCTTGGAATAGTCCTGCCAAACCTCTTTATGATCGTTGGTATAGTTGTAGTACTGTTGAATAGCCCAGAAATACCAAAGGGGTGCATCAACCGAATTGAATGCTTGCGAAGTGGAATTTCCCATGTTTGGGAAAAGTCCATTTTTTAGCTTCGCACTTAACGACTCAAGAAGGGTTTTGCACATTTTGGGGTCATCAATTCCCAGAGTAAGACCGGCAAGCGATATAAACGAATCGCGCCCCCAGCTTCCAAACCATGGATAACCTGCGATAATATCCCATCCCTTGCCCTTATGAACAATAAACTGCCGAGCGGAGTTTTCCATGCACGCTTTATAGCTATCCTTAGAGGGACGTCGCAAAATCGCAGCATTAAACTTTTTAAGTAAAGTTGATGGCGAATGTTCTTCCGTGGCTGCTGAAAAAATTACACTTTCACCCTTTTTTATGGGGATTTCGAAATAGCCAGGAACAAATAGATCTTCGTGCCCTTCGTAGCCTCGTTTTAACTCCTCCATGTACTCAATATTATAGTACCAGTCGGGGCAAGCAACAAATTCATTTTTCTTGTTTAACTGCAGGTGAAGCGTGGGAAATCCGGTGTAAAGCTTATACTTAACACCGTTAGCGCAGGGTTGATATTTTGTATTTGCCCACATGTTGGCCTTTGAAACGTTATGAACATTACGGAAGGCAAGGAATGGTTTAATCCTAAGGTGGGTAGGGCTGTGTGCATCAACCAGCGTGTAACGAATCATGAATTGCTCCTCGTTATGTACAAAAAGCAATTCTTTTTTAAATACTACTCCACCAACCCGGTAGGTAAGGGTTGGCGTTGGCTCATAGCTAAAATCAATGATGTACTTGTGGCCTCGGGGTTCGTACATCCCGGGATAACGGTGGATGCCCAAATTAAATGCTTGTCCGTGTTGAATGATTGTTTCATCAACGCTTGAGAGCAGTACGTGGTTCTCTCCATCGAATTCCTCAATTGGCAAAATCATCAAGCCATGGTATTTTCGCGTATTACAAAGAATAATAGTGGTACTGAAATATCCACCGGCACGGTTTGTACTCAGTATCTCTCTGTTCAATGAGTACTCCAGATTTACTAGTTGTTCTTTGTCAAATGATAGGAATTTCATGGCTCAACAATTTTTTAATTTTAGACAATTTCTACTCTGAAAAACTCGTTACAAGTTAGCAAAAAAAGATGACTTTAGCCCAATTTTAGTTTAGGTTTTTGTTAATTTTGAGGCCTTAACCATTAGGATTTTTCAGATATAATTCGTTTGCGATGCACATATATTTTTTTTCAAAAAAAATCATCTTTCCTTCAATCTTGATCTTGGTATTTATTGGGTTAAGTTGTTCATCCCAATACGATAGGGTGGTTGTAATCCTTAAAGCTCCACAATGGTCGGAGCGGTGGGTTTACTTCAACTTACACGATTTTAGTCAAGACCATTTCGATTCAGTTCTACTCAACTCCAAGGGGGAAGGTTCGATAACCTTCAGAATAACTGATCCTCAGGTATTAGCCTTATCTATAGATAAAAAAGATTTCCCATTGCTAGTAGCTGCTAAACCTGGTGAAAAGATTACCATTACCTATAATAACGGTTGGGAGGTTGATGGATCGCTCGAGACGTCTAAGATTCTAAATTTCCAGGAAAGGATTAAATCTGCGGAACGGTATTTAAAGGAATTTAAGGGGAAAATTGATGCAATTGACAGTACAAACATCCTGCTGAAGGATTCCCTCATTCAGGTTTACAGGCATACTTACGACTCGGTACGAAATGCCTTGCAAAATGAAGCCTATGTATTAGCCGCCTCAAACCCTTTCGATTTAACCTCGGCATTTATTGTAAACGCTAGCTTTGAATCGGAGCAACTTTTGCCATACGGCAACTATTCGCAAGTTTACAGAAAGGTAGATAGCTGTTTAAACTTGCTTTACCCTAAAAAGCAGTTAGTTTTGGATTACAGGAGAACCATTGCTTATCACAGGCTTAACGATAGTATTGCCCGAATTGAGAATGCTTTGAGACCAGGAATGATAGTGCCTACCATCCAGTACAAAACTTTTAACGAAAAGTATTTTTCAATTCCAGGATTATGGGCAAAATGGATATTACTATATTTTTGGGATTATAATTCATCCGAGAGTTTCATTAATCTTAGAGGGCTTAGAAACTTATATGCAAAGTACAATCCAGTGGGTTTGGAAATAGTAAGTTTTGGTGTTAATACCGATTCGTTATCCCTATCAAAACTTACCCAGACCGATACCATTGGCTGGTATCAGGTTCCCTTGAATGATCCGTTTAGCATGGGTAAACTTCAGCTTTATGGCATTGTTCATTTACCCGCTAGTGTTTTAATTGATAAATCGGGCAAAGTGCTTGCAAAGAATGCTACAATTGACATTATACGAGCCAAACTCGATTCACTGACCAATGTAACTAAACCTAAACCTGTTGTAAAGCCAAAGGCCGACAATATTTCAACTAATATGCCTCAGTAACATGCCCGAAGTACGTCCTAAAAAGCATTTAGGCCAACATTTTCTGAACGACAAACGTGTTGCCCAGCGCATAACTGAGAGCCTAATAGCCGATGGTTGCGATACTGTGCTTGAGATTGGCCCAGGCATGGGTGTTCTTACCTTTGGACTTTTCCATCGTTTTGGGAATAGGTTAACTGCCGTTGAGGTTGATCATGAATCGGTAGAGTACCTTAAACGGAATTTACCTGAACTAAGGGTGATAGAAGCCGATTTTTTACAAATCGATATCAATGAATTGTTGAATGGCAAATTTGCCGTGATTGGAAATTTACCCTACAATATTTCATCGCAGATCTTTTTCCGAATTATTGAGCATCGCCATATTGTTCCTGAGGTTGTGGCAATGGTACAGCGCGAGGTTGCCCAGCGCATTGCCGAAAAACCGGGCTCGCGAACCTACGGAATCCTTAGCGTGCTGTTGCAGGCCTTTTACAACATAGAGTATTTGTTCACGGTAAGCGAGGGATGTTTTACTCCACCACCCAAAGTAAAATCGGCGGTAATTCGCTTAACGCGTAACAATGTCGAGGATTTGGGTTGTAGCTATGCCCTGTTTGAACGGGTTGTAAAGGCAGCGTTTAATCAGCGGCGCAAAACTCTGAGGAACTCAATTCGTTCGGCCTTTAACGGAGTTGAAATAAGCGATACCTATGCTGGTAAGCGTGCCGAACAATTATCCGTTGCCAATTTTATTGACTTAACCCTTGAGGTGGAAAGGCTCCTTGGTTAAGCTTTTGTATTTATTGCCTCAACCGGACTCAATCTTGATGCAACCCAGGCGGGCACAAAACCCGATACTATGCCAATTACTGCCGAAATCAATAACCCCCTGATAATATTTGGCAGGGTTAATGTAATCTTGAAATCTAACCCGTAAGTTACTGCAAGTGTGCCGATGAAAATAAACAGTAGTCCAATAATTCCCCCGGCTACTGCTAAAAGAACAGCTTCGTAGAGGAACTGTATAAGAATAAAGTATCGCTTTGCGCCCAATGCTTTTTGAACCCCTATTTGGCTTGTGCGCTCCTTAACCGAAACAAACATAATATTGGCTATTCCAAACCCTCCCACTATTATGGAAAAGAAAGCAATAAATCCACCGGCAAAGTTGATTGATGCAAAAATGCTGTCGAGGCTATCCTTCAAAAGGTCTATTTGGTTAAGCGCGAAGTCATCCTCATCTAAAGGCTGTAGCCTGTGGTGTGCGCGTAAAATACCCCTAAGCTCATCTATTAAATCTTCTACACTGGTGTTGTCCTTGGCTTTAACCATTATCCATGGGCCTGAATTTTTCAAATCGACCATGGTGCGGGCAATGTTAAGCGGAATAATAACCATTTTATCGAGGCTGTTTTCCCCAATGGCCGATTTACCTTCCTTGGCAAAAACACCAATAACCGTTACTTTTTGCCCGCCTATTTTGATGGTTTTATCCAGTGGGTTAGCTCCCTGAAAAAGGTCTTTGGCAATATCGCTGCCTATTATAGCATAGGGCCTTCCGGAATTGATCTCAAACTGGTTAAAGAATCGTCCTTCGCTAATTTCAAACGAACGAATTCTCTCAAAATCAGTGCTTATTCCATAAATAGTGGCGTCGGGGATATTATTACCGTTATACTTTAACTGCTTGTTAAAGGCAACGTTAAAGCAAGCAGCATCGGTCAGGAGACTTTTTCGTCGTATCTCTTCAAGGTCGCTCAGGTTGGGTTCAGGCCTGTTTAGGTATTTCCACCATGGGTACTCCTGATTACCTCCCCATGGCCATTTTTGAACATAAACCACCTTTTTGCCAAGCGCTTGAAGGCTATCGCGCACGTTTTTCTCCAAGCTATCAATCATTGTAAAAACCGATATTATGGCAAAAATACCGATGGTTATTCCAAATAATGAAAGAAATGTTCTGAGTTTATTGGCTTTTACCGACTGGTAGGCAAACTGCATGCTTTCGCGGGCAAGTTTTAAAAGTATAATATACGGACGTATCGCCTTCATTCTTGAAAAGTATTATGCTTGCAAATTATTTCAGTTTTTCTAAATGCTCATTCAACAAAAATAACCAAACGTTTACTATTCAATAGCCATTTATTGTTAAATAGTGTAACATTTTTTAGAATGGCTAATACCTGGAAGGTTTAATACGATTAAGATTAACATGACAAAATGCCAAACCTTTTTTAGTGGCAACTATTTCATGATATGTTGAAAAAAAATAATTGCTAAGTATTGGTTTTTCAAAGGATTTAACCAATTTTAAGGGCAAGTTACAGGATCGGTATTTCAATTACAAGTGATTGACAATTAACAATATGGATGGTTTTAAAACTATTAGAACTGCATTAATATCGGTTTACCATAAGGATAATCTCGATAAAATTGTAAAGTTTTTAGGCGATAAAAATGTTACCATATACTCAACCGGTGGAACAATGGATTTTATTAAGGGATTGGGAGTTCCGGTTGTAGCAGTAGAGGAGCTTACAGGCTATCCGTCGATTCTTGGGGGAAGGGTAAAAACCTTGCATCCTAAGGTTTTTGGGGGAATACTTGCACGACGCGATAACGAGAACGATTTGTTTCAGCTTCAGGAATATAGCATTCCGGAAATTGATATGGTGATTGTTGACCTTTACCCTTTTGAAAAAACTGTTGAGTCGGGGGCATCGGAACCTGAAGTAATTGAAAAAATTGATATAGGTGGAATTTCGCTGATTAGGGCTGCTGCCAAAAACTTCAGGGATGTTTTTATAGTATCGAACCGGGATCAATACGAGAGGGTTTATGCGATACTCACCGAGCAGAATGCCTCCACTACGCTGGAGCAGCGTAAAGTTTTTGCAGCCGAAGCATTTGCTACATCCTCGCATTACGATACAGCCATCTTCAGCTATTTTAGCCCCGAGTTCCCTCAGGGTTTCTTCCGAAAGAGCCTGAAAGGAGCCAAGAGTTTAAGGTATGGCGAGAACCCTCACCAGAAGGGAGTGTTTTATGGGAACTTCGATGGAATGTTTGAACAGCTTGGCGGGAAAGAGATTTCCTATAACAACCTTTTGGATATCGATGCTGCCGTTAATCTTATCAGGGAGTTTGATGAACCCACAGTAGCCATTCTTAAGCACAACAATGCATGCGGAGTAGCTTCGCGTTCAAACATTTTCGATGCATGGACCGATGCCTTGGCCGGCGATCCAGTATCAGCCTTTGGTGGCATAATTATCTCAAATCAAACGATTGATGAACCAACCGCCAAGGAAATCAATAAGATATTTTTTGAGGTTCTAATTGCTCCCGATTTCCACCTGCAGGCTCTTGAAGTTTTGCAGGCCAAAAAGAACAGGATAATACTCAGGATGAAGAGTTTTGAGCTACCTGCTCAGGTTTACCGAACTGCCTTAAATGGGGTTTTAATGCAGGAACGCGATTCGGTAACCGAGTCGAACGAAATGCTGCGGTTGGTTACTCAAAAACCTGCATCGCCTGGCGAGGTAAGCGATTTGTTGTTTGCCAACAAAATAGTTAAGCATACCAAGTCCAATGCCATTGTTCTGGTCAAAAACCGACAGCTAATTGGGAGCGGGGTTGGCCAGACCTCAAGGGTTGATGCCGTGAAACATGCCATTGAAAAAGCCCGTGGTTTTGGCTTCGACTTAAATGGTGCGGTAATGGCTTCCGATGCCTTTTTCCCATTCCCCGATAGCGTTCAACTGGCTTTTGAGGCAGGCATTAGGGCTGTAATTCAGCCCGGTGGCTCAATTAAGGACCAGGACAGCATTGATTTTTGCAATGCCAATGGTATTGCCATGATTTTTACGGGAATACGACACTTTAAACATTAGAAAAATAAATATTGATTCGATATGGGACTTTTTTCGTTTTTAACTCAGGAGTTGGCCATCGACTTAGGAACGGCTAACACCATCATTCTTTACAACGACAAGATTGTTGTTGATCAGCCCTCGATAGTGGCTATTGACCATTCAACTGGCAAAATGATAGCTATTGGTGAGCAGGCCAGAGCCATGCATGGCAAAACCCATGAGAACATCAAAACCATTCGCCCGCTAAGGGATGGTGTAATTGCCGACTTTAATGCGGCAGAGCAAATGATTCGTGGGATGATTAGCATGATCAACACCAAAAACCCAATATTCACCCCATCGCTACGCATGGTTATTGGTATCCCGAGCGGTAGTACCGAGGTGGAAATCCGCGCCGTGCGCGACTCAGCCGAGCATGCCGGTGGCCGTGATGTTTACCTCATTTACGAACCCATGGCAGCCGCACTGGGTATAGGCCTTGATGTTATGGCTCCCGAAGGAAGCATGGTGGTTGACATAGGCGGAGGAACTACCGAGATTGCTGTTATTGCTCTGGGTGGCATTGTTTGCAACAAATCGGTTCGTATCGCTGGCGATGGTTTTACAGCTGATATTCAGGCATACATGCGCCAGCAGCACAATGTAAAGATTGGAGAACGCACAGCCGAAGATATTAAAATAAATGTGGGTTCGGCCCTTCCCGACCTCGATAACCCTCCGGCCGATTTCATCGTTCGTGGCCCTAACCTCATGACAGCACTACCCATTGAGGTGCCTGTATCGTATCAGGAGATAGCTTACTGCCTCGACAAATCGCTTTCAAAGATTGAATCGGCAATTTTCAACGTGTTGGAACAAACACCCCCTGAACTTTATGCCGATATAGTAAGAAAGGGAATTTACCTTGCCGGTGGTGGAGCTTTGCTACGGGGTCTCGATAAGCGCTTAACCGAAAAAGTTAATATTCCTTTCCACGTTGCCGAGGATCCATTGCATGCAGTAGCAAGGGGTACCAGCATCGCATTAAAGAATTTGACCTTCCCATTCCTGATGCGATAAACCAAGTGATGCATTAAAATGAATAACCTGTTTGATATTCTTAAACGCCTTTATATCCATCTGATATTCCTGATCCTTTTAGGAATATCACTTTCGCTATACTTCAATACCACTTACTACCAAAAATCACAGGTTGGTGCATTAACCAAATCTATCTCGGGTTTTTGGCATAAGCAAGCATCGCAGGTGACAAGCGTTTTCGATTTGCAACGCTCAAATATCCTTTTGCTCATGGAGAACGTTAAGCTTCGAAATGAGCTTGAGGGGTATAAGTTAAGGTTGCAAATGCTTCAAGATTCATTCATGAGGATTGAAGACACAGCAGGAATTTTCCGTTACATCCCAGCTAGGGTAGTTGACAATTCCATAAATAGCCGACATAACTTCATTACTATCGACGCCGGAATTGTCGATGGGGCTTACAAGGGGATGGGCGTTATTTGTAAAAACGGCGTTGTGGGTATTGTATCGGCTACTACCAATCACTACTCATCGGTAATCTCATTACTAAATACCGATTTAAAGGTATCGGCAATGCACAAGAAATCGGGTGCTTTTGGTGCCGTTTCGTGGGATGGCATGAATTACAGGCGAGTTATACTCGACGAAATACCTCTTCATGTAAACGTGGCGGTTGGCGATACTATTGTTACCAGCGGTTTTTCAGCCATTTTCCCAAAGGATATTCCCATTGGTAGAGTGGTTGATTTTTACAATAAGGATGGTAGTTTCTTATCGATTACAGTCGAGCTTTTTGCCGATTTTAAAACCCTCGATTACGTTTATCTGGTTACTTCAAGGGTAAAAAGTGAGGTTGATCGTTTGCAAAGTGTAAGGTGATGTACAGCGATATACTAAAATATTTGGGTTTAACGGTAATACTGCTATTGGTGCAGTTCTTGGTGCTAAACAACATCAATTTCATGGGTTACATCAACCCATATATTTACCTGCTTATCATTCTTTTAATACCTTATCGTGTATCACGTTGGATGTTGCTTCTCATTGGTTTTGCCCTTGGATTTGCTGTCGACTATTTTTCCAATACCCTTGGGCTCCATACCACCGCCTCACTTGTACTTGCCTATTTCCGTCCCTTTATTCTAAATCAATGGAGATTCAAATCGGTTCAGGATATTCGGGGTGTCCCTGATGTTTCCAATACCTCGTTGGAGTGGTTTGTGGTTTACACCTTAATTGCAGTATGGGTTCATCACTTTACCCTATTTATTCTTGAGGTGTTTACGTTCAAACACTTTTGGTTAACTCTGATAAGAATCATTCTTAGTACTGCTGTTTCAGCATTTTTTATAGTTATCATTGAGCTCATTAGGGCTCGCAATAAAATGTCAAGGTAGTGGTATTAAGAGCAGAAAGTAATAGACGGATTGTTGTATCGGTAATCATTATGCTTGTATTTGCTGCCATTGTTGGCAAGTTGTTTTACATTCAGGTTATCGATAGTTCCTATAAATTTTCGGCGGCAAACAATGTGCTGCGGTACATTACTCAGTACCCTGCCCGAGGGTTAATCCTCGATAGGCATGGGGTACCTATGGTAACCAATAAACCCGTTTTCGATATCTTAATGGTAAAGAATCAGGTAAAGCCCTTCGATACATTGGAGTTCGCTACGATGCTTGGGCTTACCGTTGATCAGGTTCGCGATGCTTTTATTCAGGCTACCAAGCAAAAAGGCTATTCGCCTCGTAAGGCTGTGGTTCTGCTTAAGCAGATAGCGGCTGAAGATTTCGCCCGCTTTCAGGAGGTGATGTATAAGTATCAAGGCTTTGAAATTCAACCCCGTACCGTTCGATCGTATAATCCTCCCATTGCTGCCCATTTAGTTGGATATATTGGTGAGGTAGATGAGCGCGATATCAAGAATAATCCCTACTACCAGCAGGGCGATTACATCGGCATAAGTGGAATTGAACGTTCATACGAGCATGTGTTGAGGGGTAAAAAGGGCATTAAAATTTACATGGTTGACGTGCATAACCGCATAAAGGGTTCGTACGAGCAGGGTAAATTCGATACGGTAGCCATTCCCGGGAAAAGTATCACCAGCACAATTGATGCTAAGCTCCAGGAGTATGGTGAGCGGTTAATGCAAAATAAAATTGGAAGTATAGTTGCCATCGAGCCTAAAACCGGAGAGGTTTTGGCGATGATATCGAGCCCTACGTACGATCCTAACTTACTGGTTGGAAGGCAAAGGGCAGTAAACTTTAAAATACTTCAGCAGGATTCATTAAAGCCGATATTTAACCGATCAATCATGGCACTATATCCGCCCGGTTCCACTTTCAAGGTGGTAAATGCGCTTATTGGTTTACAGGAGGGTGTTGTTGCCCCTGAAACCCGGTATAGCTGCTACGGGGGATATACTGTGGGGCGCGGGGTTGGCTGCCATAACCACCCATCGCCTACCAACCTCATACAGTCCATTCAGGTTTCTTGCAATACCTATTACTGCCATGTATTCCGGAATATTATCGACAAGCGAGAATTTGGCTCGGTTGAAAATGGTTTCTCTGCATGGAAAAGGCATGTGGAGTCGTTTGGCTATGGCAATAAGTTGAATATCGATTTACCCCATGAGCTCAAAGGAATAGTTCCTTCGGTATCGTTTTACGATAAGTATTTCAGGAAAGGAGGATGGAACTCGCTTACCATAATTTCGCTTGCCATTGGCCAGGGTGAACTTTCAGTTACCCCTTTACAAATGGCAAATCTGGTAGCAACTATTGCCAATAAAGGGTTTTATGTTTCGCCCCATGTAGTTAAATCGATTGAGGGCGATACCCTTAACTTGGTTTACAGGGAAAAGCATTACACCACGATTACCCCAAAGTACTTCGATTATATTATTGAGGGTATGGATTTAGCGGTAAATGGTGCACCAGGTAGCGGGAGCACTGCCCGAATTGCAGCCTTACCCGATATCAGAATTTGCGGTAAAACCGGAACCGCTCAGAACCCTCATGGCAAGGATCATTCGGTTTTTTTTGCATTTGCACCTAAGGAAGACCCAAAAATTGCCATATCGGTATATATTGAAAATGCCGGATTTGGTGCTACTTGGGCTGCCCCCATTGCCAGTTTAATGATTGAAAAGTACCTTAAGGATTCAATTTCGCGTCCCGATTTAGAACGATATATACTTGAAGCAAACCTATTAGATAGACGTGCAAAGGCGAAATAACATAATTCGGAACCTCGAGTGGGTTGCAACCATACTTTACATTGTACTGGTATTGATGGGTTGGTTGAACATTTATGCTGCGGTGTATAGCGATGAACATAGTAGTATCCTGGATTTTAGTCAGCGCTATGGCAAACAGCTGGTTTGGATATTCTTTGCATTTCTCATGGCTCTCGTTATTCTTTACTCTAACGATAGAATTTACCCGGCATTTGCCTACATCTTTTATGGTATTATTATATTGACCTTGATTTCAACTTTGCTCTTTGGGCGTGTGGTTAATGCTTCAAGATCCTGGATTCCTATTGGTTCATTTGGGTTGCAACCTGCTGAGTTTGCAAAGGTTGCCACTGCCCTTGCCCTAGCAAAGCTCATGAGTAGCTATGGCTTTAAGCTTTCAGGTTTTTGGTCGTACGTTAAGGTAGGTATTGTAATTGGCTTGCCGGTTGGTATCATTCTTCTCCAGAACGATACTGGATCGGCACTGGTTTTTGGCTCCCTTATTTTGGTTCTTTACCGCGAGGGATTGCCCGCATGGATTTTATCATATCTGGTTTTCTTGGTTTTAGTCTTTATCCTTACTCTCGTCTATAGTACATCAGTTTTAGTTGCTTTTATTTTTGCCGTGGCAGTAATCTTATTCATTCTCTATACTCGCCAGTATCGCGATGCATTCAGGGTTTCAATTGGAGTAATTGGGATTGGATTGTTACTTTACATTGTATCGGAGCTTTTCCACCTCAAGCTATCAAATGGGTTAATATTTTTAATTCCGGTTATAGTTGCTGCATTTTTAGGTTTTCTGTATGCCTATAAAAATAGATTTAGGCAGGTTTATGCTATATCGCTGTTTTTAATAGTAACAATAGGCTTTTCTATGTCGGCCGATTACGTTTTTGAGCGTGTTTTGGATGTTCACCACCAAAAGCGTATCAACGACCTGCTGGGAATCGAGAACGACCCATTAGGATGGGGCTATAACGTTAACCAGTCAAAGATTGCTATTGGTTCAGGGGGATTTTGGGGTAAAGGCTATCTGTCGGGCACTCAAACCAAGTATAACTTTGTTCCCGAACAAAGCACCGACTTCATCTTCTGCACAGTAGGTGAGGAGTGGGGCTTTATTGGGTCGGCAATAGTTGTAACTTTAATAGCACTTTTCCTTTTACGCCTGTTAAAAATTGCCGAACGGCAAACGGAGCATTTCGCGCGTATATACGGCTATGGAGTTGTATCCATTCTTTTTTTCCATGCCGCGGTTAATATTGGCATGACCATAGGTTTGGTTCCTGTTATCGGTATACCGCTCCCATTTTTTAGCTACGGAGGATCCTCGCTTTGGGCTTTTACAATCCTTGTGTTCATTCTTCTCCGCTTCGATGCGTCGCGCTATGGGGCATACTAATGGATATACCATATTCTTTTTCCGATACCTTTACCAAAGTTTCCATCAAATCCTTAAGGCCCCAGCTAAAAATAGTATAATTTTCCTTCACCAAACTTAAAGCAAGCCTAGGATTTCCTTGCATTGTGGTGTAATTACCCATTATTTCCAAGGCCCTAATTATTCCTTCGTCCGTGCTATATGAATATAGCCTGTTGCTTTGAATCATAAAAGGCAAGAATCCTCTTACCGCCGAGGGAAGCAAGTGATAGCGTTGCAGCATTTGAAAGTAGAAGGTTCTGGTAAAACCTTTTAGTTGCCTGCTTGAGTATGTGTTCCACTCTTTTGCCAGTATATAATCGAACATTACATCGGTGGCAACACCCGACCAACGTCCGTAACAGGGGCGCAGGATTTCCTTACAGTTTTTCCATGCTTCATGCCTGTCAGTAACCTGGTCAATTCTTCGGTGGAGCTTAATGCCAACCTGAACAGTATGTGGGTAGGAGTGTATTTGGTTTCCTTTCACATGGTCACCAATGAAGTTCCCCAACCTGATATCGACATTGCTACCCGAAAGGTATAGATGAGCCAAAAAGTTCATTAAGTTTTGGATGATGAAATGGTTGCTGTGGCCAGCACCTCGTCAGGTTCTGATGAAAGGTATCGCATGAGCTTTAGCTCATTACCATCCCATACACTATAGGTATTACTTACCAACCAATCGCCAAGCACAACAAGGTTCGATTTTTCGGATAGCGGATAAATTATGGGCGAATGCCAGTGGCCGTATATGAAAAAGTCGTAATGTTCCTCCTGCAGTTTTAGCCGTGAGAATTTGGTAATCTGTTCATCCTCACCCCGGAATACATGGGTAATCTCCTTGGAATACCTGCTACTCACACTCCACTGGTTTCCAAACCATAATGAGAAATTTGGATGAAGTTTAGCAAACAGCCATTGAAGGGTAGGGCTTGTAAAGATTCGCTTCAGGAGTTTATAGCCGGGGTCGCCCGGACCAAGTCCATCGCCATGGGCAAGCAGGAACTTTGCTCCCTTCAACTCCCTTACAATGGGTTGACGGTGTATCTGGACGCCTAACTCCTTTTCAAAGTAGTCGAACATCCAAACATCATGGTTCCCAGTAAAAAAGTGAACGGGTATACCGCTATCGGTTAGCTGAGCAATTCGTCCTAAAAAACGTGTATAGCCCTTAGGAACAACCCTGCGGTATTCAAACCAAAAATCGAAAATATCTCCTAAAAGGTATAATTCCTCAGCATTGTGACTAATGGAATCGAGCCAGGTATTAAATAATTTCTCGCGCGTTAGGCTTTGCTCAAGATTGGGCAAGCCCAAGTGCAAATCCGATGCAAAGTATATTTTTTTTCCCTGGCTCATTAATTGGATTATTACTTGTTAAGGTAACTGTCTAAAGCTTTTTGAAGGTTTGTACCGTAAAGGTTTTTCCCTATGATATTGAGATCCTTTCCAATTAGATAATTGGCCGGTAGCTGCCTTACATTGTAGAACATTGCTGCTTTTGATGCGGCAGGGTCATCCTCCCTTACACTAATCCAAGGTATTCCAGCATTTTCAATGTAATTTATCCAACCTTCACGTGTGGCATCGAACGATATTTGGTAAACCTCAAATCCTCTGCTTTTATACTTTTTGTAAATCTCCAAAAGCTCGCGGTTATCGAGTAAACTCCCGGTATTCTCACTTGTAAAAAAGTCGAGCAGCACAACCTTGCCTTTCAGCGACGAGAGTGTAACAATGCGTCCATACCTGTCGGGAATACTTAGGTCGGGAATAGGCATCTCAGCGCTTTGGATCAGCTGCTGCATTTTAGCATTGGCAATTCGATTTTCGAGGGTTTTAATATCCTCGAGCATACCCCTGGTGTAGTTCGATTCCGGGTAAAGTGCCCTCCACGCCGATGCTACCATTTTAAGTAGGAGCAAATCATCGGAACTATCAAAGATGTAGAGATTGTCGTTATATTTTTGGTATAAGGCCGTGATGCTGGCTTTGTTCATGGGATTTTCCCAAATGAACCTGGTGAGCTCATCCTTTACCTTTTTCCGCTCAATCTCAAACTCTTTATTTATGGCTTCGCGCTCAGTGTTGCTTTCAGCATTCAAGTATCGACGGGAAAGTTCATCAACTATGGCTTTCGATTTAGCAAATGTTCGTGATATGGTGCGAACCTTTTCTGAACCCTCTGAACCCGAAACCTGGTAATCAATGGCATTATTTAGGTCGAGAATAACATTGATTTTTTCACCCTTTGAGGCAAGTAAGGTAATGGCAATGCCTTTGCTAGTGCTAAGTGAGTAGAACTCAGGCTCATCGCCCTGTTTAACCTTGAACTTTTTAACGCTCTCCCCAGCCGAAATCCTGACCGAATCAAGTTTATCGATTTTGTTAAAATCTATTTTGCTAAGGGTAAGAGTTGTTTTTTCAGGACTTTTTACTTTTAAGGTTATAACTACTGCATCCTTGCTGCCACATCCTGCTAAAAAAGCCAATAAAACTACCGAAACAAAATACCTAAAACGCATGCTGTTCAAATTTTGGTTACATGCAAATTTAGCCAAACTTTATAATTTTGATTGATACATTGGCTATCTTCTACCATTTAAATTGCATTTTTGTAGATATATTTTGCTGTTAACACTTTGGTTTATGAGAGCAAAGCCCCATGGCTCATATATTAGCTATTTCAGCAATCTGGTTAAAACCAATGGTGGAATAAACCTTGCCCAGGGTATTCCTGGATTTGAACCGCCCATGCAGCTGTTAGATATTTTAAATGATATATCCCACACCCAATGCCATCAGTATGCTCCTGGCATAGGAAATTTGCTGTTAAGGTCGCTCATTGAGAAGCAATACAACCTTGATCCCGATGAACTACTTGTGGTTCAGGGTGCTACCGAGGGGCTTTCGTTGGTTTATACTTATCTGTATAGGATACTCGGAAACAATTTGGTAACACTTTCCTTTGACCCTGCTTACGAAAGCTATAGCCGTTTGCCCCAAATATTCAACCAAAAATTTGTTGCCTTTCCCTTACTCAACGACGAAATCGTAGATTTTGACGATCTGAGGAGAAGTATAGAAATCAATAGGGTAAAGTTGGTTTTTTTGAGTTCGCCTGGCAATCCATACGGAAAGGTTTGGACTCAGGCTGAGGTCAATAAATTGCTTGAACTTGCCGAGGAATTTGGATTTTATTTGGTTTTCGATTCGGTTTACCAAGAGCTTTACTTTTCGCAAAAACCCTACATTCCAATTGATAAGCTCACCGAAAAACTATTCATTGTTAGTAGTTTCTCAAAATCGTTGTGTATTACCGGATGGCGGGTGGGCTATGTAATCCATCATGCTGCACATGCAAAACCAATCCGGGCTATTCACGATTACATTGGTCTTTGTGCTCCAAGTGTGATGCAACAAGCCCTGGCTGTTTACCTTGATAGGCATCAAAACGGTAATGCATACATTGAAACTATGAGGCATACCATAAAAAATGCTTTCGATAGCTTAAACGATGAATTACTCCAATTGAATTTTTCAATTCCCAAAATTGATGGGGGATGTTTTGTTTGGGCTAAACTACCCGAGCCCTATACCGATGGCTTTGAGTTTGCTTCTGACCTATATGAAACTACTGGTGTGGCTGTTATTCCCGGTGAGCATTTTAGTTCTAAAAAGAAAAACTGGTTGCGCTTTAATGTGGCTCGCCCAATGGATGAGATTTCGTTAGCCTGCACCAAAATTGCTGATTTTATTAAAAAACAATGATACTCTTTTCAACCATACTGTTATCAATCTACCTATTAGCCATTCTTCTGCTTTTATTGGGTTTACTGAGTAATAGGTGGTTAAAAACTGGTAATTCTCAATACAATCTTACTAATGGAATTTCAGTGATAGTGGCGTTCAGGAACGAACGCCAAAATCTGCCTAAACTTGTTGCATCGCTTGAGTTGCAGGATCTACCTCTTGATTTCTGGGAAGCTATACTGGTTGATGATGGATCAACCGACAACGGGATGGAGCTGGTTAAGGAGCGCTTAACCCAAATCCCTTTAAAGCTCTTGGTTTTGCCCACAGGGCAAACGGGAAAGAAGCAGGCTTTACTTTACGGGATTTCAGTGGCCAAATTCGATACCATTGTATTTACCGATGCCGATTGCGCTCCAAATCCTCAATGGCTTAGCACCATTGCTGGTGAGATGGCGAAATACCATTTAGTTCAGGGCGAAGTTAAACCCCAGCTGGAAGTGGGAAGTTTACTTTCGAGGCTCGAGGCACTCGATTACCTTTCGTTAATGGCGGTGTCGGCAGCAAGTTTCTCAATAGGTAGGCCGGTAATTGCTTCATCGGCCAATTTGGCCTTTAAGCTTAGTGCCATTAAGGTTGATGGCAAAACTTTACGCACCGATATTGCCTCAGGCGACGATATGTTCCTACTTCACCATGCCAAGACCATTCCCGGTTTGCAATGTAGATTTTTGGCATCGCCTCAAGTTGCCGTTCAAACGACTTTTGGGGGAGGGATTAAGGACTTTTTGGCTCGCCGAACCCGTTGGGCTTCAAAAGCATCGGCCTATTCCGATTCGGATACGCTTTTTTTGGCAGCATTGGTTTTTGTTATGAATTTTTGGATAGTTTTACTTTTTATTCTTTCATTTACACATACAGTTGATATGGCAATTCCATTTACCATGTTAGCTGCCAAAACCTCAGTCGATTTTCCTTTTCTGGCATATTACCTTTTTAAAACCCAACAGCAAAAGCTATTGGCTGTTTTTATACCTTTACAAGTTGTTTACCCGTTTTACATATCATTTACTGCTTTGGCAGGTTTACTAAAAGTAACAGGGTGGAAAGGAAGAACAGTAAGATAGCAGCTTTAGCCCGGAGTGGTTCGCCCATGCGTATTGCCTTACGTAGGTTATTAGCCGATCGTTTGGCGGTTGCATCGTTTCTTTTTATTGCCATCGTGGCAGTTGTTGCCATGCTTGGTTACCTTATTATACCCGATAGTACCCCCTTTGCAAATAATCAGCATTTGCAGCTGGCTACCCTTAAGCCGGGCACTGAGGTAAAATTCCTTCGCATTGCTAAGCAGCACGATGTTAAGCATCGTAACTTTTTTGGTCGTATGCTTTTTGGGCAGGAGCCTGACTTTACGGAGATTCCAGTTGATAGCGTCTACTTTGATGGCATCAAGGTGTATGCCATAGAGTTTAATCCAATTCCCGATGGCGATACCATTGTAAGCGAATCGACAATACCCGAGGTGCTTTACAGGTTACACGCCGAAAAGAGGTATAGGCTTGAGAACGATACTATCTCAATCTACTTGCCTGACCAAAGAGTAGTAACTTTGAACTTAGATGAGGCACGGCAACAAGTTCTCGGCCATAACCTTGTAACGCATCGTTTTTTGCTTGGAACCGACCGGTTTGGTCGCGATTTATTGAGTCGATTAGTTATTGGTGCGCGCATTTCGCTATCGGTTGGTTTTATTGCTGTTGGAATAGCGCTTATCATAGGAATTCTGCTTGGAGCCATTGCAGGCTTTGCCCGCGGTTTTATTGATGATGCCATTATGTGGCTGGTGAATGTGGTTTGGTCTGTACCTACTTTACTGATGGTTATTGCCTTAACCATGGTTATTGGCAAAGGTTTCTGGCAAATCTTTGTTGCCGTTGGCCTAACCATGTGGGTCGACATGGCACGTGTTGTGCGTGGTCAGGTTCTTAGCGTTAGGGAAAAGGAGTATGTTGAAGCGGCAAAAGTTTTGGGCTTCAGCCGTTGGCGAACCATTTTCAGGCATGTGTTGCCCAATATAATGGCACCTGTAATCATCGTTTCGGCAAGTAACTTCTCAACAGCCATTTTGCTTGAGGCAGGATTAAGTTTTTTGGGTATCGGCGTTCAGCCCCCCGCTCCTTCGTGGGGTACCATGATTCGCGATCATTACGGTTACATCATCATGGATAAGGCTTACCTTGCCCTGATCCCCGGTTTTGCCATGATGCTTTTGGTACTGGCCTTTAACCTGCTTGGCAATAGTCTTCGCGATGCCCTAGACCCCCGTGAAATTGAAAAGGCCTAGTTCCCTAGGCCTTAAAAATCATTTTACTCCACCCACCGTTTCACATCGTCCATGGTGGGGTTGGGGAGTCCTAACTTATTCTTTTTGTTGTAGCCGCATAGGTCGTTGAAAAGTTTACCGGCTGCTACTCCGTTCAGTGAGGCCACGGTGCTAAAGCCCATTTTTTGCAGAACTGGAACCCAATCGGCAGGTATACCTTTTTGGGCGTAGGCTTCTGCTGTATCCTTCTGCGGTTTCTTTTCGGGGCGCATTTGCGGGAAGAATAGTACATCCTGAATGGATGGCTGGTTAGTCATAAACATCGTTAGGCGGTCGATACCAATACCCATACCTGAGCAGGTTGGCATACCATACTCCAAGGCCCTTACAAAGTCCATATCAATATACATTGCCTCATCGTCGCCACGTTCGCTTAGGCGGAGCTGTTCCTGGAAACGCTCCAGCTGATCGATGGGGTCGTTGAGCTCGCTGTAGGCATTGCAAAGCTCCTTGCCGGCGACAAATAGCTCAAAGCGCTCGGTTAGCTCGGGGTTGCTGCGGTGGCGCTTGCAAAGCGGCGACATCTCAATGGGGTAATCCATGATAAAGGTTGGCTGAACAAGGTGCTCTTCGCACTTCTCTCCAAAGATGGCATCAATCAGTTTTCCCTTACCCATAGTGTCGTCAATCTCAATTTCCATTTGCTTGCAAATAGCACGGAGTTCATCTTCGGATTTGCCCGTAATATCAACACCGGCATACTGCTTAATGGCATCGGTCATGGTCATGCGGCGGAAGGGGCGCTTAAAGTCAATCTCCTTATCGCCAAAGGTTATCTTGGTAGTGCCATGTATGGCAAGGGCAACACGCTCGAGCATCTCCTCGGTGAAGTCCATCATCCAGAAGTAGTCCTTGTAAGCCACGTAAATTTCCATAACGGTAAATTCGGGGTTATGGGTGCGATCCATGCCCTCGTTGCGGAAGTCCTTGGCAAACTCATATACCCCGTTAAACCCACCAACAATTAGCCTTTTCAGGTAAAGCTCGTTGGCAATTCGAAGGTAAAGCGGGATATCGAGTGCATTATGGTGGGTAACAAACGGACGGGCTGCTGCACCACCTGGTATGGGCTGGAGGATTGGCGTTTCAACCTCAAGGTATCCCTTGGAGTTGAAAAACTCTCGCATGGTGTTTATTATGGTAGCCCGTTTACGGAAAATATCGCGCACACCGGGGTTTACAATTAAATCGACATAGCGTTGGCGGTAGCGGAACTCGGGGTCGGTAACAGCATCAAATACTTTTCCGTCCTTTTCCTTAACAATGGGTAGCGGACGCAACGATTTGGCCAGCACGGTAAGTTCCTTGGCATGTACCGACTCCTCGCCCATTTGGGTCCTGAAAACAAAACCCTTTATACCCACTATATCGCCAATATCGAGTAATTTTTTGAACACGGTATTATACAGGGTTTTATCTTCGCCAGGGCAAACATCATCGCGTTTCACGTAAACCTGTATTTTGCCCTTTTCGTCCTGCAATTCAAAGAACGAGGCATTACCCATAATGCGACGGGCCATAATACGGCCAGCAATGCAAACCTCGGCTTGGTTCGCACTCATGTTTTCAAAGTGGGCAAGTATATCGGCGGTGCTGTGGCTTACCGGATACATGGCAGCCGGGTAGGGTTCAATGCCTATCTTGCGCAACTCCTCAAGCGATTGGCGACGGATTATTTCCTGTTCACTAAGTTCTTCGTACAAAGCCATTGTTTTATCTGATTTTTTGCAACTTGCAAAAATACAAGATTTTTGTGAATCGAAAACACGGCGCTTTGATTTAACAAAAGCATATTTTCATGTAAATTAACAAAACTATTTTGGTTTAAATAGTTTTCTGTTTTACTTTTGCTTTTGGAAAACTAAAATAGTATAAATAGTTTTATGGCAGTTAAGGAACAGATAGTAGAAGGGGCACTGGAACTATTCAAGCGAATGGGAATTCGTGGGGTTACCATGGACATGCTGGCAGAGCACCTAGGAATTTCCAAGCGAACCATCTATGAAAATTTCCAGAACAAGGATGAAATAGTTGAGGCCTGTGTTTTACTCGAGAATGAAAGTATGCAGGCCATGGTCCAAAGCATTTTGAACAAAAGTGAGCATTACATTGAGACCTATATCATGTTCATGTGGTCGCATATCAATAAGTTACGCAATGTTAGCCCACTTTTCATGTACGATTTTAAAAAAAATTACCCCAAAACCATTTGTAAGCAAGCAGGAGAGTTTGACCATTACTTGAAGGAGAGAATGGTTGAGTTTATTGAAAAGGGTAAGGCCGATAATCTTTTTAGAGCTGAAGTAAATCCACAAATCGTGGCCAGCGTGGTTTTTGAATTTACAAAACTCCTTCGTAGCGGATTTGAACCGGGCTCCAACTCCTTAAACGATTTTCCTTTGGCCGAAGTTTTTGAACACATGGCCGTAAATTTTATTCGCGGGCTTGCCACTTCAAAAGGAATTGAACTGGTTGATTATTACTACGAAAAACACAAACAAATTCGATAATAAACTTTAAACATTAACAGTATGCGTAAGCTAATAACAATTTTTTCTTTTGCAGGCTTTGTCCTTTCAACAAGCCTAGCCCTTGGGCAGCAAAAGCCCGACACATTGCATTTAACTGTTAAGCAGGCGGTTGACCTTGCTATTCAGCAAAACCTAATGCATAAGGTAACTGAACTTGAACTGCAAAAGAAACAGGAAAAGGTAAAAGAGTATATGGCTGCTCTTTATCCAAACATTAAGGCATCGGCTAGTTACACGCGAAATCTCAAACTCCCTGTAATATTTATGCCTGAAGGTTCGCCCTTTGGGTCCACCTTAACCATTGGCTCCGATAATAGTTATTCTGCTTCAATTAGCGCATCGATGCCATTGTTTGTTTACAATGTATTTGAGTCGATTCGGTTAGGACAAAAGGATGTTGAAATAAGTCAGGAAAAGTTGCGCGAGAGCAAAATTAACCTGGCCGCTAACATCAAAACAACGTATTACAATGTTCTGTTGCTTCGCCGAACACGCGATGTGATTAACCAAAGTTACCAGAATGCCGTTGCAAACTTTAATAATATCCAAAAGCTTAATGCCAATGGCATGGTTTCCGACTACGACTTTATCCGCATTAAGGTTCAGGTTGATAATATTTATCCCAATCTGGTTCAAACCGAGAATGCCTACACCAACTTACTTAATATATTCAAGGTGTTACTCAATATCGACATAAATACCCCAGTTGAACTCGACGAAAAGGAACTTACCAACTACAATTTCAGTGAGATGGCACTTGCCGATTCCAGCTGGTTGAGCAGTAACTCAACCCTAAGGCAACTTACCCTTACCCGACAAATGCTATCCATTCAGGAGAAAATGGTAAAGGGTGCAAATTACCCAAGCCTGGTGGCAATTGGTAATTACCAGTATCAAACCCAGGCAAACGATTACAAATTCAGCAACTACAATTGGGTGCCAACATCGATGGTTGGTTTGCAACTCAATGTGCCAATTTTTAGTGGTTTTTCGGTTCGTAAACAGCTCAGTCAAGTACGCATAAGCCAGCATCAAGTTGATATGCAAGCGCAGTTTACGCAAAACAACCTGACGGTTCAGGTTCAAAATGCTGTGAATGCTGTGAATGCTGCAGTAAAAAAGGTGAACTCGGCAAAAGGTAATGTTGACCTGGCGGAAAAAGGATATACTATTGCTCAAACCCGCTACAATACCGGACAAGCAACGCTTTTGGAGTTGAACGATGCCGAAAATGCAATGCTTCAGGCCAAGTTAAATCTTATTCAGGCACAGCTGGAGTATCTCACTGCTAAAACCGATTACGAAAAAATTTTAGGTGAGCCATTTGAAAAGTAAAACAAAACATTTAAACATATATTACCATGAGAACACTTATCAACATTAAAACAATTGCATTTGCCTCTGTGGTGATCTTCCTTGCCTCGTGTCAGGGTAATAAGGCAGAAGATGCTCAACCCGTTGCCTTAGTAGAGGCTAAAGTGGTAACCCAGCTCATTCAGCCCGTTAGTATCGAACGTCAGCTTAGGTATCCTGCAACCATTCAGGCCTACAAGGAGAACCATTTGGCACCAGCCACTGCCGGTAGGCTAGAGAAAGTTATGGTTGATGTTGGCGACAGGGTAAAGGCAGGGCAACTTGTTGCCATGCTCGATCGCACCAATTACATGCAAGCCAAAATACAGTTCGATAAGGTTAAGATTGACCTTCAGCGTGTCGATTCCCTGCTTAAAGTTGGTGCAATTCCGCAACAGCAGTACGATGCTGTTAAGATGCAGTACGATATTGCAAAAACCAACCTTGAGTTTTTGGACGAAAACACCTCGTTAAAATCGCCAATTGATGGGATTATAACCGGTAAATACATAAACGATGGAGAGATGTTTGTCATGTCGCCTGCACCCGGCGTTGGTAAACCAGCGGTGGTTTCAATCATGCAGCTCGATAAGCTAAAGCTTTTGGTTGGTGTGTCATCAACCTATTTAAATAGCATTAAGCCTGGCATGAAGGTTACTGTTAAAACCGAGGTTTACCCCGATAAGGAATTTACAGGCAACATTGAAAAGATTTACCCTACTATTGACAACATGACCAAAACCTTTACGGTTGAGGTAGTGGTTGCAAATCCAGATATGAAGCTAAGGCCCGGTATGTTTGCAACCGCAATTATCAATGTAGGCAAAGGCGAGGCCTTGCTGGTTCCTGCCTTTGCTATATTAAAACAATCGGGGACAAACGAGAGGTACGTGTTTGTTTACCAGAATGGCAGAGCCGTTCGTCGTCCTGTGGAGCAGGGCGATGTTTTTGACGATAATGTAGAAATAGTGAAAGGGCTATCCGCCGGTGAAGAAATTATTATTGAAGGACATACCATTGTTGCCGACGGCCAAGCAGTGGTTAAAAAGTAACCGTTAAAACAGTAAACCATGAGCCTTTACAGTTCAGCCGTAAAAAAACCGATTACTACCTTGATGGTTTTCATTGGGGTGATCGTTATGGGCTTCTACTCGCTATTATATATACCGGTAGATCTGATGCCCGACATGGATATTCCTAGCATAAGCGTTATCACCTTTTATCCCGGTGCTAGTGCCGAGGATATTGAAGTGAACGTAACTAAACCGCTCGAGAATCAACTTAATGCTCTTCAAAACCTTAAAAAGGTAACATCGTCGAGCAAGGATAATATTTCGTTTATAACCTGTGAATTTGAGTATGGTATTAACCTTGATGAGGCCAGCAATAACATTCGCGATGCGATAAGCCTTGCCGAAAAGGCTTTACCCGATGGATGCGAAAAACCATCCATTTTCAAATTCAGCTCTTCCATGATACCCGTTCTTATTTATGGCATTCAGGCCGATAAGAGTTACGCCGCACTGGAAAAAATTATTGATGAGCGTATAGTCGAAAAGTTAAGCCGTATCGATGGTGTGGGTACCGTTAATATTATTGGTAAACCCACTCGTATTATCGATGTTAAGGTCGATCCGCGTAAGCTCGACTCGTATAACCTTACTCTTGAACAGGTTGGTGCTGCAATTGGCGCCGAGAACATTTCGTTACCTGCAGGACGTATTGAGGTTGGCAGGATGGAGTTTCCGGTTCGTACAAATGGGGAGTTTAGCAGCAGCGATGTTGTTAAGAACCTGGTTGTGGCCAACAATGGCGGTAAATTAGTTTACCTAAGGGATATTGCCACTGTTAAGGATACCCTTAAGCACGTTTTGGTTGACGAGCGAATTAATGGCAGTATGGGCGTTAGGCTTATGGTTCAAAAGCAAAGCGGTGCCAATACTGTTAAAATAGCAAGAGAGGTTCGAAATAAGTTTGATGAAATTAAAAAAGAACTTCCGTCGGATGTGCAGGTGGTAAAGATCCTCGATTCCTCTGAATTCATTCAGAGTTCTATCAATAACCTTTCCGAGACACTTATTTACGCCTTTGTTTTTGTTGCTTTGGTAGTAATTTTATTCCTTGGGCGTTGGCGTTCTACCATTATTATCTTGTTGACAATACCTGTATCGCTTATTGGAGCATTCATTTACCTCTTTATTTCAGGGAACTCAATCAATATTGTATCGCTATCGGCATTGGCTATTGCCATTGGTATGGTTGTTGACGACGCTATTGTTGTGTTAGAGAATATTACCACCCATATTGAGCGAGGGAGTAGCCCCATGGAAGCAGCCGTATTTGCAACCCGTGAGGTGGGTTTAGCAGTAATTGCCACAACCCTTGTTATCGTTGCCGTATTCTTCCCATTAACTCTTGTGGGTGGACTTACAGGTGTTTTCTTCCGTCAGCTGGGGTGGATCGTTAGCATTACCATTACGCTTTCCACATTGGCAGCTCTTACATTAACGCCCATGCTTTCATCGCGAATTCTCAAGGGGAGGACTTACTACAAGCATCATCGCAATAGGTTTTTGGAGGCAGTTAACCGTTTCTGGAGCTTTTTCGATGATATTTACGTGAAAGCGTTAGCTTGGGTGCTTAAACACAAAACGGTTACTCTAATTGTAGCTGGTTTCATTTTTTTAGGAAGCATTGGTTTGTTTAGCGTAATTGGTAAGGAGTTTACCCCTGCTCAAGATAATGGTCGAATAAATGTAAATATGGAAATTCCCCAAGGTTTACGAATTGATGAGGCCAAGGCGCTTGCACGCGATTTTGAGCAAAAGGTTCGTCAAAAGTATCCTGAAATAGTTCTTGTTTCCACAAGCATTGGTACCGATGAGGGTGGCTCACTGATGAGCGCTTTCCAAAAGGCTGCTTCGTATATTGTTAACTACAGCCTTATGCTCACCAGTGTCGAAAATCGTTCAAGAAGTATTTTTGAAATAGCTGATAGCATTCGCAACGATATTAAGGATTATTCCCAAATATCATCGTCGTATGTTGACCCAGGTGGGTCACGTAACGCTATGTCAGCAGCGTTTAGTGGAGGCGGTGGTAACAATATGGAAGTTAAAGTCCTGGGCTACGATATTAACCAAACCAATTACATTGCTGAACAAATAGCCAATACCCTTAAATCCGAAAAGGGATTCCGCGATGTTTCAATTAGTCGCGATAAGGAGCGAATGGAGCTACAAATTTTCCCCGACCGTGATAAATTGGCTCAACTTGGACTTAATACTTCCATGTTGGCATCGGCTGTTCGTAACCGTGTGTATGGGCTTACGGCTACCAAGTATAGAGAAGAGGGTACCGAGTATGATGTAATCCTCAAGTACAACGATGCCAACCTCACATCGGTAACTGATATCGAGAATATCACTTTCAAAGGACCTATGGGGAATATGGTTCGGGTTGGCGACGTGGCTAAAATTAAACAGGTTTATACTACTCCCAACATCGAGCATGAGAATAAAATTCGTGTTGTAAAGGTGGTAAGTGCGCTCTCAGGAACCGACCTTGGATCAGCAACAAATATTATCAATGCCAAGTTGGCCACCATGAATATTCCAAACAATGTAATAGTTGAGATTGGCGGTGCAGCCAAGGATATGGCCGATACATTCAAGGACCTTATGCTACTATTTGTTCTAATTTTGATACTTACTTACATTGTTATGGCATCGCAGTTTGAGTCGCTTCGTGAACCTTTCATAATCATGTTCTCTGTTCCCTTTGCTTTAACTGGTGTGTTCATTGCGCTTTGGGTAACCGGATCAACCATTAATCTGATTTCTGGAATAGCCATTGTGATGCTTGTTGGCATCGCCGTTAAGAACTCCATCGTGCTAGTCGATTTTATCAACCTTTTGGTTGATAGGGGTAAATCGGTTACCCAGTCAATTCTGGAGGGGGGTAAATCGCGTTTACGTCCTATTCTTATGACATCGTTTACTACCCTTTTAGGCATGCTGCCCATGGCACTCTCTACTGGTGAAGGCTCAGAAATATGGCGTCCTCTTGGTATATCTATTGTTGGTGGTCTTTTCTTCTCCATGATGATTTCGCTAATAATTGTACCAATTATTTACGCCCTTTTTGCCAATGCACGTATAAAACGTGAAAGGAAAAAACTTCAGGCAGCGGCTGGAGAAATATCTTTTGAAGACTAACTAAATAATTGATTGAAATGAAAGCAGTATTCATAGCATACAATCAGGCTTTAACCCAAAAGGTTGATAATGCATTAAAGGTTGCTGGAGTTAAAGGGTACAGCAAATGGGCCGATATGCTTGGCGCTGGTAGCGATAAGGGTGAACCCCATTTGGGAACCCATACTTGGCCATCGATGAACTCAGGAATCCTTACCATTGTTGATGACGACAAGGTTGATAAACTTCTTGTACATATCAACCAAATTAACAAGGTTGCAGAGGAACAAGGTATTCATGCCTTTGTATGGAATATTGAGAAGATGGTTTAATTCCTCATTCCTGACAAAATAATCAAGAGCCAAACCTTTAAGGGTTTGGCTCTTGGCTTCCATAGGGTATAGAACCAATTAGCCCAAAGCGTCAATTGATTTTTTAAATTGATGGATTTCTTCTAAAAATGTTTCCGCATCCCCATTTATATTGGCTCCGTTGAATTTGTTAATTCATGGTACTCCGGGTTAACTGTTCAATGTTTAATGTTCAAAGTTTAATGTTCAATGTTCAAAGTTTAATGTTCAAAGTTTAATGTTCAATGTTCAAAGTTTAATGTTTAATGTTTACTCCCAAAAGTTGCATTTGCAATGAAAATCTAAGAATGAAAACGTGCGATAACCAAAAAGGCTGCACCTTGGGCAGCCTTTTTATTATATCCTTTTGTGAGCCAATTATTTTACAATAAACCTCACAGCTTCCATGCGTGTGTTGCCAAGCGCATCGGTGGCCCAAATTATTAGCTCATTAATTCCAGCTTTGAGGTTTGTAATGGGTGTGGAGTAGTCCTGACTTTTATTGCCGTTTATGGAATACTTAATTGTATTTGAGGCAGTCAGGTTATCCGATTCGCCAACGTAAATCCTAACATTTGCAGGATAAACCGGAAGGTCATGATTTTCAATTTGTTCAAAGCCAATAGGTTTAACGCTGAAATGCCAGAATATTTCGGGGGCTTGGGTATCAACCTTGAAGGTGAAGCCCGAAACGTTCACGTTTTCCACATTGTCGTAACCGGTAAACTCAAGTTTATAGAATCCATCGTCGGTTAAAACAAATGGGTCAAAGTACTGGCTGTTTTGCGCTTGATTGATTGAGTATTCAATGCGGTTTACGCCAGCCTCCTTGTCGGTGGCAAGTAGTTCAATTTTGGTTGCTGGCCCAATCCAAAGTGTATCGCGGATAATGACTTTTGGACCAATAAAGCGGTGTCCAAGTTCAGGCCCAGAGATATCGATGGTGGGCATGGTAAAGCTCTGAGCTTTAGCTTCGGAGTTGCTGCGGTTATTAACCCTATCGATGGCGTATGTTTTTAGTTTTACCGTACCTAGAATATCGGCCAGTAGTACTGGTTTTTCGTAAAGTTGAAATTCCTTGTTGTTCAATGAGTAGAAAATTTCTTTCACGCCTGCCTTATTGTCAACTGCCATAACCTTTAAGCGGCTCCTTCCCGATGAGAATTCACGGGTACCTATCATGTACGAGTTTCCTTCAATTTCCTCAACCACAACTGGTGGTGTTTTATCAACAAAAAATCTGTAACTCCTATGCTCTTCAATATTTCCTGCTCTATCGGTTGAGTACCAGGTTAGAGTATGATATCCCTCATTTAACGTATTGGTTTGTATGGGTAGTTTGTAATCAGTCCATTTGCCCGATGAGTCAATCATAACTTTTGTTGATTCTACACCAAATCTGTCGCTTGCTGTTAGGGTAAGTGCTGCTCTTGCTGAGAAAACATCTTCGTACTTATCGCCTTTAAACGAGATTTCGGTTTGGGGTGGGGTGGCATCAACAATGAATTTACGTGAAACTACCGGTTCGGCATTGCCCAGGTAATCGGTTGAGTAAACTTTGACTTCGTATTCGCCCTCGTCGGTAAGGTTGATTGGCTCAGTGTAGGGCATGTAGTCCGAACCGTTCACGGCGTAAAAAATATTGTCAACCCCTGCATGGGCATCCGTTGCGCTTAGCTCAATAATTGAACCGCCACGAATAATCACAGCATCATTAAGCACCAGAACATTTTGATTCTTGGGATTTATGGATGACTGCGGTGGTAAACCATCGGCAAAGAGTTCAAACCGTATTTTTCGACCTTTATAGAGGTCGAGGTGGGTCATTAGCTGGATACCCGTGCCATTCCAGGATAGCGAGGTAGTATTTTTATTGATATTGCGCAGTAAAACGGCATTGCTTCCATCGGGTTTTGTGCCCAGGTAAATATGAACGGGAACGGTAGGGGAAACGTATAGCTTTCCAGTGGAATCGATATAAAATGCTTTTTTTTCAGGTTCCTGGGCATTGCTGATTAGTGCAAATCCTGTAAGGGCAATAGGAAGTATTTGAGCAAGCCTATTCATACTCATGGTTATTTTTTGGGTAAGTAAAAGCGGAACTCAACACGGCGGTTTTCACGGAGCTTGCTATCGGGGCATTTAACGCCCTTGACACACTCGTTAACCGGTTGGGTATCGCCATAGCCTATGGCTTTTAGCCTGTATGTTTCAATCCCTCTAGCTGAAAGGAAGCTTACCACCGATTGGGCGCGTTTTTGCGAAAGCTCAAAGTTGTAATCGCTCGAACCACGGCTATCGGCATGGGCTTTAATCTCGACATGCAGTTCGGGGTAATTTTTGAGGATTTCGAGCATTTCCTTGAGGTTCTCTATGGAACTATTGGTGATTCGCGCACTTGCGGTTTCAAAGTAAATATTATCAACCTTAAAGGTTATATCGGGGGCTGCTACAATCTTGTATAATGTTGTATCGCCTATGTTTCCAACATTGTCCGTAGAGTAAATCCTAATGGTGTATTCACCGGTACGCTTAATTTCGATATTTTCTTTAACTGGAACAAAAGGCAGATTATCAACGGACATGAACGATTGCTTCACTCCCGATTTCGAATCGGTTGCGCTTGGGGCAAATACAGCCTTTTCTTCAACGTAAACCCGGTTATTGTGGTAGAAAAGCAAACCGCCAGTTACCAATAGGCTTGATTTTGGCCCAATGCCATCGGCCCAAATCAGGTAGCGTACTTTTTCGCCTTTACTTTCGTAAACCAGGTAATGTTTTCCGTCGCCATCTAGGTACATTGGATTGGCGGCCTTGTCGGTGCTGGGTATAAGCACCTTTTGTGTGGGTCGGTTCTCTGGGCTGATGAAGAAGTATACCGGTGCATCAGCTTTTACAAAAATATCGCCCTTGTCGTTTACATAAATATTATTGGCATTTTCCTGTGCCAACAACAAAGTGGAAAGAGTTGAAAAGGCTATTGTTAAAAGTTTAAATTTGTTCATGTTCTTGAATAAGGTAATACAAAAATAAAAAATTTGTGAATAAATCAAGATTAACTATTCAAATTAAAAGGTTTTGCCAATAGTTGAAGGCCAATAACCAACACATCGTCAATTTGTGTATTATCACTGCCAATCCAATGGTCTAATGTAGTTTCGAGTTGCTCTTGCTGAACAATCATTGGTTGATGATGAATGCTTTGCAACAACTCCTTAAAGCGCTTTGAAGTAAATTTAAGGTTTTCAGGGCCTCCAAACTGGTCGAAGTATCCATCGGAAAACAGGTATAAGCTTGTGGGTGAGTCGATGGTAAAGGTATGCAGGGTGAATTCACGCTTCTCTTCTTTCTGTAGGCCTCCTATGGGGTAGGGGTCGCCTTTAATTATTTGGCAATCGTTGTTGGTAATGTAAATGAGGGGGTTTTTTGCCCCGGCATAATCGATGGTTTGGCCATCGCCATGTATGCGCAGCAGGGCCATATCCATTCCGTCGCGGCTATCGTTGTTTTCCTGTTTCAGCAAGTAACGCACCTGCTTATGCAACTCATTGAGAATAAGATTGGGTTGGGTTAGTCCGCTACGGACAAGCACATCGAGTAGGTTAAGCCCAATCATCGACATGAATGCTCCGGGTACTCCATGGCCTGTGCAATCAACCGCGGCAATCAGAAAGCCAAATTCGTTTTCGGGAATGTGGGGCAATGCAATCATTTGCCTGTTCTGCTTATTGGCGGCTATCCCTTGTCCTCCGTATGCGGCAAACCAGTAAAAATCGCCACTGACAATCTCGCGCGGACGGAACATGATAAACGCATTGGGTATGTAGCTGATCAGCTGGTCGTAGGTAGGTAAAAGCGCTTGCTGAATGCGCTGGGCGTAGTTAATACTACTGGTTATATCGCGGTTTTGCTTTTCAATCTGTTGTAATGCCTGCATCAACTCCTGACTTTTAGCCTCCACCATAGCTTTTTGGCGGGCAAGTTCCTCGTTTGAACGCTTCTTTTGAAGGTAGTAATGGGTTATTAAACCAAGCATACCAAGGGTAGCCGCTATGACTACAATAAAGATATTACGAACCAGGATTTGATTTTTGATTTTTGCTTCGCGCAAAGCATTTTCCTTGTTTAGCAGGTCGATTTGCAATTTTTGTTCTTGTGTTAGTTGTTCTACCCTATCGAGGCTATCCTTTACGGTTTCAAGAATACGTTGCTTCTCATTCAGCTCTTTTTCGGTTAGCTGTTTTTCGGTTTTAATCACATCGAGCTGCCCTTTTGCTTCCTCTACTATTTTTAGTGCTTCGGCTTCTTTTTTCAGCTGCTCCTCGCGCTGTATTTTGCGCGAAAAGGCTGTGTAAAGCGAAAAGTATTCTGCCGATTTATCAGAATTACCCAGTGCTTCATGTATTTCAGCCAGGAGTGAGTATGTGTTTCGGAGCAATTTGGCATCGTTTATTTCTAAAGCAATGGCATTGGCTTGTTCGGCGTTTTCAAGGGCTTTAGGATATTTTTCCAGTTCCTTGTAGGTGTTGGCTAAATTTATTAAGGTTGATGTGGTTTCGGCTTTGTTCCTTTGGGCGCGGTTAATTGCTAAACACTTTTCAAAGTAAGTAATAGCTTCGGTATATCGTTCTAAATCAACATTTACCATTCCAAGATTGTTGTAAATAATCTTGAGGGCGTTTGGGTTGCCAAGCCTTTCGGCGACCGATGCTGCATTCAAAAAAATATCGCGAGCTTCGGTAAGTTTACCGTTTACCCAGTATGCTGTGGCCGTTTTGTTGTAGATTGATAGTGCCCCGTTGAGATCGCCATTATTCTCTAATTCCCTGGCTTGCTGCAGGTTGTTCTGTAGTTCTTTGTTACCGGTCAATGCAGTTGTTTGCGCTTGCGCATATACATAAGTAATGGCAAGCGTCAGTGATAAAATAGAGCATCGAAGGAACTTCATATTTTTTAGTTACTGCTCAACAATAAAATTTACCTTAAGGCTGGTCATGTGGGCAAACTCTACACCTTCATCAATCATGTCCTGATCCTCGTCGCGGTGATACCAGTTAAGTACCACCTCGTACCCCTGCGATGGCAATGCTTCAAAGTAACCTATGATATCGAGTAGTTTTTTCGACGATGAGGTGTTGAGGTACTCCAGCTTAAGGTTGATGGTTGTTTTTGGCTGTGGCGATTTTACATACTCCTGAACATACTTTTCAAGGGGTCTGTAAAACTCAACGGCATCTTCCGGTAGCGATTTACCGTTAACCTCAAAGTAACCCGATTGACCATCGGCTAGTACCATCGGTGAATCAATCCGCTTGTCAATTTTTAGGATATCCATACCTTTAGCATTAACATTTCATTTAACGAGAGAAATGCGGTAAAAGTTCCAGCTTATCAATTTCGCTTTTTTTGATAATTGTTGTATTGAAATTATTGCCATTCCAATGTTTGTGGTCTTCTTTATGACAACGATGGTTGATTGCCTGTTAAACGCTAATGGGTATTTATGTATCGTTTCAGGAATTCAGCCGTGTAGCCGCAATGGGATTTAACAATTTCTTCGGGTGTGCCCTTACATATCACCTGTCCGCCTGCTGCTCCACCTTCGGGGCCAAGGTCAATAATGTAATCGGCTGTTTTAATCACATCCATGTTGTGTTCAATCACTATTACAGTATTACCCCGGTCAACAAGTTTGTTAAGCACCTCGAGCAGAATGCGCACATCGTCGAAGTGAAGCCCTGTGGTGGGTTCATCAAGAATATATAGTGTTTTACCCGTATCGCGTTTGGCGAGTTCGGTGGCTAGTTTCACGCGTTGGGCTTCACCGCCCGATAGGGTGGTTGATTGCTGCCCCAGGGTGATATAGCCTAATCCAACATCCTGTAATGCCTTCAACTTTTGGTAGATACTGGGTATGCTCTCAAAAAATTCAACCGCTTGGTTAATGGTCATGTCCAGAACCTCGCTGATGTTCTTACCCTTATACTTCACCTCCAGGGTCTCACGGTTGTATCGTTGGCCAAAGCAATCGGGACATTTTACGTAAACATCGGGCAGAAAATTCATTTCAATAACCTGAACACCACCGCCCTTGCAGGTTTCACACCGGCCGCCTTTAACATTGAACGAGAAACGTCCTGCCTTATAGCCTCTGATTTTTGCATCGGGTGTAAGTTCAAAAAGCTTGCGGATATCGCCGAATACGTTGGTGTAGGTGGCTGGATTCGAGCGTGGTGTCCGCCCAATGGGCGATTGGTCAACATCAATCACCTTATCAATATTATCTATCCCTTCAATTTCATCATATTCCAATGGTTGGGCGTATGAACGGTAGAAGTGACGGCTTAGGGCAGGGTAAAGCGTTTCGTTTATCAGTGTCGATTTGCCGCTACCCGATACGCCTGTAACACAAATAAATGTGCCAAGGGGAAATTTAACAGTGATGTTTTTCAGGTTATTACCTCGTGCTCCTTTTACGGTTAAGAATTTGCCGTTACCCTTGCGTCGTTGCTTAGGCATTGGAATTTCAAGTTGCCCGTTGAGGTACTGTGCGGTAAGTGAGTTCGATTTAAGTATTTCAGCTGGAGTGCCAACCGCAACAACCTTTCCGCCATGCCTACCTGCACGGGGGCCAATATCGACCACATAATCGGCCGAGCGAATCATTTCCTCGTCGTGCTCAACTACAATTACTGAGTTTCCAGCGTCACGCAGCTGTTTGAGGGAGTTAATTAGTTTAATGTTATCGCGCTGATGCAACCCAATGCTTGGCTCATCCAGTATGTATAGCACGTTTACCAGCTTTGAGCCAATTTGAGTGGCCAGCCTGATGCGCTGGCTTTCGCCACCCGAAAGGGTTGATGAGCCACGGTTTAACGATAGATAACCTAACCCTACATCGAGTAAAAAGTGAACCCGTTCACGAATTTCCTTCAGTATTTCCGTAGCAATTGCTTTTTGTCGTTTACCCAAGCGATTCTCTAAATCCTGTAGCCATTGCCAGAGCGTTTCAATATCCATGGCCGCTACATCAGCTATATTTTTGTTATCTATTTTAAACCAAAGCGATTCTTCTTTTAACCGACTTCCCTTACAGGTTGGGCAGGCAACCTGTTTGATGAATTGGTTTGCCCACCGGTCGCCTTTGCCGTTCAGCTCATCATTAGCCTGATGGTTCTGAATGTAGCTGATTACCCCTTCAAAACTTAGGAAGTATGAGCTGTTAACCCCAATGCTCGGATGTTTTAGTTTAAACTGCTCCTCCGAACCGTAAAGTATTACGCTAAGAGCTTCTTCGGGGATTTGTTCAATTGGGTCGGAGAGTGAGAAGTCAAATTTGGAGGCAATAGCTTCCAGTTGCCAGAATATGAGTGAGTTTTTGTAGTGCCCCAAGGGTTGAATGCCTCCACGCTTTATGCTTAATTTGGGGTCTGGTATTATTCGTTCAATATCGGCTTCGTTGATAAAACCCAGCCCATTGCAGTGGGGGCAAGCTCCTTTGGGCGAATTGAAGCTAAAGGTGTACGGCTCCGGTTCGTCGTACGAAATGCCTGTTGAAGGGCACATCAGGTTACGGCTAAAGTATCGGTATTCACCGCTATCCATGTCAAGTACCATGATTATACCCTTACCAATGTTCATGGCTGTGGCTACCGACTGGCTGAGCCTTTTAAAATCGCCATCGCCAACGCGGAATTTATCAACTAATAGTTCTATATGATGCGTTTTGTAGCGGTCGAGCTTCATGGCGGGACGGAGTTCAGCTATTTCGCCATTGATTCGGGCATGCAGGTACCCTTTCCTCCGTAACTGTTCAAAGAGTTCCTTGTAATGACCTTTTCGCCCACGGACTACCGGGGCAAGTATGGCAGTTCGCTTCCCTGTAAATCGTTCATTTATCAGGTTGATGATTTGCTCATCGGTATAACGAACCATTTCCTCGCCGGTTTTATAAGAGTAGGCAGTTGAAGCCCTTGCATAAAGCAAACGAAGGAAATCGTAGATTTCAGTAATTGTTCCTACTGTGGATCGGGGGTTATGGCTGGTTGTTTTTTGTTCAATGGAAATCACGGGGCTTAACCCCGAAATCTTATCGACATCCGGGCGTTCCAGTGTACCCAAAAACTGACGGGCATAGGCCGACATGGTTTCCATGTAGCGCCGTTGACCCTCAGCGTATATGGTATCGAATGCCAGCGACGACTTGCCACTTCCGCTTAATCCAGTAATAACAGTTAATTTCTGCCGTGGAATGGTAACATCTAGGTTTTTAAGGTTGTGCACGCGGGCACCTTCAACCACTATCTCTCCCTCATCGGTTAATGCCGACTTATCAATATCCTGAATCATCCTAAAATCTATTTATATGCCTCTTCTCGGAATCCCTTTCGGGGTATTTTAATCAGGTACGATTTTCCTAACTTATTGCTTAGGTAATTTTCCCTTAGCCAAGGGTTAAACAGTTTAATAAGCTTATAGTTGGTATCAAATTGTTTGGCAAAATTGGCAATGCTGGTAATTGCTGAATCTACCTTAACTTCTGTAAACTCAAGGGGTGGATATAGGTCGGAACTATCGAGGAAAAAGCCATACTGTTTGGGGTTCTCAAAAATCACCTTAAGGGCTAAAATGCGGTAAACATACCTACCGGTTTCGTCGCCTAGTACCATATCGTAGTATGAATTGCTTTCCTGCCTGTCGATTTGTTTGGTTATGCCATTCATGCCAAAGTTGTACGAAGCGGCAGCCATCGTCCATGTGCCATACTTTTCATAGGCTTTCTTAAAGTATTGGCAAGCCACCTCGGTCGATTTCTCAATGTGGTAACGCTCATCAACCCCCTGATTTACCTCAAGGCCATACTCCTTTGCTGTGCTTTCCAGTATTTGCCAAAAGCCTACAGCTTTTGATGGCGATACGGCTTGGGTAAGACCGCTCTCAGCAACTGCTAGGTACTTAAAATCGTCGGGAATATTATATTTTTTGAGTATTGGCTCAATAATGGGGAAAAAACGATTTGCCCGCTTAAGCAGCAACACCGTTTGTGAATGCCAAAAGGTATTAACATGCAGTTCCCTGTCGAGCGACTCACGAACATCGAAGTACTGAAGCGGAACCTCCTCGCCGGCAAAACTTAACTTCTCAGGGATGGGGATTGCAAAAATCAGCGACGATTGGTAAACCGAATCGCTCCATGGGTTCAACGCTTTGTACCTTTCATAACCTGAACGAGGACTTGGAATAAACGATAGCAACAAAACAAAAAAACTTAGCATTGCAGCAACCAAACCCCAAATCAATAACTTTCTATTTGCCATGGAAATCCAATTTAATCATTTAACGTTACCCGAACCATTTTGTTAAGTTAACCTACAAAAATACTATTTAGTGGATATGGTTCATGGCTTTAGTCTTAGAATATTTTTTCTAAGTCAATCATAATTACAATTATTACCGAATGCTTTGAATTATTTTTGCAAAAACCCGATTTAGAGTTTAATTTTTTTAAACTTAAGCTACCATTAAATCGCATCGATTATTCTAATGCCCCATCTCGGATTAATGCATCATTGAATAAACCGGGTTGACTGTCTGTTTTTTTTTATTTTAGATCCCTTATATCTCTTACTGAAAAATTAACATTCAGTTAACATTAGGAAATAATATTAACAATTAGTTTACATTTACTTAACTACTTTTGCCAAAAATCCGAGTGCTTATGAAAAAAAATATTATGCTTTTGTTAGTGTTGATTTCTCCCTTCTTTCTTAATGCACAGGATATCACCGATTCTGTAATTTACCAGCAAAACCAAAGAATATTACAATTATTGGAAAACAATAAGGTTTCAACGCAAATCTTTTTGGGTTATAGGTATTTTGAGGAAGGTAATGACAATTTTAATGAGTTTGCTGTAAAACGGGGGTATATCACCTTTGAGAAATCGTTGAACAAGTACCTGTCAGGTCGGATAACTCCCGACCTTACGGTTGATAAGGATGGCGATGGAGAGGGTGACCTTGAAATGCGGTTGAAGTATTGCTATGTTGAGCTAAAGGATGACAGAAAATTTGGGATATTTACAAACCCTAAACTTTTAGTTGGGGAGGTACCAACTCCTTTCATCGATTTTGAGGAAAAGGTTAATGCATATAGGGTTGTTGCTAGCCAGTACCTCGACGATATGAAAATTTTTTCATCGGCCGATTTTGGCGTAACCACATCGGTTTTACTGGGTGGCAAGGTTGACGATAATTACCAAAAAAATATTAGCAATGCCTATCCCGGCAAATTTGGCTCAATCGCTTTAGGTGTTTTCAATGGCGGTGGTTACCATGCTTTGGAAAAGAACAATAATAAAACCTTGCAGTGGCGTTTAACCCTCAGGCCTATGCCAGATCGCCTACCCGGCCTACAGTTTTCGTATGCTGGCGCTTACGGTAAAGGAAACACTAATCTTTATCCCAACTGGGATACCCATACCGGTTACTTAAGCTATGAATCGTTAAGGTTTGTAATCACCGGGCAGGTGTTCAACTCATTGGGTAACCACGAGGGCTCACTGGCCGATACTTTGGGGAACTCCTACAGGGTAAAGGGTTGGAATACTTTTATGGAGATAAAATTCTGGCATAATAAATTAAGCCTCTTTGGTAGTTACGGCGTTATGCGGTACTCTGATGGCACTGGCGTTGAGACTGAAAAAACTCGTGAGATTGTTGGTTTGGCCTATCATATCTATAAAAAGAACAAGCTTGTTATCGATTTAAACCGAGGAGTCTCCAACGGAGCCTGTAAGGGCATAGTTGAAATAATGTTTGAGCTTGCCCTGTAGAAATCCGGCGCCTTGCAATCGATTGTGGTTCATATGATTAGGTGATGGCTTACAGTTGTTGGTAATGGAAAACAGGAGTCAGAAAAAAGAATTGTAATGCTGGAGTATGGTTCTCTCATGTTCTGCTGAGCTCCGTCGAAGCCTCGCTTAATCACTTCAGGCCTTCTTTTTTTAATGAGATTTCTCGCTGTTGCTCGAAATGACAAAGTTGTTGTTCATTGTTTAATTTCGATTAACGACCTCTAGCCCACTTCCATTCTATCTATTCCGAGTTATTCCGAATCATTTCATAAAACTATTTCCTACCATTTCCATTTTGCTCCAGTAGGTTGCAAAGCAAAACAGAAAAGGTTGGCATAGGCCAACCTTTTCTGTAATATGACATTGAAATTTTAGAACAAACCCGAGATAACGCCATTGCTATCAACATCAATACGTTCAGCAGCAGGTTCATCGGGTAAACCGGGCATACGCATTATTTGACCAGTTATTGGTATGATAAACCCTGCGCCGGCAGCAATTTCAATTTCCCTAACGGTAACCACAAAGTCCTTTGGACGACCAAGCAAATCGGGGTTATCGGATAGCGATTTTTGGGTTTTGGCTACACAGATAGGTAGCTTATCAAGCCCTAACGAGTAAACCTTTTTCAAATCCTCCTTAGCTTGAGCGGTGTAGTCAACGGCTTCGGCGCCGTAAATCTTTTTGGCCAAGGTTTCAATTTTTGCCTCGGGTGTCCAACTCCAATCGTAAAGGGTTTTGTGCTGGTAGGGGCAGTTCATTGCCAACTTGTTAACAATTTTAGCCAGTTCAATGGCGCCTTCACCCCCTTTGCCCCAAACATCAACCCCGGCAACCTGAACGCCCATATCGTTGCATATGCTCTTGACGTATTCTACCTCTTCGTTGGTATCGGAAGTGAAACGGTTAATAGCAACTACCGGGCAAATGCCAAAAAGTTTCATGTTCTCGATGTGCTTTTGTAAGTTGCCAATGCCATGCTTTAAGGCCTCCACATCGGGTTGCGAAACCTCTTTAAGCGGTTTTCCTCCGTGATATTTGAGCGCCCTAATAGTGGCAACAAGGACCACTGCACTTGGTTTTAGGCCTGCATACTGGCATTTGATATCAATGAACTTTTCAGCCCCCAAGTCGAATCCGAAGCCAGCCTCGGTAACCACATACTCACTGAGCGAGAGCCCCATTTTTGTAGCAAGAACCGAGTTGGTGCCCTGCGCAATGTTTGCAAATGGTCCTCCATGGATAATTGCCGGGGTTCCCTCGATGGTTTGAACCAGGTTGGGCATAATGGCATCGCGGAGTAGTGCGGCCATGGCACCTTCAGCTTTTAGGTCGCGGGCGTATATTGGCTTTTTATCGTAGGTATAGCCTACAAAAATGTTACCCAACCTGCGTTTTAGATCGTCGATATTCTCTGCAAGGCACAAAATAGCCATTACCTCCGATGCTGCGGTAATATCAAAACCAGTTTCGCGGGGAATACCATTGGCTGTTCCCCCTAAGCCAACAATGATATGGCGTAGCGAACGGTCGTTCATGTCCATCACCCTTTTCCACTTAACCGTGCGAGGGTCAATCCCAAGCGAACGCTTTTTGCTTTGAATATTGTTGTCAATAAGGGCAGCAAGCAGGTTGTGAGCCCTTTCCACTGCATTGAAATCGCCTGTAAAATGGAGGTTGATATCTTCCATGGGAAGAACCTGTGAATAACCACCACCGGTTGCTCCACCCTTTATTCCAAAAACTGGCCCGAGCGATGGCTCACGCAGCACAACAGTTGTTTTCTTTCCAATTCTATTTAATCCCTGAGCTAAACCAATGGAAACGGTTGTTTTACCCTCGCCAGCAGGGGTTGGCGAAATTGCCGATACCAGTATCAACTTATTTTGTTGATACTTTTCCTTATCGATGTACTTCAAGGGCACCTTGGCTTTGTACTTACCATAAAGAACTAGATCATCAGTGTCGATTCCCAACATACCGGCTATTTCGGTTATGGGTTTCATTTTTGCTTCGTGGGCAATTTCAATATCACTCTTCATATTTACTAAGAATTTAGGTTATTAGGGAAAGATACACTTAACATGAACCTATATAGATTTAACCATATTGGTTGTGTCAGTTTAGAATAACAAGTTACAGCTATTTTTGTTTACTGGCAACTTTTAGGGCTTATACTTTGCCATGTTAAGGATATCCTGGTAATCCTTTATATTCATCAGTTCTTGTAGGTCGGTATTTTTATTTCGTTCCATGAAACGTTCCACAATCCTGTAACCTATCCACACCACTGCGCGCCCAGGCGATTCCTTTGGGAACCCCGAAGTAAAAGGAGCGTCGTTAATCATCTTGTTGATATCCAAAGTATTGGTGGTAAACAGCAGTTTATTTTCAATCAGGTTTGTCCACATGGGAGCCTCGTTGTTCAGGCACCACTTGTACTGCTGCGGGGTAAACCCAAAAATTAGGGAATCGGGTTGTTGGGGCAGCATTCGCTTGGTGAGGTACATGATTTGCCCCTCATAAATCATATTGCTAAGCAAATTGTTTATGGAATCGTTGAATGGGAAAGCGCTGTAAAGCCAAGCTCTCATAACATCCGAAGGAACTTTATCGGGATGCATCTTGCGTTGCAGGTAAACCGGTATTCCCATTAGGGAGTACTGGATGGTGTTTTTCCCTAAATAGCGATCGAGCCCAACAGCCACTAGGCTATCGTCGATGGCCAGCGATAGGTTGTAGCCCGATATATAGGTGTAAACCCTTGGCAATGGTTTACCGGGGAAAAAGTATGAGTAGCGAGCAAATGCATCTTGTAGCTTGTTCTCAAAATCGGCATTGGTTGGGAATGTGTTGCCTACCATTCGGTTGGCATTCTGCACCATGGTATCGGTTAGGAATAGCCTTAAATACTTGTAAAAATCGGGAGAATCGCTTTTACCAATTCGTATTATTCCCTCGGTAAAGAGCTTGCTGAAATCGGGGTACCTTTGAGCCAATGTGGAATATGATTTTTCCAGGCTATCGGGGTTCATGGCAAACAGTTCCTTTTCGAACCTAACAATAGTAACTGGCTCAACATTTTTGGGTGTTGGTACCGAGTCGAAACGGTTTTGCTTACAGCTCTGGATGGCCAAAACGGTGAATGCTGCAACTATCCAATTGTTCCTCATGGTGTTAATTATTTTTAAACAAAGCAAAGATAGCAATTAAAAAGCTTAAAGAGCCTGTCCCGCGTTAGCGGGAATAAAGGGTAAAGATAAAAGGCCTGTCCTGCACAGCGGGAATGTATAGGGTACAGTATTCATTGGACTGCGTTCCGTGTAAAGCATCACATTTAATTATGTAGTAAAAGGGGATCTTGTATGGTTAGTTTATTTTAATGGTTAAGAATTTTAAAATAAAAGTTCAGAGGGCATAAATTATAAGTGTTTAAACCTTTGCCTAAAATTATACTATCATCCTACTTGAGCCAGTAACTTAAGCTATGTACTCCATCAAACTTACATTTTTTTTGCTTTGGACTAAATTTACTATGAAATTGAAATAAATTGAGCTCAGCGTTAATGCTTTGTAAATTTAAAAAATGAGAGTTTATTTAATATTTTATTAGAAATATTTTATATTTGTTAACACTACTGTCCGACAAAAAAAAGTAGAATAAGGGGGTTTCACCCGAAGGATTCGCCCCCGATGTTGTAGATTTGTTTTGCACACAAAATCACAACATGAGCAAAAATAAGGAAATAAAATTAGTCG